>NZ_JAPESW010000002.1 GCF_028527925.1 Cellulomonas fimi
GTGAGCGCGGCTGCCACGCCGACGGCCGCGAAACGTAGCATCTTCACGTTGGGGTTCCTCCCGTGAGCGAGGCGAGCGCCGAACGGCGTCGCCGGGGTGGTGATTCCGACTGCAACGGGTCGGCTCGGGGTCGTCACGTGACCCCGAGCTGACCTGACAGGACGAGGACCGTCGCGCCGGCGAGAGTCCCGTCCTCGTCGAGTGAGCCCATCCGCAGCGCCAGGCCGTCGCCGATGACGGGCATGGTGCGGGTGCGGAGGGTGGCGAGCGCCGACTCGCGGAGAGGGCCGTCCAGCAGCTCCGAGGGGCCGGAGAGCAGGACCTCTGCGAGGTCGAGCGCGCTGACGACGGGTGCGAGGGCGATGCCCAGCAGCCGTCCGACCGACGCCAGCTCGGCGTCGGAGTCCTGGGGGTCGCGTCCCGCGGTGCGGCGGCGCAGCGCGGGGACGGAGAGCACGGTCTCGAGGCAGCCCTCGCGTCCGCACGCGCACGGCGCGGGCCGCTCGGGCGTGTCGCCGTCGAGGACCGTGACGTGGCCGATCTCGCCCGCGGCGTGGTGCCGGCCGAGGACGAGGGCGCCGTCGACCACGATGCCCGCGCCGACGCCCTGCCCGACGGTCACGACGATCGTGCCCTTCCCGCTCGCGTCGCCGTAGGTGAACTCGGCGAGCGCGCGGGTGTTGGCGTCGTTCGCGACGTGCACGGGGACGCCGAGCGAGGCGGTGAGTCGCGCGGCGAGCGGCACGCCGTACCAGCCCCGGTTGGGGGCCTGGACGACGACGCCCGCGGGGTCGATGACGCCGGGCGACGCGATGCCGACGCCGATGACGGTCCGCTGCGCGGCGTCGAGCAGGTCGCGGCACAGCGCGTCGAGCAGCTCGACCGCGCTCTCCCCCGTCCGGCCGTCGAGCGGGACCGAGCGGCGCGCGACCACCGTGCCGTCGAGGTTCATGACCGCGCCGTGCAGGCGGGTGTCGTCGGTGAGGTCGACGGCGACGACCTGGTAGGCCTCGGTGCGCATCCCGACGAGAGTGGCCGGCTTGCCGACCTTGCCCTCGGCGCGGACGCCGAGCTCCTCGACGAGGCCCTCGGCGATGAGCTCCGCGACGAGGCCCGAGACGGTGACGCGGGTGAGCCCGGTGCTGCGTGCGAGGTCGGCGCGCGAGGACGGGCCGACGTGGAAGAGGTGCGCGAGGACCATCGACCGGTTGTGCGCGCGACCGTGCTCGGGCAGCGCCTTGGCCGTGGGACGCAGCGCGCGTCCGACGGGCCGGGCGGTCCCGCTGCCGGCCGCCGAGCCGGGCGTGGTGGTCGTCGTCACGTTTGTTAGTAGAGCGTCCTTACTAATCTCGGTCAAGTGTCCATCTGTGACCGTGACCACATCGTGACCGACCGTTCACACAGCCGAATCACGAGCCGAGACCGCGTCACGCCGTCGACATCTCCGCAGGTGGGAGCGCGCCCAGGCCCTCCGACGTGCGAGAAGACCCGCGCCGTGCTAGCGGGTCGGTGGAACAGGTCGGACGCCTGCCACGTTGGACGACGCATGGAGCTCGGCCTGTACACCTTCGGTGACATTCACCCGGACCCGACCACGGGAGCGACCGTCTCCCCCGACCAGCGGCTGCGCGAGATCCTCGAGCGCATCCGCCTCGCCGAGGAGGTCGGCCTCGACTACGTCGGCATCGGCGAGCACCACCGCCCCGACTACGCGATCTCCTCCCCCGCGACCGTGATCGCCGCGGCGCTCGCGCAGACGTCGCGCCTCACCGTCGGCTCCGCCGTCACCGTGCTGTCCACCGAGGACCCCGTCCGCGTGCACCAGCAGTTCTCGACCATGGACCTGTACTCGGGCGGGCGCGTCGAGCTGCTCGCCGGACGCGGCTCCTTCATCGAGTCCTATCCCCTCTTCGGTGCGTCCCTCGACGACTACGACGCGCTCTTCGACGAGAAGATCGGCCTGCTGCTGCGCCTCGACGAGGCCGAGCGCACGACCTGGTCGGGCCGGTTCCGCGCGCCGCTCGACGACGCCCTCGTCCTGCCCCGTCCGCTCGACAAGCCGGGCCTCGGCCCCCACCTGCGCATCGCGATCGCCACCGGCGGCAACCCCCGCTCGTCGGCACGCGCGGGCGCGCTGGGCCTGCCCGTCTCCTACGCGATCATCGGCGGGCAGCCCGCGTCGTTCGCGCCGCTCGTCGACCTCTACCGCGAGTCGTACGCCGCCTCGACCCGGCCCGGCCGCCCCGAGCAGCCGTTCGTGTCCGTCGCCGGCATGGGCTTCGTCGCCGACGACCCACGCACCGCGCGCGACTTCTTCTACCCGTACTGGCACGACTCCCTGCGCCGCATCGCGTCCGAGCGCGGGTTCGCCCAGCCCAACCGGATCGCGTTCGAGTCGCAGGCTGCGCGCGGCGGCGCGTACTTCGTCGGGCACCCCGAGGAGGTCGCCGAGCGGATCGTCGCGCTGCACGGCGTCCTGCACCACGACCGGCAGGCGTTCCAGATGGACCTGTCCGGCGTGCCGCACACCGAGTCGATGCACGCGATCGAGCTGCTCGGCACGCAGGTGGCGCCGCTCGTGCGGGACGCGCTGGGCTGATCGCCCGGCGCGTCAGGCCTGCGCGCGCAGGGCCGCCGTCGGGCGGTCGACGAGCGTCCACGTCACCGCGGCCAGGACGACCGCCACGAGCAGGACGGACGGCCAGGCACCGAGGTGCGGCGCGAGCAGGTGGGACACGACGAAGCACGCGGCGGCGACGACGAGGACCGCGACCGTCCGGACCGGTCCCGCCGGTCGCCACGCGCGCACCGCGCACCACGCGCCGCCGGCCAGCAGCACCGCTCCCCCGAGCGCGCGCACGTCGGTGGCCTGCGCGACGGCGAACCCGACGACGAGCGTGAGCGCGGCGATCAGGGCGGTGGGGATCCGGTGCACCGGGTCACGGTACCCGCGTCCGACGTGCGGGCGGACCGACGGACGTCCCGTGCGACCGGTCGGCGGGGCGCACTAGGTTGGGACGGCCAGCGCGGTCGCGCACCCATCACCCGCTCCGAGAGGGAGACCCGTGTCCTCGCACCCCATCGACGCCACCAGCACGAGCGCGTGGCAGGACCTGTCCGCCCACGAGGCCGAGCTGCACGCCGACCTGCGCGGCTGGTTCGCCGCGGACCCGGCCCGCGCGGAGCGCCTGTCGTTCCCGCTCGCCGACCTGCACGTCGACCTGTCGAAGAACCTCGTCACGGACGAGACGCTCGCGCTCCTGGTGCGCCTCGCCGACGAGGTCGGCCTGGCCGACCGGCTGCAGGCGCAGCTGCGCGGCGACCACATCAACGTGACCGAGGACCGCGCGGTGCTGCACACGGCGCTCCGCCGCCCCGTGGGTGCCACGCCGAGGCTCGTCGTCGACGGGCAGGACGTCGACGCGGACGTGCAGGCCGAGCTGACGAAGATGTTCGCGTTCGCCGACCGGGTCCGGTCCGGCGAGTGGACGGGCGTGACCGGCGAGCGGGTGCAGACGGTCGTCAACATCGGGATCGGCGGCTCGGACCTGGGCCCCGTCATGGCGTACGAGGCGCTCAAGCCGTACGTGCAGGACGGCTTCGAGGTGCGGTTCGTGTCGAACATCGACCCGACCGACCTGGCCGAGAAGGTCAAGGGCCTCGACCCGCGCACGACGCTGTTCATCGTCGCGTCGAAGACGTTCGGCACCCTGGAGACGCTGACCAACGCGCGCCTCGCACGCGACTGGCTGTGGCGCGAGCTCGGCACCGAGGACACGGACGAGGCCCGCAACGCGGCCGTCGCGCAGCACTTCGTCGCGGTGTCGACGGCGCTCGACAAGGTCGCGGCGTTCGGCATCGACCCCGCCAACGCGTTCGGGTTCTGGGACTGGGTCGGGGGACGCTACTCGGTCGACTCGGTCATCGGCACGTCGCTCGCGATCGCGATCGGGCCCGACGCGTTCCGCGACTTCCTCGCGGGCTTCCACGCGGTCGACACCCACGTCGCGACGACGCCGTTCGGACAGAACGTGCCCGTCCTCATGGGGCTGCTGAACATCTGGTACGTCAACTTCCTCGGCGCGCACACGCACGCCGTCCTCCCCTACGCGCAGTACCTGCACCGCTTCCCGGCGTACCTGCAGCAGCTGACGATGGAGTCCAACGGCAAGTCGGTCCGCTGGGACGGCACGCCGGTGACGACGCAGACCGGCGAGGTGTTCTGGGGCGAGCCCGGCACCAACGGCCAGCACGCGTTCTACCAGCTCATCCACCAGGGCACGCGCCTGATCCCGTCGGACTTCATCGCGGTCGCGAACCCCGCGCACCCGCTGAAGGACGGCGACACCGACGTGCACGGGCTGTTCCTCGCGAACTTCTTCGCGCAGACGAAGGCGCTCGCGTTCGGCAAGACCGCGGACGAGGTGCGCGCCGAGGGCACGGCGGAGGACATCGTGCCCGCGCGCGTGTTCTCCGGGAACCGCCCGACGACGTCGATCCTCGCGCCGTCGCTCACGCCGTCGGTGCTGGGTCAGCTCATCGCGCTCTACGAGCACATCACGTTCGTGCAGGGCGTCGTGTGGGGCATCGACTCGTTCGACCAGTGGGGCGTCGAGCTCGGCAAGAAGCTCGCGCTCGAGATCGCGCCGGCGGTCGAGGGCGACACGTCCGCGCTCGACGCGCAGGACCCGTCGACGAAGGCACTCATCTCGAAGTACCTCGAGCTGCGCCGCTGACGCCCGCTGCTCGTCGAGGGGCGTCGTCCGCACCGCCGGGCGGCGCCCCTTCCGCGCGTTCCTGTCGACCCCCGCCCGCGAGTGCGTGCGCTCGCGTCGAGGTCGTCAGCTCCAGCTCACGAGCTCGGCGCGGCGTGACGAGCTCGCGGGAGCACGCGAGGCGCGTCAGACGGCGAAGCGCTCCGCGCGCTCGACGACGCGACCCCGGTGCGCGGCCTCGTCCCACGTGTAGACCGTGCGGCCGTCGATGAGGACGTGCTCCGCGCGGGCGTGCACGTCGAGCGGGTCGCCCGACCAGACGACGACGTCGCCGTCGCGGCCGGGCTCGAGCGCGCCGACGCGGCCGTCGAGCCCGAAGAACGACGCGGGGTTCGTCGTGAGCGCCTCGAGCGCGGTCTGCCGCGGCAGGCCCTCCTTCACGGCGAGCGTCGCCTGGTGCACGAGGAAGTTGATCGGCACGACGGGGTGGTCGGTCGTGATCGCGACGCGCACGCCCGCGGCCGCGATGGCCGCGAGGTTCTCGATCGCGCGGTCGCGGAGCTCGACCTTGGACCGGCTCGTGAACATGGGGCCGAAGATCACCGGCACGTCGCGCTCGGCGAGCACGTCGGCGATCTTGTGCGCCTCCGTGCCGTGGTTCACGACCAGCCGGTAGCCGAACTCGTCCGCGAGACGCAGCGCGGTGGCGATGTCGTCGTGCCGGTGCGTGTGCTGGTCCCACACGAGCTCGCCGTCGAGCACGCGCGCCAGGGTCTCCAGGGCGAGGTCGGCGGCGAACGGCTCGCCCTTGGTCGCCGCCACGGCCCGCGCGGCCGCGTAGTGGCGGGCCTTGGTGAACGCCTCGCGGATTACGAGCGCCGTGCCGAGGCGCGTCGACGGGAGCTGCTTGCGCTCCCCGTACACGCGCTTCGGGTTCTCGCCGAGCGCCGACTTCACGCTCACCGACGCCGAGATCACCTGCTCGTCGACCGTGCGGCCACCCCACGTCTTCATCGCGACCGACTGGCCGCCGATCGGGTTGCCCGAGCCGGGCTTCACGACGACCGACGTGATGCCGCCGACGAGCGCGTCGCGGAATCCCTCGTCCTCGATGTTCACGGCGTCGACCGCCCGGACGCCCGCGGTGTTGGGCGTGACCATCTCGTTCGTGTCGTTCCCGGCGGCGCCCTCGCCCTCCTCGTGCAGACCGACGTGCGCGTGCCCGTCGATGAAGCCCGGCAGGACCCAGCGCCCGGTCGCGTCGATCACACGTGTGCCGTCGGGCACCTCGACGTCCGTGCCGACCGCGGCGATCCGGCCGTCGACGACGAGTACCGTGCCGCCCTCGACCGGCGGTCCCGCCACCGGTACGACGTAGCCGCCCCTGATGGCGACGGTGCGGTCCGGACGGCGGGCAGGCGACGACGACGTGGTGCTGGTGGTCATGCCGTCCACCGTACGTCGCCGGCGCGGGGCGTCAGGGGGCGGTGACGACGAGCCGGCCGGACGCGCCGGCCTCGGCGTCGCTCATCGCGTGGGACACGAACGGGTAGGTGCCGGCCTGCGGGATCGTCAGCTCGACGAAGCCGCCCTCGGCAGGTGCGAGCGACAGCACCTGCGCGCCGCCGGTGCCCGTCGAGCCGCCGTCGCGGAGGACCCAGTCGCCCTCGCGGTACAGCGTGTCGAACTGCGCGCCGACGACGTGGAACGCCGACGACAGGTTCGGGCCGGCGTCGAGGACCCAGAACCGGACCCGGTCGCCCGCGGTCACGCGCAGCGGGCGGTCGCGGTACTGGTGCGCGTAGCCGTTGAGGACGACGAGGTCAGGAATCCGCGTCGCGAGGCGCGCGGGGTCCGCGACTCCGCCCTGCGGCCCGAGGTAGAGCTCCGACTGCACGACGACGTACTCGCGGTCGACCGGCGGCAGCCCCGGCGGGTCGATGACCACGGCACCGAACATGCCGTTGGCGATGTGCAGGCTCATCGGCATCGTCGAGCAGTGGTACATCCAGATGCCGCTGCGCGTCGCCGTGAACGAGAACGTCAGCGACTCCCCCGGCGGGATCGTGCGCATCGTGTCGTCGGGGACCAGCTCACCTGCGTGGAAGTCGATCGAGTGGCCGATCGAACCGTCGTTGACGAGCGTGATCTCGAACCGGTCCCCGACCTGACCGCGCAGCACCGGTCCCGGTGCTGTGCCGTCGAACGTCCACAGCGTCTGCGTGACGCCCGGTGCGACCTCGCGCTCGACCTCGCGGACCGTGATCGTGCGGCGGTGCGTGCGGCCCGCGGGCTCCGACGGCGGGGCGGTGGCGTCGCGCGCGACGACGTCGTCGGCCGGGGTCGCCATGAGGTCGAGGTCCTCGGCCGCGGAGGGGCCGGTCGCGGCGGCACCGGGCGTGCCGTGGCTCGTGTGGTCGGTGTGCGCGGACACCGTCGGGTCCCCGTCGGTCCCGTCGTCCGGCCGCTCCGCCGCGTCCGCCTCCTCCGCGGGCACCGTCCCGCCGACCGCGACGATGTCGAGCGTCATGCCCATGTACCGGTGCCCGGCGACCGCGCACCACGCGTCGACCGACCGCCCGACGACGCCGACGTCCAGCGTCGCCGAGTCCCCCGGCGCGATCCGGCCCGTCGTCGCGCCGGTCGCGAGGGTGAGGTCGTGCACGTCGTCGTCGGCGTTGACGAGCTCGACCACGAGCCGGTCGCCCGCGGGCACCTCGATCCGGTCGGGCGAGAATCGCATGTCTCGCGCCTCGACCTGCACGGTGGTCGTCCGGCCGGTGGCCACGACCCCCTCGGCGCCCGCTGCGGACACCAGTCCGATGCCGGCCGCGGGCGGGTCGAGCGCCACGCCGACCGCGACGACCAGCGCGAGCGCCCCGACGCCGACGGCCGCGGCGCCGGACCGGTGCCGCCGGGGCTCGGCTCCCACGGTCGGGACACCCGCGGGCCGCGCGACCGGCCCGGACGGCGCGGGGCGACGGGCCACCAGCGCGGCGCGGACCGCGAGCACGAGGAACGTCACGAGCGCGCCGAGCACGACGAACGAGCACACGACCCGGACGGCGGCGGGCGCGGGCACGACGTAGAGGAGCAGCCCGCCGTTGACGAGGACCAGCCGGACGAGCGCGCCCCGGTCGAGCTCCGCGGCGGTCGCGCGGGCCGTCGACGGTCCGCCGCCGAGGACGACGGACAGCAGGTACGACAGCGACCCGACGAGCACCTGTGCCGCGAAGCCGACGGCGAAGGGGGCCACGAGCACCTTCACGCCGTCGACCGCGGCGGCCCACGACGGCGCGGTCGCGACGATCACGCCGTACGCGACCGTGCAGCCGACGAGCCAGAGGACCGCGGCACCGACGGTCCAGGCGGCGTACGTGCGGGGCGCCGCGGTGCGGATCTGGTCGACCATGGACCTGGCGATGACACCGCAGCCCGCGACGACGACCAGGCAGCCGACACCCACGAGCGGGCGCCACCCCGTCGCCGACCCCGCGCCGACCACCACCAGTCCGGCGAGCACGACGGGCAGCGCGCGCGGCGCGGCCTTCTCCGCGCGCTCGTCGATCCGGGCGTGCAGGACCGTCGGCCACAGCACGACGAGCGTCCCGAGCACCGTGAGGCCGACCCACCCGAGCAGGTTCAGCGCGACGTGCGCGACGTACGCGCGCCCGTGCGCCTCGCCGGACAGGTCGCCGCGCGCCATGAGGACGCCGAGCGTCACGCCGACGGGGAGGAGCGCGCTCGCCGCGACGTAGTACCGGACCATCGGCCCGAACCGCGACGGAAGCGCACCGCGTCCCTGCCGCGCGAGGACGACGACGTGCGCCACCGCGCCGCCCGCGACGAGCGCCCCGCCCGCGACGACTAGCGGCCAGACGCTCCCGAGCAACCCGGCGACGACGAGCACCGACCCGAGCGTGTGTGCGGCCAGCCGCGCGGTGTGGCCCCGGCGACCGCCGGGTGCGGGCCGGCGCAGCAGTGTGTCGGCGAAGTGCTGGCTCCACACGAGGATCGCGGTGCTCACCGCGCCGAGCAGCAGCAGATGCACCATGAGCCACGGCGCCGCGGGGACGCTGCGGTGCACGACGGTCGCGGCGACAGCCGCGACGAGCCACGCGCCGACGAGCGCGTTGGCACGCAGGTGCCACGACGCGCGGTTCACGCGGTCACCTCCGCGGTGCGCGCGGGCGCGGCGGCGACACCCGGCGCACCCGGCACTCCCGGCCCTCCCGGCCCTCCGGCGCGGCCTCGGGGCGCCGACGTCGACGCGCCCGCGGAGGCGGAGGGCGACGCGGACGCCGTCGCGGTGGCGGTGGTCGGGAGCCCCGTCGCCGGGTCAGCGGGGACGGCGACGGGGCGGTCGGGGTGGCCGTGGGTGCGCGGTCGGGGCGGTGCGCCACGACCGGCCACGCGGGCGGACAGCACCGCGACGACGGGGAACGCGAGGACGGCGACGATGTTGCCGACGCCACCGACCTGCACGACCGCGGGCAGGTCACGCGCGTCCCCGACGGCGACCCGGAGCGCGAGCGTCAGGTGCAGCGCGACGAGAGGCCCGTACATCAGGGGGCGGTACGGCAGCGGCCGGCGCAGCACCGCGGGCAGGATCACGGGCGCGTGCGCCATGACCATCGAGAGCACGAACCCGAGGAACACCGCGTGCAGCACGGCGTCGTACCCGGGCCCGGCGAGCTGCGGGCCGCCGACCAGCCACAGCGTCCCCGCGACGCCGAGCCAGCCGTATCCCGCGAGCATCGCGACGGCCATGAACCGCGGCAGGCCCGACGCCCGTGCGGTGCGGCGCGCGACGTCGTAGCGGACCAGGAAGCCCATGAGCACCAGCAGGACGATGCCCAGGGCCGCATACCCGACCGTCGGCCACAGCAGCGCGAGCGCGGCGGCGACCGGGAACGCGAGCGCGGCGCCGACGACGCCCCGCTCCGCGACGGGCGGCGGCGCGGCGACGCGCATCAGCTCGAGGCGCTCGCCGGCGACGGTCAGCACGAGGAACCCGACCCACCACGGCACGAGCCGCGGGACGGGCACGTCGCCGAGCCACAGCACCGTCGACCCGACCGCGAGCAGCGCCCCGAGCCCCTGCACGGCAACGGCGGCGGCGGGCTGGCGTCGCCACACCGCGCCGTACAGGCCGACGAGCGCGACGGCCCCGCCGAGCTGCGCGGCGCGTCCGGCCGCGAGCGGCAGCGGCGACAGGAGCAGGAGCCCGCCGAGCCCGAGCAGCGCGGGCGCGGCGTAGCCGAGCAGCCGCCCGACGGCGACCGCGCGCTCGAGTGCGACGAGCGCACCGACGAAGCCGAGCACCATGAGCGCGCCGTGCACGTCGGGCAGCCGCTGCGTCGTGACGGGTGCCGGGAGGCCCAGCAGGACGAGCGCGGCGTCGAGGCCCGCGAGCAGCGCGACCGCGACGGGCACCAGGAGGACGGTCCGTCCGCGCAGGCCAGGGGTATTCACGGCTCGACCGTAGATTTACGCCCCTGGCCTGCGGATGGGACCGAGGTCCCGAGCCGCGCACGTCGCTCCGCCTCGATGATCGGCGCATGTCCCGACGCACCGCAGCGGCCCGCACGCTGGGCTCGGGCAGCCGCGTCGACCTGCTGCACCTGCTGCAGAGCGGCGGCCCGCAGACGGTCGGCGAGCTCGCCGACCGCACCGGCCTGCACGAGAACACCGCGCGCGAGCACCTGCAGCGCCTGGTGCTCGACGGGTTCGTGCACCGCGAGCCCGAGGTCCGCACGACGCGCGGCCGCCCGCGGATCGTCTACCGGGCCGTGACGTCGCAGGACGTGCGGACCGACCCCGTCGCCGCGCGCCGGCTGGAGGACGCGATCGCGGGTGCCGCGCTGAGCCGGGTGCTGCTGCAGGGCTACGGCAAGCCCGTCGAGTCCGTCCCCGAGACCGCCCGGGCCGCGGGCCGCGAGCTCGCGGCGCGTGCGGTGACCGCGCTGCACACACCGACGCCGCGGTCGTCGCCGGACGCGCCGCCGGAGCAGCGGCAGCTCGACGCCCTGTCCGCGCATCTCGACCGGCTCGGGTTCGACCCCGACCTCGAGGACGAGCCGCTGCAGTTCCACCTGTGGCGGTGCCCGTTCCTCGACCTGGCCCGCGAGCGCCCGGACGTCGTGTGCAGCGTGCACCTGGGCCTCGCGCAGGGCGTGCTCGACGCGGTCGGCGGCCCGGTCGAGGCCGCGGAGCTCCACCCGTTCGTGGAACCGCACCACTGCGTCCTCACCCTCCGCGCGGCCCGCACGACCTGATCCGACCCGCACCGACGACCCCGTCATGGAGCCCGGGAATGCCCCGTCGCCGGGCTCCACGACGGGGTCGACGCCTGTGCGGGGACGGACGGACTGCCCGTCGGAGGGCGGACGGGTTTTTCACGGCACTCGCGGTGGAGCGCGGGGTGGACAGGTCGGGATGCTCACGCCGAGGGGACCGGCACCGGTCCCCGGCGCCCCATCCCGGCGCACCACGAGGAGGACCCGATGTCGGCACCGACGACGACGCTCGCGCCGGACCTGGCGAACTGGAACCCCGAGGACGAGTCCACGTGGGACAAGCGCCTCGCGTGGCGGACGCTCTGGATCACGACGTACAACCTGACGCTCGCGTTCTGCGTCTGGTACCTGGTGAGCGCGATCGCGCCCCGGCTCAACGTCATCGGGTACGACCTGTCGAAGGAGCAGCTGTACTGGCTCGTCGCGATCCCGGGGCTCGCCGGTGGCCTGTTCCGGATGGCGTACACGTTCCTGCCGCCGATGCTGGGGACGCGCACGCTGGTCGGCGGCACGGCGACGCTCATGCTGCTGCCGATGGCGGGCTGGACGATGGCGGTCCGCGACCCGTCCACGCCGTACGCGGTGCTGCTGCTGCTCGCCGTCGCGGCGGGCCTGGGCGGCGGCGCGTTCGCCGGGTTCATGCCGTCGACGAGCTACTTCTTCCCCAAGCGGATGGCCGGCACGGCGCTCGGCCTGCAGGCGGGGCTCGGCAACTTCGGCGTCAGCCTCATCCAGTTCCTCGTGCCGTGGGTGATCGGGTTCGGCCTGCTCGGCACGGCCGCGCTGACACCGCAGGAGCAGGCGGACGGCGGCCCGATGTGGCTGCACAACGCGGGCCTCGTCCTCGTGCCGTGGGTGCTGCTCGGCATCGGGCTCGCGGCGCTGTACCTCAAGCGCGTGCCCGTCACGGCGAACATGCGTGAGCAGCTCGACATCTTCCGCGACAGGCACACGTGGTTCATGACGGCCATCTACGTGATGACGTTCGGCGCGTTCTCCGGGTTCGCCGCGCAGCTCGGGCTGCTCACGCTCAACCTCTTCGGCGGCTTCGAGAACGCGCCCGACCCGCTGAAGTTCGCGTTCCTCGGCCCGCTGCTCGGCTCGATCACGCGCGCCGCGTGGGGCCCGCTGTGCGACCGGTTCGGCGGTGCCGTGTGGACGCTCGTGTCGGGAATCGGCATGACGCTCAGCACGGTGCTCACGCTGTTCTTCCTGCGCCCGACGGACACGAGCACGTTCGGCTGGTTCCTCGCGGGGATGCTGCTGATCTTCACGTTCGCGGGCATCGGCAACGCGGGCACCTTCAAGCAGATGCCGATGATCTTCGACCGACGCCGTGCGGGCGGGGTCATCGGGTTCACGTCCGCGTGCGCGGCGTTCGGACCGTTCCTCGTCGGCATGGCCCTGTCGGCGTGGTCGCCCACCGCGTTCTTCGTCGGCTGCGCCGTCTACTTCGCCGCCTGCACCGTCCTGACCTGGGTGCAGTACGCGCGTCCCGGCGCACCCCGCCCCAGCTGACCCGGTCCGCCGTCTCCCCCCGGAGGTCTCCGTGCCCGCTCCCCGGCACCCCGGTCCCGGACCGTCCGCGGCCCGCACCGACAACCGCGCGGTCGACGCGCTGCTCACCGTGGTCTCGCGCCTGCGCCCCGGCACGGTGTCGCGGGACCTGCGCAGCCTGTTCCTGGAGGGCGGCCGGAAGGGCGACGCGTTCTACCGGGACCGCTGGTCGCACGACAAGGTGGTGCGGTCGACGCACGGCGTGAACTGCACGGGCTCGTGCTCGTGGCAGGTGTACGTCAAGGACGGCATCATCACGTGGGAGACGCAGCAGACCGACTACCCGACGGTCGGCCCGGACTCCCCCGAGTACGAACCGCGGGGCTGCCCGCGGGGTGCGTCGTTCTCCTGGTACACGTACTCGCCGACGCGCGTCCGCTACCCCTACGTGCGTGGCGTGCTGCTGCGGGCGTACCGCGAGGCGAAGGCCCGGACGGGCGACCCGGTCGCGGCGTGGGCGGAGGTCACGTCGGACCCGGAGACGGCGCGCGCGTACAAGGCGGCGCGCGGCAAGGGCGGGCTGGTCCGCGCGACGTGGGACGAGGCGGCGGAGATCGTCGCGGCCGCGCACGTGCACACGATCAAGGAGTACGGGCCGGACCGCGTGGCCGGGTTCTCGCCGATCCCCGCGATGTCGATGGTGTCGCACGGGTCGGGCGCGCGGTTCGTCTCGATGCTCGGCGGGACCATGCTGTCGTTCTACGACTGGTACGCCGACCTCCCCGTCGCGTCGCCGCAGGTGTTCGGCGACCAGACCGACGTCCCCGAGTCCGCGGACTGGTGGAACGCGTCGTACCTGGTCATGTGGGGCTCCAACGTCCCGGTGACCCGCACGCCCGACGCGCACTTCCTCGCCGAGGCGCGCTACCGCGGGCAGAAGGTCGTCGCCGTCTCCCCCGACTACGCGGCCAACACCAAGCTCGCCGACGAGTGGCTCGCGCCGCACCCCGGCACCGACGGCGCGCTCGCGTTCGCGATGGGGCACGTCGTGCTGCGGGAGTTCCTCGTCGAGAAGCGCACCGCGCGGTTCGTCGACTACCTGCGGAGGTTCACGGACGCGCCGCACCTCATCACCCTGAAGCAGCGTGGTGACGCCTGGGTGCCCGACAAGTTCCTCACGGCCGACGCGCTCGGCGCGGCCGCGGGCGACGACGCCGGCGCGCGCGACGCCGCCTTCATGACGGTCGTCCTCGACGCGGACGGGACGCCGCACGTGCCGAACGGGTCGCTGGGCCGTCGGTTCGACCCCGCGCAGGAGGGGCGCTGGAACCTCGACCTCGGCGACGTGGAGCCGGTGCTCTCGATCCGGGACGTGGACGCCGCCGCGGGCGACGCGGTCGCGGTCGACCTCCCGCGCTTCGACCTGCCCCCGGAGGCGGGCGCCGAGCACCAGGGCGGGGCGGGCGTCGTGCGTCGGGGCGTGCCGGTCACACGGGTCGGCGACCGCGTGGTCACCACGGTGTTCGACCTGCTGCTCGCGCAGTACGGCGTCGGCCGTGACGGGCTCCCCGGCGAGTGGCCGACGGGCTACGACGACGCCTCCACACCCGGCACGCCCGCGTGGCAGGAGGAGATCACGTCCGTCCCGGCGGCGACGGCGGCGCGGATCGGCCGCGAGCTCGCGCAGAACGCCGAGGACTCGGGCGGCCGCTCGATGATCCTCATGGGCGCGGGCACCAACCACTGGTTCCACTCGGACACGATCTACCGCACCTTCCTCGCGCTCATGTCGATGACCGGCTGCCAGGGCGTCAACGGCGGCGGCTGGGCGCACTACGTCGGGCAGGAGAAGTGCAGGCCCGTGACGGGATGGGCGCAGTACGCGTTCGGGCTGGACTGGGTGCGGCCGCCACGGCAGATGATCGGCACCGCCTTCTGGTACCTCGCGACGGACCAGTGGCGCTACGACGGCCTGCCCGCCGACGCGCTCGCGTCGCCGCTCGCGGAGGGCCGGTTCGCGGGCCGGACGACGGCGGACTGCCTGGTCGAGAGCGCGCAGCGCGGCTGGATGCCGTCGTACCCGACGTTCGACCGCAACCCGCTGGACCTGGTGGCGGAAGCGCGGACGAAGGGCGTCGACCCCGCGCAGCACGTCGTCGACGAGCTCGAGGCCGGTCGCCTGCGGTACGCGTGCGAGGACCCGGACGACCCGGCGAACTTCCCGCGCGTGCTCACGGTGTGGCGCGCGAACCTCCTGGGGTCGTCCGGCAAGGGCAACGAGTACTTCCTGCGGCACCTGCTCGGCACCGACTCGGCGGTGCGTGCGCCCGAGTCGGAGCCCGGCCGGCGCCCGGAGTCGATGACGTGGCGGGACGAGGCGCCCCGCGGCAAGCTCGACCTGCTCGTCACGAGCGACTTCCGCATGACGTCGACGACGCTGTTCAGCGACGTCGTGCTGCCCGCCGCGACCTGGTACGAGAAGCACGACCTGTCGACGACCGACATGCACCCGTACGTGCACTCGTTCAACCCGGCGATCGCGCCGCCGTGGCAGACCCGGACCGACTTCGACGTGTTCCTCACCCTGGCCCGCGCGTTCCAGACGCTCGCCGCCGACCACCTCGGCACGCGCGAGGACCTCGTGGCCGTGCCGCTGCTGCACGACACCCCCGACGAGCTCGCGGCGCCGCACGGCGCGGTCCCGGAGGCGATGGGGCGGGTCCCCGGTGTCTCGATGCCGAGACTGGTCGTCGTCGAGCGCGACTACGCGACGCTCGCCGACCGGTGGGCGGCGCTCGGCCCTCTCACCGCGCGGGTCGGCATGGTGACGAAGGGCGTCGCGTTCTCCCCCGACGTCGAGGTCGCCGAGCTCGGCCGGGTCAACGGGACCGTCCGCGAGGGCGTCGCCGCCGGTCAGCCGCGCCTCGACGACGCGCGCCACGTGTGCGAGACGATCCTCGCGCTGTCCGGCACGACGAACGGGCGGCTCGCGGTGCAGGGGTTCGAGCGCGTCGAGAAGCGCACGGGCACCGAGCTCGCGTCGCTCGCCCGGGACCACGAGGGGAAGCGGATCACGTTCCCCGACGTGCAGGCGCGGCCCGTCCCGGTCGTGACGTCGCCCGAGTGGTCGGGGTCGGAGCACGGCGGGCGCCGGTACTCGGCGTTCACGATCAACGTCGAGCACCTCAAGCCGTGGCACACCCTCACCGGGCGCCAGCACTTCTTCCTCGACCACGACTGGATGAGCGAGCTCGGCGAGAACCTGCCGGTGTACCGGCCGCCGCTCGACCTGCACCGGCTGTTCGGCGACGCGCGCCCGGGCTCGACGGCCGCGTCCGGGGCGCCCGGGTCCGACGGGCACGCCGAGGTCGCGGTCCGCTACCTGACCCCGCACTCGAAGTGGTCGATCCACTCCGAGTACCAGGACAACCTCCACATGCTCACGCTGTCCCGCGGCGGCCCGACCATCTGGATGTCCCCGCAGGACGCCGCGACCATCGGCGTCACCGACAACGAGTGGGTCGAGGCGTACAACCGCAACGGCGTCGTCGTCGCACGCGCCGTCGTGTCGCACCGCATGCCCGCCGGGACGGTGTTCATGTACCACGCGAAGGACCGGACGGTGGACGTGCCGCGGTCCGAGACGTCGGGCCTGCGCGGCGGCATCCACAACTCGCTGACGCGTGTCCTGCTCAAGCCGAGCCACCTCGTCGGCGGCTACGCGCAGCTGTCGTTCGCCTTCAACTATCTCGGCCCGACGGGCAACCAGCGCGACGAGGTCACGACGATCCGCCGCCGGTCCCAGGAGGTGACGTACTGATGCGCGTGATGGCCCAGATGGCGATGGTCATGAACCTCGACAAGTGCATCGGGTGCCACACGTGCTCGGTGACCTGCAAGCAGGCGTGGACGAACCGCGCGGGCGTCGAGTACGTCTGGTTCAACAACGTCGAGACGCGGCCCGGCCAGGGCTACCCGCGGACGTACGAGGACCAGGACCGCTGGGGCGGCGGCTGGTCGCTGAACAAGCGCGGCCGGATACGTCTGCGCTCGGGCGGCCGGTTCACCAAGCTGTCCCACCTCTTCGCGAACCCCCGGCTCCCCGAGGTGAGCGACTACTACGAGCCGTGGACGTACGACTACGACGTGCTGCTGTCGGCACCCCAGGGCGAGCACACGCCCGTCGCCCGGCCGAAGTCCCTCCTCACGGGCGAGGACACGAAGATCACCTGGTCGGCGAACTGGGACGACGACCTGGGCGGGTCCGCGGCGACGATGGAGAAGGACCCCGTCCTGGCGCAGATGAGCGACCGCGTGAAGGCCGAGCTCGAGCAGGCGTTCATGTTCTACCTGCCGCGCATCTGCGAGCACTGCCTCAACCCGTCGTGCGTCGCGTCGTGCCCGTCGGGCGCGATGTACAAGCGCGCCGAGGACGGCATCGTGCTCGTCGACCAGGACGCGTGCCGCGGCTGGCGCATGTGCGTGTCGGGCTGCCCCTACAAGAAGGTCTACTTCAACCACGTCACGGGCAAGGCCGAGAAGTGCACGCTGTGCTACCCGCGCCTCGAGGTCGGGCTGCCGACGGTGTGCTCGGAGACGTGCGTCGGCCGGCTGCGGTACCTGGGCCTCGTGCTGTACGACGCCGACCGCGTGCTGGAGGCCGCGTCGGTCGAGGACCCGCACGAGCTCCTCGCCGCGCAGCGCTCCGTGCTGCTCGACCCGTCCGACCCCGAGGTCATGGCCGCGGCCGAGCGCGACGGGGTGCCGCACGACTGGGTGCTCGCCGCGCAGCGCTCGCCCGTGTGGGCGCTCATCTCGCGGTTCGAGGTCGCGCTGCCGCTGCACCCCGAGTACCGGACGCTGCCGATGGTCTGGTACGTCCCGCCGCTGTCGCCGGTCGTCGACGTGGTGTCCGGGTCGGGCAACGACGGCGAGGACGCGCGCACGCTGTTCGCCGCGATCGACCGGCTGCGCATCCCCGTCGAGTACCTGGCCGGGCTGTTCACCGCGGGCGACACCCGTCCGGTGACCACCGTCCTGCGGCGCCTCGCGGCGATGCGCGCGCACATGCGCAACGTCAACCTCGGCGTCGAGCAGGACCCGCGCATCGCGGCGACCGTCGGCATGACGGGCGACGAGGTCGAGGCGATGTACCGGCTGCTCGCGATCGCGAAGTACGAGGACCGCTACGTCGTCCCGCCCGCGCACGCGGAGTCCGCCCGCGCGCTGGACGAGATCGCGGAGGGCGGGCTCGGGTGCTCGCTCGACGGCGCGGGCGGTCCGGGGATGGGCGGGCCGCGGGCGCGGGGTGAGCGACCCGCCGCGCTCGCGCGGCCGGCGGTGGGGGTCGAGTCGTTCCACCCGGCGCCGGCGTCCGCGTCCGACCGGCCGACGCGCGTCAACCTGCTGAACTGGGGCGGCGACGAGCGCGACGCGGGACTCTTCCCACCCGCGAAGGGACAGCCCGGCTACGGCGCCGGCCCGACGGGGGCGCACGCATGAGCCGCCGCACGCTGCCGTTCCTCGACCCCGTCCGCGTCACGACGGGCGAGCGGGCGATCGCGCACCTCGCCGCCGCGATGCTGCTCGACTACCCGACCGAGCACGTGCGCGCGCACCACGACCTCCTCCGGTCGACCGTGGCCGGGCTGCCGCACGGTGTCGCCGACGCGTTCCGCGCGCACCTCGACGCCGTCGGCGCGATGGACCTCGCCGCGCAGCAGGGGCACTACGTCGCGACGTTCGACCTGCGGCGACGCTGCGCGCTCTACCTGTCGTACTACTCGGCGGGCGACACGCGACGACGCGGCATGGCGCTCGTGACGTTCCGCGAGGCCTACCGCGCGTGCGGGTTCGAGGCGAGCGACGACGAGCTGCCCGACTTCCTCCCCGCGGTCCTCGAGCTGTCCGCGCGCGCACCCGGACCCGTCGTCGACGCGCTGCTCGGTACGCACCGCGAGGGCCTCGAGCTCCTGCGGTCCGCGCTGCACGACGCGCGCAGCCCCTACGCGCACGTGCTCGACGCGGTCTGCCGGACGCTGCCGGCGGTCGACGCCGCGACCGCCGAGCGGTTCGCCGACCTCGTCGCGTCCGGGCCGCCCGGCGAGACCGTCGGGCTGTCCGCGCCCCTGCTCCCCTTCCCGACCGTGCGCCCGACGGAGGTGCCCGCATGACGTCCACCGCCGTGCTGCTCTGGGTCGTGGTCCCGTACGTCGCCGCGACCGTGTTCGTCGTCGGGCACGTGTGGCGGTACCGGCACGACCAGTTCGGCTGGACGACGCGCTCGTCGCAGGTGCACGAGAGCCGCCTGCTGCGGATCGGGTCGCCGATGTTCCACGTCGGGATCCTCATGGTCATCGGCGGGCACGTCGTCGGGCTGCTGATCCCGCGAGCCTGGCTCGAGGCGGTCGGCATCCACGAGCACGCGTACCACCTGGTCGCGACGTGGGCCGGGAGCATCGCGGCGGTGCTCACGATCGTCGGGCTCGCGATCCTCGTCCACCGGCGACGCGTCGTCGCGGCCGTCCGGCGGGCCACCACGACGTCCGACAAGGTCATGTACGTCGTCCTCACCGTGACGCTGCTCTGCGGCACCGCCGCGACCGTGCTGTTCCAGGTCCTCGGCGGCGGCTACGACTACCGCGGCTCGATCGCGCCCTGGATCCGCGGGCTCGTGTCGCTGCGCCCCGACGCGTCGTTGATGGCCGACGTGCCCGGCATGTTCCAGGCGCACGTGCTGTCCGCCATGGCCCTCTTCGCGATCTGGCCGTTCACGCGGCTCGTGCACGTGCTGTCCGCGCCCGTCGGCTACCTGGTCCGCCCGTACGTCGTCTACCGGACCCGCGACGCCCAGCGGGGGACGCGCGTCCCCCGCCCCGGCTGGGAACGGGCCGAACGTCCCGGGGCTCCGGCCGAGCACCGATGACACGCTGACGGCGGCCGCTTGCACTGCGTCCGACGACGGCTCGTCGACGCCGACCGGCACACCACCCGGCACCGACCTGCACCACCCCGTACGACCCGCACCACCCGCACCGAGAGGGAGACCCCCATGGCAGCCGAGAACGTCGAGATCCTCACCACCGCTCCTGTGACCGCGGAGCCCGCCGGGCACACCTGCGGCTGCGGCGGTCACGACGAGGCGGACCCGGTGCTCGACGTCCGCACGATCCCGCACGTCATCCGGCACGCGACCGTGTTCGGTGCGTTCGAGGCGATCGCCCCCGGGAAGTCGCTGATCCTCGTCGCGCCGCACCTGCCGCGCCCCCTGCTCGCGCAGCTCGCCGAGCGCGCGCCCATCGAGTCGGAGGTGCTCGTCGACGGCCCGGACGCCTGGCACGTGAAGATCACGCGCACCGCCTGACGCGGACGGCCCGCGCTCCCGACGACGGCCCCCGCGTGACCGCGGTCCGTCCCCGTCCGTCGAGCACAACATCAGGGGCGTCCTGCGTCGCCGGAGTGCTCCTGACGTTGTGCTCGACGGCGTCGGTCGTCGTCAGCGGGCGGTGGCCGTGCAGGTGACCGACGACGGCTCGCCCGAACCCGTGCCCTGGAAGCCGAGCTCGGTGGACTGGCCCGTCGCGAGCGTCCCGTTCCACGCCGCGTTCGTGAACGTCCAGGTCCTGCCGCTCACGCTGCTCTGCGTGCTCCACGCGTTCGCGACCGTGCCGTTCGGGAGTGCGACGGCGACCTTCCACCCCGCGATCGGCTGGGTCGCGATGACCCGCACGCTCGTCACGAACCCGCCCGGCCAGGTGCTCGCGAGCGTGTAGCGCGCGCTGCAGCCTGCGCCGCCCGACGTCGGCGTGGGTGTCGGCGTCGGTGTCGGTGTCGGCGTGACCGTCGGCGTCGGTGTCACGGTCGGCGTCGGCGTGACCGTCGGGGTCGGCGTGATCGTCGGGGTCGGCGTGGCCGTCGGCGCCGAACCCCCCAGGACCGCCGCGAGCGCCGGGTACCACCGGTCCGCCATCTTCACGATGCCCGCGTCGTTCGGATGCACGCCGTCGTACGTGTCGGTCGCGGGCACCCAGCCGGTGGCCTGGTCGACGACGACGATCGGCGACTGCGCGGTCGACAGGCCCGCGGCCCACGCGGGGATCGCGGCGTCGAGCGCGGCGGTCCGGCCGGGGCAGTCGGCGCAGGTCGGCGGTGCGACGGGGATGATCTGCGCGACGAGGACCGTCATCCGCGGGTTGCTCGCGCGCATCTGCTGCACGAGCGTCGTGTACGCGTCGAGGATCTGCTGCGTCGTGCGGGCGCTCCACACGTCGTTCGTGCCGAAGTGCAGGAGGACGACGTCGGGCCGGGTCGCGGCGAGCCACGGCACGAGCTGGTTCTGCGCGGCGACGGTCGTGACGAGGTAGCCGCCGTGGCCCTCGTTGTCACCGTCGTGCGCGATCCCGCAGCCCTGCGGGCCCTGCGTGCCGACCATGTCGATGTTCGTGAACCCGTTCTGCTGGAGCTTCTGCCAGAGCAGCGCGCGCCAGCAGCCGGGGTTGCCGGTGATCGAGTCGCCCAACGGCATGATGCGCACCGGGTCCGCGGCCTGCGTCGGGCCGGCCAGCGCGAGCGCGCCGGCGAGGAGCAGCAGCACGGCGGTCAGGGCGCCCGCCACCCGCCGCGAGAGCGTCGTCGTCATCCGTGGTCCTCCCGGGGGCGGCGGCGCGGGCACGTCCCGCGCGTCCGGCGGGGCACGTGCGGCCCGCCTCGACGCAGCGTGCTGGCGAGGACCGGGTCGCGGCCAGTTGGAGCGCTTCGACGAAGCGTTTCGTCGTGACGATCCCCGGCGCGTCGGGCGTGAGAGAGTCGGGGTATGCCCGAGGTGACCCGAGCCCGCGTCGACGCGTGGACGTGGTCGGTGCGACTCTTCCCGACCCGCTCCGCCGCGGGCGCCGCGTGCCGCGCCGGCCACGTGCGGGTCAACGGCGAGCGCGCCAAGCCCGCGACGCAGGTCGTCCCCGGCGACGAGGTGCACGTCCGCGGCGGCGCCCGCGAGCGCGTCGTGATCGTGCAGCGCCTCGTCGTCAAGCGCGTCGGCGCCGATGTCGCCGTCGCCTGCTACCTCGACCGCTCTCCCGCGGTCCCGCCCAAGGAGCACGTGGCCGTCGCCGGGCAGCGCGACCGCGGCGCGGGCCGCCCGACGAAGCGCGACCGCCGCCTCATCGAACGCCTCCGCGGCCACTGATCGCGGGTCGTCGTCGAGCCCTACCGTGGGCAGCATGTGGGAGCAGCTGCTGCCGGTCGTCCTCGGCTTCGCGCTCACGACCGTCGCGGGCGGTCTCATCGCCCGTCGGCTGCAGGACCGCTCGTGGGAGCGGCAGAACGAGGCGCGCCTGCGCGAGCAGGCCGTGCAGCACGCGGGCGACGTGTGCCGCTCCGTGTCGGGGCTCCTCGACCGCCGTCGCTACCGGATGCAGCGGCTGCTGTGGGCGATCCGGGACGACGACGGCAGCGACCGTGCGCGGGAGGCGCTCACCGCGCGGCTCCAGGCGTACGACGACGTCCTCGTCGAGTGGAACGACCAGCTGAACAGCGGGCTCGCCGTCGTCGAGACCTACTTCGGCCCGTCGCTGCGGAGCCGGCTCGGCGAGACCGTGTACCCGGCGTACCGGTCGGTCGGCGCCCTGCTCGAGACCGCCCTCCTCGCGCACGAGCGCGGCGGGCCCGCACCTCCGGGCGCGACGGTGGCCGAGGTCCAGTCAGCGCTCGACACCCTCGACGCGCTCGCCTACGACATCACGTCCGACCTCACGGTGCGCATCCGCGACGAGCAGGTCGGCCGCTGGGCGTCCGGGGCGGGCCCGCCGCCTAGACGCCCTCGACCCCCTGGGCGCGCATCCAGGCGTCGACGCCGGTGACGGCCAGGATCTCCGTGACCGCTCGTGGGGCGGCGAGCACCCGCACGCGACGGCCGGACTCGGTCGCGTCGCGGACCAGGCGGACCAGGAGCGACAGGCCGGTCGAGTCGACGAACGTCACGTCCGCGCAGTCGACGACCACGTCCTGGTCGCCCGTGGCGAGCGCCGCCCACACGGGTGCCGCGGACTCGCGCACGGCGAGGTCGACCGCGCCCGCCAGGGTGATGCGCAGCGTCGTCCCCTCGGTCGCCACCGCGATGCCGCCGCTCATGCGCTCACCTCCGTCCGCAGCCCGAGCCGGGCCGACAGGGCCATCGCGTCGACGGGCGCGCGGACCTTCACGTCGTTGTCGAAGTAGACGAACACGTCGCGGCCGTCCGACGCGGGTGCCGCGCCGCGGAGCCGTCGCGCGTCGGCCGGATCGCCCCCGTCTGCCCAGGTCCTGACCTTCGCGGCCCACCGGTCGAGGGCGTCGTCCTCGTAGCCGCTGGTGTAGAGCTCGGTGTCGCCGTGCAGGCGGACGTAGACGACGTCGGACGTGACGTCCTCGATGACGGGCCACCGACCGGCGGTGTCGGCGACGACCAGGCCGACGTCGTGCGCGCGCAGCAGGTCGACGAGCTCGGGTATCTCGAACGTCGGGTGCCGGACCTCGAGCACGTGCCGCAGGCGCCGGTCGGCGTCGGTCGTGGTCCACGCCCGGTCGTCGAGCCGCTCGTCGTGCCGGGTCGACATCTCCGCCGCGGCGGCCGTCGTGCGGGGCAGCAGGTCGAAGAACGCGGCGAGCCGGTCGGGGTGGAAGCCGAGGTTCGGCGGGAGCTGCCAGAGGACCGGGCCGAGCTTGGCGCCGAGCGCGAGGACGCCGCTCGCGAGGAAGTTGGCCACGGGCGTCTCGACGTCGGCGAGCTTGCGCATGTGCGTGACGAACCGCGGCCCCTTGACGGAGAACACGAAGTCGTCCGGCGTCTGCTCGGCCCACCTGAGGTAGCTCTCGGGCCGTTGCAGCGAGTAGAAGGAGCCGTTGATCTCGATGCTCGTCAGCCGCTGCGACGCGTACTCGAGCTCGAGCCGCTGGGGCAGGCCGCGCGGGTAGAAGACGCCACGCCACGGGGCGTAGCGCCAGCCGCTGATCCCGACCCGGATGGCCACCGGCACAGCCTGCACGGCGCGCGCCGGACCGGCATCCGGAAGGGCGCACACTGGTCGGGTGACGGTCGACGGCTCCCCCGCGCCTGGCCCCGAGGGCCACGCGACGGCCCCGGTGCTCGTCGACGTCTACCGTCCGGCGGACCGCCTCGACGTCCGGCGGACGCTCGCGCCCCACCGCCGCGGCGCGGCTGACCCGTGCTGGTGGGCGGCGCCCGACGGCTCGCTGTGGCACGCGCTCGCGACGCCCGACGGACCGGCGACCCGGCGGCTGGCGGTGCACCGCGACGGTGTGCACGTGGCCGCGTGGGGCCCGGGAGCGGAGCGCGCGGTCGCGGGGGTCCCGCGGATCCTCGGTGCGCACGACGACCCGTCGGGCTTCGACGCGTCGCTGCACCCCGTCGTGCGGGACGCCCACCGGAGGGTGCCGGGCCTGCGCATCGGGGCGAGCGGCGACATGGTGGCGGCGCTCGTGGCCGGGATCCTCGAGCAGCGCGTCGTCGGGGCGGACGCCCGCGCGGCGTGGCGCCGGCTCGTGACGCGGCACGGCACGGCAGCGCCCGGACCGGTGCCAGCGTCGATGCGCGTGCCACCGCCGTGGGTCGTGTGGCGCGACATGCCCGTGTGGGAGTGGCGGCAGGCCGGCGTCGACGACCAGCGCTCGTCGGCGGTGCGACGTGCGGCCGAGGTCGGACGGCGGCTCGACGAGGCGGTCGACCTCCCGCTCACCGAGGCGCGGCGACGGCTCCTCACGGTCCGGGGCATCGGGCCGTGGACCGTCGCCGAGACGACGTCCCGCGCGCTCGGCGACGCCGACGCGGTGTCGGTCGGCGACTTCCACCTGGCGCACCTCGTCGGGTGGGCGCTCACGGGCCGGCGCACGGACGACGCGGGCATGCTCGAGCTCCTCGACCCGTGGCGCGGGCACCGCCAGCGCGTGATCCGGCTGATCGAGACGACGCTCGCGGGTCGCGCCCCGAAGTTCGGGCCGCGTTCACCGCGCGCGCTGCCCCTGCGCTGACGTCACCGCACGTCGCTCGCGGTTGGCCACGCCGCGCGCCACGGGGCAGGATCGACCCCGACGAAAGGTGGGTCCCATGAGCTATCCGGTCATCGCGCCGCGCGACGAGGAGCGGACCGAGTCCGCGGGGCGCGTCGTCGGCGCGTTCTTCGCGTTCCTGCTGTTCGCCGCGGGCATCGTGCTGTTCGCGCTCTCGTTCCAGGGGCCCGACTGGAGCCACTGGACGTTCGTCGGCGGGATCCTGTCGATCACCGTCGCGTTCATGATCCCGACGACGATCCTGCCCGCCCTCGAGGGCGACTGACCGCACCCGCCCTGCGACCGCGCCGGGCTCGGCGGACCGACCTGCGAGCCGGGCGCGGCGACGTGCGCACCGTGCCCGGCGAGCACGTCAGCGGTGCGTCTGCGCGATCCGGACGTGGTTCCCGAACGGGTCGCGCAGGCCGAAGTCGATGCCGTACGGCCGCTCGGTCGGCTCCTCGGTGAGCTCGACGCCCCGCTCCTTGAGCGTCGCGTACGTCGTGTGCGCGTCGTCGGTCGTGAGGAAGAGGTGGCCGCCCGTCGCGCCCTTCGCGACGAGCTCGCGGACCTGCTCGGCGGTGCCCGGGTCGAGCGACGGCGGGCCGGGACGCTCGAGCAGCACCTCCCGGCCGGCGTCGCCCGGCACGCGGACCGTGAGCCAGCGCATGAAGCCGAGGTCCTGGTCGGTGCCGACCTCGAACCCCAGCTTGCCGACGTAGAAGTCGAGCGCCTCGTCCTGGTCGAGCACGTAGATCTGGGAGATGGAGATGGAGTTCAGCATGCCGCCGACGCTACTGAGCGCCGTCAGGTCGACGCTTCTCCGAAACTGCTCGGCCTGACCCAGGCCTTGGTGAAGCACGTCGGCGCGATGGCGAGCGGCCCGCGCGCCCGGTGCTGGGTCGGCGACTCGCCGACGACGTCGCGGAACGTGCGGCTGAACGTCCCGAGGCTCGTGAAGCCGACGGCCAGGCAGATCTCCGTGACGCTGCGGTCGGTCTCGCGCAGCAGCAGCATCGCCCGCTCGACGCGACGACGCTGCAGGTAGCGGTGCGGGGTCTCGCCGAACGTCGCGCGGAACGTGCGGATGAAGTGCGCCTCCGAGACGTGCGCGACCCGCGCGAGCGACGGCACGTCGAGCGGCTCGGCGTACGCGCGGTCCATCGCGTCGCGGGCGCGCAGCATGCGGCGGTTCGTGTCCTCGACGGCCTTGCTCACGCTCGTCATGGAACCACCTGGCACGTGCCGCCCGCGCTCAGGCCCGCTCGTCCCCCGCCTCGTGCACCCAGCGGGCGATCTGCACCCGGTTCGTCGCGTCGAGCTTGGTGAGGACGTTCCCGACGTGCGTCTTCACGGTCGCGACGCCCAGGTGCAGGGCCCGCGCGATCTCGGCGTTCGACATGCCGGCGCCGACGGCCTCGGCGACCTCGCGCTCGCGGTCGGTCAGCGTCGCCAGGAGCGCGCGGGCCCGCTCGCGCGGCGGGTCGCCTGCGGGTGCCGCCGTGACGGCGGCGATGAGCTGCGACGTCACGCTCGGCGACAGCATGGGCTCGCCCTGCGCGACGCGGCGGACGGCCGCGACCAGGTCGGGCGGCGGGGTGTCCTTGAGCAGGAACCCCGCCGCCCCCTGGCGCAGCGCGGTGAGCACGAGGTCGTCGGCGTCGAACGTCGTGAGGACGATGACGCGCGCGCGGGAGCCGAGGTCGCGCAGCCGCCGGTGCGCGGCCAGCCCGTCCATGCGCGGCATCCGGACGTCCATCAGGACGACGTCGGGCGCGGTGCGGACGACCACGTCGACGCCCTGCTGGCCGTCGGCCGCCTCGCCCACGAGCTCGAGGTCGGGCGCGCCGCCGAGGATGAGCCCGAGACCGGTGCGCACGAGCGGGTCGTCGTCGACCACGACGACCCGGACCGCGGCCGTCATGCCGCCCACGGCAGACGTGCGCGCACCACGAAGGTGCCGTCGGGCTGGTAGCCGTGCTCGAGCTCGCCACCGGCGAGCGTCGCGCGCTCGGTGAGCCCGACGAGCCCGACCCCGGGCCGGTGCCCCTCACCCGTGGTGAGGAGCGCACGGTTGCGGACCTCGACGGCGAGCTCGCCGCCCGGCACGCCCGCCAGCACGACCTCGACCGGCTGACGCGGCGCGTGCTTGCGCGCGTTCGTGAGCGCCTCCTGCACGACGCGGAAGGCCGTGCGGGACACCGACGCGGCGAGGTCGCGCGCGGCCTCGGGTGCGAGGCCGTCCGTGTCGAGGACGACCTCGGCGCCCGCCTCACGGGCCTCCGCGACGAGGGCGGGGATCTCCTGCAGCGTCGGCTGCGGCCGCTCAACGGCGTCGGGCTGCGACGGGTCGCGCAGGACGCCGAGCACGTCGCGCAGCTCGGCGAGCGCCGCGTGCGCGGCCCCGGCGATCGTGCCGGCCGTCTCGACGACCTGCTCGCGCGACAGGTCGTCCCGGTACGCGAGCGCACCGGCGTGCAGCGCGACGAGCGAGATCCGGTGCGCGAGGACGTCGTGCATCTCGCGCGCGATCCGCGTGCGCTCCGCCTCGCGCGCGACCTCCGCGGCGAGCGCCCGCTCGCGCTCGGCGGCCTGCGCGCGGGCGTGCAGCGACGCGACGAGCTCGCGCCGCGTCGCGATGCCGTGCCCGGTGCCCACGGTCACGGCGAGGACGAGGACGCCGATGAGGATGTCGGTGAGGTGCGTGACGGGCGAGGTGTCCGTCGACCACACCCGCGGCACGTGGACGAACGTCGAGTAGAGGGTCGCGGCGAGCCACGTGAGCCCGACGACGACGAGCCAGCGGCCGCGCCGCCACGTCGCGAGGGACACGATCGCGAACGTCGCGGGCCCGACGGCGACCACCGAGACGGCGGTCGCCGCGGTCGCGGCCACCGCGACGGCGAGCGGGTGGCGCCGGCGCAGCGGCAGGAGCGCGAGCGTGACGACGCCCAGGGCGAGGTCGAGCAGGATCGCGCCGCCGACGACCTCGTCGGGCGGGCGTGCCGCGGTCTCGCCGACCGCGTCGGGCATCGCGAGCGTGATGACCTGCGCCATCCACAGCGCGACACCCAGCCCCGCGGCCAGCAGGTACCGCCACGCGCGCGACCACCCGCGCCAGCGCGGGTGCAGCCAGACGTCGGGCGTCGGCGGCGCGGCGACGACGGAGGACATGGCAGCCAGCGTAGAGGCCACGGCCCTTGCGCAGGTCAGCCGTCGGACTGGTCCGTCTCCACCCTTGTGCGGAGGCCGTCCGGGTGCACGGCGTCGGGGGCGAGCGCGTCACCGTCAGCCCAGCGCGGCGCGCGAGCGGCGGTCGTTCTCGCGCTGGATGGCGTCGACGAGCTCGGCCTTGGTCATGCGCGAGCGTCCGCGCACCTCGAGCTCGGTCGCGACGTCGTAGAGGTGCGCCTTGGACGCGTTCGCGTCGACGCCGCCGGCCGTCGGTGCGTCGCTGTCGAGCCCGCCCTCCTCGGCCCGCGGGTCGGACGGCCCGTACTCCTCCTTGGGCCGCCAGCTGTCGCCGACCTTCTCGTGCGTGTGCTTGAGCGCGGCGAACGCGACGCGGTACGCGCGCTCCTCGTCGCCGCCGTACTGCTCGAGCGCGGCGTCGTGGGCGTGCGCGAACGTCCGCTGGGCCTTGCCCCCCGAGCGCTGCAGCGTGCTGGGCAGCTCGTCGGGGATCGGGTCGCCGTTGCGCTTCGTCTTGGGCACGGTGCGGCTCCTTCGGCGTCGTCGGTCCGACCTCCATCGTGCGGCCGCGGCGGTCCGGCCGCACCGCGGCGGAGCGTCGTGCCGCCCGCATGCATGCCCGGGTCCTCGCCGCACGCCCGCGGGTAGGCTCGCGCGGTCGGACGGCGGGAGGTGACGGCATGGCGGCGGCGCCCGACGGCAGGACGGTCCTCGACCTGCGTGCCGACTGCGCACGCTGTGCGGCGCTCTGCTGCGTGGGCCTGCCCTTCCAGCGTTCCGCGGACTTCGCGTTCGACAAGCCCGGCGGCGTGGCGTGCCGCAACCTGCGCGACGACCTGCGGTGCGGCGTCCACGCGCAGCTGCGCGAGCGCGGGTTCGCCGGGTGCACGGTGTTCGACTGCTTCGGCGCCGGGCAGCACGTGACGGCGGCGTTCGAGGGGCGGGACTGGCGCGACGGCCCGGACGTCGCGGGGCCGATGTTCGCGGCCTTCGGGGTGCAGCGGCGGCTGCACGAGCTCGCGTGGTACCTCGTCGACGCGGTGGACCGCCCCGTCGACGCCGCGCTGCGGGACGAGGCCCGGGCTGCGCTCGCCCGCGTCACCGCGGTGGCCGACGCGGCACCGGACGCACCCGCGCGGAGCGACGTCGACGACCTGCACGCGTCCGTCGTCGACGTGCTGGGCCGTGTCAGCGCGGCGGTGCGCGGTGCGGCGCGCCGGTCGCTGCCCGGACGGCGACGCGACCGGAGACGGGCCGACCTGGTCGGTGCACGGATGGGCGGCGCGGACCTGCGCACCGTGGACCTGCGCGGCGCGTGGCTCATGGGAGCCGACCTGCGGGGTGCGGACCTGCGTCTCGCGGACCTCGTCGGCGCGGACCTGCGTGGTGCGGACCTGCGCGGCGCCGACCTGTCCGACGCCCTCTTCGTCACCGGTCCGCAGGCGGCCGCGGCGCGCGGCGACGCGACGACGCGACTGCCCGGACGCGTGCGCCGTCCCACGCACTGGACGGCCGCGCCCACGCGCTGACCTGCAGCGACGGCGTGTCACGTCCGACACGCCGGGCGAACCGGGGGCGGCTCCCCCGCACGGGCGAGCGCCCGGGACTGAGGTCACACGTGCGCCAAGACCCGCCGCTCTACGTTCGAAGAACGAGCAAAGGGTTTCCGCACGAGCCGAGGAAGACCGTGTCCACAACGCCGTCGCGCGCGAGCGCGACCACCACCTGTCCCGTCGCCCGTCCCGCCGCACGACACACCCCTCCCCCGGCTCGCACCGCCGGTCGCACCCGCACCGCCACGACCACCGCCGGCTGGCTCGCCCTCGCCGCCGTCGTCGCCCTCCTGTCCGGCTGCGCCAGCACCACGTCCACCGGCACCTCCGACGGAGCGCCGCACGGCGGCGAGGCCGGTCTCACGCTCCCGGACCTGTCGTCCGTCACGATCGCGGGCCTGCCCGGGCGGGTCTGGCTCGGCGTCGGGCTCGTCGTGTGCGCGCTCGGGCTCGCGTTCGGGGTGACCGTCGTCGCACAGCTCAAGCGGCTGCCCGTGCACGGGTCGATGCGCGCGGTGTCCGAGCTCATCTACACGACCTGCAAGGCCTACCTCGTGCAGCAGGGCCGGTTCCTGCTCGTGCTGTGGGGCTTCATCGCCGCGGTGATCGTCGTCTACTACCGCGTGCTCGTCGGGTTCGACTGGGGACGCGTCGCCGTCGTCATCGCGTTCAGCCTCGTCGGCATGGCGGGGTCGTACTCGGTCGCGTGGTTCGGCATCCGCGTCAACACCTACGCGAACTCCCGGACGGCGTTCGCCGCGCTCCGCGGACGTGCGTTGCCGCTGCACCGGATCCCGCTGCGGTCCGGCATGGCGATCGGCATGGTGCTCATCAGCCTCGAGCTCGCGATCATGCTGGTCATCCTGCTGTTCCTGCCCGGCGACCTCGCCGGCGCGTGCTTCATCGGGTTCGCGGTCGGCGAGTCGCTCGGCGCCGCGGCGCTGCGGATCGCCGGCGGCATCTTCACCAAGATCGCCGACATCGGCTCCGACCTCATGAAGATCGCGTTCAAGATCAAGGAGGACGACGCCCGCAACCCCGGCGTCATCGCCGACTGCACGGGCGACAACGCGGGCGACTCCGTCGGCCCGAGCGCGGACGGGTTCGAGACCTACGGCGTCACGGGCGTCGCGCTCGTGACGTTCGTGCTGCTCGGCGTCCCCGACCCCGGCGTCCAGGCTGCGCTCCTCGTCTGGATCTTCGTCGTGCGCGCGGTGATGATCGCCGCGTCGGGCGTCTCGTACACCGTCAACGACCTGTGGGCGTCGCGCCGCTACGCGAGCGCCGAGCGCATGGACTTCGAGAAGCCGCTCACGTCGCTGGTGTGGCTGACGTCGGCCGTCTGCATCGCCGCGACCTTCGCGACGACGTGGCTCGTGCTCGCCGACGGCACGCCCGGCCTGTGGTGGAAGCTCGCGACGATCATCTCCTGCGGGACCCTGGCGGGTGCGCTCATCCCCGAGCTCGTCAAGGTGTTCACCAGCACCGGCAGCCGGCACACGCGCGAAGTCGTCGCATCGTCGCGCGAGGGCGGGCCGTCGCTCAACATCCTGTCCGGTCTGGTCGCGGGCAACTTCTCCGCCTACTGGCTCGGCATGGCGATCGTCGTGCTCATGGGCGCCGCCTACCTGGTGAGCGAGCTCGGGCTCGCCGACGTCATGCACGCGCCCGCGGTGTTCGCGTTCGGGCTCGTCGCGTTCGGGTTCCTCGGGATGGGACCCGTGACGATCGCGGTCGACTCCTACGGTCCCGTGACCGACAACGCGCAGAGCGTCTACGAGCTGTCGGGGATCGAGCAGGCCGACGAGGACGCACTGGTCGAGGACCTCGGCGGCGCGCCCGCGTGGGAGCACGCCAAGCAGCTGCTGGAGGAGAACGACGGCGCGGGCAACACGTTCAAGGCGACCGCCAAGCCCGTGCTCATCGGCACCGCCGTCGTCGGCGCCACCACCATGATCTTCTCGATCATCATGGGCCTCACCGAGGGCTTGACGACCGGTCTCGAGAACCTGTCGCTGCTGCACCCGCCCTTCCTGCTCGGCCTCGTCGCGGGCGGCTCGGTCATCTACTGGTTCACCGGTGCCTCGACCCAGGCCGTCACGACCGGCGCCTACCGGGCCGTCGAGTTCATCCGCACGCACATCCGCCTCAACGGCACGGCCGCAGCCAGCGAGGCCGACTCGCGCCGGGTCGTCGAGATCTGCACCCAGTACGCGCAGCGCGGCATGCTCACCATGTTCCTCGGGGTGTTCTTCGCGACCCTCGCGTTCGCGTTCGTCGAGCCGTACCTGTTCGTCGGCTACCTCGTGTCGATCGCGCTGTTCGGCCTCTACCAGGCGATCTTCATGGCCAACGCGGGCGGCGCCTGGGACAACGCGAAGAAGATCGTCGAGACCGAGCTGCACGCCAACGGCACCCCGCTGCACGATGCGACCGTCGTCGGCGACACGGTCGGCGACCCGTTCAAGGACACGTCGTCCGTCGCGCTCAACCCGGTCATCAAGTTCACGACGCTCTTCGGGCTCCTGGCCGTCGACCTCGCCGTGCAGCTGTCCGGGCAGGGGCGTCACGCGCTCGTGCTCGTGCTCGCGGGGGTGTTCTTCCTCGCCTCGACGTACTTCGTGCACCGGTCCTTCTACGGGATGCGCATCGAGTCGCACGTAGCGCCGGCCGAGCCCGAGGCGCCGCGTGACGCCGAGCCGGTCGCCCGCGAGGAGGTCGGCCCGGACGACGAGACCGCCGCCCTGCTCCCGCAGCAGCCGTCGCCCGCCGACGACGCGGTCCCGACCCGCGTCTGACCCCACGCCCCCGGACCGGACGCGGAAGCCGACCCCCGTCCGGTCCGGGCCCGTCCCGTCGCGCGCCGCCGAGCCCTGGGCACCGTTGCGTCAGCCCGGCAGCCGCACCTCGGCGCGCAGGCCGCCGAGGGTCGCGTCGGCCAGCACGACGTCCCCGCCCTGCTCGCGGGCCATCTCGCGGGCGATGGCGAGTCCCAGGCCGCTGCCGCCCGCCTCGCGCTCGCGGGCGTCGTCGAGGCGGACGAACCGCTCGAAGACGCGCTCGCGGTCGCCGGCCGGGACGCCCGTGCCGTCGTCCTCGACGACGACCGACCCGTCGGCGACGGTCACGACGACGCGCGACGCGGCGTGCCGCAACGCGTTGCCGACGAGGTTGCGCACGACCCGGCCGGTCGCGACGGCGTCGCAGCGCGCGTGCCCGGCACCGTGCACCTCGACGGCGACCGTCGACGACGCGCCGGTCTCGCCGTCGACCACGTCGGCCACGAGCGCGGCCAGGTCGACGTCCTCGGTACGCAGCGGTGCGGACCCGACGCGGGCGAGGAGCAGCAGGTCGTCGACGAGCGACTGCATGCGCGCGGCCTCGCGCTCGGCGTCCGCGACGACCTCGGTCTGCGGGTACGCGTCGGGGTGGGCGCGCGCGACGTCGAGGGTCGCGCGCAGCGACGCGAGCGGGGACCGGAGCTCGTGCGCGGCGTCGGCGACGAAGGACCGCTGCCGGGCGGCGCTGGTCTCCAGGCGGTCGAGCATGTCGTTGAGCGTGCGGGCCAGCGCGGCGAGCTCGTCGTCGACGGGCGGCACCGGGAGCGAGCCGGAGCCGCCGGTGCGGGCGACGTCGGCGGCGGCGCGGCGCAGCTCGTCGACGGGGCGCAGCGCGCGGCCGATGACGGCCCAGATCGTCGCGGCGAGCAGCGCGGTGAGGACGGGCACGACGACGACGAGCGCGAGGCGCAGGGCACCGACCAGCCCGCGGACCTCGTCGAGCGGCACGGTCGCGACGGCCACGACCGGCTCGCCGCGGTAGGTCGCGTTGCGCAGCGCGACGCGTGCGTCGGGGTCGTAGCCGCTGTCGGTCGTGGTGGAGACGATCACCTCGCCACCGTGCGGGCGCAGCGCCGCCAGGGTGTCGGCGGGCAGGACGGGCAGCGTCCTGGACGCGTTCGCCGACGACGCGAGCACGCGCCCGTCGGCGTCGAGGAGCTGCGCGATCTCCCCGCGCTCGGCGACGGGCAGCGGGTCGGGGACGCGGTCGGCGTCGGCGAGCTCGGCCACGGTGTCGACGCGGTCGCGCACGGTCTCGTCGAGCGCGGAGACCCGGCCCGCGGACAGCACGGACGTGAGCACGACCGCCCCGACGGCGAGCGTCACCATGAGCAGCCCGGCGGTGAGCGCGGTCAGCCGCAGCCGCAGCGACCCGCGCCAGACCCGTCGGCGCGCCACGGCGTCAGCCGGCCACGCGGTACCCGGCACCGCGGACCGTCGCGACCGTGTCGCGGCCGAGCTTGCGGCGCAGGTAGCCGACGTAGACCTCGACGACGTTGACGTCCTCGCCGGTCCCCTCCCACACGTGGTCGCGGAGCTCGACCTTGCCGACGACGCGGTCGGCGTGCCGCATGAGGTACTCGAGCAGCGCGAGCTCGCGCACCGTGAGGACGACCTCCTCACCGCCGCGCGTCACGGTCCGGGCCGACGGGTCCAGCACCAGGTCCCCGACGGTCAGCACCGCGGGCCGCACCTGCGGCGGGCGGCGCAGCAGCGCGCGGAGCCGGGCGACGAGGACGACGAACGCGAACGGCTTCGTCAGGTAGTCGTCGGCGCCCACGTCGAGCCCGTCGGCCACGTCGTACTCGCCGTCCTTCGCCGACAGCAGCAGCACGGGCGTGAAGACGTCCTGCGCGCGCAGCGCCGTCACGACGTCGTAGCCGTTGCGGCGCGGCAGCATGATGTCGAGCACGATCGCGTCGTACTCGTGGTCGAGGGCCATCTGAAGGCCGGTCTCGCCGTCGTGCGCGACGTCCACCGCGAAGCCCTCCGCCGACAGGCCGCGGTGCAGCGCGCTCGTCAGCCCGCGCTCGTCGTCCACCACGAGTACCCGCACGTCGGCAGCATGCCACCCGCCGCACGCCGGGGGGGCACCCGGCGAACGGAGTGCGTCTCAGGATGCCCACAGGGGGCGTGGCGCACAGTGGTCTCATGACCGAGACACAGCCCACCCCGCAACCGGCGGCCCCGGCACGCCGGTCCCTGTCCCCCCGAGCCCGGTGGGCGGTGCCCGCCGTGGCTGCCGTCGCCGTCGGTGCCGCCGTCATGGGCCCGCCGCTGTTCGCGAGCGCGGGCGACGACGGACTGCCGCCCGTCACGCCCGAGGAGCTCGTCGCGAAGGTCGTCGAGAAGGACGCCCCCGCCCTGTCCGGCACGGTCGTCTACACCGCACGCCTCGGCCTGCCGTCGATCCCGTTCGGCCCGGGCGGCGCGAGCGCCGACCCCGTGAACCTCATGTCCGGCTCGTCGACGCTGCGCCTGTGGTCCGACGGCGAGCAGCGGTCGCGTGTCGCGCTGCTCGGAGCTGCGTCCGAGTACTCGGTCGTGCACGACGGAGACGAGGCGTGGACGTACTCGAGCGACGACGACGAGGTCGTGCACTACACGGTCGACCCGGCCGACGCCGCGACGCTCGAGAAGCTCGCGACCGAGGGTCCCGCCGTGAAGGGCGACCTGCCGACTCCGCAGGACGCCGCCGAGCAGGCCCTCGCCCACGCCCAGGAGCTCTCGACGGTGTCCGTCGACGGCCAGACGACGGTGGCCGGGCGCGACGCGTACCAGCTCGTCGTCACGCCGAAGAGCACGACGACGCTCGTCGGGCGCGTCGTGGTCGCGGTCGACGCGACCGAGTGGACGCCCCTACGCGTGCAGGTGTGGAGCGCATCCGACGACACCGAGCCCGCGCTCGAGGTCGGCTTCACCGACGTGTCCTTCGCGACCCCGTCCGACTCCGTCCTCACGTTCTCGCCGCCCGCGGGTGCGCAGGTTCGCGAGGTCGTCGTGCCGCTGCCGACCGAGGCCGAGATCGCGGCCGCGGAGCAGGAGCACACCGACGGTGCGCTGCCGCAGGGCGTCACCGTGCACGGCGAGGGCTGGGACACGGTCGTCGAGCTCAGCGGTGTCGACGTGACCGGCGCGCTGGCCGGCGACCCGAAGGCGCTCGCCGAGCTCGAGGAGCACGAGCCGACGATCGGGTCGGACAGCGCGCAGGCGCTGCTCGAGGACTTCGGCGGCGACCCGTCGGACAAGGCGGACATGGGCGAGATCGACCCGTCGGCGCTGCTCGACTCGATCGCGAAGCCCGTCCCGGGCGGGCGCGTGGTGACCTCCGACCTGTTCAGCGTCCTGCTCACCGACGACGGCCGGGTGCTGGTCGGCGCGGTGTCGCCCGAGACGCTGCAAGGTCTGGCGTGAGCACGACCGTGCTCGACCCCGCGCGGGTCGGTCAGGGGTCCGGTGACGACACCGGGCCCCTGGCCGTGCGCACGGAGGGGCTGACGAAGCGGTTCCGCGGCGGGCAGGTCGCGGTCGACGATCTCGCGCTGCGGGTGCCGCGCGGGGCGGTGTACGGGTTCCTCGGGCCCAACGGGTCGGGCAAGACGACGACGATCCGCATGCTGCTGGGCCTCGTCCGCCCGACGGCCGGCGCGGCGTGGCTGCTCGACGCGCCCGTCCCCGAGGCGTCGGCGTCGGTGCTGCCGCGCGTGGGCGCGCTCGTCGAGGGTCCCGCGTTCCACCCGTACCTGTCGGGCCGGGACAACCTGGCCCGGCTCGAGGCCGCGGACGCGACGGCCGACCCGCGCACCGCCGACCGCCGCGCCGCGGAGGCGCTCGACCGCGTCGGTCTCGGCGCCGCGGCCGACAAGCGGTACCGCCAGTACTCGCTCGGCATGAAGCAGCGGCTCGGGCTGGCCGCCGCTCTCCTGCGCCCGCGCGACCTGCTGGTGCTCGACGAGCCGACGAACGGCCTGGACCCGCAGGGCACGCGCGAGGTGCGGCACCTGGTCCGCGAGCTCGCGGACGCCGGGACGACCGTGCTGGTGTCGTCGCACCTGCTCGCCGAGATCGAGCAGGTGTGCACGCACGTCGGGATCATGCGCGCGGGGCGCATGGTCCTGCAGGGCGACCGGTCCGTGCTCGTGGCGCGCGGGGCGTCGCGGCTGCGGGTCACGACGACGACCGGGCTCGCGGGTACTGCGGCGCGTGTGCTCGACACGCTCGGGCTCGACGAGGTCGCGGTCGACGGGCTGCAGGTGGACGCGCTGCTCGGCGACACCGCCCCCGAACGCGTGTCGGCGGCGCTCGTCGCCGCGGGCGTCGACCTCGTCGGGTTCGAGGTGCGGCACCCCAGCCTGGAGGAGATCTTCGTCGAGCTGACCGGGGAGGGTTTCGATGTCGCACGCTGACGCCGCACCGACCGCCGCACCGTCCGGCGTCACCACCACGTCGGCGGCCGTCGCGACCGCCGCGCCGCCGCTGCGTCCCGTGCGCGGCGCGTTCGGCCGCCTGCTGCGCAGCGAGCTGCGGCTCGTGCTGGGCCGACGCCGCAACCTGGTGCTGCTCACCGGCCTCGGCGCGGTCCCGCTGCTGCTCGGGCTCGTCGTCTTCTTCACGCGCGACACCGCGATGGCCGGCGAGGGGCCGGGCTTCATCGGCCGCGTCACGGAGAACGGGCTGTTCCTCGTCGTCGCGTCGGTCTTCGTCTGCCTGCCGTTCCTCCTGCCGCTCACGGTCGGCATCGCGTCGGGCGACGCGATCGCCGGCGAGGCGTCGACCGGCACGCTGCGCTACCTGCTCGTCACGCCCGTCGGGCGCAGCCGCCTGCTGGTCGTCAAGGCGATCGGCGCGCTCGCGTTCGTCGCGGCCGCGGTGCTGGCGATCGCGGTCGTCGGGCTCGTCGCGGGCGCGCTGCTGTTCGGGCTGCGGGACGTCGTGCTCCTCTCGGGCGACACCGTGCCGCTCGCGGCGGGTGCGCTGCGCGTCGCAGGCATCGTCGCGTTCGTCGGGCTGTCCATGACCGGGCTCGTCGCGGTCGGGCTGTTCTTCTCGACGCTCACGGAGGTCCCGGTCGGGGCGATGGCGGCGACGGTCGTCGTCGCGATCGTGTCCGGGGTGCTCGACACCCTCCCCGCGCTCGACGCGATCCGGCCGGGCCTGCTCACGCACCACTGGCTCGACTTCGCCGAGCTGCTGCGCATCTCCCCCGACTGGGGCGTGGTGCTCGGCGGTCTCGGGGTGCAGGCCGCGTGGGTCGCGGTGTTCGCGTCGCTCGCGTGGGCGCGCTTCACGACGGCCGACGTGTCGTCCTGACCCGGTGCGGTCGCGGGCGTCCACGACGCGGGACGCCCGCGACCGCCGGAAGCAGCACGGTGCCCGGACGGTTGACAATGGTGTCCCCGGATCGTCCGACAGGAAGCGTGCCGTGAACCAGCCTCGTATGAACGTCGAGTCGTTCAACCTCGACCACCGCACCGTCGCCGCGCCCTACGTGCGCCTCGCCGACCAGAAGGTCCTGCCCGCGGGTGACGTGATCCAGAAGTACGACGTGCGCTTCACGCAGCCCAACAAGGGGCACCTCGAGATGCCGGCCGTGCACTCGCTCGAGCACCTGTTCGCCGAGCACTCGCGCAACCACTCCGACCGCGTCATCGACTTCTCGCCGATGGGCTGCCAGACCGGCTTCTACCTGATCCTCCAGGGCGAGTGGGACTACGACGACGTGCTCGGGCTCGTGCAGTCGACGCTCGAGGACGTGGTGGAGGCGACCGAGGTGCCCGCTGCCAACGAGGTGCAGTGCGGCTGGGGCGCGAACCACACGCTCGAAGGTGCGCAGGAGGCCGCGCGCACGTTCCTCGCGGAGCGCGCCGGCTGGAGCACGGTGACCGCGTGATCGCCGTCGACGCCGTCGTCGTGACGGCCATGGCCGACGAGGCGGCGCCGTTCGTCGCGCGCGCCGACTTCGTCGGGCCGGTCACGCGCGTGGGCCACGCGCAGCACCGGATGCTCACGCTCGCTGGGCGGCAGGTCCTGCTCGTGGTCAGCGGCATCGGACTCGTCAACGCCGCGACCGCGGCCGCCGTCGCGATCAACGCGACGCATCCCCGCGCCCTCGTGAGCGCGGGCAGCGCCGGCGGGGTCGGCGTCGAGGTGCGCGTCGGGGACGTCGTCGTGGGGTCGCAGTACGTCTACTCCGGCGCCGACGCGCGCGCGTTCGGCTACGAGCTCGGCCAGGTCCCCGGCATGCCCGAGGTCTACGCCGCCGAGCACGCGCTGCACGACGCCGCCACCGCCGCGACCGTCGACCTGCGCGTGCTGTCCGGCACCGTGCTGTCGGGCGACGCGTTCATCGACGCCTCGCGCGTCGACGCGATCCGGTCGGCCTTCCCGGGCGCGCTCGCGACCGACATGGAGTCCGCGGCGCTCGCGCACACGAGCCACCTGTACGGCGTGCCGTTCCTGTCGGTGCGCGGCATCTCCGACCTGTGCGGGCCGGTCGCGAACGACGACTTCCTCACGCACGTCGACGACGCCGCGGACCGCTCGGCCGCCGTCGTGATCGAGCTGCTCCGCGCGATGGCCGAGGAGCCCACGCCGCACCTGGTGCCCTGACGCCCGACCGGGACCGGGTGCCGTCGTGATGCCCGGCCCCGGAACGCGTCCGCCCGTGCTCGCGCGGGACGGTCAGGGCTCGATCTCGAACGACACCCGGTCCCCGGGCGCCTCGTCCGTCACGTCGACCGACGAGACGGACGCCCCGCGCGGCCCCTGACGCGCCCAGCCGACGAACGCGTCGACCGCGTCCGCGTCGCCCTCGACGACCGCCTCGACGGCCCCGTCGGACCGGTTCCGCACCCACCCGGCGACGCCGAGCCGCGCGGCCTCTCGCGCCGCGCTCCACCGGTAGCCCACGCCCTGCACGAACCCGTGCACGACGAGGTGCCGCGCCACACGCGCCATCCGGCTCCCCCTCCCGCGTCACGGCCGGGACCACGCGTCGATCGTGGCACCGGTGCCCGGTATCTGCGCCCGCGCGCGGAGCACCTTCGAGGGTGAACGCCGGCGCCCCTCATGGGGGCGGGGTCGCCGGGCCCGACCACCTGGCCGCGCGGGGGCCCGTGATGGACGAGTACGCCGATCTCGAGATCCAGCTGTACCGCAAGGACGACGTCACCTACGGCATCTGGCCGGCGCTCACGCTGCCGCGCAGCGACGCGGACGCGCGACTCGACGGGGACAGCGCGGGCTTCGTCGCGCACATCGACCCCGACGCGCTGCGCGACCTCGACCCGACCGAGTACGGTCGCGCGCTCGGCAAGGGGCTGTTCGGCGGCGGGTTCGGCGCCGCGTTCCGGCAGGCGGTGCAGACGGCGTCGAGCAACGGGGTGCGCCTGCGGGTGCGGCTCGTGGTCGACCCGGCGCCCGAGGCCGCGGCGCTGCACGGCGTGCGGTGGGAGACGCTGCGCGACCCCGACGACGACCGGACGCTCCTCACCGACGAGAACGTGCTGTTCTCGCGCTTCCTCGGCAGCCGCGACTGGCGTCCGGTGCGGCCGCGGTCGCGCGGCGACCTGCGCGCGCTCGTCGTCGTCGCGTCGCCCACGGACGTCGGAGAGTACGCCCCGCAGGGCCGGGGCGCGCTCGCCCCGGTCGACGTCGACGCCGAGCTCGAGCGCGCGCGGGCAGCGCTCGGCGACCTGGCCGTCACGGTCCTGCCCGGGCAGGCCGCGCCGACCGCCGCGAACCTCGTCGCGGAGCTCCGGCGCGGGTACGACGTCGTCTACCTGGTCTGCCACGGCTACCTCCAGCACCACGAGCCCGTGCTGCTGCTCGTCGACGACGACGGCGCCGGCGCACCGATGCTCGGCAGCGACCTCGTGCAGCAGCTCGGCGAGCTGTCCCGCACGCCGGGCCTGGTCTTCCTCGCGTCGTGCCGCAGCGCGGGCGAGGGCGAGGACGCGCGCTCCGACGACGCCGGCGTCCTGGCCGCCCTGGGCCCGCGGCTCGCGGCGGCGGGCGTGCCCGCGGTCGTCGCGATGCAGGGCGACGTGACGATGGCGACGGCGGGCACGTTCGCGTCGGCGTTCTTCCGCAGCCTCGACAGCGACGGGCTGGTCGACCGCGCGTGCGCCGTGGGGCGGGCGGCGGTGCGCGACCGGTACGACTGGTGGGTCCCGACGCTGTTCATGCGGCTGCGCAGCGGACGCATGTGGTACGACTCGGGCGGCTCGCAGGGCCTGTTCGAGAAGTGGCCGTCGGTCGTGCGCGACATCGAGGACGAGAAGTGCACCCCGATCATCGGGCCCGGGATCAGCGACCTCCTGCTCGGGTCGCGGCAGGAGGTCGCGCGGGCGTGGGCGAACCGCTACCGGTTCCCGATGGCTCCGCACAACCGCGAGAGCCTCCCGCAGGTCGCGCAGTACCTCGCGATCAACCAGAGCCGGTCGTTCCCGCGGTCCGAGCTCGAGCAGCACGTGCGCCGCACGGTCCTCGAGCGGTTCGGCGACGAGATCCCCGAGCCGCTGCGCACGGGCCGCCCGCCCATCGAGGACGTGCTCGCGGCGGGCTGGCACGCCCTGCGCGACCGCGGCGCGATCGAGCCGTACTCGGTGCTCGCCGACCTCACCGCACCCGTCTACATCACGACGCAGCCCACGCGGCTGCTCGCCAACGCGCTCGAGGCCGCGGGCAAGCATCCCGAGGTCGAGCTGTGCCGCTGGAACGACGACATCGAGTGGCCCGAGTCGGTGTACGAGCGCGAGCCCGGGTACCGGCCCAGCGTGCAGCGGCCGCTCGTCTACCACCTGCTCGGGCTCATGGAGGTGCCCGAGTCGCTCGTGCTGACCGAGGACGACTACTTCGACTACCTCATCGGCGTCACGCAGAACCGCGAGCTGGTCCCCCGGCACGTGCGCGGTGCGCTCACCCGCACCGCGCTCATGTTCGTCGGCTTCCGCCTCGACGAGTGGGACTTCCGCGTCCTGTACCGCAGCGTCATGAACTACGAGGGCAAGTCCGCCAACGACCACACGCACGTCGCGGTGCAGGTCGACCCCGAGGAGGGCTCGACGAGCGACCCGGCCCGTGCCCGCGCGTACCTCGAGGGCTACTTCCGTGACGGCGCGCGCGTCAGCCTCTACTGGGGCAGCACCGAGCGGTTCGTCAAGGAGCTGCACGACCAGTGGGGGTCGCGGTGACGGGCGTCCTGCCCGACGTGCAGACCGGCAACCCGTACGTCGGGCCGCAGTCCTTCCGGGCGGGGCAGCACCTCTACGGACGCGCCGTCGCGCTCGACACGCTCTTCAACCTCGTCGTCGCCGAGCGCATCGTGCTGCTCTACTCCCCCTCCGGCGCGGGCAAGTCGTCGCTCATCAACGCCGCCCTGATCCCCGAGCTGAACCGCGAGGGCCTCGAGGTGCTGCCCGTCGTGCGCGTCAACACGCCGCACGTCGCGACCATGCAACCGCCGCCGCGCAACCGGTACCTCATGAGCACCCTCATGTCGCTCGAGTCCGACGTGCCGGAGAAGCAGCAGGTGCCGCTCGACCGGCTGCGCGACATGACGCTCGCCGAGTACCTCGAGCAGCGGCCCGACCAGGACGGCGTCCCCGGCAACGAGGTGCTCGTCTTCGACCAGTTCGAGGAGGTCCTCAGCCTCGACCCGACCGACGAGGACGCCAAGCGCGAGTTCTTCGCGCAGGTCGGCGAGGCACTGCGCGCGCACCGGCTGTGGGCCCTGTTCGCGATCCGCGAGGACCACCTCGCCGCGCTCGAGCCGTACCTGCGCGCGGTCCCGACCCGGCTGCGCACGCGCTACCGGCTCGACCTGCTCACCGCCGACGAGGCGTTCGACGCCGTCGTGCGGCCCGCGCAGGACGCGGGCGTCGAGTTCCGCGCCGAGGCGGCGCACGCGCTCGTCGACGACCTGCGCCAGGTGCGTGCGCAGCGCCTCGACGGCACGGTCGACGTCCTCGGCGCGTACGTCGAGCCCGTCCAGCTCCAGCTCGCGTGCACCACCATCTGGGCGCGCCGCGACCCCGGCAGCACCGAGATCACGACGGCCGACGGCGTCGCCGGCGGGTCCGTCGAGCAGGCGCTCGCCGACTACTACGACCTGCGCGTCGCCGAGGCGGCCCGCGTCACCGACGTGCGCGAGGACGTCATCCGGGACTGGTTCGAGCGGCGGCTCATCACGCCGCAGGGTCTGCGCGGGCAGGTCCTGGAGGGGCCGCTCGGCACCGCCGAGGCCGACGCGCCGATCCTGCGCGAGCTCGAGCACCTCATCCGCCCCGAGACCCGACGCCAGGCCACCTGGTACGAGCTGTCGCACGACCGGTTCATCGAGCCCGTCCGGCGCAGCAACGCCCGCTGGCGCGCGCAGCACCTCACGGGCTTCGAGCAGGCCGCCGCGCTGTGGGACGAGAACGGGCGCCAGCGCCGCCTCCTGCTGACCGGCTCGCACCTCGCGTCCGCGGCCGCCGACGTCGCGACCCGCCGCCGCCCGCTGCAGCCGCACGAGCGCGAGTTCCTCGAGGCGTCGCAGGCGCTCGAGGCCGACCGGAGGCGTGACCGGCGTCGCCGGCTCTGGATGCGTGTGCTCGTCCTCGCGCTCGCGGTGCTGCTGGTCGCCGCCGTCGGGCTGTACGGCCAGACGCAGCGCCTCCTGAGCAGCGCGACCGTCGACGAGACCCGTGAGCGCACGCTGTTCACCGCGCTCGCCGACCTCGACCAGGACACCGAGCGGTCGGCGCGGGCCGCGATCGACGTCGGACGCGACGACCTCGAGGACGACCAGCCGCTGCGGACGAACTCGCGCGACCTCCTGCACCTGGCCGCGACGTCGACCCCCGTCGTCGCGGTGCTCGACACCGACGGACCGGTGGACGTCCTCGCCGAGTCGCTCGACGGCTCCACGGTCGTCACCGTGGACTCCGCGGTGACCGTCTGGGGGCGCCTGCTCGACGACGCCGGGCGGACCACGTTCGAGCGCGTCGCCACCATCCTCGACGGCGAGGTGCCGGTGTCGGCCGACGTGAGCGCCGACGGGTCCGTCGTCGTCGCGAACCTCGCGGACGGCACGGTCGTCGCGTGGGACCGCGACGACGGCTCGACGACGCGTTGGGCGGGACAGGCCGGCGCGCACACGGTCGTCGTGGCTCCCGACGGCCGGACGGTCGCCACCCTGGGACCCGACACGCAGGCCACGGTGTGGACGGTCGACGGCGGCCGTCGGGCCGACCGCCACCGCCTGTTCGACGCCGGCCCGGCCGCAGCCGGCGACGCCGACGCCGAGACGGCGTGGCCGCTCACGGCCGCGTTCAGCGCCGACGGCCGGACGCTCGCGACCGGTGACGACTCCGGCACCGTGCACGTCTGGGACGTCGCGGCCGGCCACGTCAGCCAGACCCTCGAGGTCGGGGAGGCCGTGCAGCAGCTCCGGTTCGGGCCCGACGCGGCGACGCTCGGCACGTCGGGCGACTCCGGTGCGGTCGTCTGGGACGTCGCGTCGGCCGCCAAGGTGAGCACGGTGACGGACCCGGCGATGTCGGGGTTCGTGTTCGCCCGCGACCTGACGAGCGTGCTCGCGACCGCGTCGTGGGGTGCGGTGCAGCGGTACGACGTCGCGACGGGCGCCGAGGACGGGTCGGCGGTGCTGCCCGGCACGGGCGTCAGCGGCGCGCTGCCCGACGAGACGACGCCGCGGCAGGCGCTCGTGCTGGCCTCCGACGGGCGCACGTCGTTGTGGCAGCTGCAGGACGCGGGCGACGCGCGCGCCGTCGACGTGTCGGACGGCGTGGCCTACTCGGTGCGGGCCGACGGCACCGTGGTCCGCAGCGACGCGGACGGGCTCGCGGAGGCGACACCCGTCACGACGTCCGACACGCCGTGGGCGATCGACGCCGACGAGACCGCGGGGCGCGTCGTGACCCTCACGCCCGACGTCGTGCGCGTGTGGGACACGTCGACGGGCGCGATGCTGCGCGAGGTCACGTCGCCGCCCGACGAGCCGTACGCCGAGGACGCGAGCGTCGCGGGCGACCTGCTCGCGCTCGTCGTCGCCGGAGAGGTGCGGCTCGTCGACGTCGCGGACGGGACGCTGGTCGGCGCCCTCCAGCCGTCGGCGGACGCCGGGCACGTCGAGCTCCTGCCGGACGGGTCGGCGGCCGTGGTCGCGTTCACGAGCACGGCCGAGCCCGCCGCGGCGACGTCGGTCGTGGACGTCGGCGCGATCCTCCCGACGGGCGGGGGCGCGCCCGTGCGGCTGCGCATGCCGATGGCCGACGGCGACGTGCCGTCCGACGTCGCGGTCGGCTCGGGCGCGCGTCAGGTCGCGGTCAGCACGCAGAGCGGTGTGCTCGCGCTCTTCGACCGCGCGACCGGCCGCCTGATGTGGAGCACCCCGCTGCCGCACCTGCGACCGCAGACCCTCGCCTTCACGCACGACGGGCTCGTCGTCGCGACCGGCGAGCGCGGCATCGACGTCGTGGACGCCCGGCGCGGTCGGGTGGTCCGGGAGATCCCCGCGAACACGTGGCTCGACGTGGCGACGCTGCCCGGGCGCGGCGGCGACGTGGTCGTGACGCTGTGGGGCGGGCAGGTCGTCGAGGTGCCGCTGGACGACCGCGGCCTGCTCGACCGGGTCGAGTCGAGGCTCGTGCGGCTGGACTGAGCGGGCCGCCTGTCGGCCGGGCCTGCCGCCGCAGGTCGCTCAGAGCGGGACGAGCCCGCCGGACCCGGGGGGTGCCGCGCGCACGGCCGGGTCGCCGAGGACGACGAGCCCGCGCGCGTCGTGCACCGCGGTCCACAGCGCGACGAGGTCGGCGTCGGGGAACGGCTTGCCGAGCCGCTCGGACGCGTCGAGCCGCGCCGTGAGCAGGGTCGCGAGCGACGCGTACCGCGAGGTCAGCTCCTCGAGCGCGTGGCCCACGCGCATCCCGTCGAGCAGGCCGAGCAGCGCGCCGCGGAACGCTCCCGTCTGCGCGGTCGTGCCGTGCCACAGGAACGCGCACGACCACGTGCGGTCGACGTGCCCGACGAACGCGAGCGCGCCGCCCGCGGGGTGGCCGAGCAGGCGGGCGGGCAGCGGGGCCGTCGCGTCCTGTGCGGCGATCTCGACGAGCGTCGCGCCCGGCCCGGCCGGGTAGTCGCTGTACCGGGGCGTGCCCGCGCCGTAGCACGCGAACGCGAGGACGACGCGGGGCCGGACGGGTGCGGCGGCGTCGACGTCCGTCGCGGCGAGGTACTGGGCGGGCGAGAGCGGTCCGCGCTGCTGCACGGGCCCGGGCCAGTCCTGGCACACGAGCGCGCCGCCCAGGCCCAGCGCGGTCGCCTGCGGTCCGCCGAGGCCGTGGCTCGCGGTGAACAGCACGTCGGGACCGTCGGGCGCGTGCAGCAGCGTGCGCAGCCGCTCCTTCGTCGCGGGCTCGCCCGCGTCCGCGGCGACCGACCACGCGGACGCCGAGCGGCCGACCTCGTCGAGCAGCGGCGCGAGCAGCAGCCGGCTGCTGAGGTCGGTCGCGGTGTCGTCGGGGTTGCGGGGGCCGAACAGGCGGGCGGAGCGTCCGCCGCGCGACGCGGGGGCGGCCGCCGCGTCGCGGTCCTCCGCGGCCAGCACGGACGCCGCGTACGCGGCGTACGCGGAGGCGTCGGGCAGGTCCAGGCGGCCGACCGCGTACGCGACGCCGAGCTGGTACTGCAGGTCGAAGGGCAGCGCCTGCGGCCCGCCGACCAGCAGCAGGTAGTACGGCACGACGCGCGGGTCGACGACCGTGGGCGTCGCGCCGTACCGCACGAGGAACGTGTCGGCGTCCTCCCCGTCCTCGACGACGAGGTGCCGGAACCGGTCGCCCGCCTGCTGCCGGCGCCGGGCCAGCAGCGGCTCGAGCGCCGCGAGCACCGCAGCGTCGACGCCGGCAGCGGTGACGACCGCCCAGCCGACCGACGCCAGGTCCTCCGCGTCGAAGCCGACGGTGACGCCGAGGTGCCGCTCGTCGGCCTGGCTCCGCCGCTGCAGCCGCCGCTGGTCGCCACCGCCGGGCACGGGCGCCTCCCGCAGCGCGGCCGCGAGGTCGCCGAGCCGGGTCGGCGGGGTCAGGTACGTGCCGGTCGCGACGTCGAGCCCGTCGACGACGAGGAGGTCGTCGCGGCTCACCGGTGCGTCCACGGCACGCCTCCCCGCTGCGGGTGCCTCGTCGTCGGACCTGCTCGTCACGCTAGGGCGACGACGGGTGGCGCGGGAAGGTGCGCGCGCGGATCTCACCCGCCGTCAGGCGTCGGTGCGGCGCTCCCACAGGCCGCGCACGTACGCGGCCTGGCCGGCGTGCTGGACGTCGTCGTCGACGATGCTGACGAGCCGGACGCCGAGCGTCACGGGCGGGTCCCACGACTCGTCGACGACCTGGTCGAGGTCGCCCGGCTGCAGCCGCTCGAGGTAGGCGACGGTCTGCGCGGCGACCTCCTCGTAGTAGCCGAGCAGCAGGTCGGCGGGCACGTCGACCGCGGCCACGTCGTCGGGCGACTGCCCGTAGCCGGTCGCCCGGGCGGTGAACGGCAGGCCGAACCGCTCCGCCCAGCCGCGCGCCGTCCACACCTGCTCGACGCCCGCGACGTACGCGATCTGCGCGTCCTGTCCACGCGCGGCGTGCCACACGAGCCACGCGATCGAGTTCGCACCCGGGTCGGGCCGGTACGTGAGCGCCTCGGGCGGCAGCCCGTCGACGGCCCCGTGCAGCACGGGTCCGACGCGGCCCAGGGCCTCGACGAGCAGGTCGGCGACGTCCATGCGTCCTCCTCCGTGGGTCGCACGGGCGGCGACCGACCCGTTCGACGGTAGCCACGGCGGTGGTGGACCGCCCGCGCAGGCGTGCGCCGCTCCCGGGTTCAGGCGTCCCAGTCGACGCGCACCGGCAGGTCGGCGAAGTGCGCGTACGAGGCGAACGCCGACTCGACGGCGACGCGTTCGGCATCGGTCAGCGGACGCGCCAGGCGCGGCTGCGCGACCACCCCGTCCCGCGCGACGACACGTCGCCACCAGCCGACGACCTGCCCGTCGACCAGCAGCGGCGCGATGACCATGTTCGAGCCGGGCGGCGCGATGCTGAGCCCGGCGACGTTCGTCACGAACCGGCTCGCCGTGTACGCGACGCCGTACTCGTCGTACCCCTGCAGCACGTGCGCGGTCGGCGACGGGTCCGGGACGGGCGCGGGCCCGGGCGCGGACCACAGCCGCACCCCGCCGACCTCGTCCTCGACGAGCTCGCCCACGCACAGCGCGATCCCGCGCCGGACCTGCGTGAGGGTGAGCGTCGCCCACCACGCCAGGTCCTTCTCCGCCGCCGGCCCGTGCCCGGTGAAGAACCGCCGGGTGAGCTCCGCGAGCGCGTCGTCGCCGCGCAGGTCGGGGCCCTCGGCGACGCGCCCGTCGACCAGCGCGTACGTCTGCTGCGCGCCGCGCACCGCGCCGCTCGCGATCACGGCGTCGAGCTCGAGGCGCATGAGCAGGTAGGCCAGCCGCAGACCGGACGCCTCGACGCCGGCGCGCGCGAGGGCGTCGCCGAGCTCCGCCCGGGTCAGGTGCGCACCGCCGCGCAGCGCCGCGGTGACAGCCCGGTGCGTGCGCGCGACCGCCTCCTCGTCGATCCCGACCTGCCGCTCGACGGACCGGTTGACCTGCTGCACGCGCGGGCCGGTCAGCGCCTGCACCCACCGCAGGTCCTCGGCGGCGAGGTAGTGCCAGGTGGCGCGCAGCGCGTGCGTGCGGACGATGCGCCCGTCGTCGAGCGCCGCGAGGACGGTCGCGTCGTCGGCGCCGCTGCGCATGCCGAGCGACCACCGCGACATCGGCACCTCCTGCGCCTGCGACGCACCGAGGTGGCGGACCACCGCCACGGGGTCGGGCAGCGGCGGTCCGGACAGGTGCTGGCGGTGGAGGCGGCGGTGGGCGACCTCGACGGCGTCCATGCTGCGGATCCTAGGCGCGACCTGGGTGTTCCCCGCGCGGTCACACGACGTCGGCCGACCGGACATGCGGGGGCCAACCGGACGCGGTCGACTGGCGTCATGCGAACCCGTCGCGCTGTCGCGCTCGCTCTCGTCGCCGTCTCCGCCGCGCTGGGCGGAACGGTCGCCGCCTCGCTCCCCGCCGCCGCAGGCGGGTCCCCGGGCCACGGCCCGTCGGCGGACCGCGGTCCCGCCCTCGTCTCCCGCGCCACTCTCTCCGCGGACTTCCTCGCCGACGGCCCGCCGTCGGGTGCGGCCGTCACGCCCGCGAACGGCCGCACCGGCCCGTTCGCCGGTCAGGTGATCCCCGGCTTCTCGGGTGCCCTCGACAACGGCGACGGCACGTTCTGGGGGCTGCCGGACAACGGGTTCGGCAGCAAGTCGAACTCCGCCGACTTCCTGCTCCGGATGTACCTGGTGACGCCCGACTGGCGGTCCGGCCAGATCCAGGTCGGCCGGCACATCTCCTTCCAGGATCCCGACCACCGCATCGACTTCCCGCTGACCCGCCCCGACCGCCTGCTCACCGGCGCGGACTTCGACGTCGAGTCCGTGCAGCGCGCGAAGGACGGCACGCTGTGGGTCGGCGAGGAGTTCGGGCCGTTCCTGCTGCACTTCAGCGCCGACGGCGTCCTGCTGTCCGCGCCCGTGCCGTTCCCCGACGGCAAGTCGCCCGCCAACCCGTACCTCGCGCCCGGTGAGACGCCGCGCGTCGCGAGCAGCCGCGGGTTCGAGGCGCTCGCCGCGTCGTCCGACGGCCGTCGCCTGTACCCGGTCGTGGAGGGCGCGTTCACCGACGACGCCGACAAGCGCCGCCGCTGGGTCTACGAGTTCGACACGCGCACGCAGCAGTACACCGGCCGCACGTGGCAGTACCAGACCGACGCCGAGTCGAACGTCATCGGCGACGCGCAGTGGGTCGGCAAGGACCGGCTGTGGCTGATCGAGCGCGACGACTTCGACGGCGCCGCGTCCGTCATCAAGCGGGTCTACGAGGTCGACCTGTCGAAGGCCGACCGCGACGGCTTCGTGCGCAAGACGCTCGTGCTCGACGCCCTGAAGATCGCCGACCCGCGCGGCGTCAGCACCGGCGGCGGCTACGGCACCGGCGAGACGTTCGCCTTCCCGGTCCAGTCGTTCGAGACGATCGTCCCCCTCGGACGCGACCGGCTGCTGCTCGCGAACGACAACAACTACCCCGGCAACGCCGCCCGCGTCCCGGGCACCCCCGACGCGACCGAGATGGTGGTCGTCGACCTGCGCGGCGCGCGCCTGGCCCGCCCCGACGACACGCTCGTCGTCGGCCACCGCGGCGCGTCGGGCTACCGCCCCGAGCACACGCTCGCGTCGTACGAGACCGCGATCCTGCAGTGCGCCGACTACATCGAGCCCGACCTGGTGAGCACCAAGGACGGCGTGCTCGTCGCGCGGCACGAGAACGAGATCGGCGGCACGACGGACGTCGCGACCCGGACCGAGTTCGCGTCGCGCCGGACCACCAAGACGATCGACGGGATCAGCCTCACCGGCTGGTTCACCGAGGACTTCACGCTCGCCGAGCTCCGCACGCTGCGCGCCAAGGAGCGCATCCCCGCGGTCCGCCCGGGCAACACCGCGTTCGACGGGAGGTACCAGGTCCCGACGTTCGACGAGGTCCTCGACCTCGCGCGCAGCTCGCGGACCTGCTCCGGTGAGCCCGTCGGCGTCTACCCGGAGACCAAGCACCCGACGTACTTCGACGGCCTCGGCCTCTCGCTCGAGGAGCCGCTGCTCGCCACGCTGGCCGCCAACGGGTTCGACGGCCGACGCGCCCCCGTCATCATCCAGTCCTTCGAGACGGCGAACCTCCGCGAGCTGTCGGGACGGACGCGGCTCCCGCTCGCGCAGCTGATCAACTGCTCCGGCGCCCCGTGGGACCTCGTCGCCGCCGGCGACACCCGCACCTACGCCGACCTCGTCACCCGTGAGGGCCTCAAGGGGATCTCCCGCTACGCCGACGGCATCGGCGCCTGCAAGGACGTCCTGATCCCGCGCGACGCGTCGGGGGCGCTGCTCACGCCCTCGCCCGTGATCCGCGACGCCCACCGCGCCGGTCTCACGGTCCACGGCTGGACGTTCCGCGCCGAGAACCAGTTCCTGCCCACGCAGTTCCGCGTCGGCACCGACCCGAACGCGCACGGCGACCTGGAGGGCGAGATCCGCACCTTCCTGCGCGCCGGCATGGACGGCTTCTTCACCGACCACCCCGACGTGGGCGCCGCCGCCGTCGACTGACGCGACCGCGACCACGCACGAGGCCCCGGGGTGGCACGCCCCGGGGCCTCGTCGCGCCCACCTCGCCGGGTGCAGACTCGGCGGTGACGGCGTCGTCGGGAGGGGTGCCATGAGCACGCGCGCGTACCTGCGGATCGGGTCGGTCCAGGGCGGCTCCACCGACCGGCATCACGAGGGCTGGATCGAGGTGCGGTCGTTCACCTGGTCCGAGACCTCCGGGGCCGGCGCCGGAGGGCACGCCGCCGTGTCCGGTCGCGTCACCGCGAGCCCGCTGGTCGTCACCGCCGACGTCAGCGTCGCCTCGCCGCGGCTCATGGTCGCGTGCGCGCGCAACGAGCGCTTCGACGTCGCGGAGCTCGAGGTGGTGCAGGCCGGGGAGAACGGTGGACGGCCGTTCCTGCGATGGCGCCTGCAGGACGTCGTCGTCTCGGGCTACGCCGTGACCGCCGAGGACTTCCTGCCGGTCGACACGATCACGCTGCGGTTCGAGTCGCTGCGGTTCGACGTCGTGCCGCAGCAGCCGGACGGCTCCCCCGGGTCGGCCGTGACGGGCGAGGTCGACTTCACGCGGCCGTCCCGCTGACGCCGCTGGCGGTCAGTCGCTCCCGACGTCCACCAGCGCGACCCGCAGCCGCACGGTGTCGCCGACGTCGCACGACTCCGCCCGACGGACCGCCTTCTTGAGCGGCAGGACATAGGTCTTCGCCTTGTCGTCGGGGAACACGGACGTGCGCCAGACGGACCCGCCGAGCGTGACCTCGACCCGCACCGACCCGAACCCGCGCGTCACGCCCGACGACACCTCGAGCACGTCGTCCGCGACGTCGGTCGGCAGGCTCACGAACACCCACGAGTCCGTCTTGCGGGCGTCCCACCGCCACAGGGGCGCGTCGAACTCGTACGTCGGCCGGTCGGTCATGACGGCATCGTCGCAGGCCGCACCGACACGTTGACGCCGTGCGCTCGCCGCCGGGAGGGTGGGCGGGTGCGCACCGCCACGGACGTCGTCGACGAGCTGCGCCGCCACGCGGACCAGCGGGAGCACGCGAAGACGACCCGTCGCATGGTCGGCGTCCCGCTGAGCGTGGTCGGGGTTCGGATGGGCACCGTGTTCGCGGTCGCGAAGGAGCACCGGGCACTGCCGCTCTCGGAGGTCGCGGCGCTGCTGGAGCGCGACGAGTACGAGTCGCGGATGGTCGGGGTGTCCGTGCTCGACTTCCGTGCCCGTGCGCCGCGGCTCGACGACGACGGGCGGCAGGCGCTCTACGACGTGTGGATGGACCACCTCGACCGGATGGTCGCGTGGGATCTGATCGACCGGTCGGCGCCCCGCGTGGTCGGCCTGCACCTGCGTCACCGCTCGCGCGCACCTCTGTTCACGCTCGCCGCGTCTCCCGACCCGCTGCACCGGCGCACGGCGGTCGTGGCCACGTTCGCGATCGTCCGCCTCGGCGACGTCGACGACGCGCTCGCGATCTGCGCGCTCCTCGCGGCCGACCGGGACCCGCTCGTGCAGAGCCCCGTCGGCACGGCCCTGCGCGAGGTCGGTCGCATCGACGCCGCCCGCCGGGACGCCTTCCTCGCGGCGCACGGTCCGTCGATGAGCGCCGCGGCCCGCCGGGTCGCGCTGACCGCCTGACGCCCCGCGGTCGAACGCCTACGCCACGGCGTCGCGGGTCAGGAGGGTGACGACCTCGTAGTGGGTCGTCTGGGGGAACATGTCGAGGACGCGGCCGCGGACGGGGCGCAGGGACGGCATGGCGGCCAGGTCGCGCGCGAGCGAGCGGGCGTTGCACGACGAGTAGACGACGGTCTCCACGCCGGACCGTTCGAGCCAGCCGGCCAGCTCGGGGCCGATGCCGCGCCGCGGCGGGTTGACGACGACGAGGTCGGGCACGTCGGCGGGTGACGCGCCGACGGCGAAGGCGGTCGCGTCGTCGGCGCGGAACGTCGTGCGCGGTAGGCCCGCGTCGCGTGCGGTGAGCGTCGCGCTCGCGACGGCCTCGGCAGAGGTCTCGACGCCGACCACGTCGCGCGAGCCGTCGGCGACGTGCAGCGCGAACCCGCCGACGCCGCAGTACAGGTCCCACACGGACGAGGGCGCGGCCTCGTCGACCCACGCGGCCGCCTGCCGGTAGAGCGCGGCGGCGACGTCGGTGTTCGTCTGGAAGAAGCTCTGCGGGCGCAGGTGCAGGTCGAGTCCGTTGACGCGCATGCGGAGCGTCTCGTCCTCGGTCAGGAGGATCTCGCGCTCCCCCTCGAGCACGGCCTTGTGCTCGGGCAGCAGGTTCACCGACGCGACGACGAGGCGCGGGAGCTGCACGCGCAGCCAGGGCAGGTGCTTGCGGATGCGGGCGACGGCCTCCTGCGAGCGCAGCACGAACCGCAGCATGAGGTCGCCGTCGGGCGACTCGGTGAGCAGGAGGTGCTTGAGCTCGCCGCGTCGCGCGGGGACGTCGTAGGGCTCGAGGCGGGCGAGCGTCACGAATGCGGTCAGCACCGGGAAGGTCGCCGACAGCGACGCCGGGTAGAGGCCGCAACCCTGGAGGTCCACGCCGACGCCGGCCGCGTCGAGGATGCCGAGCGTGGGGGCGTCGACGGTCCCGCCGACGACCATCTTCGCCTTGTTGCGGAACCCCTCCTCACGGCTGGCCACGGGTTCCAGCCAGGCGAGGTCGTGGTGGTCGGCGAGCAGGTCGGCGCACAGGTCCTGCTTGGCGGCGAGCTGGTCGGCGTAGGGCCGCCCCATCCACGTGCAGGAGAGGCACCGCTCCGCGTCGTAGTAGGGGCACTGCACGGTCCACCAGCCTACGGGCCGTGTATCTGTGGCCCAGGTCACACCTCTTGTCCGTGCAGGGGGCGCAGTCGGTGTTCGCGCGCGGGCGGGGAGACGTCATGGACATCCGGAACGGCGGCCTCGAGGTCGTCGACGCAGTGGTCGTCGGCTCGGGCTTCGGCGCCGCGGTCGCAGCGCAGCGGCTCGCGGAGACGGGCAAGCAGGTCGTCGTCATGGAGCGCGGGCGGCGCTACGGGCCCGGGGACTTCGCCCGGACGCCCGCGCAGATGGGCCGGGCGTTCTGGGACCCGAGCGAGAAGCTCTACGGGCTGTTCGACGCGTGGTCGTTCCGCGGGCTGGAAGGGCTCGTGTCGAGCGGGCTCGGTGGTGGGTCGCTCATCTACGCGAACGTGCTGCTGCGCAAGGACGAGCACTGGTTCGTGCACGACTCGCCGCTCCCGGGCGGCGGCTACGAGCACTGGCCGATCAGCCGCGCCGACCTCGACCCGCACTACGACGTCGTCGAGAAGATGCTCGGCGCGACGCCCTACCCGTACGACGACACCCCGAAGACACGGGCCGTCGAGCAGGCCGCGGTCGCGCTCGGGATGCCGACGATCCGACCGCCGCTCGCGGTCACGTTCGCGCGTCCCGACGAGGACGCCGCGCCCGGCCTGGACCTGCCCGCCGCGGGATACGGCACGGTCCACCCCGGGTCGCACCGGCGCACGTGCACGCTCTGCGGGGAGTGCGACATCGGCTGCAACGTCGGCGCCAAGAACACGCTCGACCACACCTACCTCTCGTCCGCGGCGCACCACGGGGCGGACGTCCGGACGCTGCACGAGGTGCGCGCGGTGCGGCCGCTCGACGGCGGTGGCTACCTCGTCCGCTACGTCGTGCACCCCGAGGGCGCGCGCGGCGACATGGACACCCGGACCCGCGCACTGCCGGAGCGCTCGATCGTCGCCCGGCGCGTGATCCTCGGCGCCGGCACGTTCGGCACCACCTTCCTGCTGCTGCGCAGCCGCGCGTCGCTGCCGGGCCTCGGCCCCGCGCTCGGCACGCGCTTCTCGGGCAACGGCGACCTGCTGACGCTGCTGCTGGACTGCACGCGCGACGGCGAGCCCCTGCCGGTCGACGGCGGCAACGGCCCTGTCATCACGACCGCGATCCGCCGCCCCGACGCGCTCGACGGCGACGGGTGGACCGGACGCGGCTACTACGTCGAGGACGCGGGCTTCCCCGGGTTCCTCGGCTGGCTCGTCGAGACCGCGCAGCTGCGCTCGACCGCGCGGCGCGCGGCCGCGTTCGCGTGGCAGGTCGTGCGCAACCGGGTGCTCGCGCAGGGGCGGTCCAACGTGTCGGCCGACCTGTCCGCGCTCCTGGGCGACGGGCGGCTCTCCGCCGGGTCGCTGCCGCTGCTCGGCATGGGACGTGACATCCCCGACGGTCGCATGTCGCTGCACGACGGGCGGCTGGCGGTGAACTGGACCACGTCGACGTCGCGGGCCTACTTCGACGACGTCCGCGCGACCATGGAGCGCGTCGGCGAGCAGCTCGGCGCCCGCTTCCAGGACAACCCGCTGTGGTGGGCCAAGCGCGTCATCACCGTGCACCCGCTCGGCGGCGCGCCCATCGGCCGGCACGTCGGCGAGGGCGTGTGCGACGAGTACGGCGAGGTCCGCGGGCACGCGGGGCTGCACGTCGTCGACGGCGCCGCGATGCCCGGGCCGGTCGGAGCGAACCCGTCCCTCACCATCGCGGCGATGGCCGACCGCGCGGCGACCCGCATGCTCGAGCAGGACTGGTCGCGACCCCGGCGCACGCACATCGCGGCACCGACGCGCGCGCTCGCCGCCCGCGCGCCCGGCGCCACGTCGGTCGCGTTCACCGAGCGGATGGTCGGGCCGTTCACGCTCGACCAGACCGACCCGCGGCACGGCGCCGAGATCGCGCGCAGCCTCGGCGACCGCCTGCAGTTCGTCCTGACGATCACCGCCCCCGACATCGAGGCGTTCGTCGCCGACCCGCTGCACCGGGCCGACGCCACGGGGTTCGTCGAGTCCAACGTCCTGGGCGGGCGGCTCGAGGTCGAGCGCGGCTGGTTCAACCTGTTCGTGCACCCCGGCGGCACGCCCGGGCGCCGCATGCTCTACCGGCTGTGGCTGCGCGACGCCGCCGGGTCACCGCTCACGCTCGTCGGCGCCAAGGAGGTCGAGGACGACCGCGGGCTCGACGTGTGGGCCGACACCACGACGCTGTTCGTCCGCGTCCTGTCCGGGCACGTCGCACCGCCCGAGGCGACCACGCACGCGCAGGCGCTCGCGGTGCTCGACGGGATGCGCGACGACGAGCTGCCCGACGGGACCATCGGCGCGGGCGTGCTCGTCATCAAGCCGTTCGACCTCGCCAAGCAGCTCACGACGTTCCGGACCGAGGGCGACGCCGGCGCGGCCGCGCTCGCGCAGTTCGGCCGGCTGTTCCTCGGCGAGCTGTGGGACGTGTACGTCGCGGACAGGCTCGCCGCTCGCCGCGCCGCTCCGGTGCGGGCCGCTGCCGCGAGGGCCGGCCGATGAGGCGTCGCGACCTCGTCCCGCGCAGCAGCGACCTCGGCTTCGTCGCGCAGCCGCAGGTGCGCTGGCTCGACCCGCCCGAGCTCGCCCGGACGGCGCTCAAGGTCGTGCTCGCGTCCGTGTTCACGACGTACGGCGACCGTCGCGAGGTGCAGGCCGCGCTGCCCGGCGGCCTCGTCGAGCCCGCGCACCGCCCCGAGGGCGACCTGTGGCTCGACTTCGTCGCCGACCTGGGCGACGGGTTCGACGCGACGTACACCGTCGCGACGCTGCTCGCGCAGCCCGAGCTCAAGGTCGCCGGGCCGGACGGACCGCTCGCGCTGCCGCGCGGTCACGTGCTCGTGATGGGCGGCGACGAGGTCTACCCGGCCGCGTCCGCACGCGGGTACGAGCACCGCACCACGGGTCCGTACGGTGCCGCGCTCCCGGCCCCCCGACCCGGCACGGTGCTCGACGCGACGACCGAGCCGACGCTGCTGGCCATCCCCGGCAACCACGACTGGTACGACGGCCTCACGGCGTGGCTGCGCGTGTTCACGCGCGGTGCGAGCGTCGGGGCGTGGCGGACCGTGCAGCGGCGGTCGTACTTCGCGGTGCGCCTGGCGCCCGGCTGGTGGCTGCTCGGGCTCGACTCGCAGCTCGACGAGTACATCGACGAGCCGCAGCTCGACTACTTCCGCACCCACGTCACCGCGCACCTGCGGCCCGGCGACGCGGTCGTGGTCTGCGCCGCCGAGCCCGCGTGGGCGAAGGCCGGGCACGACCCCGACGCGTTCAACCAGCTGCACTTCTTCGAGCGCGAGGTCGTGCGGTACCGGCAGGTGCCCGGCCGGCGTGAGCGCGAGGACACGGGCGCGCGCGTGCGGCTGTGGCTCAGCGGCGACCAGCACCTCTACTCGCGGTACGCGTCGCGGACGCCCGACGAGGCTGCGACCGGCGGGGCCGCCGACCCGCGCGCCGTCCAGGCCGTGACGTGCGGCCTCGGGGGCGCCTACCTCGGCGAGACCGACCACCTCGTCGACCACGTCGTCCTGCCGCCGCCCGCGTCGCGCATGCGGACCAAGGACTCCCCCGGCACCCCGTTCGACCGCGTCGGGCCGACGTACCCCGCGCAGGACGAGTCGCGTCGCCTCCGCCGCCGCATCGCCAACCCGCTCAGCCCGTTCTGGGCGGGCCGCCGCAACGTCGGGCTGCTCGCCACCGCGGGCGTGGTGCAGCTGCTCGTCGTCGGGTGCCTGGCCGGGCTGCTCGGCGTGCTGCGCGGCGGGTCGCCGACGCTGCTGCGCGGCCCGTTCGCCGACGTCGCGGAGGCCGCGCTCGGGGCGGCCGCGTGGGTGCTCGGGCTGCTGCTCCTGCACGTCGTCGTCGCCGCGCTCGTGCCCGGCGGCCGGCTGGCGCGGCTCGTCCCCGCGACGACGGGCGTCGGCCTGCAGCTCGTCGCCGCGCTGGTCGTGCTCGTCGCCGCCGTCGCCGTCCCGTGGCCCGCGTGGTCGCCCGCGCTCACCGCGACGCTCGTCGTCCCATTCGTCGTCGTGCTCGGCGCGGTGCTCGGCACGGAGGCGTTCGCGCTGCTGCTCATGTCCCGCCGCACGGGCGTCGTCGCCGGCTGGCAGATGTCCGGGCAGGCCGTCACCGACCACAAGGGCTTCCTGCGGCTGTGCCTGCGCACCGACGGGCGGCTCGAGATCTACCCGCTCGTCGTCGACGCGGTCTGCCGCCGCTGGGACGTCGACACCCGGGACGGCGCACCGCGCCCCGTCCCCGCGGACGGCCCGCCCGCCGTCCGGCTGCTGGAGGACCCGATCGTCGTCGCGCAGGAGGGGTTCGCGTCATGAGCGTCGAGGAAGCACCCGTCACCGTCACGCGGGCCGACCACCGCACCGAGCTCGTCCCGTTCACCGCGCGCGACGGCACCCGGCTGACGTTCGTCCACGTCCGCGGGCCGCGCGAGCCGTGGCGCGGCCCCGTCATGCTCGCGCACGGCTCCGGCGTCCGCGCCGAGCTGTTCCGGCCGCCGCTGCCGCGCACCCTCGTCGACGTCCTCCTCGAGGACGGGTGGGACGTGTGGATGCTCAACTGGCGCGCGTCGATCGACCTCGACCCGATGCCGTGGACGCTCGACGACGCCGCGGTCTTCGACCACCCCGCCGCGGTCGACCACGTCCTCGCCGCGACCGGCGCGACGACGATGAAGGCGATCGTGCACTGCCAGGGGTCGACGTCGTTCACGATGGCGGCCGTCGCGGGGCTGGTCCCCGCAGTGGACACCGTCGTCTCGAACGCGGTGTCCCTGCACCCCGTGCTGCCGTTCTGGTCGCGGCAGAAGATCCGCTACCTCGTCGACCCGATCGAGCGGTTCACCCCGCACCTCAACCCCGCGTGGGGGTACCGCTCCGACGGCAACTTCTCGAAGGTGCTGCGCGGCGTCGTCCGCGTCACGCACCCCGAGTGCGACAACATCGTCTGCCGGATGGTGTCGTTCACGTACGGCTCGGGCTTCCCCGCGCTCTGGTCGCACGAGAACCTCGACCGCGCGACGCACGACTGGATCAGCGGCGAGTTCGCCGACGTGCCCATGTCGTTCTTCCGGCAGATGGGCGAGTCCGTCGCCGCCGGGCACCTCGTCCCCGCGCGCGACCACCCCGAGCTGCCCGACGACCTGGTCGCCGGGCCACCGCGCACCGACGCGCGCTTCGCGTTCCTCGCGGGCGCCGACAACCGGTGCTACCTGCCCGAGTCGCAGGTCCGGACGCACGCGTTCTTCGCGCGGCACCGGCCGGACAAGGGCGACACGCTGCACGTCCTGCCGGGCTACGGGCACCTCGACGTGTTCTTCGGCCGGCGCGCGTGGCGGGACACCTACCCGATCATCCTGGAGGAGCTGCACCGATGAGCCTGCTGACCTCGGCCGCGCGGACGGTGCTGTCCCGCGTCCCGTCCCCCGTCCCGCGCCGCCAGCGCCGCCTCACCGGCCAGGCCGCGCGCGTCGACACCATCCCGTACGCCATGCCGGTGTCGTCCGAGGACTCGCCCGTCCTCATGGCCGCGTTCCCGATCTCGCTGTCCGCCGCGCGGGCCGTCCTGCCCGGGACCGAGCTGCACCCCGTGTCGCTGGGCTTCGGCCGTGGCGTGCTCGTCGCGACCGTCGTCAACTACCGGTCGACGGACATCGGGCAGTACATCGAGTACTCGCTCGCGATCGCCGTCACGCACGGCCCCCGGCCGGCTCCGCCGCTCCTGCCCCTCGCCCTCATGCGGACGCTGCAGCTCGGCCAGTACGTCGTCGACCTGCCCGTCTCCACCGAGGTGTCCGTCAAGGGCGGCAAGGGCATCTGGGGCATGCCCAAGCACCAGGCGTCCCTCGACTTCGTCGTCACCGACACCACGGTCTCCGCGCAGTACGACACGCTCGACGGGCAGTTCGGCGCGCTCGTCGAGATCGAGCGGCCCGCCCCCGTCGGGCTGCCGCTCAAGCTCGCCGCCGCGAACTACTGCGCGTTCCGCGGGCAGCTCATGAAGTCGACGATCTACTTCGAGGCGACGGGCGACGTCGCGGTCGGTCCCGGGGCGCGGGCCCGCATCGTGCTGGGCGACGCACCGGGCGTCCAGCCGCTGCGTGCGCTCCAGATCGGGTCGAAGCCGCTGTTCACCGCGTGGCTGCCGACCGCCCACGGGGTGCTCGACGACCACTACGAGGCGTGGTTCCTCACGTCCGACTCCCTCGGCTCGGTCGACGCCGCGCTCGCGGACGGGCGGTTCGGCGAGCCGCTCGAGTCCGTGCACGGCCTCGGGCGCGGCGAGACGTGGCCCCCGCCGCCCGACCGGTCGCGGCCCGAGGTGCAGGGGCGCGTCGCCGCGGAGGTGGCGACGTGATCACCTTCCTCTCGGCGCTGTGGTTCCTGTTCGGCGCGACGATGTACGTCGGCACCATGTGGGTGCTCAAGTGGTTCCTGTTCCCCACCTGGCGCGGCCTGTCGCGCGACAACGTCGGCACGCACTTCGGCATCCCGACCAAGCGCGCCACCGTGTTCTTCACGGGCGTCGTGCCGCTCATGTTCGTCGCGGCGATCGTCATGATCGTCACCGAGTGGGGCACCCGGTGGGTGTGGTTCGGCGTCGCCTGCCTCGTCGGGATCTTCGTCCTCACGTTCGTCGGGCAGGGCATCATCATCCCGATCAACAAGCGGATCCGCGGCGGCGAGTTCGCCGACGACGCCGAGCTGCGGCACCTGCTGCACCGCTGGATGACCCTCAACGACATCCGGTTCTACGGCTCGACGGTCACGTGGGTCGCGATCACCTGGTACGTCGTCGCGCGCGGCGACCTGCTCGGGGCGCTGACATGACGGCCGATGCGGGCCCGCGCCCGCCGGGCACCTCGCGGCGCGCTGCCGCGGGGGCGGCGCGGACGCCGCTCGTCCTCCTGCTCGTCGTGATCGGCTGGGTCACGGTCGCCAGCGGCGCCGTGCAGATGCTCGTCCCGTCGTTCGTGCTGTCCCTGCTGGGCGCGGCCGAGGACACCACCGCGCAGCAGCTGTTCGCGACCGTCGGGATGTTCATGGTCGTCGTCGGCGGGCTCCTGCTCACCACCCTGTCGCGGCCGCGGCACGACCCCGACGTCGTGCTGTGGGCCGCGGTGCAGAAGGCCGCCGCGTCGGTGGCCGTCGCGATCGGCGTGGCGCGCGGGGTGTTCGACCCGCTCGCGCTCGGCGTCGCCGCGTTCGACCTGCTCACGGCCGTGCTGCTCGTCGTCCACCTGCGGACGCTGCGCGGTGCGCGATGAGGTCGCTCGTCGCGGCGGGGGGCGGCATGCGCGTCGCGTGGCAGGCGGGCGTCGTGCGCGCGCTCCAGGAGGACGGGATCACGTTCGACCACGTCGACGGCACGTCCGGGGGCATCCTCACCGCCGCGATGCTGTGCTCGGGCGTCGACGGCGTCGAGATGTGCCGCCGCTGGCGTGAGGTCGACGTGCGCGACTTCGGCTCCGCGCTCCCCCTGCACGAGTACCTCACCGGCCCGTGGAACCTGCCGGCGGTCGGGGACGCCGACGGGCTCGTGCAGCGCGTGTTCCCGGCGCTCGGGATCTCGGACGCGGCGGTGCGCACCTCGTCGTTGCAGGGCTCGTTCAACGTCGTCGACTTCGCCACGAAGCAGAACGTGGCCGTCGACGCCGCGGACGTGGACGCCGACCTCCTCGCCGCCGGCATGTCCCTGCCGCTGTTCCTCACGCCTCTGCACCGCGACGGGCACGTCTGGACCGACGCCGTCTGGGTCCGCGACGCCAACGTCACCGAGGCCCTGCGCCGCGGCGCCGAGGAGGTGTGGCTGGTCTGGTGCATCGGCAACACCGGCCGCTGGGGCGACGGGCCGCTCGAGCAGTACGTCCACATGATCGAGATGAGCGCCGCCGGGGCGCTGGCCGCCGACCTCGCGCTCGCCGACGCGACCGGCCGGTCGTTCGTGCTGCACGTCGTCAAGCCCGAGCACCCGCTGCCGCTCGACCCCGAGTTCTACCTCGGCCGCATCTCGTCCGACTCGCTCGTGCAGATGGGCTACCGGGACGCGCGGCGGTACCTTGCGTCGCGGTCCGGTGCGGGGGTGCCGAAGGACGCGTCGTGCACCCGGATGACCGAGCCGCCGCCGTCCGCCCGGTACGTCGAGCACCTGCGCGGGTCCGTCGACGGCGCCGACGTCGTCCTGGACCTCACCGTCGTCATGCCGCTCGACGGGCCGGTGACCGGGGCGTCGGTCGCCGGGGCGCTCACGTACGCGCCGTGGGGCGAGCGGGCGTTCCTGGCCGACGGGCGCGTCGAGGAGACGGGCGACGCGTTCGTCTACCGGGGTGCGGTGCGGGTCGGCGGCGAGGTGCTCGAGGTCGAGGCCGTGCGGTCGCTGGTCGACGACCCCGGGTTCGACGCGTGGTCCGACCTGTCGCGCGTCGCGCTCACGGTGCGCTCGGCGTCGGGGTCCGTCGTGCTGTCGGCGGCCCTCGAGCTCGGCACCGGCGGCGTGCGGCGGCTGGTCACGTCGGTGGAACCCGTCGGTGTGGCGGGGGTCTTCCACCGCGCCGACGCGGTCCGACGGCTGCTCGCCCGCGGCGCGGGGGCGCTGCGTCGCTGACCCGACGTCGCGCCGGGGCGCGTCAGCGGAGCGCGGCCTGCCGGCGGCGGGTGCGGCCGCGCCTGCGAGCGCGCACCGGGACCTTGAGCGGGTGCTTCCCCAGGCGGAACATCACCGCGACCTGCACGACGTAGAGGACGACCGCGCCGAGGGCCACCGCGCTGCACCCGACGAAGAGCTCGCCCACGTCGACCGTCCGACCCGTGAGGTCCGCGACGTCGGCCGCGAGCGCGTGCAGCCGGTCGCGGTACGACCCGACCAGCCAGGCCGCCGCGCCGGCGAGCAGCCCGACGACGAGCAGGGCGTTGCGGCGGACCGCGCGCCCCGGGGAGACCCAGTGCCACCCCGCGTACTCGGGCTCGGGCGCCGGGTGCTGCGGGCCGTCCCACCAGCGGTCGCTCGGGTCGTCGGGCTGCGGCCGTGCGTCGGCGTCGTCGCGGGAGGGGTGCGGGCGCGGTGCGGGCCGCGGCCGGTCGAGCGACCCGCCGGACGCGAGCAGCGCGGTCGCGCGGTCGAGCACCTCGGAGGCCGCGTGGTTCGCGGGCGTGAGGGCGCCCGCCAGGTCGAACGTGAACAGCACCATCGCGTGCCGGTCGGCGTACTCGACCGCCTCGTCCGAGTACCCGGGACCGGTGAAGAACCACAGCTCGAGGTCGGTGCGGTCGGCGCGGGCGCCGTAGAGCCGTTGCAGGTCCGGGCGTCCCGCACGACCGCCGCGGAACTTGACCTGGGCGAGCGCGTGGCGGGCGGTGACGTCGAGGCCGCCGTCGGCGCCGCGTCCGGGGTTGGCGCTCGCATCGGGGTGGCCGAGCTGGCGCATGTGGTGCGCGGCCATCTCCTCCGCCTCGCGCGGGGTCAGGACGTGCCGGCCGGGCACCCACTCGCTCACGAGGCAGGAGGCTAGCGAACGGTCCCGACAAGTCCGGCATCCCGCCGGCGGGGCCGGCGGAGGTCGCGCACGGGTCGACGGGTGCGGGCCGCGGTCCGGTCGGCGGAGGGCCCGAGGTCCGGTCGGCCGAGTCGTCCGCGGGGACGGGCTGCGGTTGCCGAGCCGCCCACAGCCCGGCGGCGGGCAGGCGTCTCCCCAGGTCAGGCGGAGCGTCGGCGGGTGTCGGGCGCGGCCGCTAGCGTGACGGCCGTGGAGGGGACCAGGACGGCCGGCGCGCTGCGCGTGCACGTCGCGGAGCGCAGCGACGTGCTCGTCGACGCGCTCGCGTCGGTGCTCGCGCAGGCGCCGCCCGACCCGTTCGCGCCCGACGTCGTGCTGGTCCCGACGCGCGGCGTGGAGCGGTGGGTCGCGCAGCGCCTGTCGCACCAGCTCGGCGCGGGACCGGACGGTGACGGCATCTGCGCGAACGTCCGCTTCTCCTCCCCCGCCCGTGCGGTGTCCGACGTGCTCGCGCGCGTGCTCGGGGTGTCGCCCGACGACGACCCCTGGGCGCCCGAGCGTGTCGCGTGGCACGTGCTCGGCGTCCTCGACGACGCCCGCGACGACCCCCGGCTCGTGACGCCCGTCGGCCACCTCGGGGACCCGCACGACGACGTCCGCCAGGGCCGGCGCCTGCGGCTCGCGCAGCGGCTCGCCGGGCTGCTCGCCTCGTACGACGCGCAGCGGCCCGACGTCGTGCGCGCCTGGGCGCAGGGCCGGGACGAGGACGGCACCGGAGCACCCCTGCCGGCCGACCTCGCGTGGCAGGCGCACCTCTGGCGGCTCGTGCGGGAGCGCGTCGGTGCGCCGTCGCCCGCGCAGCGTCTCGACGACGCGCTCGCGGCGCTGACCGCCGACCCGGAGATCGTCGACCTCCCCCGACGGCTCTCGGTGCTCGGAGCCACGCGTCTGCCCGACGCGCACGTGCGGGTCCTGTCCGCGCTCGCACGGCACCGGGACGTGCACCTGTGGCTGCCGCACCCGTCGCTCACGCTGTGGCGCGAGGTCGCGGACGTCGCGCCGACCGACCCGCACCGGCGCGCGCTGCCCGTCGTCGCGTCGCACCCGCTGCTCGCGTCGATGGCGGGCGACGCGGTCGAGCTCCAGGTCCGGCTGGCGCCGCTCGCGCCCGTCGTGTCGTTGCACGGCGCCCCCGCACCGCCCGCGACCGTGCTGGGCGCGCTCCAGGCCAGGATCCGCGCCGACGCGGCTGCGGGACCGCGCGAGCAGGTCGACCCCGACGACCGGACCGTGCAGGTGCACGCGTGCCACGGCCGTCACCGGCAGGTCGAGGTGCTCCGCGAGGCCGTGCTCGGGCTGCTCGCCGACGACCCGACGCTCGAGCCGCGGGACGTCGTCGTGATGTGCCCGGACGTCGAGGCGTTCGCCCCGCTCGTGTCGGCCACGTTCGGCGACACCGGACCGGCGGTCTCCGGCGGGGAGCACCCGGGCCGCGGTCTGCGCGTCCGCGTCGCCGACCGTGCCCCCGCGCGCGCCAACCCGCTGCTCACGTTCGTCGCGACCCTGCTGGAGCTCGCGGGCTCGCGCGTGACGGCCTCCGCCGTGGTCGACCTCGCGGGCCTCGAACCCGTGCGGCGCAGGTTCGCGCTCGACGACGTCGCGCTCGACCGGCTGCGGTCCTGGGCGCTGCAGGCGGGCGTGCGCTGGGGCGAGGACGTGACGCGGCGCGAGCGCTACCGACTCGGCACGGTGGCGCAGGGCACGTGGGCGGGCGCGCTCGACCGCCTGCTCCTCGGCGTCGCGATGGCCGAGGAGGACCAGCGCTACGTCGGCGCGGTGCTGCCCGTGGACGACGTCGACAGCACCGACGTCGACCTGGTCGGCCGTGTCGCGGAGCTGCTCGACCGGCTCACCGGCGTGCTGCACGAGCTCGACGGCACGCGGGCCGCCGGCGCCTGGATCGACACGGTCGAGCGTGCGCTGCGGCTGCTCACGGACGTGGCACCGCAGGACCGCTGGCAGCAGGTGGAGGCCGCTCGCGTGCTCGGCGAGGTCCGGCTCACGGCCGACCGCGACGTGCGCGACCTGCGGCTCCCGGACCTGGTCGCGCTGCTCGAGCCGCACCTGCGCGGCCGGCCCACGCGTGCCGGCTTCCGCACCGGCGCGCTGACCGTGTGCTCGCTCGAGCCGATGCGTGCGGTCCCCCACCGCGTCGTCGTGCTGCTCGGCATCGACGACGGCGTGTTCCCCCGCGGCAGCGGCCGCGACGGCGACGACCTGCTCGCGCGCGACCCGCTCGTCGGCGAGCGCGACAGGCGCACCGAGGACCGGCGCCTGTTCCTCGACGCGGTCACGAGCGCGACCGAGCACCTCGTCGTGCTGCACTCGGGGGCCGACGAGCGCACGGGGGCACCGCGGCCACCCGCCGTGCCCGTCGGCGAGCTGCTCGACGCCCTCGACGCCGCCGTCGACCTCGGCGACGGCCGGGACGCGCGTGCGCACCTCGTCGTGCACCACCCGCTGCAGACGGTGGACGAGCGCAACTTCGTCGCGGGCGCGCTCGGTCGTCCGGCGCCCTTCAGCTTCGACGCGCTCGATCTCGCCGCCGCACGTGCCGGCCGCGGCGAGCGTGTCGCTCGCGGCGCGTTCGTGCCCGAGCCGCTGCCGCCCGCCGAGCCCGTCGACGACGTCGGCGACCTGGCCGAGATCCTCACCCACCCCGTCCGCGCGTTCGTGCGCCGCCGGCTGCGCGCGGTGCCCCCGCGGGAGGCCGAGCAGCTCGACGACCGGCTGCCGCTCGAGCTCGACCCGCTCGAGCGCTGGGACGTCGGGCGTCGGCTGCTCGAGGCCACCCTCGACGGGGCGACGCTCGACGACGCGGTCGCGGCCGAACGACGTCGCGGGCACGTGCCGCCCGGGACGCTGGGCGGGACGACGCTCGCCGGCGTCGCAGAGTCCGTGCGGCCGCTGCTCGACGCCGTCGGCACCTGGCGCGTCGGCGAGGCCCGCACGCGGGACGTGCGCCTCTCCCTGCCCGGCGGTCGCTCGCTCGCGGGGACCGTCGGCCCGTTCCACGACGACGCGCTGGTGACCGCCGTCTACTCCCGGCTCGCCCCGAAGCACCGGCTGCGCGCCTGGGTGCTGCTCCTCGCGGCGGCAGCGGACGACAGGTCCGACGCGGCCACCCTGACGGCGGTGACCGTCGGGCGCGGGCCCGGTGGCGGGGCGCGGGTGTCGGAGCTCCGGTCGCCCGGTCGCGCGGAGGCGGCGTCGATCCTCGCCGACCTCGCCGACCTGGCCGACGCCGCGCTGCGCGAACCCCTGCCGCTGCCGCTCGCGACCAGCGCCGCGTACGGGCACGCCCGGTGGTCCGACCAGACGGCCGAGGACGCGCTCGCCGCCGCGCGCAAGGAGCTCGGCACGCTGGACGACAGCCGCAACGGACGCGGCGGCTTCGAGGTCGCCGAGACGTCTCACGCGCTCGTCTGGGGCGAGGGTTTCACGCTCGACGCCATCGCAGGCGTGCCGTCGACGGCCGACGCCACGCGGTGGCCCGACGACCCGACCCGGTTCGGCGCGCTGTCACGGACGCTCTGGGACCCGATGCTCACGCACGAGACGATCTCGATGGTGGTCGCATGAGCCGCCTGTTCGACGTCTGCGGCCCGCTGCCGACCGGGACGGTCGTGCTCGAGGCGAGCGCGGGGACCGGCAAGACGACGACGATCGCGTCGCTCGCCGCGCGGTACGTGGCGGAGGGCGTCGCCCGGCTGCCGGAGCTCATGCTCGTCACGTTCGGCCGTGCCGCGACCGCCGAGCTCCGCGACCGCGTGCGCGGGCGGCTCGTCGAGGTCGAGCGCGCGCTGCGCGACCCCGCGGCGGCCGCGTCGGGCGACGAGGTCGTGCGGCACCTCGCGACGACCGGCTCCGCCGAGCTCGCGCTGCGGAGGTCCCGGCTCGCGCGCGCCCTGTCGGAGGTCGACGCCGCGACCATCACGACCACGCACGGCTTCTGCCAGCAGATGCTGGCGGTGCTCGGCACCGTCGGCGACGTCGACCACGACGCGACGCTGCTGCCCGACGTCGCCGACCTCGAGGCGGAGGTCGTCGACGACCTCTACCTGCGCAAGTACGCGGGCGCCGAGAGCGCCGTGCTCGACGTCGCGACGGCGCGGACCGTGGCCCGGGCCGCGGTCAGCGACCACGCGGCGACGCTCCAGCCGGACGACGCCGCCGCCGGCTCCGCCGCCCAGCACCGGTACGGCCTCGCACGTGCCGTCCGCGACGAGCTCGGTCGCCGCAAGCGCGCCCGCCGCGTCGTCGACTACGACGACCTGCTCGTGCTGCTGCGCGACGCGCTCGCGCACCCGGTGACCGGCCCGGCCGCCGTCGAGCGGGTGCGGGGCCGCTACCGCGTGGTCATGGTCGACGAGTTCCAGGACACCGACCCGGTGCAGTGGGACATCCTGCGGCTCGCGTTCCACGGCAGCCGCACGCTGGTCCTCATCGGTGACCCGAAGCAGGCGATCTACGCCTTCCGCGGGGCCGACGTCGCGACCTACCTGCGTGCGGCGCAGACCGGCGACGCCCAGACGCTGGGGCGCAACTGGCGGACCGACGGGCCGGTCATCGACGGACTCGCACCGATCCTGCGCGGTGCCGCGCTCGGCGACCCGCGCATCGTCGTGCACCCCGTGACGGCCGCCCGCACCGGACGCCGGCTCGACGGCGGACCGCCCGTCGTGCTGCGGCAGGTCACGCGCGACGCGGTGGGCGCCACTCCCGGCAAGCAGCCGGCGGTCGGCAAGGTGCGCGAGCTCGTCTACCGCGACGTCGCCGCCCAGGTCGTGCGCACGCTCGAGCAGACGCGGCTCACCGACGCCCCGGGAGGGACGACGCGACCCGTCCGGCCCGCCGACGTCGCGGTGCTCGTGCGCACCAACGCCGAGGCGCTCGCGGTCCACGGCGCGATCGTCGGTGCGGGCGTCCCCGCGGTCATCTCCGGGCTGGCCAGCGTCTTCGGCAGCGCATCGGCGACCGACTGGCTCACCCTCCTGACCGCGCTGACCCGGCTGGCGGACAGCCGCACCGTCGCGGCCGCGGCGCTCACGCCGTTCGTCGGCTGGGACGCCACGCGACTCGCGCTCGCGAGCGACGACGACCTCGACGCGCTCGCCGACCTCGTGCGCGGGTGGGCGCACGTGCTCGACGAGCACGGTGTCGCCGCCCTCCTGGAGGCCACCGCCGCGGCGGGGCTGCGCGAGCGGCTGCTGCGCGGACCCGACGGCGAGCGGCGGCTGACGGACCTGCGGCACGTCGCCGAGGCCCTGCACGAGGCCGCGCTCGACGGCGGGCTCGGCGCGTCGGCCCTCACCGAGTGGCTGCGGGCACGCATCGACGAGGCCGCCGTCGACTACGCCGAGGAGCGCAGCCGCCGGCTCGAGACCGACTCCGCGGCCGTGCAGGTCATCACCGTGCACGCGAGCAAGGGCCTGCAGTTCCCCGTCGTGCTCGTGCCGTTCGCGTGGAACCGGTGGTCGCCACGCTCGCCGGAGATCCTGCGGTTCCACCAGGACGACGAGCGCGTGCTCCACGTCGGCGGCCCGGGCAGCCCCGGCTACGCCGACGCCCTCGCGCGGCACGAGGCCGACGAGTGCGGCGAGGACCTGCGGCTCGCGTACGTCGCGCTCACGCGCGCCCACTCGCAGGTGGTCCTGTGGTGGGCGCCGAGCGCCAACTCCTCGACATCGGCGCTCAGCCGTCTGCTGCTCGCGCCGCGCGACGACCACGGCACGCCCGCCGCACGGGTCACCGTGCCGAACGACGCCGCTGCGAGCGCACGGTTCGCGGCGCTCGCGGACTCCTCGGGCGGGACGCTCGTGCACGAGGTCGTCGACCGCGCCCCGGACACGGTGCGATGGCGTCCCTCCCTTCCGCCCGCCGCCGACCTCGGCGTCGCGGTGCTGGGTCGCGAGGTCGACCTCGGCTGGCGGCGCACGTCCTACTCCGGGCTGACCGCGCACGCTCACCACGCGGGTGTCGGCGACGAGCCCGAGAACCCCGGGATCCAGGACGAGCCCGACGGCGACCCGACCGCCGCCGCCCGCGACGCCGCCGGGACGCTCGGCGCCGCCGGCACGATCGACGTCGACGCTGCGCTGCGCGGCGTGCCGTCGACCATGGCGGACCTTCCCGGCGGGACGGCGTTCGGCACCCTGACGCACGCCGTCCTCGAGCACGTCGACACGCACGCGGCCGACCTGCGCGCGGAGGTCGTCCAGGCCTGCCGCGCGACCGGGCTCGCCACCCCGCTCGGTGTCGCCCCGGAGGTGCTCGCCGACGCGCTCCTCCCGGCGCTGCACACACCGCTCGGGCCGCTCGCCGGCGGCCGCACCCTGGCCGACGTGGCCCCGGCGGACCGGCTCGCCGAGCTCGAGTTCGAGCTCCCCCTCGCCGGCGGCGACGAGATCGCCGAGCCCCGCGCAGCCGCCGGCGCGCAGTCCGGCCGTGAGGCGGCGAGTCACGCCACGGCCCACGGGCGCGAGGCCCGAGCGGACGGGCGTGACGGTCGAGGGGACGTGCGCGCCGCCGGCTCGCTCCATGACGTCGCGGACCTCCTGCGCCGGCACCTGCCGTCCGACGACCCGTTCTCCGGGTACGCCGACCGGCTCGACGGCGACCTCGCCGGGACGCGGCTGCGCGGCTACCTCACGGGCAGCATCGACGCCGTCCTGCGCGTGCCGGACGGGGACGGGCACCGGTACCTGGTCGTCGACTACAAGACGAACCGCCTCGCGCCGCACGACGAGCCGTTGACCACCTGGCACTACCGGCCGGACGCGCTGGTCCGCGCGATGACCGACTCGCACTACCCGCTGCAGCTGCTGCTGTACTCGGTCGCACTGCACCGCTACCTGCGGTGGCGCCTGCCCGGCTACTCCCCCGACCGGCACCTCGGCGGTGGCCTGTACCTGTTCGTCCGCGGCATGGTCGGGGCGAGCACCCCGGTCGTCGACGGCGTCCCGACCGGAGTCATGTCGTGGCGCCCTCCGCCGCCGCTCGTCGTCGCCCTCTCCGACCTCCTGGCCCACGGCCCCGGGGAGGTGGCGTCGTGAGCGCGAGCGAGCCGGAGACGAGCGCTGTGAGGGGTGCAGGCGGGTCGGGGACGAGTGCTGCCGTGAGCGCGAGCGGGTCGGGCGCGAGTGCTGCGGTGAGCGCGAGCGGGTCGGAGACGCGTGCTGCCGTGAGCGCCCCGGTGTGGGACGGCGACCCGGACCCCCGCGTGCCGTGGCGCGTCGACGGTCTGCTCGCGCGGTTCGTCGCGGCGGGCGCCCTCGTGTCGGCGGACGTGCACGTCGCTCGTCGGCTCGGTGCGATCGGCGGTGAGGAAGACGAGCGGGTGCACCTCGCGGTCGCGCTGGCGGTCGCGTCGGTGCGGTCCGGCTCGGTGTGCGTCGACCTGGCCTCGGCGCCCGCGGCGGTCGCGACGGACCTGGGCGACCGCGACCCGGACGGCGCGGCAGACCTCCCGTGGCCGACGCTCGACGGTCCCGACGGATGGCGTGCGGCGGTCCGACGCAGCCCGCTCGTCGCGGACGGCGCGACGGGCCCGGACGACCGGCCGGTCCGCCTCGTCGACGACCGCGTGTACCTGGACCGGTACTGGCGCGACGAGCTCACCGTCCGCCGCGCGGTCGAGGCCCGCGTCCGCACGACGCTGCCGGTCGACCGGTCGCACCTCGAGGACGTGGTGCGGCGACTGTTCCCCGACGACGCCGACGCGCAGCAGCGTGAGGCCGTCCGCGTCGCGTCCGGCTCGCTGCTCACGGTCCTCACCGGCGGCCCGGGGACGGGGAAGACGACGACGGTCGCCCGCCTCGTCGCCGCGCTCCAGGCCGTGGCCGGTCCGGACCTGCGGGTCGCGCTCGCGGCACCCACGGGCAAGGCGGCCTCGCGCCTGCAGGAGTCGGTGAACGCCGAGGTGGCAGGCCTGGCCGACGCCGACCGGGATCGCGTGGGCACGCTCGGCGCGTCGACGCTGCACCGCCTGCTCGGCCGGCGGCCCGGCTCCTCGACCCGGTTCCGGCACGACCGGACGCGACGCCTCCCCTACGACGTCGTGGTGGTCGACGAGTCGTCGATGGTGTCGCTGCCCCTCATGGCGCGGCTCGTCGAGGCCCTGCGACCCGAGGCCCGGCTGGTGCTCGTCGGCGACCCCGACCAGCTCGCGAGCGTCGAGGCGGGCGCGGTCCTCGGCGACCTCGTGGAGGCGCTGCACGGCCGGGCGGTCGTGCGGCTCACCCGCACGCACCGGTTCGGGCACGAGCTCGGCGGCCTCGCTGCCGCGATCCGGGAAGGTGACGCGGACCGCACGCTCGCGCTGCTGCGCGCCGGCGGCGTGCACGTGCACCTCACGGAGACGGCGGGCGACGTCGCGTCCCCGCACGAGCTCGCCGGGCTGCGACGCGACCTCGAGGACGCAGGTCGGGCGCTCGTCGCGGCCGCACGTGACGGGGACGCCACCGGGGCGTTGCGCGCGCTCGGTCAGCACCGCCTGCTGCTCGCGCACCGCGAGGGGCCGGCGGGCGTCGCGCACTGGGCGGCGCAGGCGGAGGCCTGGGTCGACGGTGTGACCGGCGGGCGCCCCGACGACGGCCCGTGGACGCCGGGGCGGCCGCTGCTCGTGACGGAGAACGACGCGACGAGCGGCCTGTCGAACGGCGACACCGGCGTGGTCGTCCGCGAGCCCGGCGTCGACGGAGCCGACGACGCGGTCGTGGTGGCGTTCGGCGACGCCGAGCGGCCGCACCTCGTGAGACCGCACCGGCTGCCTGCCGTGCAGACGGTGCACGCGATGACCGTGCACCGCGGGCAGGGCAGCCAGTTCACGCGCGTCACGGTGCTCCTGCCGCCCGCGACGTCACCCCTGCTCACGCGCGAGCTGCTGTACACGGCCGTGACGCGCGCTCGGGACTCGGTGCACGTCATCGGGTCGGAGGCCGCGGTGCGTGCCGCGGTCGAGCGCCCGGTCCGGCGCGCGAGCGGCCTGCGGCACGCGCTCTAGCCGGTCCCCGGTGCCCCTACGCGAGGCCGAGGTCCCGGCGCAGGAAGACGCTGTGCGGGTCGAGCACGTAGTCGGCGAAGGGCGGGCACTCGACGAAGTCCGCGCGGGCGTAGAGGCGACGGGCCGCCGCGAAGTAGTCCTGGGTGCCCGTCTCGAGCAGGACGCTGCGGTAGCCACGGAGCGTCGCCTGCGCGAGCGCGTGGTCCAGCAGCGCAGCGCCGACGCCCTGCCCGCGAGCCGCGGGCGCGGTCCGCATGGACTTGAGCTCCGCCGATCCGCCACCGAGGGCCTTGAGCGCGACGGTGCCGAGCAGAGCCCCGCCTCCGTCGCGCGCCGTCCAGAAGGTGATCGCCGGGTCGGTCAGGGCGGCGGGGTCGAGCGCGTGGACGGACTCGGCGGGCGACGTCGCGTACATGTCGGCGAGGTGCTCCTCGAGCAGCGCGAGCACGTCGGGCCGCAGCGGGTCGTCGGCGTCGATTCTCAGGACGGTGGTGGGCACAGGCACGCTCCTCGCGACGGTCCACCGACGGGCGGGTCGCTCCGCGGTGGCGCGGGTCGTCGGTGCGGCCACATCGTCGCGCGGCCGTGTGTCGCGCGTGTTGCACGCGCCGCACAGCTGCGCGCCCGCCCCGGTGGCCGTGTGCACGACGACGCCCGGTCGCCCCTCGCTGACGGAGGGGCGGCCGGGCGCGTGGTGGACCGACGTCAGGACGCCGTGACGGGCTCCCGCGGGGTCGGCACGACGGTCGCGTCGCGGACCGCGTCGTCGGCCTCGGTGGCCTCGTCGACGTCGTCGGCGAGCAGGTTCGCCGTCGACGCGGACGTGTACCGCTCGACGTCGAGGATGCCCTCGCGCTTGGCGACGACGGTCGGCACGAGCGCCTGACCCGCGACGTTGACCGCGGTGCGGCCCATGTCGAGGATCGGGTCGATCGCGAGGAGCAGGCCGACACCGGCGAGCGGCAGGCCGAGCGTCGACAGCGTGAGGGTCAGCATGACGACGGCACCGGTGAGGCCGGCGGTCGCGGCGGACCCGACGACGGACACGAACGCGATGAGGACGTAGTCCGTCACCGACAGGTCCACGCCGAAGATCTGCGCGACGAAGATCGCGGAGATCGCCGGGTAGATCGAGGCGCAGCCGTCCATCTTGGTCGTGGCGGCGAGCGGCACCGCGAACGAGGCGTAGGAGCGCGGCACGCCGAGGTTGCGCTCGACGACGCGCTGCGTCACGGGCAGCGTGCCGACGGACGACCGCGACACGAACGCGAGCTGGATCGCCGGCCACGCACCGCGGAAGAAGGCGCCGATGCCGAGGCCGTTGGTCCGCAGGATCACCGGGTAGACGACCAGCAGGACGACGGCGAGCCCGACGTAGATCGCGGCCGCGTAGGTGCCGAGCGGTGCGAGCAGGTCCCACCCGTAGGTCGCGACGGCCTTGCCGATGAGGCCGAGCGTGCCGAGCGGCGCGAGGCGGATGACCCACCACAGCACCTTCTGCACGACGGCGAGCGCGGACCGGTTGAACGCGAGGAACGGCTGCGCGGCCTTGCCGGTGCGCAGCGCGGCGATGCCGACGACGAGCGCGACGACGACGATCTGCAGGACGTTGAACGACACCGAGGTGCTGGCCTCGACGGCGCCGTCGGCACCGGTCGTGACCTGCGTGCCGGCGCCGATCCCGAGCCAGTTGCCGGGGATGAGGCCCTTGAGGAAGTCGAGCCAGGAGCCGCTCGCGCCGGCCTCGAACCCGTCCTCGGGGCTGAGGGTCGAGCGCGCGCCGGGCTGCAGCAGCAGGCCGAGGCCGATGCCGACGCCCACGGAGATCGCGGCGGTGATCGCGAACCACAGGAGCGTCTGCCAGGCGAGGCGCGCGGCGTTGGTGACGCGCTCGAGGTTCGCGATCGAGGTGACGATCGCGAGGAACACGAGCGGCGGGACGATCGCCTTGAGGAGCGTGACGAACGACGACCCGATCGTGTCGAGCGTCGTGGTCAGCCAGTTGGGCTCGCCGGAGGGCGTCTCGCCCATCTGCAGCGCGATCCAGCCGAGGAGCACGCCGAACCCGAGGCCGAGCAGGACCTGGACGGTGAAGGAGGGGAACCGCAGCCGGCGCTTGCGCTGCGTGGTGGTGTCAGACACGGGGATGAGGCCTTTCCGGGGCGCAGGCGCGCCGCGAGGGAGGTCCGTGAGGGACGCGTCGGGGGGACGGAGCCAGGTCGGCGGGCGACGTGGCGGGGACCGGCGGGACGTGGCCGGCCGGGGTCAGGACCGCGCGTGCGGCGCCGAACCCGTTTCAGGGACCGTGCGAGGTCCGAGGGGCGGGTCAGCGACCCGCGGTGCGGTGCGGCCGCCGACAGAGCGCGCTGGCGACCCGACGCAGGTCGACGGCACGGCGCTCGGTCAGGTGCAGGCTCACGCGCGGCAGCTCCAGGTGAGGGGGCGACGACCGCTCGTCTGCGGCCACAGTGCGCAACCGACCGCCGGCCACGACTGTTCCCTGTACCCGCCAGGGAGCTGCCGATGAGGCGGACGTCACAGGCAAGCGCCTACCGACCGGATCACCCGGCGGCACCCGTATCGCCCCGCGCTGCGACCGCTCCTGCCACCCGAACGCACGCTCGACGACAGGGGGCATCTCATGGCAGCGACGTTCGGGGTGGAGGCCATCCGGCACTTCGGCAACGCACGGGCGAACGGCGTCTCCACCGCCGCGGACCTCACCTACACCTTCAACCGCAGCAACGGGTTCGACGACGAGCTCCGCAGCGCGGGCCACACGCGGGCCTGGTACTGGTCCGAGCAGGACGTGTGGGAGAACGACATCCAGGACACGAGCGGCGGCGGTGACGACCGCACGTGGGTCGACGACGTCGACCTGTTCTGGATCGAGACGCACGGCAACCACACGGCGGACGGCCAGGCCCGGCTGCTGTACGACGTGCCGCGCGACCAGTGGCGCACGTTCTCGGGCACGTGGGAGCTCGGCGAGGACTGGAACGCGGAGTGGGTCATGGCCTACTCCTGTGACACCGCGCCGCTCGGCACCCTCACGGGGCTGTGGAACATCTTCAACCGCCTGCACCTGTACTGCGGGGCGTGGGAGGAGATGTGGGACGGCATCACCACCGACGAGTGCGGCGAGGACGTCGCGAACAACCTCACCGACGGCGACACCGTGTCGTCGGCGTGGATCGACGGCGTCTCCGACTGGTGGGTCGACAACCACCCCGTCGTCGTGGGACCGGCGACGTCGCAGACGTGGAACGGCGGCAACGTCATCTGGTCGCTGAGCCCGCACAACCGCGACCACCTGTGGGGCCACGGCTCGGTGTCCCCCGACCTGTCACCGTCCCAGCAGGGCTGCCTGCTGTGGCGCTGGGCCGAGGGCTGAGAGGGAGAAGGACATGACCACGACGAAGGACCTGACCGAGCGCCTGACGGGGCTCGTGGGCGAGGTGCCGGACGTGACGGAGGTCGTCGAGCTGGCGTCGCCCGGCCCGGAGGCGTTCGTGAGGCGCAACGAGAAGCTGTTCGCCGACCTGGCCGAGGCGGCGGGGATCCCGCTCGACGCGTCGCAGGGCGGCCTGCGGCTGGCCGACCGCTCCGTGTACCGGGGCGAGGACGGCGGGCGCGCCGTGACGTTCCACGCCTCCGGCGCGCTGACGCTGCACGCGGGGGTCGACCCGCTCGACGACCTGTTCGACGAGGTGCTCCCGGACGAGAAGCTCCGCGGTCTGGTGGACGACCAGGTCGCCCGTCTCGGGCTCGCATCGCTCGTCGACCGCGAGGACACGCTCACGTTCGAGCGGCTCTGGAAGCTCAAGGCGGCCGGTGCCGACCGCGAGGGGAAGGTCAGCGAGCCCGTGCTGACGCGCGCCGTCGGCGCGTACCGGCACGCCGTCCGTGACCTGCCCGTCCTCGGGCGGGCGTCGGGGAGCGTGGAGGTGACCGGCTCCGGCCGGCTGTCGTCGCTCACGCTCACGCTGCGCCGGCTCTCCGGCGACGGCAGCGGCGCGACGCTCGACAAGGCCGTCTCGCGTCGTCCCGAGGACGCCGCGTCCGAGGTCGCCGCGCGCCTGTCCCGTCTGCTGGAGGGCCGCGAGGAGGACGTCCGGCTCGAGCCGCAGCTGTTCGCGTTCGGCTACCTGAGCCTCGGGCGGCGGCGGGCGCAGAGCGTGCTCGCGCCCATGTACGTGGCTGCGGTGACGGTCGACGGCGGCGAGGAGGCCGAGCGCTCGGCCCACGTCGTCGCGGTGGCCGGCAGCGAGAAGCAGTACCTGCGACTTCCCGTGGGGGTGCGCACCGCGGCGGAGCGACGCTCCGCCTGACGCACAGGGCGAGCGCCGCGGGCTCCCGGGGGGAGGGCCCGCGGCGCTCGTGCGTGCGGCGCGGCACCGCGCCCGGCCGCGCGACGGCCTGCCGCAGGCGTCAGAGCCAGGGCGCGCAGGGACCGCTGCCCAGCAGCGCGAGGCCCGTGAGGTCACCCGCCTGGAAGTCCGTGACCGACGGGTCCGTGCTGGGCGCCATGAGCTGGGTCGGGTCGTCGACGTGCCCGAGCCCGACGACGTGCGCGAGCTCGTGCATCGCGACCGCGCGCACCATCGCGTGCCCGTCCGGCTCCTCGAGCATCGCGCCGAGCTGCGTGGAGTCGAGCGACACGCTGCCCGACACGGCGACGCTCGGCCGGCCCGCGACCTCGAGCGCGACCGGCCCCGCGACACCCGCGACACCGCCCACGAGCCGCGCGTCCTCGGACTCGTCCGACCAGGCGACGAGGACGGGCGCCCACCGGTCGCCGTAGCGGTCCGGCTGGTAGGGCGCGCGATCCTCCGACGGCTGCTCGTCCGTGTCGCCGTCCGCGACGAACACGAGCCCGGTCGCGCGGCTCAGGCGTTCGACCGCCTCCTCGATCACCGCGCGACCGCCGGGCGGCTCGCCGTCGGGCCGGACGACGTAGTGGACGGGACGGCACGGGCTCCACGCGACGGGTGTCCGCCCGTCGGCCTGCGTCTGGAGGTACGCGTACGAGCGGCCGACCTGCGCGAGCGACGGCGGCCGACCGATCGGCTCGCCCGACTCCTCGAGACCCGTAGGCGGGACGACCGGCGCACGCACCAGACCGCCGACGACGGCGTCGAGCCACGGGGAGCCGTGCACCACGGGCGCGAGCACGCGCTGCGCGTCGTGGACCAGGCCGGGTCCGAACGTCGTCACCGCGAGCCCGAGGACGACCCCGAGCGCGAGCGTGCTGGGGACCGGGCTGCCTGCCCGTCGACGCGTCCGTCGCGCCTCGGGTCGCACCGCCCGTCCGGGAGCCGGTGCGCTCACCCCGTCGGGCGCGGTCCCGGCGAGGGCGATCGACTCGACGGCCGGGGCGGCCGGCTGGGAGGGCAGCACGGGCGCCGCACCGTCGAGCGTCGTGGCCCGCGAGCCGGCCTGCCGCGCGCGGGCCGCACGCTCGTCGAGGACCCACTGGGGCACGCGACCGCTCGGCGACGTCGGCACGTCGCGCGGGAGCGGTCGGGACCCCTCGGCGGTCACATCCTGCGCATCGACCGCGCGGAGCTGCACGTGAGACGCCGGAGCACGACGCCACCCGTCCGCCGCAGGACCGGCGCCCCGGGCCCCGGCGGCCCGCGCCCGCGCTCGTCACCCACCGCTACCTCCTGCGGTTGCCCGCGGTCGGCGTCCGCAGGACGCTCGCGTCATGCCCGAACCCGCAGGAACCGGAACGACGGACGCCGCGGGCACCGCGGCGGTCACCCCGCCGCGGACGCGGGTGGGGGGCCCCACCCACGTCGGCACCGCGACCACCGACCCCGTCGCCCGGGCGACGTACCGCCTGCTGCGCATCCTCCTGGTCGCGCTGCCCGTCCTGCTGCTCGTCGCGTCGTTCCTCGTGTGGGTGACCGGTGGACGCATCGAGCGGTCGATCAGCGACTACTACGACGGCGACCTGCGCGACGTGTTCGTCGCGATGCTCGCCGGCATCGCCGTCTGCCTGGTCGCCTACCGGGGGTTCCCGGCGGTCGAGGACTACACGCTCAACTGGGCGGGGTTCCTCGCGCTGATCGTCGCGTTCGTGCCCAACAGCCTCACGGCCGAGCTCGAGCGGCTCGACGGCGCGGCACGCACGCAGGCCGCGCTGCCCGCACGGATCGTGCTGACGTCCCTCCTGGTCGTGTCGGCGGCGGTGGTCCTCGTCGAGTGGCGGACGACCCGGGCGACCGTGCACGCCGCGCGGACGGCGCGCGACGGCGGCTGGGTGTTCTGGCTGATGACGGTCCTCGGGGCCGCGGTCGTCGGCCTGCTGGTCGTCCGCCTCGTGCAGCCGGGCACCACCTTCGCGTGGCTGCACGGCGCGGCGGCGATCGTGCTGATCGTGGGCCTCGCGCTCGCGGTCCTCAGCCACGGCTGGCCCGCGACCGACGCCGTCGCGGACCGGCGCTACCGCACCATCTACCTCACGGTGGCCGCGCTCATGGTCGCCGGGCTGGTGCTGTGGCCGGCACTCGAGCGCGCGGAGGTCGACGAGGCGGTCCTCGTCGTCGAGTGGTGGGAGATCGTGCTGTTCGTCGTCTTCTGGGTCACGGAGACGATCCGCACGTGGGACCCGGTCGCGATCGAGCCGCTGCACCTCCCCGACGAGCCCGGCACGCCCGTGCCGCCGCCGCTCGCACCGCCGCAGCGCCCCGCGCAGCCGCGGCAGCACGGGGCGCGACGGCACGTCGCACCCTGACGGCGCGGCCCGTCAGCCGGCGTCGACAGGTTCGGGCACGCGCGACCCGAGCACGTCGTCCGGGTCGTACCGGCGTCGGACCGCGTCCAGGCGTGCCGCGACGTCGGGCCGCCACCGGCCCGGGAGCCCGCCGCTCATGTTGGGGTTCGCCTCGTCGGCGAGCCACGGCCTGACGGCGGACAGCACGCGCTCGGCCGCGCCCGGGCCGACGCCGGCCGCCTCGGGGCCCACCGTCACGAGCCCGAGCGTGAACGCGGCGTCCCGGCCGGCGACCGCGTCCTCGCCCGCCGTGCGCGTCGCCGGCACGGGGGCGGCGACGTGGCGCAGCTCGACCGCGACGAACGGCTGGTCCGCGTGGGGGCCGACCGCGTCGAGCCACGCGTCGGCGAACCCGTCGCGGACGTGCGCGAGACCGGCGCCACCCGTCCAGACGGGCGCCGGCGTGGTCGGGTCGCCATGGATGCGGTCGGAGTCGCGGGCCGCGAGCGGGGCGAGGCCGTCGAGCAGCGCGGGGGCCAGCGCCCGCAGCGGGGCCGCGGCACGCTCGCCGTCGTCGGCCGGCCCGGGGCGCGCGAAGCGCAGCGAGAGGACCGTGCGTCCGCGCAGCGGTTCGGGCACCACGTCGATCGGCGGCATCCGGACCACCGCGGCGCTGGTCGTCGTCAGGTCGTCGGCGGTGGCCGTCCAGGCGAGCCAGCCGCGCAGCACGGCCTCGACGTGCTCGGTGTCGAACACGAGCGCCCCCGCGTACAGGTCGGGGACCTCGACGAGCGCGAGGCGCACGGCCACGACGACACCGGGCGCCGCCTTCCCGCCGCGCAGCGCCCACAGCAGGTCGGCGTGCTCGCCGTCGCCGGCCTCGACCACCTCGCCCGTCCCCGTGACGACCGTCGCCCCGACCAGCCGGTCGGAGCCGAATCCGTGGCTGCGTGCGAGCGGGCCGAGCCCGCCGCCGAGCAGGAAGCCGACGACCCCGACGTTCGACGACGAGCCCACGACCGGGACCAGCCCGTGCTCCGCGGTCCGCTCCACGACGGCGGCCCACCGCACCCCCGCGCCCACCGTCGCGGTGCGCGACGCCGGGTCGACGGCGACCTCGTCGAGCCGGCGCGTCGTGACGAGCACGCCCGAGGTGAGCGGCCGCTCGGCGCCGTGCCCGGTGGCCTGCACCCGCAGCGGCACGCCGTGCTCACGCGCGAGCCGCACCGCGGCGACGACGTCGGCCACGCCCGCCGCGCCCACCACGACGTCGGGACGGATGGGCACCGCGAGGTTGAAGGCGGCGACCTCCTCGTCGTACCCCGGCGCACCGGGGACGAGCACCGGACCCTGGACGTGCGCCGACAGTGCGTCAGCGAGGGTGCTCGACATGCGACCTCCAGACGACGTGGCCGGCGGACGGTCCGCGGCGACACCCTGCGACGCTCCCACGGACCACCGACACGCGACCAGGCCGCGTCCGGACCGCGCGCGGGCTGGCGGGCGGGTCCACGATGGCCCCGATGAGTTCCGGACGTGCGCGCGGTCTCCACCTCGAGCCGTCCGCAGCCGGGGACGGGCGACGACGACGCCGCGACAGGAGCGCACCATGACGACCACGACCGACACCCGCACGCTCGACGTCCCGGGCGCGACCCTCACCTACGACCTGCACGGCCCGCTGCCCACCGCGGACGGCGAGCCGCCGCTGCTGCTGATCGGGCAGCCCATGGACGCGAGCGGCTTCACGACGCTCGCCCGGCTCATGGCCGAGCGGACCGTCGTCACGTACGACCCGCGCGGGCTCGGCCGCAGCGCCCGCCACGACGGCTCCGCGGTCAACGACCCCGCCGTCCAGGCGGAGGACGTGCACGCGCTGGTGGAGGCGCTCGGCGCCGGTCCGGTCGACCTGTTCGGGTCGAGCGGCGGCGCGATCACGGGCCTCGCGCTCGTCGCCGCGCACCCGCACGACGTCCGCACGTTCGTGGCCCACGAGCCGCCGCTCGTCGAGCTCCTCCCCGACGCCGACAACGCGCGCGCGGCCGGCCGGCGGGTCGCCGAGGTGTACGCCGAGCGCGGCTGGGGCGCGGGCATGGCGACGTTCATGCTCGTCTCGTCGTGGCAGGGCCCGTTCCCCGACCGCTTCGCGCAGGACCCCGTGGACCCGGCGCAGTTCGGGCTGCCGACCGAGGACGACGGGTCGCGCGACGACCCGCTGCTCTCCGGCGTCTCCGACCCCGTCACGGCGTTCCGCCCGGACGTCGCGGCGATCACCGCGAGCCCGGCACGGGTCGTCGTCGCCGCGGGTGAGGAGAGCCGCGGCCTGCTGACCTTCCGTGCGACCGAGGCGCTCGCGGACCTGCTCGGTCAGGACCTCACGCTGTTCCCGAGCCACCACGGCGGGTTCCTCGGCGGCGAGCACGGGTGGGCCGGGCAGCCCGAGGCGTTCGCGGTGCGGCTGCGCGAGGTGCTCGCGACGGCCTGAGGCGACCGACCGGCGACCGTCCCGACGCACACGTCGCGCGTCAGACCCGCATCGCGACGCTGCTCGCCCGGACGGGGGCGGGCAGCGTCGTGCGTCCCGTGAGGTGCGCGTCGACGGCCGCCGCCGCGGCTCGGCCCTCCGCGATCGCCCACACGACGAGCGACTGGCCGCGCCCGCAGTCGCCCGCGACGAAGACGCCGGGCGTCGCGGTGGAGAAGTCGTCGGCGCGCACGAACGCGCCGCGCGCGTCGGTGGTCAGACCGAGCTGTTCCGCGAGGGCGCCGGTCTCCGGCCCCGCGAACCCGAGCGCGAGGACGACGAGCTGCGCGGGCAGCACCTGCTCGCTGCCGGCGACGGGCACGAACCGGCCGTCGACCTGCTCGACGTCGACGACGCGCACGCCGGCGACCCGGCCGTCGCCGTCGCCGTCGAGGCCCAGCGTGGACACCGCGAACCGGCGCTCGCCGCCCTCCTCGTGCGACGTCGAGACCGTGAACACCCGCGGGTGGGTGGGCCAGGGCTTGTCGGCGGGACGCTCGTCGGGCGGCTGGGCCAGGATCTCGAGCTGCACGACCGAGCGCGCGCCCTGGCGCAGGGCGGTGCCGACGCAGTCCGCGCCGGTGTCGCCGCCGCCGACGACGACCACGTCGAGACCGGTCGCGACAGGCGCCCCGGCGAGCGGCGAGCCCACGGCCGCGTGGTTGGCGGGCACGAGGAAGTCCATCGCGGGCATGACGCCGGCCAGGTCGCGACCGGGGACCGGCAGGTCACGCGGGACGGTCGACCCGGTCGCGACCAGGACCGCGTCGAACCGGCGGCGCAGCTCGTCGCCCGTGACGTCGCGGCCCACGTCGACGCCGCACCGGAACACGGTGCCCTCGGCGCGCATCACGTCGAGCCGACGCTCGACGACGGCCGCGGGCAGCTTGTACTCGGGGATGCCGAACCGCAGCAGGCCTCCGGGCGCGGCCGCGCGCTCCAGGACGGTGACGTGGTGGCCGGCGCGCGTGAGCTGCTGCGCGGCCGCGAGACCGGCGGGACCGGAGCCCACGACGGCGACCGTGCACTCGGTCATCCGACCCGGCACCTGCGGCACCACGAGGCCGCGGTCGAACGCCTCCTCCGCGATCGACAGCTCGACGTGGCGGATCGTGACGGGCGGCTCGTGGATGCCGAGCACGCACGCCGACTCGCACGGCGCCGGGCAGAGCCGGCCCGTGATCTCGGGGAAGTTGTTCGTCAGGTGCAGACGCTCGCTCGCGTCCTGCCACTGGCCGCGCCACGTGAGGTCGTTCCACTCGGGCATGACGTTGCCGAGCGGGCACGCGTGGTGGCAGAACGGCACGCCGCAGTCCATGCACCGCCCCGCCTGCCGGTGCAGCGACTCCAGGTGGGCCGCGTCCCCGACGGGGTGGCGGTGCACCTCGTCCCAGTCGAGGATGCGCACCGCCACCGGCCGGTCGGACGGCAGCTCGCGCACGCGCGTGGTGAGGAAGCCCCGGGGATCGGCCATGCGGGGACCGTAGGTCCGGGCCGGGGGCCGCCCGGCGGTCCAAGGTCCTAGACCCCGTCGCCGGGCCGCTCCGCGCGACCGCCGGCCGGACGGTGACGGCGACCGCGCCGGCCGGACGGCGACGGCGACCGCGCGCTCGTCCTAGCGCCGGCCGCCCATCGCGTCGCGCAGGACGACGAAGACGTCGGTGTTCGGCTGCGACCGTGCGAGCCGCTCGGCGCTCGGACCCTCCGCCGTGAGCGGCGTGGCGCCGCCCGTGTGCCCGCTGGTCGTCCAGTCGATCGTGAACTGCAGGTCCGTCCCGGCGACGGGGAACGGCCCGTCCTCGAGGCTCTGCAGCACCTCGGGCGACGTGCTCGCGGGGTCCCCGCTCTCGTCGTCCGCGTCGACGTTCTCGATGGCCAACCCGCCGGTCTCGTGGTCGCCGACGACCACGACGAGCGTGCCCGGGTGCCGCTTCGCGAACGCGTGCACGACCGCGACGGTGTCGTCGAGCGCCTGGCCGGCCTCGAGCGTCAGGGCGGCGTTGTTCGCGTGCGACATCTCGTCGACGCCCTCCTCCTCGACCATGAGGAAGAAGCCCTGCCGGTCGCGCGAGAGCACGTCGAGCGCCTTGCGGGTCATGTCGACGAGCGGCACGACGGGCGCGTACTCGTCGCCCTGTCCCTCGGGTGCCTGCTCGAACATCTCCTCGTTGGCGAACAGCCCGAGGATGCGCGGGGCGCGCGTCGCGGCGAGCTCGTCGGCCGTCGTCACGTACGCGTACCCGGACGCCTGCGCGCGCTCGACGAGGTTGCCCTGGTCGCTGCGGCTGACCTCGGGCCGCGGGTCTGCGGGGTCGTCGGGGTACGCGCCCTCGTCGCCCGCGGGGTACCACCAGTCCTCGCCGCCGCCGAGGATCACGTCGGGCCGCGACTCCTCGATCAGCTGCCCGGCGATCTCGGTCTGGTCGCCGCGGTCGGGCACGTGCGCGCCGAACGCGGCGGGCGTCGCGTCGGTGACCTGCGCGGTCGTGACGACGCCGGTCGACTTCCGCAGGGACTTCGCGTGCTCGAGCAGCGTGCGGACGGGGTTGCCGTCGACGTCGACGCTGACCGCGCCGTTGTAGCTGCGGACGCCGGTCGCGAACGCGGTGGCCGCGGCGGCCGAGTCGGTGACGGCCTCCTCGGGGTCGAGCGAGTCGGTGTGGGTCCAGCCCGCGTAGCGCAGCGAGTCCATCGCGGTCTCGCCGTCCTTGCCGACGGTGCTGAGCCGGATCGCCTCGCGCGCCGCGATGCTGAGCCCGTCGCCGACGATCAGCACGACGTTCTTGGCCGTGCGCGACGAGCCCCCGCGATCACCGCCCGTGACGTCCTGGTCGCCCGTCGTGAGGCCGCTCGTCACGAGCCCCCCGGTCGTGAGGCCCGCCGCGATCGCGGCCGCCCCGCCTGTCGCCATCCACCGTCGTGCGTGCGTGCGCATGGTGCCCCCTCGAACTTCGTCGTCCTCGGATGAGCCGGGCCCGTCGACGGACCCGGAAGCGCCCATGCTGGGACGGATCTATCCGTCGCGCATCCGCTGCGGATCGGGATGGCGAGCGCGGTGGGTTGCGCACGACGGAGGACGAGCCGGCGCCGGGCGTCGCGTCAGGCGGGCAGCAGGCGCGCGAGCAGGTCGCGGGCCTTGCCCGGCGCCGTCCCCGTGCGGCGTGCGGCGACGTCCGCCAGGCCCGGCCAGGCCGCCGCCTCCGGCGGGAGCAGCCCTCGACGCGCGGCCTCCCGTAGGTGCGCGGCGTGCACGAGCGCCACGTCGAGCACGCGGTTCAGCCACCGGGGCGGCGTGCCGTCGACCGACGCCGCGTACCTCACGGACTCGACGAGGACCGGCCACAGGACCGGGAGCGTCGTCGGGTCGTCCTCCAGCAGCCGGACGACGCGGGCCGGGCTGAAGTCGGCGTGCGGCAGGAGCGCCCGCAGAGCGAGAGTCACGGCCGCGGAGCCGACGACGCCCTCGCGGACGATCTCCCGGACGTAGTACCGCGGCGGGTCGTCGTGGCACATCGACGCGAGCACCACGGCGACCAACGACGTGGTGAGCGGCGGGACCGGCGCACCCGCCCGCTCCACGGGCCGGTCGCGCCCCGCCAGCCAGTCGCGGTGCGGCATCGCGACGAGTCGCCCCACGGACTCGTCCCAGTGCAGCCACGCGTCGTGGGTGCCCGACCCTGACGCCGACGCCGCCGCGGCAGCCGACACCGCCGCGCACTGCCCCTCGCGCTCGAGGTCGTAGAACCAGGTCTTCGCGACGCGGTACGGCCCGGCGGGATCACCCGGGAGGTCGATGTCGACGGCGAGCATCCGGCTGGCCTCGGTCCGCGCCACCCAGGTCACCGTGAGCGTCGCGCCGTCGACGACCGCGGGACGGGTTCCCGCGTCCGCGGCCCACACCTCGTCGAACGCCCGGCCGGGTGCCACGGCCGGCTCGACGGGGACCGGCGGCCCGACGACGACCGGCGACGCCGGGAGCAGGTCCACGACCGCGCGCGCGGCGACCACCGCCCGGGACGACCCCGCACGTGCCGCGAGCGCGCGGACACCCGGCAGGTCGAGCGCGGCGGCGTCGGCGTCCCCGGCCGTGACGGCCGCGAGCACGGCGGGTGCGAACGCGCGCATCGCCTCGGCGACCTCCGACGTGCCCGCGAGCAGCCGTGACGCCCGCACCGAGGCCGCGAGGACGCCGTCGAGCAGCGGCCACACGACGCTCAGCAGCCCCTCGGTGGCGAGCTCGGCGCACGCACGCGCGAGAGCCGCGAGGTTCGACGGCGTCTCCGTCCAGTCGAGCAGGTCCACGTCGGCGACCCCGGGCCGCAGCAGCCCGCGTTCCCACGCCTCGAGCACGGCCGCGGAACCGTCGGCGGCCGCGGCCGGGTGGAAGCCGCGCTGCGCGGCGACGAGGTTCACGGCCAGGCCCGGCGTCAACGGTGTCGCACGCCGGGCGGCCTGCCGCAGCCGCAGGCCCAGGTCGGCGGCCTCCGACGACGACAGGCCGGTCGCCGCGGCGTCTCCCCAGGTCGGGAAGACCTCGGGACCGACGTGGTCGTACGCGTGCCGGTTCCGGACGCGGCTCGGGAAGTCGCGCAGCGACGGCGGGAGCTCGAGGGGCTGCGGCGTCCAGTGCCGCCACGAGCCCTCGACCGCGAGGGACGGCTCCCGCACGGGGTCCGTCAGGTAGGCGTGCGCGGCGGGGCCGGCGGTGAACGGCGCGGACGTCCCGTCCTGGAGCACGACGGGCACCACGAGCGCACCGAGCGCCGCCAGGAGGTCGGCCGTGACGAGCGTGCCGTCGGTCCGCGTCAGCGCCAGGAAGAGGTCGGCCTCGGCGGCCGTCGCTCCGGCGTCGGCGTAGGTGGTGAGTCGGTCGACCAGGTCCGACGGGTCGATGCGCAGGTCGACCCACGTCGGCGTCGACAGCAGCACCGGCACGTCGCCCAGCCGGCGCATGACGGAGGCCTCGCGCGCGTCGCACGGGTCCCACACGACCCCGCCCCACCCGTCGGACCCGGCGCGGCGGTCCAGCAGGGGCGAGTCCTCGCCGCGGACCCACGCGGGGACGCACCGCAGCCCGCCGACCCACGACGGCCGGACACCACCGAGCGCCGAACGAGCGCCGTCGCGGTCGGTCGCCGCGACGGCGTTGGCGAGCGCGAGGAACCGCTCGACCTCGACGTCCACGACGCCGTCGGGTCGCCCCGTCAGCGCGGCCGCCGCGTCGGTGAGCGCCGCCGACGAGATGTCGCCGAGCACGAGCCTCGGCACCTCCCACACGACCGGGGTCGGCTGCCAGAGCCCGGCCGGCGGGGCGTCGTCGGGCGCCACCGGCTCGGCCGTCATCCCCCACGCGTCGACGAGCGCCTGCGCCGCCCGGGCGAGCGGACGGTCCGTGCCCGCGACGTGCGGGCGGACGAGGGGCGCGACGGCCTCGACGACGTGGTCGGCGGGACGCGGGCGCGCCGCGGCGGCCGTGAGCAGCGCGTGCACCACCTTCTTCGTGCGCACGGGCAGCGTCACCGTGAGGACGTCGGCCAGGGCGTCGTCGTCCACACTGGCGATCAGTCGGGGCGCGAACGCCTCGACCACCGGCCCGTCACCGCGCGCGAGCACGCCGACGAGCACGTCGGCGCGGTCGGCGAGCTCGACATCGGTCAGCGCGAGCGGACCGACGAGCACGCGCGTCCACGCCTTGCGGTCACCGGGGCGTTGCGCGGCGTCGAGCGCGGTCACGACGAGGTCGACCGCCTCGTCGCGGTCGAGCCACCCCCGTGCGACCGCCGCGGCCGGGACCCCGCCGAACGGGCCCGTCGCCGGCACCCCGACGGCCACCGCCGCGCGCACGTGCTCGGCGAACCGCCGCTCGAGGAGCGCGGCGTCGCACGGCACGCTCCCCTGGCCGACCATCTCGCCGACGCCGGTGAGCGCGAGCGACGCATGGACGGCCCAGTCCTTGAGGTACTCGACGCTGTGCGGGACGGGCAGGTCGTTCCGGTCGACCAGACGGACGGTGACCCCGCCGAGCGCGCTCGTGCTGTGCTCCCACGCACGGCCACCGCGATCGGCCGCCGCGACGAACCGCGCCGCGTAGTCGTCACCGCGCGCGGACACCAGCCTCGTCACCAGCTCGTCGCCACCGGGCGCGGACACCAGGAGACGAGCGGCGCGGCGCGCGTCGACGCCGACGCGGACCGCGAACAGCCGCAGCATCCCCTCGTCGACGTCCGTCCACGGGATCCAGCCCCAGGTGTTCGTGCCGAGCCGGCCGATCTCGCCCCACTCCCCCGACGCGAGCCCGTCGCGCGCCACCCGCTGCTGCTCGGGCGTGCCGAGCGGCAGCGACTCGACGTCCTCGACGGATGCGGACGCCCACCCCAGCGAGCGGAACACCTCGATCGCGGCGACCTGGCGGGCGGTGAGCGTCATGCGGAGGCCTCCGAGGCGATCTGGACGGCGAGCACGTGCGCGCACGGGCCGCGGCCCGTGCCGTGCGTGAGGAACCACGGGCAGGTGCACCGGTCACCGGCCGTGACCCGGTGCTCGGGACCGCCCCTGCGGCTGCGCACGGTCCACCCGTCACCCGAGACGGCGACCCCGCCGTCCGCGACCAGGCGCCGCGCCGCGACGAGCCGCGGGTTGTCCTTCTCGACGCGGTCGGGGTCGTGCGGGAGCTCGCGGTGGAACCAGGCCTCGTCGTGGGTGTCCCACCCGACGCGGCCGTCGGCGGCCAGCACGACGAGCGCGGCGCGGACGCGCGGCTCGGCGAGCCCCGCCTCGCGGGCCAGCCGCGGGACCTCGATCACCGGCTCGAACGCGAGCAGCGCGCTCACGAGGTCCGCGTCCTCGGCGACCGTCTCCCCCGCGAGCGCGCTGAGCAGCGACCCCTCGCCCGAGTGCCCGCGCCACGCCTCGTCGGTCAGCCCGAGCACGAGGCGCGCACCGGGCACGTCGAACGCCACGACGACCGGACCCGGCTCGGCGTGGCCGTGCACGGTCATGCCCGTGACGTGCGGCAGGAGCCGCTTGACCGCGCTCAGCCGGTGCAGCCCCGACACGAGCACGCCGCCGCGCACGGGCCGCGCGGACACCCGCACGCCGGCCCGGTCGGCGACGAGCCAGCCCGTGCGTGCCGCGCTGGTCGCCGCGGGGAGGGCCGCGACGAACGCCCGCGCGGGCACCGCGCCGACGGCGAACGCGTGCGGCACTCCGTGGTGCAGCTCGGCCACGTTGCCGAACGCGCGCACCCACCGCCCGGGCATCTCGACGGGACGTTCGACGGCGGTCGCCTCGGGGCTCGACACGGTGAGCCCGTCGCGACCGACGTCGAGGTGCAGCAGTCGGTCGCGGCCGACGCGCGACAGCGCGGTGCGCGTCTCGAGCCCGACGTCGACGTTCGTCGTCCCGTGCCCGACCTCGCCCGAGTCGAACCCGTCGGGCAGCAGGTCCAGGCGCGCGTAGACGCTGTTGCACGCGGAGAAGCACTCGGCGCGCAGGCGGTCGCCGTGCGCCGTCAGCACCGGGTCGCGCAGCGTCGACGGCGTGTACTGGAAGTAGCGGGTCGCGGTGACGTCGGCGAGCGTGAGCAGCCCGCGCGCGAGCACCTGCGGGTGCGCCGCGAACCCGTGGAAGAAGCTCGGGTCGTCGACGACGCCCGCGGGCGTGAGCGCGGGTGCGAGCCCGAGCGTGAGCCCGTCCTCGCCCAGGTGGGAGGCGGTCGCGAACGCTCGGGTGGGCACGGCGCGGAGTCTAGGTCGCGCGTCCGACACCGGTGGCCGACCGGAGGCGGCGTCACCCGGACGACGGGCGGCACCCGACCGGCGGCGGGCCGCGAGGCGCGTCGACGGATAGCCTCGTCGTGGCCGACCGCACCGCAGCGGTCGGCGTCGTCGTGGCCGACGGGTCGCGGCGCGTCGGACGAGGGACGGAGGCACGTTGCCCCGCACACACCACCTGCGCGTGCACCCGAGCGCCGACCGTCTGGCGCGCACCGACCAGCTCGCGTGGGCGATCGCGGAGGTCGCCGCCGACCCGGTCCCCGTGCCGGACGACGTCGTCGACATGGTCGTCAACCGCGTGATCGACAACGCGGCCGTGACCGCCGCGTCGCTGACCCGCTCCCCCGTCGTCGCCGCCCGGGCGCAGGCCGTCGCGCACCCGCACGCGTCGTCGTCGGCCCGGCACGGCTCGACCGTCTCGGGCCTCGCGCCCGACGTGCGCGTCTCGCCCGAGTGGGCCGCGTGGGCGAACGGGGTCGCGGTGCGCGAGCTGGACTTCCACGACACGTTCCTCGCGGCCGACTACTCGCACCCGGCGGACAACATCCCGCCGCTGGTCGCGGTCGCGCAGCACGTCGGCCGGTCGGGTGCGGACCTCGTGCGCGCGATCGCCACCGGGTACGAGATCCAGGTCGATCTGGTCCGGGCGATCAGCCTGCACGCGCACAAGATCGACCACGTCGCGCACCTCGGGCCAGCGGTCGCCGCAGGACTCGGCACGCTGCTCGGGCTCACGCCGGAGGTCACGTTCCAGGCCGTCGGGCAGGCGCTGCACACGACGACCGCCACGCGGCAGTCCCGCAAGGGCGAGATCTCGTCGTGGAAGGCGTACGCCCCGGCCTTCGCCGGGAAGGTCGCGATCGAGGCCGTCGACCGGGCGATGCGCGGCGAGGGCGCGCCGAGCCCGATCTACGAGGGCGAGGACGGGGTCGTCGCGTGGATGCTCGACGGGCCCGACGCGTCGTACGACGTGCCGCTGCCGGGCCCGGGCGAGCCGAAGACGGCGATCCTCGACACGTACACGAAGGAGCACTCGGCGGAGTACCAGTCGCAGGCGCTCATCGACCTGGCCCGGCGCCTGCACCGCGAGCGCCCCGACCTGGCGGACCCGGCGAACGTCGCGTCGATCGTCATCCACACGTCGCACCACACCCACCACGTCATCGGCTCGGGCGCGAACGACCCGCAGAAGTACGACCCGACGGCGTCGCGCGAGACGCTCGACCACTCGATCCCCTACATCGTCGCGGTCGCGCTCCAGGACGGGCGCTGGCACCACGTCGACTCGTACGCGCCCTCGCGCGCGGCCCGGCCCGACACCGTCGAGCTGTGGCGGAAGATCACCACGACCGAGGACCCGGCGTGGACTGCGCGGTACCACTCGACCGACCCGGCCGAGAAGGCGTTCGGCGGGCGGCTCGAGATCACGACGACGAGCGGCGAGGTCGTCGTCGAGGAGATCGCCGTCGCCGACGCGCACCCGCTCGGTGCCCGCCCCTTCGCACGACCGCAGTACGTCGAGAAGTTCCGCACGCTCGCGACGGACGTGCTCGGCGAGGCCGAGGTCGAGCGGTTCCTCGACGTCGCGCAGCGCCTGCCGTCCCTCGGTCCCGACGAGCTCGCGGGCCTGACGCTCGTCGCACCGTCCGCGGTCCTCGACGCCGTCCGCTCCCCGGAAGGACTCTTCTGATGCTGTACGCGACGACGACGGCTGCGGAGAAGCGCGTCGCCCTGCGCGAGGCCCTCGGGTCGGGGCGGCTGCTGCGCCTGCCGGGCGCGTTCAACCCGCTGTCGGCCCGGCTCATCGAGTCCAAGGGGTTCGACGGGGTCTACGTGTCCGGAGCCGTGATCTCGGCGGACCTGGGGCTGCCCGACATCGGCCTGACGACGGCGAGCGAGGTCACGCTGCGCGCCGGTCAGATCGCGCGGCAGAGCAACCTGCCGTCGATCGTCGACGCCGACACGGGCTTCGGCGAGCCCATGAACGTCGCGCGCACGGTCCAGGGCCTCGAGGACGCGGGGCTCGCCGGCTGCCACATCGAGGACCAGGTCAACCCCAAGCGGTGCGGGCACCTCGACGGCAAGGACGTCGTCGACGACGAGACCGCGCTGCGCCGCATCCGCGCGGCGGTCGACGGCCGCCGCGACCCGAACTTCCTCCTGATCGCCCGCACCGACGCGCGCGCCGTCGCCGGGCTGGACGCCGCCATCGACCGCGCGCACGCGCTCGTCGACGCAGGCGCCGACGCCGTCTTCCCCGAGGCGCTCACGAGCCCCGACGAGTTCGCCGCGTTCCGTGACGCGCTCGACGTCCCGCTGCTCGCCAACATGACCGAGTTCGGCAAGGGACGGCTGCTGACCGTGCAGGAGCTCGACGACCTCGGCATGAACATCGTCATCTACCCCGTGACGCTGCTGCGCCTCGCGATGGGCGCCGCGGTCGCCGGGCTCGACGAGATCCTCGCGACCGGCACCCAGGAAGGGCTGCTCGACCGCATGCAGACCCGCGCCGAGCTGTACGACCTGCTCGACTACCCCGCGTACAACCGGTTCGACGAGGGCGTGTTCAACTTCAGGCTGTGACGCCCACGCACCCGGGCGTCCGCGTTTCCGTCAACGGCGATGGAGGCAGTGCATGACCGAGATCCACAAGGGGCTCGCCGGCGTGGTCGTCGACACGACCGCGATCTCGTCGGTCGACCCCGACAGCAACTCCCTGCTCTACCGCGGCTACCCCGTCGACCAGCTCGCCGAGCGCTGCCTCTTCGAGGAGGTCGCGTACCTGCTCTGGCACGGCGAGCTCCCGAACCCCGACGAGCTCGCCGCGTTCCAGGGCCGCGGCCGGTCGCAGCGCACGCTGCCCGACCCCGTCGTCGACGCCGTGCTCGCGCTGCCCACGACGTGCCACCCGATGGACGTCGTCCGCACCGCGGTGAGCGTCCTCGGCGCGCACCACCCGCGCGCCGAGGACCCGTCGCGCGAGGCGAACCTCGCCAAGTCCGTGCAGCTGCTCGCGCAGCTGCCCGCGGTCGTCGCGATCGACCAGCGACGCCGCCGTGGCCAGGAGCCGATCGCAGCCCGCGACGACCTGCCGTTCGCCCAGAACATCTTCTGGATGACGTTCGGCGAGGTGCCCGACCCCGTCGTCGTCAAGGCGTTCGAGGTGTCGCTCATCCTGTACGCCGAGCACTCCTTCAACGCCTCGACGTTCACCGCGCGCGTCATCGCCTCGACGCTCTCCGACCTGCACTCCGCCGTCACGGGCGCCGTCGGCGCGCTCAAGGGCCCGCTGCACGGGGGCGCGAACGAGGCCGTCATGGCGACGTTCGCGGAGATCGGCACGGCGTCCCGGGCCGCGTCGTGGCTCGACGAGGAGATGGCCGCCAAGCGGAAGGTCATGGGGTTCGGGCACCGCGTCTACAAGCACGGCGACTCGCGCGTCCCCACCATGCGGCGCTGGCTCGAGCAGCTCGTCGACCACTACGACCGACACGACCTGCTCGACCTCTACATCGCGCTCGAGGACGCCATGACGGCACGCACCGGCATCCTGCCGAACCTCGACTACCCGACCGGCCCGGCCTACCACCTCATGGGCTTCGACACCCCGACGTTCACGCCGCTGTTCGCCGCCGCGCGCGTCGTCGGGTGGACCGCGCACGTCATGGAGCAGCTCGAGTCGAACTCGCTCATCCGCCCGCTCAGCAGGTACGACGGCCCGGCCCGCCGCGTCGTGCCCGCGCGCGACGCGACCGGGCCCGCGTAGCCCGGGTCGTCGACGACCCGCCGCCCGCCCCGGTGGCGCGCGCCCGTAGAGTGCACCGGCGAGCGGGGGACGTCGCAGGCGTCCCCCGCACGACCGGTGCAGGAGAGGGCGGGCGCCGACGGTGAGACGAGGCTGCGGACGCGCGACGGTCGCCATGGTGGCGGTCGCGCTGGCGCTGGCGTCGGGGTGCACGGGTGAGCCCCCGAGCCGCGGCCCCGCGCTCGACCCCTCGGGTACGACCCGGTCGCCCGCCGCGGTCCCGCAGGTCTCCGCCGCACCGGTGCCGAGCGACGCGGCACCGCCGGCGACGGCTCCCCGTCCGGGACCGCCCGCGGGCGTGGTCGTCGACTACCAGCTCGGCGGCGGCTACGCGCCTCCCGCCGGGATCGGTGGGGTCGTCCGGGACGTGACGGACGTCCCCGCGCCAGGGCTGTGGTCGGGCTGCTACGTCAACGGCTTCCAGACCCAGCCCGACGCGCGCGACACCTGGCTCGGGCAGCACCCCGACCTCGTGCTGCGGGACGGGTCGGGTGAGCCCGCCGTGGACCCGGGCTGGCCGGACGAGCTGCTCCTGGACACGTCGACGGCGGCCAAGCGCGCGGCGATCGCGGAGGTGGTCGGCGCGCAGGTCACCGCGTGCGCGCAGCGGGGCTTCGACGCGGTGGAGCTGGACAACCTGGACTCGTGGACCCGGTCGGACGGCCGGCTGACGCAGGAGGGGGCGCTCGACCTCGCGGCCCGTCTGGTGGCCGTCGGTCACGCAGCGGGGCTCGCGGTGGGCCAGAAGAACGCGCCCGAGCTCGGCGCGCGCGGCCGCGACGAGGCCGGCTTCGACTTCGCGGTCGCCGAGGAGTGCCGTCGGTACGACGAGTGCGCGGCCTACACCGACGTGTACGGCCCGGCCGTCCTCGACATCGAGTACGACGTCGACGCGTTCGCGGCCGCGTGCGCCGACCCCCGGCAGCCGGTCTCCACCGTGCTGCGCGACGTCGGGCTGAGCACCCCCGAGGACGCCGGCTACCTCCTGAGGACCTGCTGACCGCACGACGTCACGCAGCGAGGGGGACGGTCGGCGCTGCCGCGACGGGCGCACCCTCGATCAGCACCCCGCTCGTCCGGGTGGCGTCGCCGTCCGCTGACGCCCAGGACGTCGGTCGACACCGACATGGCTGCCGTTCACGAAGCCCGGACGGCAGCCATGTCGGTCTCGACGTCTCCGGTGTCGGGCGTCGTCGACCGCCACGCGCCGGTGGTCAGTCGGGCGGCTCAGCCGCCGGGGCGTCCGGATCCTCCTCGGGCTCGAACGTGTTCGGCTCGCCCGCGCCGACGCCCACGCCGCCGCTCTGCGCCAGCTCCTGCGTCTCGTCGTCGCGCCCGGCGTCGCCCTGCTCGTCGGTCGTGCTCATGGGTTCCTCCCCGGTGCCCCGGTCGACCCCCGCCGCTGCTCCACGGGTCCTTCGACGGTAGGCCTGGGCCTGGCACCCTGCACCCCGGTCGGTCGTCAGCGGGAAGCGCGGCGCAGGACGTCCTCGGCGTGGCGGAGGACCGGGGCGTCGACCATGCGGCCCTCCCAGCGGAAGGCCCCTCGCTCACCCTCCGCGGCGGCGAGCACCGCACGCGCCCACGCGACGTGCTCGTCGGTCGGGCGGTAGGCGGCGCGCACGACGTCGACCTGGCGCGGGTGCAGGCACGCCGTGGCCGTGAAGCCGCTCGCGGCGGCGTCGGCGGCCTCCGCGGCGAGACCGTCGAGGTCGTCGAGGTCGACGTGCACCGCGTCGATCGCGGCCTTGCCGTGCGCGCCCGCGGCGAGCAGGACGGTCGAGCGGGCGTGCCGCGCGACGTCGCGGTACGCCCCGTCGGGGCGGCGGCTCGACGTGCCGCCGAGCGACGCGACGAGGTCCTCGGCGCCCCACATGAGCGCGACGACGTTCGCCTCGGCCGCGATGGCGCCCGCGTCGACGACGCCCTGGGCGGTCTCGACGAGCGCGACGACGTCGTACGCCGCGAGCTCGCGCACGTCGGCCCGGTCGGCCGTCTTGGCGAGCATGACGGTCCGGTAGCGCGTGCCGGCGAGCGCGTGCAGGTCCTCGACCAGGTCGGCGGTCCCGGCTGCGTTGACGCGGACGATCGTGCGGTCGGGGTCGAGCGGTGTGGCGCGCAGGGCGTCGCGGGCCGCGGCCTTGGCGCCCGGCAGGACGGCGTCCTCGAGGTCGAGGATCACGGCGTCGGCGCGCTCGGCGGCCTTGGCGTACCGGTCGGGGCGGTCGGCGGGGCAGAACAGGATCGCGGGTCCGAGGGCGAAGCCGCTCGTCCCGCCGTGCCCGGGGTCGAGGTTCACGGTGCCGCGTCCGTCGTCCAGAACAGGACGGTCCGGGTGGCCTCGGCGACGACGGCGCCGTCCTGGTTGCGGCCGGTGTGCGCGAGCGTCACGACGCCCTGGCCGGGCCGCGACGACGACGGCCGCTTCGCGACGACGAGGGTCTCGGAGTAGAGCGTGTCGCCGTGGAACAGCGGGTGCGGGAAGCGGACCTCGGTGAACCCGAGGTTCGCGACGATCGTCCCCTGCGTGAGCTGCGTGACGGACGCACCCACGAGCACGGCGAGCGTCATCATCGAGTTCACGAGCCGCTGCCCGAACGGCTGGTCGGCGGACCAGGCGGCGTCGAGGTGCAGCGCCTGCGTGTTCATCGTGAGCGTGCTGAACAGCACGTTGTCCGCCTCGGTGAGAGTCCGCCCGGGGCGGTGCAGGTACCGGGTCCCGGGCTCGAGCTCGTCGTAGTACAGGCCGCGCTGCACGACGTCGGTCACCGCGTGCTCACAGCCGACCCCGCGAACCCGAGCTCGCGCGCGATGACCATGAGCTGCACCTCCGTCGTGCCCTCGCCGATCTCCAGGATCTTCGCGTCGCGGTAGTGCCGCGCGACGGGGTTCTCGTTGAGCACGCCGTACCCGCCGAAGATCTGCGTCGCGTCGCGCGCGTTGTCCATCGCCGCCTCGCTGCCGAGCAGCTTCGCGAGGCTCGCCTCGAGCTTGAACGGCTGGCCTGCGACGAGCAGCCGCGCGGCCTCGTACCAGGCGAGCCGCGCGGCGTGCACGCGCGCCTCCATGCGGGCGAGCTTGAACGCGATGTGCTGGTTCTCGCCGATGGGGTGGCCGAACACGTTGCGGCTCCGGGCGTACCGCATCGCCTCCTCGAGGCACCCCTGCGCCGCACCGGTGCAGAGCGCCGCGATCGCGACGCGCCCCTCGTCGAGCACCTCGATGAACTGCGCGAACCCGCGGCCGCGCCGCCCGAGCAGGTTCGACTCGGGCACGCGCAGGTTCTCGAACCGCAGCGGGTGGGTGTCGGACGTGTGCCAGCCGACCTTGTCGTAGGCGGGCAGCACCGTGAGACCCGGCGTGCCCGCGGGGACGAGGATCGCCGACAGCTCCTTCGCCGTCGTGCCGTCGTCGCGCGTGCGCTCGCCCGTCACGGCGGTGATCGTGAGCAGCCGCGTGATCCTCGAGCCGGAGTTGGTGATGAACTGCTTGCTGCCGTCGATGACCCACTCGCCGTCCTCCAGCCGGGCCGTCGTGCGCGTTCCGGCCGCGTCCGAGCCGGCGTCGGCCTCGGTCAGCCCGAACGCCGCGAGGCCGCGACCCGATGCGAGCGTCGGCAGCCACTCCTCCTTCTGCGCCTCCGTGCCGAACCGGTAGACGGGCATGGCCCCGAGCCCGACGCCCGCCTCGAGCGTCACGCCGATCGACTGGTCGACCCGCGCGAGCTCCTCGACGGCCAGGCACAGGTCGAACATGTCGCGCCCCTGACCGCCGTACTCCGTCGGGAAGGGCAGGCCGAACAGCCCCATCTCCCCCATCTGCGCGAGGATCGCGTACGGCAGCTCGCGCTTCGTGTCGTACTCGTAGGCGGCGGGCGCGACGACGTGGTCGGCGAAGTCGCGCACCTCGTCGCGGAGCTTGCGCTGCTCGGGCGTGAGGTCGTGGCTCATGGTGCGGTCCCTTCGTGGGGGGTGACGGTCGCGACCACGTGGTCGAGCTGCACCCGGTCGGCCGGTCGGACCGTGAGGGTGACGACGCCGTCGCGGGGGGCGGCGAGGCGGTGCTCCATCTTCATCGCCTCGATCGTGAGCAGGGGCTGACCGGCGACGACCTCGTCACCGGTCGCGACGTCGACGGCGACGACGACGCCGGGCATGGGGGCGCGGACCTCGGGGGCGGTCGGACCGTCGCCGCGCGGGCCGGCCGTGCGCGCGTCGGCGAGCTGCTCGGCGCGCGAGCGGACGCGCAGGTCGTGCGTGGTGCCGTCGACGGCGACCCACGTGACGTCCCCGTCGACGGCGACCCGGACGGGGTGCACCACACCCGCGATCTCGACGTCGGCCGCGTCGGGACCCGTCTGCACGAACCGCACCCGCGCGTGCGTCGTGCGACCGCTCGCCGCGTCGGCGCCGGACCCTGCACCGATGCCCGCACGCGCGCCCGCGTCCGTGCCGGCGCCGGCATCCGTGCCCGCGCCGGCATGCGCGCCCGCGCCCGAGGCGTCGCCGGGGCCTGCGTCGACGACCGGTCCCGCGCCCGAGCCGAGGTCCACGGTGACGTCCGCGACGAAGGAGACACCTCCGCTCGCCGGCGAGGCATCGATGTCGCCCTCTCGGGGCGTTGTCGCAGAGGACACCGTCACCTCGACCACGTGGCAGTCGGTCAGCACGCCGAAGGCCTGCGCCGGGGCACCCGCGAGCCGCCAGCCGTCCGACCGCCAGGGACCGGCCGCGCGCGCGGCTCCGCCGCCGGCCGTGCGCCCGGCACCCGCCGCGTCGACGGGCTCGCGCGCGCCCGCCCCCTGACGCACGACCGCGTGGCGCCACAGGACCGCGGCGACGCAGGCCGTCAGGTCGGGTCGGCCGCCGTCCGCGAACCGGTCAGGCCCGTCGTCGCCAGGGCCGGGCAGGAGGCGGCCGAGGAGTCCGGTGTCGAGCCGCCCGGCGGCCACGTCGGGGTCGGCGAGCACACGGCGCAGGAAGGCGACGTTCGTGCGCACGCCCAGCACGACCGTCCCCGCGAGGGCCGCGTCGAGCCGGCGCAGCGCCTCGGCCCGGTCGGCGCCGTGCGCGACGACCTTCGCGAGCATCGGGTCGTACGTCGTGCCGATCTCCAGCCCGGGACGCAGCGCGCTGTCGACCCGCACGCCCTCGCCGGCCGGCTCGTGCAGGACCAGGACCGTGCCGGTCGTCGGCAGGAAGTCGCGCGCCGGGTCCTCGGCGTACACGCGCGCCTCGACGGCGTGCCCGGTGAGCCGCACGTCGTCCTGCGCGAACCCGAGCGGCTCGCCCGCGGCGACGCGCAGCTGCTGCTCGACGAGGTCGAGCCCGGTGACGAGCTCGGTGACGGGGTGCTCGACCTGCAGGCGCGTGTTCATCTCCATGAAGAAGAACTCCGTGGGCGCCTCGTCCGAGACGAGGAACTCGACGGTCCCGGCCCCGACGTAGTCGACGCTGCGGACCACGTCGCAGGCGGCCGCACCGATCCGGGCGCGCGTGGCCGCGTCGAGCAGCGGCGACGGCGCCTCCTCGACGACCTTCTGGTGGCGCCGCTGGAGCGAGCACTCGCGTTCGCCGAGGTGGACGACGTGCCCGTGGGCGTCGGCGAGCACCTGCACCTCGATGTGGCGCGGTGTCGTCACGAGGCGCTCGACGAGCAGGGTGTCGTCGCCGAACGCGGCGGCGGCGACGCGTCGGGCCGCGACCAGCGCGTCGGCCATGTCGTCCGCGCGCCGGACGACGGTCATGCCCTTCCCACCACCACCCGCGGACGGCTTCACGAGCACCGGGAAGCCCAGCCGCCCGGCCGCCGCGAGCGCCTCGTCGTCCGTCATCCCCGCGAGCGCGACGCCCGGGATCACCGGGACGCCCGCTGCGACCACGTGGTCCTTGGCGCGGACCTTGTCGCCCATGACGTCGAGCGCCCGCACGCCGGGCCCGACGAACACGATCCCGGCGTCCGCGCACGCGCGCGCCAGGTCGGCGTTCTCGGACAGGAACCCGTACCCCGGGTGCACGGCGTCGGCGCCCGCGACGCGTGCGGCCCGGACCACGGCGTCGACGTCCAGGTAGCTCGCGCGCGGCTCCGCGGGGCCGAGCCGGACCGCGGCGTCCGCGAGCGTGACGTGCCGCGCGTCGCGATCGGCGTCGGAGTACACGGCGACCGACCGGATGCCGAGGCGGCGCAGCGTCGCGATGACGCGGCACGCGATCTCGCCGCGATTGGCGACGAGCACGGACCAGAACAGCGGGACCGTCGGCGTGCCGATAACGGGCGCGGCCGACGCGTCGGACGACGTGGCGGTGCGGCGTCCGTCGGGGTCGGTGCCGGGCAGGGCGTCGGTGGTCGCAGCACCGGGCCGGGGCGGTGCCTCGACGGGCGTCGTCGCGGCGGGGTCGGTCGCGGTCACGGCGTCACATCCGGTACAGCGCGGGCCGGGGTGCGTCGAGCGGCACGGTCGCGCACACGTCGAGCGCCATGCCGAGCACGCGGCGGGTGTCGAGGGGGTCGATCACGCCGTCGTCCCAGAGCCGCGCGGTCGACCAGTAGGGGTTGCCCTGGGTCTCGTACTGCGTCCGCAGCGTCGCGCGGAACGCCTCCTCGTCGGCGGCGTCCCACGTGTCGCCGCGGGCCTCCACCTGGTCGCGCCGGACGGTCGCGAGCACCGACGCGGCCTGCGCCCCGCCCATGACGGAGATGCGCGCACCGGGCCACATCCACAGGAACCGCGGGGAGTACGCGCGCCCGCACATCGAGTAGTTCCCTGCGCCGAACGACCCGCCGATCACGACGGTGAGCTTGGGGACGCGCGTCGTGGCGACGGCCGTGACCATCTTCGCGCCGTGCTTGGCGATCCCGCCGGCCTCGTAGTCGCGCCCGACCATGAACCCGGAGATGTTCTGCAGGAACACGAGGGGGACGCCGCGCTGGTCGCACAGCTCGACGAAGTGCGCGCCCTTGAGCGCGGACTCGCTGAACAGCACACCGTTGTTCGCGATGATCCCGACGGGGTGCCCGTGCAGCCGCGCGAACCCGGTCACGAGCGTCTGGCCGTACTCGCGCTTGAACTCGTGCAGCTCGGAGCCGTCGACGAGGCGGGCGATCACCTCGCGCACGTCGTAGGGCGTCTGCAGGTCGGTGGGGACCACGCCGTAGAGGTCGTCCGGGTCGACGGCCGGCGGGCGCGGCTCGGTCACGTCCCACGCGGTCGCCGTCGGGCGCGGCAAGGTCGCGACGATGTCGCGGACGATCGCGAGGGCGTGCGCGTCGTCCTCGGCGAGGTGGTCGGTCACGCCCGAGGTGCGGGCGTGCAGCTCGCCGCCGCCGAGCTCCTCGGCCGTGACGACCTCGCCCGTCGCGGCCCGGACCAGCGGCGGCCCGCCGAGGAAGATCGTCCCCTGCCCGCGCACGATGACGGTCTCGTCGGACATCGCCGGGACGTACGCGCCGCCGGCGGTGCACGAGCCGAGCACGCACGCGACCTGCGGGATCCCCTCGGCGGACATGCGCGCCTGGTGGAAGAAGATCCGCCCGAAGTGGTCGCGGTCGGGGAACACCTCGTCCTGCATCGGCAGGAACGCGCCCCCGGAGTCGACGAGGTACACGCACGGCAGCCGGTTCTCGCGGGCGATCTCCTGCGCGCGCAGGTGCTTCTTCACGGTGAGCGGGTAGTAGGTGCCGCCCTTCACCGTGGCGTCGTTGGCGACGACCATGACGTGCCGGCCCGCGACGAGCCCGATCCCCGCGACGACGCCGGCGGCGGGCGCGTCGTCGTCGTAGACCCCGTGCGCCGCGAGCGGCGCGACCTCGAGGAACGGGCTGCCCTCGTCGAGCAGCACGTCGATGCGCTCGCGCGTGAGGAGCTTGCCGCGCGCGACGTGCCGCTCCCGGGCGGCCGGCGGTCCGCCGAGCGCCGCGGTGGCGAGCCGGTCGCGCAGGTCGGCGACGAGCGCACGCTGCGCGGCGGCGTTGGCCGCGTGGTCGGGGGCGCTCGGGTCGGCCGCCGTCCGGAGGGTCTCCATCGACGCTCCTTGAGTTAACGATCGCTAACTGAAATGACGCTACTGTTCGACCAGCGACTTGTCCACGACTGGGAGGGCCAGATGCCAGACCGCCCGACCGACCACCCCCACCGAGTTCGTCAGTCCGCGCCGAGCTCGTCAGCTCGAACCGGCGAACCGGGCAGCGAATGACGAGCTCGCGGCCTCGACGAGGCCGGGGGCCGAGGTGGAGGGGGTGCCGACGACCGCGCGGGGACGCGCCAAGGCCGAGCGGCGGGACGCGATCCTCGCCGCCGCGGCGCGGCTGTTCGCGCGGCACGGGTTCGACGGCGTCTCGCTCGACGACCTCGGCGCCGCCGTCGGCGTCCGCGGGCCGGCCGTCTACCGGCACTTCCCCAGCAAGCAGGCGGTGCTCCTCGCGCTGCTCGCCGGCACGAGCGAGCGCCTGCTCGACGGCGGCCGCGAGGTCGTCGCGCGGACCCCCGACCCCGCCGACGCGCTGCGCGCGCTGGTCCGCTTCCACGCCGACTTCGCGCTCACCGAGCCGGACGTCATCCGCGTGCAGGACCGCGACCTGGCCGCGCTCGCCGCACCCGACCAGGAGGCCGTCCGGGTGGTACAGCGCCGCTACGTCGAGGCGTGGGTCGACGTGCTCGCGCGCCTGTCCCCGACCGTCGACCGCCCCGAGCTGCGGCTGCGCGCGCAGGCGACGTTCGGCCTGCTCAACTCCACCCCGCACAGCGCGCGCGGCCTGTCGTCGGCCCGCACCCGGACCCTCCTGGAGGGCATGGCGCTCGCCGCCCTCGGCCACCCCGACGGCCACCCGTCCGGCTGACCGGCGGCGCGCGCACCGACCGCGGGTGATAGGCGAAAGGTCCCTTGCGGATCTAGCCTGGCGGGACATCAGGCAATGGGGCCACCGCTTCACAAGAGCACGGCTCCGCCGACGACGGAGCGGAACATGTTGCGTTCAGATGTGTCAGCCGGGCATGCCCGGGAAGGTGCGGAGCAGCGGACGACGGGGTCCTCGAGCGGCGCCGCACGCGGACGGGCGAACGACGGCGACGACGCCGACGACGGCCTCGTCCGGCTCGTGACGACCGCGGGCGACCGGGTCGAGGACCCGGTCCACGACCCGTGGGTCGTCGACGTCGACGACGACGCGCTCGTCGCGCTGTACGAGGACATGGTCGTCGTGCGGCGGTTCGACGTGGAGGCGACGGCCCTCCAGCGGCAGGGGCAGCTCGGGCTGTGGCCACCGCTCGTCGGTCAGGAGGCCGCGCAGGTCGGCTCCGCCCGCGCGATGCGCCCCGACGACTTCGTCTTCAGCTCCTACCGGGAGAACGGCGTCGCGTACTGCCGCGGCGCCGACCCGACGGACCTCGTGCGGGTCTGGCGCGGCACGGCGCTGACCGGCTGGGACCCGTGGGCGCTGCACATGGCGACGCCGCAGATCGTCGTCGCCTCGCAGGCGGTGCACGCGACGGGCTACGCGCTGGGCTGCCGGTTGGACGGCTCCGACGCGGCGGCGGTCACGTACTTCGGCGACGGCGCGACCAGCAAGGGCGACCTGCACGAGGCGATGGTCTTCGCCGCGAGCGCCGCCGCCCCGGTCGTCTTCTTCTGCCAGAACAACCAGTTCGCGATCTCCGAGCCCGTGGACCTCGTGGCCCGCCGCCCGCTCGCCGACCGCGCCCCCGGCTACGGCATCCCGAGCGTGCGCGTCGACGGCAACGACGTGCTCGCCGTCCTCGCCGTCACGCGCGCCGCGCTCGACCGCGCCCGGCGTGGCGAGGGCCCGACGTTCGTCGAGGCGGTCACCTACCGCCAGGGCCCCCACACCACGTCCGACGACCCGACGCGCTACGTCGACACGGCCACCCATGCCCGGTGGGCGGCGCGCGACCCGATCCTGCGGGTCGAGCGCCTGCTGGGTGCGCGCGGCGCGCTCTCCGAGGAGCGCACGCACGACGTCAAGGAGAAGGCCGAGGAGTTCGCGCACCGCATGCGCGAGGGGTGCCTGGGCCTCGAGGCGCCGCCCCCGCTGAGCCTGTTCGACCACGTGCTCGTCGAGCCGACCGCGGCGCTGCGGCGCCAGCGCGACGAGCACGCCGCCTACCTCGCGATGTTCGACGACGAGGCTGTCCGATGAGCACCGTCACGCTGGCCGGGGCGCTCAACGCCGGGCTCCGCCGGGCGCTCGCCGACGACGACCGCGTCGTCGTGCTGGGCGAGGACGTCGGGCGCCTCGGTGGCGTCTTCCGCGTGACCGACGGCCTCCAGCGCGACTTCGGCGCCGACCGCGTGCGCGACACCCCGCTCGCCGAGTCCGGGATCCTGGGCGTCGCCGTCGGGCTCGCGTACCGCGGGTACCGGCCGGTCGTCGAGATCCAGTTCGACGGGTTCATGTACCCGGCGTTCGACCAGATCGTCACGCAGGTCGCGCGCCTGCACTACCGGACCGGCGGCGCGGTGCGCATGCCGATCACCGTGCGCATCCCGTACGGCGGCGGCATCGGCGCCGTCGAGCACCACTCCGAGTCGCCCGAGGCGTACTTCGCGCACACCCCCGGGCTGCGCGTCGTCTCCCCCGGCGGCCCGCAGGACGCGTACGCGATGGTCCGGCAGGCGATCGCGTGCGACGACCCCGTCGTGCTGCTCGAACCCAAGCGGCGGTACTGGGTCAAGGGCGACGTCGACGAGTCCCTCGACGACGCGCTGCCGCTCGACCGCGCGCGGGTCGTCCTGCCCGGCGACGTCGTCACCGTCGCCGCGTACGGCCCGCTCGTCCTCACGGCGCGTGACGCGGCGCTCGCGGCCCGCGACGAGGGGGTCTCCGTCGAGGTCGTCGACCTGCGGACGCTCTCGCCGCTCGACCTCGAGACCCTGGAGGCGTCCGTGCGCCGCACCCGGCGGCTGGTCGTCGCGCACGAGGCGCAGCGCAGCGGCGGGCTCGGCGCGGAGATCGCCGCGTCCGTGACCGAGCGCTGCTGGGACGTGCTCGACGCACCCGTCGCGCGCGTCACCGGGTTCGACGTCCCCTACCCGCCCGCCAAGGTCGAGGAGCACTTCCTGCCCGACCTCGACCGGATCCTCGACGCGGTCGACCGCGTCCTGGGCCGGCCGCACTCGCTGAGCGGCTTCACGCCCACCGTGCACACGACCGCCGACCCACCGGGCGACGCGGGCGGCGGCGACGCCGAGCACGCCCGCGGTGCCGCGACCGTCGGGAGCGCGTCATGAGCGCCGACGGGACGGTCCGCACCGTCACCCTCCCCGACCTCGGCGAGGGCCTGACGGAGTCCGACCTGGTCGAGTGGCTCGTCGCGGTCGGCGACACCGTCACGCTCAACCAGGTCGTCGCCGAGGTGGAGACCGCGAAGGCGCTCGTGCAGCTGCCCTCGCCGTGGGCGGGCGTCGTCGAGGCGCTGCTCGTCGAGCCAGGCACGACCGTCCCCGTCGGCGGCCCGCTCCTGACGATCACCGTCCCGGACGCGGCCCCGACCGCGGGCCGGTCGCCGACGGCGTCACCCGGCGACGCGGCTCCCCACCCGGCTCCGGCGCCGGACGCCACGGTGCCCGAGGCCGCCGCCGAGGTGGCACCGGACGACGCCGATCAGCCCGCCGCGCCGGCAGCACCCGCCGTCTCCGAGCGGACGTCCGTGCTCGTCGGGTACGGCCCGCTCGTCGAGGCGTCGGCCCGGCCGCACCGCCGGCCGCGCTCGGCGGCCTGGCTCGCGGCGCACGCGTCGGCGAACGCCCATGGCCACGGCCGGACGCACGCGCGCCCCGCCGAGTCCGACCGCGCCGACGAGCCCGGTGGCACCGTCGCCGCTCCCCCGCGTCCCACGCCGCCCGTCCGCAAGCTCGCGCACGACCTCGGCGTGCACCTCGAGCGCGTCCAGGGCACCGGCCCGTCGGGGCAGATCACGCGCGACGACGTGCTCCACGCGCTGGTGCCGACCGGCACCACGCCTCCGCGCGCGACACCCGCGGCGTCGACAGCATCGACCTCCGCCGCGACGACCTCGGCGACCGCACGGCCCACGACGAGGCCGACGGTGGCCCCGGCGACACCCGCGCCCCGGAGCGCGACCACGACCGCGTCGCACGACGACGTCCGCGTCCCCGTGACGGGCGTGCGCAGGCAGACGGCGGCCGCGATGGTCACGAGCGCGTTCACCGCCCCGCACGCGTCGGTGTTCCTCACGGTCGACGTCACGCCGACGACCGCGCTGCTCGCCGACCTGCGCGCGGACCGGGCGATGGACCGCCATCGCATCACGCTGCTCGCGCTCGTCGCGAAGGCCGTGACGCTCGCCGTCCGGGACCACCCGGACCTCAACGCGCGCTGGGACGAGCCCGCGGGCGAGATCGTCCGGCACGCGCACGTCGGCCTCGGCATCGCGGCCGCGACCCCGCGCGGTCTGCTCGTCCCGGTCGTGCACGACGCCGACACGCTGCGCCTGCCGCAGCTCGCCGACGCGCTGCGCGAGCTCACCGAGTCGGCCCGCGCGGGCACGACGACACCCGCGGACCTGTCCGGCGGCACGCTCACCATCACGAACGTCGGTGTCTTCGGCGTCGACGGCGGCACGCCGATCCTCGTGCCGGGTCAGTCGGCGATCGTCGCCGTCGGGGCGGTCCGCCGGCAGCCGTGGGAGCACGAGGGCGCGGTCGCGCTGCGCGACGTGCTGACGCTCACGGTCTCGTTCGACCACCGCGTGGTCGACGGCGAGCAGGCGTCGCGCTTCCTGGCCGACGTGGGCCGCGTCCTCGCCCGGCCCGCCTCCGTGCTCGCGATGGTCTGACCGCAGCAGGGACCTGGAGAAGGAAGGGGCACGATGGACAAGGTCGTCCGCTCGGCCGCCGACGCGGTGGCCGACATCCCCGACGGCGCGACGCTGGCCGTCGGCGGGTTCGGTCTGTGCGGCATCCCGAGCGTGCTGATCCGCGCGCTGCTCGACGCCGGCACGCAGGACCTCGAGGTCGTGAGCAACAACTGCGGCGTCGACGACTGGGGACTCGGCCTGCTCCTGCAGCAGCACCGGCTGCGTCGGGTCGTCGCGTCCTACGTCGGCGAGAACAAGGAGTTCGCGCGGCAGTACCTCGCGGGTGAGCTCGAGGTCGAGCTCACCCCGCAGGGCACGCTCGCCGAGCGGCTGCGCGCGGGCGGCAGCGGCATCGCCGCCTTCTACACGCGCACCGGCGTGGGCACGCAGGTCGCCGAGGGCGGGTTGCCCTGGCGGTACGACGCCGACGGCGGCGTGGCCGTCGCGTCGCCGCCGAAGCCCGTCGAGCGTTTCACGGTCCGCGGCGAGGAGCACGAGTTCGTGCGCGAGGAGGCGATCACCGCGGACTTCGCGCTGGTCCGCGCCGCGGTCGGCGACCACGCGGGCAACCTCGTCTTCCACCGGTCCGCCCGGAACTTCAACCCGCTGTGCGCGGCCGCGGGTCGCGTCGCGATCGCGGAGGTCGAGCGCCTGGTGCCCGTCGGCGAGCTCGACCCCGACGCGGTCCACCTGCCGGGCGTCTTCGTCGACCGCGTCGTCCCGCTCACCCAGGCCGAGGCCGCGGACAAGCGCATCGAACGCCGGACCCTGCGGACGGGAAGTGCGTCATGACCCTGTCGCGTGAGCAGATGGCGGCACGCGCCGCGCGCGAGCTGCCCGACGGCGCCTACGTCAACCTCGGCATCGGCCTGCCGACGCTCGTCCCGAACCACCTGCCGCCCGGTGTGGAGGTCGTGCTCCAGTCCGAGAACGGCGTGCTCGGCGTCGGCCCCTACCCGACGGACGACGAGGTCGACCCCGACCTCATCAACGCGGGCAAGGAGACCATCACACTCTCGCCGGGAGCCTCGTTCTTCGACTCGGCGACGTCGTTCGGCATGATCCGCGGCGGCAAGGTCGACGTCGCGGTCCTCGGCGCGATGCAGGTGTCGGCCAGGGGCGACATCGCCAATTGGATGATCCCCGGGAAGATGGTCAAGGGCATGGGCGGCGCGATGGACCTCGTGCACGGCGCCCGCCGGATCGTCGTCCTCATGGAGCACGTCGCGCGCGACGGCTCCGCGAAGATCCTGCCGTCGTGCACCCTGCCCCTGACCGGGGTGGGCGTCGTCGACCGGGTCATCACCGACCTCGCCGTCCTCGACGTGACCCCGGACGGCCTCGTGCTCCGCGAGTGCGCTCCCGGCGTCAGCGTGTCCGACGTCGTCGCCGCGACCTCCGCGGTCCCCCTGCTGATCAGCGACGACGTGCGGGAGATGGTGCTGACATGACCGGTCGCGACGCGGTGCTCGTCTCGTTCGCCCGCACACCGATGACGCGCCTGAACGGCGCCCAGTCGACCCTGACCGCGGCCACCCTGGGCGCGGCCGCCATCCGTGCGGCCCTCGACCGCGCCGGCGCGGCACCGACGGACGTCGACGCGGTCCTCATGGGCCAGGTCGTCCTCGCCGGCTCCGGCCAGAACCCCGCCCGCCAGGCCGCCCACCTCGCCGGCCTGCCGTGGACGGTCCCCGCGACGACCGTCAACAAGGTGTGCCTCTCGGGCCTCACCGCGATCATCGACGCCGCCCGCCTCATCCGCTGCGACGAGGCCGACGTCGTCGTCGCGGGCGGCCAGGAGTCGATGAGCCTCGCGCCGCACCTGCTGCCCGGCTCCCGGCGCGGCTGGACCTACGGCGACATCACGGCCGTCGACTCGCTCGCCCGGGACGGGCTGACCGACGCCTTCGACGGCGAGTCCATGGGCGCGTCGACCGAGCGTGGCAACGCCGCACTCGGCATCACGCGGTTCGCGCAGGACGAGGTCGCGCTCGCGAGCCACCTGCGCGCCGCCGCCGCGGTCGCGTCCGGGGTCTTCGCGGAGGAGATCGTGCCCGTGCCCGTCCCGCAGCGCCGCGGCGACCCCGTCACGGTCGACGCCGACGAGGGCATCCGCCCGACCACGACGATCGAGTCGCTTGCCGCCCTGCGCCCGGCGTTCGCGCCCGGCGGCACCATCACCGCCGGCAACGCGTCGCCCCTGACGGACGGCGCCGCCGCGGTCGTCGTGGCCGCGCGCGACGTCGCCGAGTCCCGCGGCTGGCCCGTCCTGTGCACGGTCGGCGCGTGGGGCCAGGTCGCCGGGCCCGACACGTCGCTGCACTCGCAGCCGGCGCGCGCGATCGAGGCGGCCGTGAAGCGCGCCGGGTGGGACGTCGGGCACCTCGACCTCATCGAGATCAACGAGGCGTTCGGCTCGGTCGTCGCCCAGTCGCTCGCCGACCTCGACTACCCGCTCGAACGCACCAACCTGCACGGCGGCGCCATCGCGCTCGGTCACCCCATCGGCGCGTCCGGAGCCCGCCTCGCGGGCCACGCCGCGCTCGAGCTCGCCCGCCGGGGTCGCGGCCGCGCCGCGGTGGCCCTGTGCGGCGGTGGCGGGCAGGGCGAGGCGCTCCTGCTCTCCCGCGACCGCGACTGACCGCCGGCGCGCGCGGGCTCCGGCTGGACGGCGGCACCCCCCAGCGGCCGTCCAGCCGGTCACCGCGCGTCGGCGTCGCCCGGTTGCGACCCGACCCGGACGGCAGTCCAATGCCAGGACGGGTCGTCGCTCGAGGAGGTACCGCCATGGACACCACCGGCTGGATCATCGTCGCGATCGTCGTCGTGCTGCTCCTGGTCGTCGTCGCGGTCGTCGTGAGCCGACGCCGCGGCGCCCGCAGGATCGAGGCGGACCGCGCCCGCGCGCAGAAGATCCGCGAGGAGGCCGCGGCGCACGAGGTCGAGGTCCAGCGCCGGCAGGCCGAGGCCGCCCGCGTCGACGCCCAGGCCCGCCTCGCCCAGGCCGAGGCCGACGCGCGCGCCGCCGACGCCGCCGCCATGCAGAACGAGGCCCGCGCCCGCGCGACCGAGGCCTCCGAGGCGCGCGCCGAGCTCGACGAGCGCCTCGGCAAGGCCGACCGCATCGACCCGGACGTCCGCACGGACGACGGCGCCCGCACCGACCCGAACCGCCCGGACCCTCGCGTCTGACGCCGGGCCCAGAGGGCCTCAGCTCGACCTGTTGACGGCGAACCTCTCCCAACGCCACGCCAACAGGTCCCGGGACGGAGCGTCCGCCGCACGCCGCGGCAACGTGATCCGCTCGCCGTGCATCGCCTGCAGCCCGTGCCGCAGCATCGGCCCGTCGACCTCGTCCAGGAGCTTCCCGTCGAGGTGGACGACGTAGTCGGGGCTCACGCCGAGCATGTTCTGGTCGTACGCCGCGTGATGGATCTTGCAGAGCGCGAGCCCGTTCGTCGTGGTTGGTCGCCCGAGCTCCTCACCGTCCGGAACGATGTGTGCCGCGTCGAGAAGTGAGCCGTGCGCGAGCCTGCACATCGCGCAACGCGTCTCGTACGCGAGGAGGACTCGCGTCCGGAATGCAGGCTGGTGCAGGCGCTGGCGGGCGAGGCGCAGCCCGTACGCACGCTGATCGACTGTCAGGTGCGTGAGATCACCCATGTACCGGAACGCCTCGTCGAGCGCGATGACGAACACCCGGTCCTCGGGGTACTCGTCGACGACATAGACGGGCGCAACAGGGGTGTAGTAGTTCGGGACCTCCTTCCGGAACAGGATCAGCGGCATCCCCGTCGTGATCGCGTTTCGCAGTTTCGCGTTGTCGCCGCTGAAAGGGTCACCACTTCGGTAGGCGTAGTGGAGAAGGCCGTCCTTCTCGCTCTCGATGTCGTCGTACGGGCCGTCGACCGACGACACGATGGCGAGCGTGGAGCCGAAGTGAGCTGGATTACGGATGCCACGTGAGTAATCGATGATGGGTAGCGCCTGACCGTCGAGCGTGAAACGAAGTAGTTCGTCTCGATGCACGAAACCGCCGTTCGACTCGGCCTTCGCCTGGACCCACCGGATGACCTCGCGACGGATCGCGGCTTCGACGGCGGTGTCCACGGCCTCAGCTCACCTGCTTGCGCCGGCTGCGCGCAAGTCACCGTTCGGTCGACGAGCGCCCCGCCTTCGGGCGCCTTTTGCGTGCCTACGTCGAAGCGCGCGGGTGATGTCGCCCGGCGGACGGGTGACGATCGCCCGTCTCCGCCGAAACCGGACAGATCGGGCGTTAGCGTCGCGGCTGCTCCACTCCGCTGCGAAAGGCCCCTCATGCGTCCGCGACGCCACCTCCTCCACCGCGCCACGGCTGCGGCGACCCTGGCCGCCGTCGCGGCCTCGCTCCTCGTCGCCGTCGGACTCGCTCCCGCGCAGGCGGCACCGACCGGTGAGGCGATCAAGGTCGTGCAGATCGGCGACTCCTACTCGGCGGGCAACGGCGCGGGCGCGTACTACGGGCCGGCGGACTGCTACCGGTCGCACGACAGCTGGGCCGCGGAGTACACCGAGTGGCTCGCGGACCAGGGCAACCACGTCACGTTCGTGACGCGCGCGTGCTCGGGCGCGGTGTCCCAGAACGTCCTGTCCGACCGGAAGATGGACTCGCACCTGGCCTACGTGCCGGGCGGGACGGTCGGGCGGACCCAGGAGGAGGGCCTCGCGGCGGCCAAGGCGGCGAAGGTCTGCTCGACGAAGTACGTCGACGAGGAGTACTTCGAGTACTCGGTCGCGATCTGGGACACGGTGCGGGGCACGTTCGCGGTGGACTGCCAGCGCTACCTGCGCGCGCAGATCGAGGCGGTCGGCCGGGACACCGACGTCGTGGTCTTCACGATGGGCGGCAACGACCTGGGCTTCGCGGACATCGTCAAGCAGTGCTTCGCGGTCGGCTTCCGCGACCCGGGCGACTGCCGCGAGAAGGTGACGGACGCGCGCGCCGGGATCGACCAGCTCGAGGACGACCTGACCGACCTGCTGGGCCGGTTGCGGGACCGGATGCGCCCGGACGCCAAGGTCGTGCTGCTGTCGTACCCGTACCTGTCGGACACGGACTCGTTCGTCCTGCGCAGCCTGCGCGACCGCCTGCCGTTCGTGTCCGGTGACACCTACGACATCGGGCACGAGGTGCGCGCGCTGGGCGACGAGGGCGACGCCGCGCAGCGGGCCGCCGTCGCGCGGGCCAACACGGCGGCGGGCAGGCCGTTCGTGTCGTACGTCGACACGGTCAAGCAGCACTTCGCGGGCCACGAGCCCGACCCGTCGGCGACGAACCGCAACGACGACCGGTGGATCCACGAGTTCGACTCCGTGACGATGGCCGAGTGGTACCACCCGACGACGACGGGCCACTACGAGGAGTCGACGCTGCTGCGGTCGTCGTCCGTGGCGGGCCGGGTCCCCTCGTCGACGGCCGGGAGCATCGACCTCGTGTTCGCGATCGACACGACGGGGTCGATGGACTGGGTCCTGCAGGCGGTGAAGGACACCGCGACGCGCATGGTCGACCACCTCGCGGCGAGCTCCGGCTCGTACCGGTTCGCGCTCGTCACCTTCCGGGACGACCCCGTCTACACCGAGTGGGACGGCGACTACGCCGCACGCGTCGACCTGCCGTTCACGTCGGACCCCGACGCCATCCGCACCGCCCTGGCGGGCATGGAGGCGAACGGCGGCGGCGACTGGCCGGAGACGGCCCTGTCCGGGATGCAGGCCGCGATCGACCTGCCGTGGCGGCCCGGAGTCAAGAAGGTCCTGATCCCGATCAGCGACGCGCCGGCGCACGACCCGGAGCCGATGAGCGGCCTCACGTCCGCGACGGTGATCGCGGACGCGCTCGCGGTCGACCCGGTCGAGGTCTACCCGATCGACGTCGGCACCGGTGCGTTCGCACCGAGCGTCGAGGCCGTCGCCGCCGGGACGGGCGGGTCGACGACGACGTCGCTCGACGTGGCCGAGACGCTCCTCGACACCGTCTCGACCGCGATGGACAAGCCGTACGCGTGGGTCCAGGGCCCGTACGTGGCGCGGGTCGGCGACACGCTTCGGCTCGACGCGCGCGGCTCGTACGCGACGACGGGCGACCTCGTCTCGTTCGAGTGGGACCTCGACGGCGACGGCACGTACGACGTGACGACGTCGACCCCGACGCTCGACCACACGTTCAGCACGCTCGTCGACGCGTACCTCGCGGTGCGCGTCACGGACGCCGCGGGCCGCGCGAGCATCGCGACGACGCCGCTCGCGATCACGGACGACGGCGACGAGACGCCGGCGGACGTCGACGTCTGCCCGACCGTGGCGGACCCGGGCCAGGAGGACCACGACGGCGACGGCGTCGGTGACGCGTGCGACCCCTCGGCGTTCGCGCTCGAGACCGACCCGGAGGTCGTCGTGTTCGAGGCCGACGACCCGGGCGTGGTCGCGTCGTCGACGGTCTCCGGCGCGGTGTTCGAGGACGCCGACGCCGACGGGCTGCGCGAGACGGGCGACGGACCGGCAGCCGGCGTCGCGGTGACGCTCACGGGCACCGACGCCGGTGGTGCCCCCGTCACGGCGAGTGCGACCGGCGCCGCCGACGGCTCGTGGTCGGTCACCGGGCTGCTGCCCGGCACGTACACGCTGACCGCGGCGGGGGCCGTCTCGGCCCGGCCCGGTGCCCCTGTGCCCGCGTCGGGCGACGGCACGTCCGGGGGCGCGGCCGTCGGGACGTCGGTCGGGTCGGTCGTCCTGTCCGGCGTGGGCGCGGGCGTCGAGGGCGTGGGCTTCGGCGTCCGGGTGGTGTCGGGCCCGGGGGGGCCGACCGCGTCCCCGACGGACCGGCCGACGGGTGGGACCGTCGCGACGCCGACCCCGTCGGGCCGCCCGGAGTTCGCGTCGGAGGTGCTCGCGGCTGTGCCGTCCGGGTCGTCTCCGCTCGCCACGACGGGTTCCGACGCGGGCGAGGTCCTGCGCTGGGCCATGCTGGCCGTGGTCGTCGGTGCCCTGGCCGTCCTCGGGGCGGCCCCGGCGGCCCGACGGACACGTCGTCAGGAGGACTGAGTGCACGCCACGTGGCGCCGCGTCACCGCGACGGTCGTCGCCGTCCTCGCGCTCGCGGCGCTCGTGGCGTGCTCGTCGGGCGACGGGACCCTCGCGCGGCTCCAGGCGGAGCCCGTGTGGACCCTCGCGGTCCCGGGCACGACGGTCGAGGACGTCGTGACGCGCGACGGCGGGTCGTCGCTCGGTCAGCGGGTGGTCGCGAAGGCGGCGAAGACGCTCGTGCCCGCGGACGGCACGACGACGGCGGACGTCGTCGCGGCCCTGACGGCGAGTGCCGAGGACTCCGGCTGGACGGACCCGAGCGCGACGGACGGCTCGGTGACGTGGACGAAGGTCGTCGACGGCGTGACGTGGTCGCTGTACGTCGGCGAGGAGGGCGACGGCGTCCGGCTGTCCCTCGACGCCAGCTGAGCGCCCGCCGCTACAGCGCGGCTCCCTCGAGCACGGGCGTCAGGTCGACGATGCGCGCGCCGAGCCGCACGGCGTCGGCGACGTCGTGCGTGATGAGCAGCACGCTGCGCCCCCGGCACGCCGCGGCGACCCAGGCGAGCACGGTCGCGCGTCCGTCGGCGTCGATGCCGGTGAACGGCTCGTCCAGGACGACGAGCGTGGCCTCGGCCAGCAGCGCGCGGGCGATCGCCACCCGTCGGCGCTGCCCGCCCGAGAGCTCGCGCACGGGCCGGTGGAGCGCGTCGGCCGGCAGCCCGAGCGCACGCAGCTCGGCGGCGACCCGGCACGCGGGCACGTCCCGCCGCAGCACGAGGCGCACGTTCGCGACCGCGTCGAGGTGCTCGCAGAGCCGGTCCTCCTGGAAGACCGCGGCGCACCGTTCGTCGGCCCCCTCGACCGTGCCGGCGGTCGGCGGGACCAGGCCGAGCAGCGCGCGCCCGAGGGTCGTCTTGCCGCTGCCGTTCGGGCCCATGACGGCGACGACGCCGTCGTCGGGCAGGTCGAGGTCGAGGTCGTCGAGCACGGTGCGCCCTCCGAGCTCGACGTGCAGGTCGCGGACGGCGATCACGGTGCCACCTCCGGGTGGTCGGGGTGCGAGGACGGCAGCCGCCGCAGGGCCGCGCCGACGAGGCGTTCGGCGGCGAGGCTCAGCGCGACGACGACAGCCGTCCAGACGACGACGTCGGCCGTGACCAGGAGCAGCTTCGCGTCGTAGAGGCGTGCGCCGACGGTCCCGGCGGGCAGCCCGATGACCTCGGCGGCGACGCCGCTCTTCCACGCGAGGCCGACGCCGACGCGGCACGCGGCGGCGAAGAACGGCAGGACGGCGGGGACGTCGACCGCGCGCAGGCGCCGGATGCGCGGCACCCGGAAGACGGCGGCGACCTCCAGCATCGCGCGGTCCCGCTGCCCGATCCCCTCGAGCACGGCCGCGTAGGTGACGGGCAGGACCATGAGGGCGCTGACGACGACCGCCAGGCGGCCGGTGTCGACCCAGACCAGCACGAGGACGATGAAGCTGACGACGGGGGCGGCCCGCACGGCGCCGACGACGGGCGACACGAGCGTCCGGACGGTCCGCCAGCAGCCCGCGGCGACCGCGAGCAGGGTCCCGAGCAGCGTCCCGACGACGAACCCCGCGGCGATCCGCACGAGCGAGCGGGCGACGGTCGACCAGAACGAGGGCTCGACCACGAGCTCGGCGAACCGGCCGCCGACCTCGGCGGGTGCGGGCAGCAGCAGCCGCTGCCCGACCGCGAGGGCCGCGAGCTGCCAGACGGCGAGCCAGAACACGCCGACGAGCACCGGCCCGGCCGCACGACGCCACCCCCGGCGAGCGCCGGGACGGGCCGGCGAGCGGCGCGCGGCGACGGACCGGCCGGCGTGGGAGCCGGCCGTGCGTCGAGCGGAGCGGTCAGTCGTCCGCGCCGTAGTAGAAGTCGTCATCGGGCAGTGCCCCTCCCACGGCGGCCGGGTCCGCGTCGCGCAGCACGCCGTAGTACCCGGCGAGCGCGGTCCGCATGGCGGGGCCGTCGACGTAGGTGACGTGCGACCCGGGGATGGCGGCGGTCGCGACGGCCGCGTCGGGCACGATCCCGGCCGCGGCGACGAGCTCCCCCGCCTCGTCGGGGTGCTCGTTGGTGAACGCGGTGGAGTCCGCGTAGTCGGCGAGGAGCTCGTCGAACGCAGCCGCGTGCTCCTGGGCGAACTGCGCGCGCACGACGACGACGCCGGTCACGAGCGGTGACGCCGGCTCGACGTCGGCCCACACGTCGGTGAGGTCGAGCGCGGCCCGCGCACCGGGGACCTGCGACGTGACGACGGTGACGTACGGCTCGGGCAGGACGGCCACGGCGCCGGGCTCGGCGGCGAGGCGTGCGGCGACCTCGGTCGGCTCGCTGAGGTACTGCACGGTGAGGTCGGCGGCGGGGTCGAGCCCGTGGACGGCGAGCAGGTGCTCGAGCACCCACTGCGGCGTCGCGCCCTTGCCCGTGCTGTAGACGGTGCGGCCGCGCAGGTCGGCGAGCGTCGTGACGGTGTCGCCGACCTCGACGACGTGCAGCACGCCGAGCGTGTTGATCGCGGCGACCTGCACGGCGGCGGGCGTCCCGACGGTCCGCGCGCGCAGGACGGCGGCGAGGTTGGCGGGGAGGAGGGCCACGTCGACCTGGCCCTGGAGGAGCAGCGGCAGCACCTCGTCGGCGGTGCCGTGCACGGTCACCTGGTAGTCGTGGCGCGCGCGGCCGTGCGCGGCGTCGTCCATGAGCGCGACCAGCCCCATCGTGGTCGGGCCACGGAGCGACGCGATGCGGACGGTCGTGCGCTCGGCGGCCGTGGGGCGGGCGGCCGACGGCCCCGCGGAGGCTCCGCCGGCGGCCGGGGCGGCCCCGGGGTCGGCGGTGCACCCGACGAGCAGGCCCACGAGCGCGGCGACCGTCGCGAGCGCGCGCACGGCTCGGCGGCTCACGGCGCACCGACCGCGGAGGAGTTTGCAAGGCCGCCCTGGACGGGGCGGTCACCGACCGGCCGGAACGGCGCGTAGGTCGTGTGCAGCAGCTCGTGCGCGAGCTCCGACCCCGGCGAGCCGTAGCACTCGTCGTACAGCCGCAGCACGTCGGGGTTGGCCTGCGAACGCCGCACCGTCGAGGTGCGGTCGATGTCGACGAGGACCTGCTGCCGGGCGCGCGTCTCGGCGGCGTCGCGCGGCGCAGGGTGCCCGGCGCCGTTGACGCACCCGCCGGGGCACGCCATGACCTCGATGAGGTCGTACCCGACGTCCTCGCCGTCGCGGATCCGCCGCGCGAGCGCGTCCACGTTGCCGAGGCCGCTGATGACGGCGACCCGCACGGTGGTCCCACCGGCCTCGACGGTCACCTCCTTGATGCCGTCGAGCCCGCGCACCTCGTGCACGTCGAGGTCGTGGAGCGGCGTCCCGGTGAGCTTCTCGACGGCCATCCGCAGCGCGGCCTCCGCGACGCCGCCGGACGCCCCGAACAGGACGCCCGCCCCGGACACGCGCGCGTACGGCTCGTCGAAGTCGGACGGCTCGACGTCCTCGGGCGTCAGTCGCAGCATGTCGACCATTTCGAGCAGCTCGGTCGTGGTGAGCACGGCGTCGACGTCCCGCACGCCGTCGGGCGCGAACTCGGGGCGCGCAGCCTCGTACTTCTTCGCGAGACACGGCACGACCGACACCGTGTACAGGCGCTCGACGGGGATCCCGGTGCGCTGCGCGAAGTGGTGCTTCACGGTCGCGCCCATCATCTGCTGCGGCGACCGGCACGACGACAGGTGCGGGATGAGCTCGGGGAACCGCCGCTCGACGAGGTTCACCCAGCCGGGGCAGCACGAGGTCAGCTGCGGCAGCCGGTCGCCGCTGCCGACGCGCTCGAGGAACTCGGTCGTCTCCTCGAGGATCGTGAGGTCGGCCGCGAACGCGAAGTCGAACACCTTGTCGAAGCCGACGCGCCGCATGAGCCCCGCGAGGAACGGCGACGCCTCCGCCGGCGTCAGGCCGTAGTACGCCGCGATCGCGCTGCGCACCGCCGGCGCGACGAAGCCGACGACCACCTTCTCGGGGTCGTGCATCGCGGAGAACACGCCGCCGCGCTCGCGCACGTAGTCGAGCGCGCCGCACGGGCACGCGCGCACGCACTGCCCGCACGAGACGCAGTCGGTGAGCCCGAGCGGCTGGTCGTCGCGCGTCCCCACGGTCAGGCGGCCCGCGTCGAACTGGAACGCGAGGACGTCGACGCCCTCGACCTGCGCGCACGCGGCGACGCACAGCCCGCACGAGATGCACTTGTTGTGGTCGCGCACGATGAACGGGTGGTCCTGCACGACGGGCGTGTACGGGCGGACGTGCAGGGGCGTCGCGAACTCGACGTGGTGGGCCGTCGCCTGGTCACGCAGGTCGCACCGGTTCTGCTTCGAGCACCCGCACTCGAGGCAGCGCGCCGCCTCCGCCCGCGCCTGCTCCTCGGTCAGCCCGGTCTCGACCTCGACGAAGCTCCCGGTGCGCTCCGCGGGCGGCAGCTCGGGCATCGCGACCCGGCGGGCGCGCGGCACGACCGCGAACTCGTCGCGCGGCAGGTCCTCCAAGGTCCCGCGGCTGCACGCGTAGTCCTCGTGCGACGGCCGGACGGCTCCCTCGCGCACGTACTCGTCCATCGCCTGCGCGGCGCGCCGTCCCGCCGCGACCGCCTGGATGACGGTCGCCGGGCCGGTGACGCAGTCGCCGCCCGCGAACACGTTCCGCTCGGAGCTCTGCAGCGTGCGGCCGTCGACGTCGACGTCGCCCCACTCGTTGAGCCGCACCGGCAGGTCGTCCCACAGGAACCCGGTGTCGGTGGTCTGACCGATCGCGCCGATGACGGTGTCCGCGTCGATCGCGTGCTCCGAACCCGGCACCCGCACGGGACGCCGCCGCCCCGACCGGTCCGGCTCGCCGAGCTCCATGCGGACGAGCTCCACGCGCAGCCGCCCGTCGACCGCGCTGATCGCGGTAGGCGCGGCGAGGAACACCATCTCGACGCCCTCGCGCAGCGCCTCCTCGATCTCGGACGGCTCGGCGGGCATCTCGTCGCGCGTGCGCCGGTACACGAGCCGGACGTCGCGGGCACCCTTGCGCAGCGCGGTCCGGACGCAGTCGATCGCGGTGTTGCCGCCGCCGATGACGACGACCGTGTCTCCCACCGGGTCGTCGACGCCCTGCACGACCCCGCGCAGCCAGTCGATCCCGAGGTGCACGCCCGGCAGGTGCTCCCCGTCGAGCTGGAGCGGCGTCGCGCGCCACGACCCGACGGCGAGGTAGACCGCGTCGTGCTCGCGGCGCAGGTCCTCGAGCCGCACGTGCGTGCCCAGCGCCGTCCCGGTGACGATCTCGACGCCGATCGCCTGCATGAAGGCGATCTCCTCGTCGAGCGTCGCCTTCGGCAGCCGGTACTCCGGGATGCCGTAGCGCATCATCCCGCCCGGCCGGTCCTGCTTCTCGAACACCGTCACCCGGTGACCCGCGATCGCCGCGTAGTACGCCGCCGACAGCCCCGACGGGCCCGCGCCGACGACCGCGATCCGCTTGCCGCTCGGCTCCGCGAGGCGCGGCGTCCACGGCGCCGGACGGCTGCGGTCCCAGTCCGCGACGAACCGCTTGACGTGGTTGATGGCGACCGGCTCGTCGACGAGGTTGCGCCGGCACTCCGCCTCGCACGGGTGCGGGCACACCCGGCCGCACGCCGAGGGGAACGGGTTGCGGTCCTTGATGACGCGGATCGCCGCCTCGAAGTTCCCCGTCGCGACGTGGTGCAGGTACGTCTGGATGTCGATGTTCGCCGGGCACGTCTGGACGCACGGCGCCACGCAGTCGGCGTTGTGGTCGCACAGCAGCTGCTCCAGGCGCACCGCCCGGTACGCGCGCAGCCTCTCGTCCGTCGTCGTGACGACCATGCCCTCGACGACCGGCGTGATGCACGCCTTCACGTCACGCGTGCCCTGGCCGTCGGCGCCCACCTCGACGACGCACAGCCCGCAGCTCCCGTTCGCGCGCACGAGCCGCCCGTCGTGGCAGAGCGACGGGACGTCGACGCCCTCCGCCTGCAGCGCGCGCAGGAGCGTCGTCCCCGCGCGCAGCCGCATCCGCCGGCCGTCCACCGTGACGGTGACGCGCCCCGACTCGCCGACCTCGTGCACACGACCTCCCGCGGTCCGTGGCCAGGCTGCGCGCGGCCGGCCCGGACGGGCCGCTGCGCCACGACAGCCGCCGTTGGCTCTCGAGCCCGACGCTAGGCCGCGTGACCTCCGTCACCTAGGGACCTCCGGCCCAGGTCCGCTCAGGTCACGACGCCACGACGGGGGCGCCGGCGACGTCGCGGACGTCGCGGTGCCAGGGCGGCGTCAGACCTGCCGCGGGACCCGTCGGGTCAGGGTCATGAGCCGGCACATCACGCGGTGCGCGCGGTCCGACGGCCGCCCGTACATCAGCGGGCACCCACCGTCGATCACGGTGAGCCCGTGCTCACGCCCCAGCCGCGTCGCCTCGTCGTCGACGCTCCCCCGGTCCACCGACCGGTGCATCCAGACCTGGTCCACGCCCAGGTCGACGGCCTCCTGCACCGTCGCCCGCGCGCGATCCGGCCGGGTCGCGACGACGACCGCGTCGACGCCGCCCGGGATCGCGGCCAACGTCGGGTAGGCCGGGTCGCCCTCGACGGTGTACGCGTTCGGGTTGACCGCGAACACCTCGTAGCCGACCTCGCGCAGCCGTCGGTAGACGACGTTCGCGCCGTGGCTCTCCGGCGTCCGCGAGACGCCCGTGACGGCGATCCGCTTCGACTGCAGGAACGTGTCCGCTGCTTCCTTGATGCTGGTCATGGTCGCTCCACCCCGAGTCGTCCTCTCGACGCTAGCGACGTCCGGGCTGCCGCAGCCCGGGACCATGGACCCGACCTGAGCGGCCCGACGCGGGTCTCGTCCCTCTCAGTCCTCGATCGCCTCGACGCCCTGCCGCGCGAGCTCGTCGAGGTGCGCGCGCATCGTCGCGAGCTGCTCCGCGGGGTGGCCGACCCAGTCGACGATCTCGCCGACGACCCGCACGGGTTCGCGCGTGCGGTACGACCGGGTGGGGTTGCCCGGGAAGCGCTGGTCGGTGACGTTCGGGTCGTCCTCGAGGTCGCCCGTCGGCTCGACGACGTAGATCCGCCCGCGCCCCTCACCCGCCGCGAGCTCGGCGCCCCACGTCGCGGCGTCGAGCGTCTGGGTCACGTAGACGAATCCCGCCGCACGGCCGGCGCCGTAGTTCGACCGACGACCCGCCTCGATCAGGTCGCCGACGCGCAGGTCGGCCTTGGTGCCGTGCAGGTAGGCCCCCGAGGGGTGCACCTCGAACGGGATCGGTGCGTCCGCCATCGCCTTCTCCTCGTCGACGTCTGCCGAGTGCACCTTGGCACGCCCTGCGCCGTCCCGCGCCCTCGCCCATGGCGGTCGACGGACGGGTCCGGCGGAGGTGCGTGACGTCGACCACCCCAGCGCGCGGCCGATCAGTCTCAGGTTTATAGTGGACAGCGTGTCCAGTAATACGTCCGCGAGCCGTGCCGGCCGACCGCGCTCGGAGCGGACGCGGCACGCGATCCTCGACGCCGCGACCGACCTCGCGCTCGAGGGCGGCCGCGTCCCGACCATCGACGCGGTCGCGTCGCGCGCGGGCGTGTCCCGGACGACGATCTACAAGTGGTGGCCGTCGCCGGCCGCGGTGCTCGCGGAGGGGCTGCTCGACCGGTTCCACGAGAGCATCGAGTTCGACGACACGCTCCCCGTCCGCGAGGCGCTGACGCTCCAGGTCGGCGCGCTCGTCACGCTGCTGCGCGACACCCCCGCCGGGCAGCTCGTCCGCCAGCTGCTCGCGGCCGCGGCGAGCGACCGTGCGGTCGGCGTCGCGATGCTCGAGCGCTGGCTCGAGCCACGGCGCGCGACCGCGGCGCACCACCTGGAGCGCGGCGTCCAGCAGGGGGGCGTCCGCGCCGACGTCGACATCGCCCTCGTCGTCGACGTGCTGTTCGCCCCCGTCTACCACCGGCTGGTCTGGGGGCACGCCCCGCTCGACGACGACCTCGCCCGCCACGTCTGCGACCTCGTCTGGCCCGCCGTCGCCGCCCCGACCACCGCACCCACCGCCGCGTCCTGACCTTCGCGACGACACCACCACCGAGAGAAGGACCATGACCACCGTCGCCAAGACCATCGTCGACACCCTCGTCGCCACCGGCGTCCAGCGCGTGTACGGCATCCCCGGGGACTCGCTCAACGGCTTCACGGACGCGCTGCGCGGCTCGGGCATCGACTGGGTGCACGTCCGCCACGAGGAGGCCGCCGCGTTCGCCGCCGGCGCCGAGGCCGCCCTCACGGGCGAGCTCGCCGTCGCGGTCGGCAGCGCCGGCCCGGGCAACCTCCACCTCATCAACGGTCTGTACGACGCCCAGCGCTCGCGCGTGCCCGTCCTCGCGATCGCCGCGCACATCCCCACGGAGGAGATCGGCAGCGGCTACTTCCAGGAGACCCACCCGCAGGAGCTGTTCCGCGAGGCCTCCGTCTACTCCGAGTACGTGTCGTCGCCGACCCAGATGCCGCGCATCCTGCGCACCGCGATCCAGACCGCGCTCGAGAAGCGCGGCGTCGCCGTCGTCGTCATCCCCGGCGACATCGCCCTGGCCGAGGCGCTCGACACCACCGCGACCCCGGTCCGCGCGACCCGCCCGCGCGTCCTGCCGTCCACCGACGAGCTCTCCGAGGCGGCGAGCATCCTGCGCGACGCCAAGCGCGTCACGATCCTCGCCGGTGCCGGGGCCGAGCACGCGCACGACCAGGTCGTCGCGCTCGCCGGCAAGCTCGCCGCGCCCGTCGTCCACACGCTGCGGTCCAAGCAGTTCGTCGAGCACGACAACCCCTACGACGTCGGCATGACCGGCCTGCTCGGGTTCGCGTCCGGCTACAAGGCGATGGAGGCCGCCGACACCCTGATCATGCTCGGCACCGACTTCCCGTACCGGGCGTTCATCCCCGAGAAGGCGAAGGTCGTCCAGATCGACCTGCGCGGCGAGCACCTCGGCCGCCGCACGCCGCTCGCCCTCGGCCTCGTCGGCGACGTCGCCGAGACCGTCGACGCCCTGCTCCCCCTGCTCCCGCAGCAGACCGACCGCGAGCACCTCGACGAGGCCCTGGCCCACTACGCCAAGACGCGCACGAAGCTCGACGACCTCGCCACCCCGCGCAAGGGGACGCAGCCGCTGCACCCGCAGTACGTCGCGCGCGTGATCGACGAGCTCGCCGCTGACGATGCCGTCTTCATCCCCGACGTCGGCTCCCCCGTCATCTGGGCCGCGCGCTACCTGCGCATGAACGGCCGCCGCTCGCTCATCGGCTCGTTCATCCACGGCTCGATGGCCAACGCGCTCCCGCAGGCCGTCGGCGCGGCCGCCGCCACCGGCCGCCAGGTCGTCGCACTCTCCGGCGACGGCGGCATCGCGATGCTCCTCGGCGAGCTCCTGACCCTCACGCAGAACCGCCTCCCCGTGAAGGTCGTCGTGTTCAACAACGCGTCGCTCAACTTCGTCGAGCTCGAGATGAAGGCCGCCGGCTTCGTCACCAACGCGACCGGGCTGGAGAACCCGAGCTTCGCCGCGATCGCCGAGGCCGCCGGGCTCAAGGCGTTCCGGGTCGACGCGTCCGCCGACCTGCACGGGGCGCTGAAGGAGGCGTTCGCCTACGACGGGCCCGCGCTCATCGATGTCGTCACCGAGCGTCAGGAGCTCACCATCCCGCCGTCGGTCAAGCTCGACCAGGCGAAGGGCTTCGCGCTCTACGCCCTGCGCACCCTCCTGTCCGGCCGCGGCGACGAGCTCCTCGACCTCACCCGCGCCAACCTCCGCCAGGTGTTCTGACACCTGCGTGACGCACGACGGGCCTGCCGCCGCGGTAGGCCCGTCGACGCGTCCGAGCGGTTCCACGCCGCGCCGGCCCGCGGTCCGCTCCGTTCCGGCCGACGAGCGGCGCATGGGCCGGCGCAGGCGCTCGAGTCCGCGGCCGACACCTCGAGGCCGAGCGCGAGCCGGAGCGTGTAGACGCCGTCTTGCGCACCGTCGACCGCGAGCAACGAGCGGCGACTCTTCGCGATGGCTCCCAGCATCCCGTGCAGATGATCGCGGTCCCGCCGCGTCGCCGCATCGACGCGGTCAGCGGGTTCGATCAGCGTGGTCAGCACGAGGAAGTCGTCGAGGTGTCGCGCCCGAGCGGTGTCCAACGTGACCGTGTGCGCCGCAGCCTTCGCCACCAACGCATCCAGCAGGCTTGGTCGTCGCACGCTCCCGTGACGCTCCCCGACGGTGACCTGCACGTTCTCGGTCCGGTCCAGCGCCTGCTGCGCACCGGGCGTCTCCAGCGTGGTCCCGCCACCGGCGCCTCTGCGCTGGGCGGCCCGCTCGCCGACATGCCGCGGGATGAGCACGTCGATCTGCGCGTCGCCCTTGACCCACCGGTGCTGATGCCCGGTCGGCGACGTACCGGCGGGAACGAATCCGAGACGGTCGAGAACGGTCGTGAATGTCATCAGGACGCCCGGGTCGCTCGGTTCTCCTCGGACGTCCAGCACGGCGTCCAGGTCGTCGGTCGGCCGCATCGGTGACCGCCCTCGCTCGGCGCACCACAGGTGCACCATCTGGCCGCCGACGAGCGTCCAGCCCGTGGGGTGCGAGTCGTCGACGTCGAACAGCGCGTGCCATCCAGCCCGCTGCGACTCCCGCATGACGGGCATCACGACGCTCACACCCCTCCCCCCGCGAGGGTCTCCTGGATGAGGGCGCCGGCGCGGGCCAGCGCCCTGGGCTCGTCGTGCTCGGCCAGGTCCGCCGCCAGGACGAGGCGAGGCACCGGCCGGCGAGGCAGCTCGTCGACGACGTGCAGTACGACGTTCGCCGCGACTCCTCCCGGCCGCAGCAGGTACTCGCGCCGCACGGCATCCAGGTCGGCGGCCCGGACGTATCCCTCCACGAGGTTGCCCGCGGCGATGCCGGCACGCCTGTCCGACAACCCCGACGGCACGACCCGCTCGTCGTCGAGCAGCCCGTGCGGCGCACGAGCCTCGAACACCTGACGGCACGCGCGCGAGCTGACCCACGATGCCAGCAGCTGCTCGGGTTCCGCGTCGCGCACGAGACGGTTGCGCCGTTGACGCCACCGATACGCCTCGTCCGGCGCGTAGTCGTCAGGGACGACGTCCGCGAGCATCGCCCAGGCCACGTCGGCGACCATCGGCCGGACCCGACGTGGACGCGACGGCAGCGACGCGGCCTCGACGAGCCACTGCCGCCCGACCCGCCGGGCGTGCAGACGGCCGGCCTCGATCAGCTGGCGCACGCGTCGCGGCGACACCTCGAGGAGCTCTGCAGCCTCGGCCACCGACACTTCCATAGGCACAACCCTACCGCCGAAGGAAGGCGTGTGCCTATGGCCGGGCGCTGCTCAAGCGCGTCATCGGCAGCTGAACCGGGCGGTACGTCGCTGATCGGAAGCGGGAGGACGCGCGGGGGAAGCGAACGGATGTCCACGAACGACGAAGGGACCCATCCGTGCGGATGAGTCCCTTCGATCTGTGGAGGTGGCGGGAATCGAACCCGCGTCCGATGACGTGGAACCAGGGATTCTCCGGGTGCAGTCCGTGATGGATTTTCTCGGCCTCCACCACTCCCACGGACGAGAAGGTGGACAGGCCCAGTCAGCTAGAAGTCCCGATCCTCACACTGACGATGAGGATCAGCAGTGGCTCTCTAGATGACGCCGGGAACTAAGTCGAGAGCGTACTTAGGCCGACGGACTTCGAAGCTCGCTCAGGCGGCGAGGGCGAAGTCGGTGCGCTTGTTATCGGCACCTATGATTTGCACGGAGCGTTGACGAGATAACCGTGCGTCCTCGACCCGCTTCTCCTGGCTCGACGATCACCGTCGAAACCGATCACCCCCATGTTCAGTTTTCAAGCTGCCGGTCCGAGGCTCACCTGCGGAGCGGCACGTCCCAGCCTACTGCCCAACACCGCCCCCGTCGCACTCATTCCCCGGCACACCGCTGCGGCCTGCACGCGGTGGGCAGGCGACCGGGCTGTGGATGAGGCCGACGCCGAGATGTCCGATTCGACTACCTTCGCCGCATGTCGAACCGCGCAAGGGGGCACGGCCAACTCCGCATCGCCGTCATGTCACTGGTCGTCACGTTGACGGCTCCCTTCCTCGGGGCGTGCACGGTGGACCCGGCGCCGCCGAGCACTCCTGACGCCTCACCGACGGCTACGCACAGACCACCGCCGAGCGCATCGTCGACGCCTAGCCCCACAACGCAGAGCCTTACGGCACCCCTACCCGACGGCGAGAAGCCCACGCGCCCCACGGCGGTCGACTCACCGCCGACGCTCGAGGGCGCGACGGCAGTAGCGACGTACTTTGTTCAACTCTTCCCGTATGCGATGCAGACCAACGACGTCGCGGACTTCGCGGCGCTCAGCCACCCGGACTGCGCGTTCTGCAGCAGCACGCAAGCAGATGTTGCCGGCCAGGTCGAGAGGCGAGAACACACAGTCGGTGGCGGGATCGGCGTGACGGCGGCCCGCGGGACAGAGGTCGTACCTGGACGCCACTTTGCGATCTACCTCACGATCGACGAGGCGCCGTCCCACTCGGAGAACGAGTTCGGCATGCGCGTCGACGACAACCCAGACGCGCAGACGTTCGCAGTCGAGATGGCCGTCGTCTTCGACGACGATCGGTGGCTCGTCCGCGCAGTCTCCTCCGAAGCCACCTCAGCATGACGGGGCGCCGGTCTCTCTCAATCGTCGCCGCCGTGCTGCTGATCGTTGTCACGCCCGAGGTCGCCCGAGCCGGTGATTGGGGTGCCCAGGCCGAGGACGACGCCTACGTCGTGAACGCATTCGAGGCAGAGGCAGAGCTGCGGCGATCTCGGTCTGCCGATCCGGCGATCACACTCGTCAGGTACACGCGGGCGCCCATGTGCAACGTGGGCACGGGTGGTGGCGTCGAGATGGGCGACGACGACGAGGCCTTCGGCGACGGCGACACAGACGGCGACGGGCTGATCGCATGCGGCGCATCGAACACGACGGTGCCCGTTCCTGTATGCGTCGACGGTCCGCCGTTGCTCCCGCTCTGGCGCCAGGAACGCGCGGATGCGGCTCAGCCCTGGCCGGAGCTGTGGACGTTGGCGTTCGGGTACTCGTGTCCGGAGGATGCCGTGCCGACGATGACGGCGGCGGACTTCCGGCGGTTGCCGTTGGCGGCGCCCGTGCTGCGGTTGCAGCCCGATCGGGGGTGGGTGCTGGTCAACAAGGAGACGATCGTCATGACCGATCCCGCCGAGCAGACGTTGCGGACGGATCTGCTCGGGTACGGGGTCGACGTCGTCGCGACGCCGGCGAGCTACCGGTACGACTTCGGGGACGGCTCGGCGGACCTGGTCACGACCAGCCCGGGGCATGCGTGGCCGGACCATGACACGTTCCACTTCTACGAGCGGCTCGGCACGGTGCAGGTCACGCTCACGACGACGTGGCAGGGTCGGTACCGGGTCGACGGCACGACGGTGTGGCGCGACGTGAACGGCACGGCGACGACCGCGACGACGAGCGCACCGTTCACCGTCGAGGAGCGCCGTTCGCGGCTGGTCGACGACCTCTGCACCGACATCCCCAGGCCCGACGACTGCTGAGGTCGTTCGGCCGAGGGCCGACGCTCGCCGTCCCGCCGGTGCCACCGGGAGGTGCCGACCGAACGGTGTCTGAGGGCAGCGCGCGTCGGTCAGACGTCTGCGAGCAGGTCGTGTCGGTCAGACGAGGTCGGCGAGGAGGTCGGCGGCGCGGGCGGCCCCGTCGGTCTCGACGGGGCGGTAGGTGACCTCGCGGCCGGCCTCCTTGGCGATGGCCTCCGCGAGGCCGTCGGGGTCGACCGCCTCCTCGTATGGGAGGTGACGGCCGGCCTCGTAGCGGTCGAGGCGGGCGCGGACGTGGAACGTCTGCTCGAAGTGGTGACGGAGCGGGACGTACACGAACGGCTTGCGCAGGGCCGTGAGCTCCATGCAGGTCGTCAGGCCACCCTGCACGACCGCGACGTCGCACGCGGCGGACAGCCGGTACAGGTCGGGGACGTAGCCGAGCACGGTCGCCCCGTCCGGCGCCGGCAGCGACGCGGGGTCGATGCGCGGTCCCGCGACGACGACGAACCGCAGGTCGGGGGCCAGCGACCGGGCGGCGGGGACGGCGTCGAGCACGCGCTGCAGCATCGGGCCGCCGACGCCGGAGCCGCCGACGGTGACGACGCACAGCCGCTCGTCGGGGGCGACACCGAGCGAGGCGCGGACGGCGGGCGCCTCGGCGGCGGCTGCGGCCGGGTCGAAGCCGGTCACGTAGCCCGCGAACGAGAAGTTGTCCGCGGTCCAGGAGCGGATCGACGGCAGGTCCGGGCCGAAGGGCTGGTCGACGACGTCGTCGAGTGACCCGACGAACACCGACCGGTCCCGAACCCGCGCGAAGCGAGCCCGCTGCTCGATCATGTCGGCGTTGTAGTCGGCCGTCAGCGCGGCCTCGTGCGCTCCCCCGTCGGGCATCGGCAGCCACCCGACGAAGTCAGTCATCCACGCGAACGCGAACCGCTTGAGCTCGGGGTTCTCGTGCAGGAAGTAGTCGACGTCCCACGCCTCGTCGCCGACGACCAGGTCGTAGGCGCCGGACTCGACGACGTCGGAGAACACCATGAAGTTGCTCACGAGGATCTCGTCCATGCGTCGGATCGCCTGGAACGCGTGCAGGTCGTGCTCGCCGGCCTCGTGCTCGACGTGCCCCGACTCGTTGCGCAGCCACGCCGACGCCGGGTGGACGCGCTCGCCGTGCTGGGCGAGGACGCGGGTCACGGGGTGCTGCGCGAGCCAGTCGATCTGCAGGTCGGGCCGACGCTCGCGCAGCGCGGCGGCGATCGCGACGTCGCGCTGGGCGTGCCCGAGCCCGATGGGCGACGAGAGGTAGAGAACGCGTCGAGGGCGGTTGCGGGCTCGGGTCCACGTGCGACGGGCGGTGACGCCCGAGGACGCAGAGAGCGACGCGTCCGCGACGACCTCCGGTCCCTCGACCCGCGGCGCGCCGGAGGGGCCCGCGACGCGCTCGACGAACGAGCGGATCAGGTGGTTCGTCTTCACGGGGTCACGCGCGGGCGGGCCGTGCCCGGCTCCGTCGAGGACGACGAGCGACCCGCGGGTCAGCTCAGCCAGACGTTCGCCGAACGCGAGCGGGCGGATGCGGTCGTCGGATCCGTGGACGACGAGCACCGGGCAGGTCACGGCCTGGGTGAGCGGCACGATCGACTCGCACACGGCTCCGTCGCACCCCAGCCGACCGGCGGTGGTGTCGGCGAGAACCTGCGGCGTGATCTCGTGCGCCCACCCGACGCAGTCCTCGATCTGCTTCGTCGAGTGCGGCTCGGGGAACATGCGCCGGAAGAAGAAGTCGACGAAGTCGTCGTACCCGCCGCCGAGCCAGTAGTGCTTGTTGTACTTCGCCCAGCCGTGCGTCGTGTCGAGGGGACGGTCCCACGGCACCTCATCACGACCGGGGGTCGCGACGTCGAGCCCGCACGACGGGGCGATCGCGACGATGCCGCTGACGCGCGACGGGTGCCGAGCGGCATGGTGGACGGCCCACGCGGCACCGCACGACAGCGTCACGAGCACGGGCGCCGACGTCGAGGTCGCGTCGAGGACCGCGAGCAGGTCGGCCGCGTACTCGGCGTCGGTGTAGGCGGCGGCGCCGACAGGTCGTGACGACGCACCGCTCCCCCGCCCGTCGAAGGTGACGACGCGGAAGTGCCGCGCGAGGTAACCGACCTGGAGCTTCCAGAACCGGGACGGCACGATCGACCACGTGGGCACGAGCACCACCGTCGGGACGGACGCGTCGTGGTGGTCGCCGTAGACGGCCCAGGCGATCCGCACGTCGCCGCGCGTCGCGACGCCCTCGACGTCCGGGGCGGCCGACCGGCTCGGGTGGTGGCCGCGCGGCAGAGCGGACGACGGCGCTCCGCCGCCCAGCGCGGCGGTCTCGGCCGACGTCGTCGACGCGGGACCACCGCCGGCCGCAGGACGCGACACCGGCGACGACTGCTCGGGCGTGGCCCGGGGGCCGTGGCTCACAGACGCAGTCTGCGCCGCCACGGCCCCCAGGTCACCCCCTCGCCCCGGACCGACCGCACCCGCCGCCGGGGTCGCACCCGACGGGCGCGGGGCACGCGGACTGCTCACGGCCGGATCTCGAACACGTTGTTGAACGGCGTCGTCGCCGCGGTCCGGAACGAGCCGCCGAACCCGCCAGCGGTCGCGACGTCGCGGATGCGCGCCGGCCCGGCCTGCGTGCCGAGCGCGAGGCCGACGTCCTGCGACAGCGACGCGGGCGTGCACAGCAGCGTCGAGAAGCCGTAGTACGTGCGGCCGACGGGGTTGAGGTTGTCCTCGACGCGGTCGCCGGCCTTGGGCTCGACGACCATCCACGTGCCGTCGTCGGCCAGGGCCTGGCGGACGTAGCGCGCTGCGCCGACCGGGTCGCCCATGTCGTGCAGGCAGTCGAACATCGCGATCAGGTCGAAGTCACGGCCGGTGAACTCCGTGGCCGACGCGACCTCGAACGTCACGCGGTCGGCGACGCCCGCCTCCTCGGCCCGAGCCCGCGCGACCGCGATCGACCCCGCGTGGTAGTCCGACCCCACGAACGTCGAGCGAGGGAACGCCTGCGCCATGAGGATCGTCGAGGCCCCGTGCCCGCAGCCGACGTCGGCGACCCGCGCTCCGGCCGTCAGCTTGTCGACGACGCCGTCGAGCGCGGGCAGCCACTCGTTCAGCAGGTGCCCGTTGTACATGGTGCGGAAGAACCGCTCGCACCCGTGGTGCACGTCGCCGTTGTGCGCGTGCCACCCGAGCCCGTCACCGTCGGTCGCGGCGGTGAGGATCTCCGGCGCGTCGCGGACCGTGCCGGCGGCGAGCTGGAAGAAACCCGGCAGGTACGCGGGGCTGGACGGGTCGGCGAGCGCGACGGCGTGCTCGGCGGGCAGCGTGTAGCGGCGCGTCGCCGGGTCGTACTCGACGTAGCCGCCCGCGGCCTGCGCGGACAGCCACTCGCGCGCGTACGGCTCGGCGGTCGCGGTGCGCTCGGCGAGCGACGCCGGCGTGATCGGCTCACCGTCGGCCATCGTGCGGTAGTAGCCGAGCTTGTCGCCCATGACGACGAGCGCGGTGTTGAGGGTGGCGCCGACCTCGTCGACGGCACGGAAGACGAAGGACATGAGCTTGTCGGGGTCGATGGTGCGCTGCGGCGCATCGGCCTGGAGGGTCACGGTGGTGCTCCTTGTTCGGAAACGTCGTGGACGGTTTGTCCGAGATCGACCTTCCCGGTGACGAACCCCGCGTCGCATCAGGGGGTCCCCCTGGGGTCTCCCTAGAGTGGGACGGTGCTGGTCGGCCGCGAGCACGAGCGCCAGGTGATCCGCTCCCTGGCGGCCGGCGCGCGCGTCGGGCAGGGCGGCACCCTCGTCGTCGTCGGCGAGGCGGGGATCGGCAAGTCGGCGCTGCTCCACGACGCGGCCGACGACGCGGCTGCGCACGGCATGACCACGCTGCGCGCGCAGGGCGTCGTCGGCGAGCGCGACGTGCCGTTCGGCGGGCTGCTGCAGCTGCTGCGTCCGGTGCTCGACCACCTCGACGGGCTGCCGGGGCCGCAGGCCGACGCGCTCGGGGCGGCGCTCGCGCTGCGGCCCGGGTCGGCGAGCGAGCGGTTCGCCGTCGGCGCGGGTGTGCTCGGTCTGCTGAGCCGGGCCGCGGAGGACGCGCCGCTCGCGCTCGTGGTCGACGACGCGCACCTCCTCGACGCACCGACCGCGCACGCCCTCACGTTCGCGGCACGCCGCCTCACGTCGGACCCCGTCGCCGTCCTCCTCGCGGTCCGCGCGGGCCAGCCGTCGACCATCACGGAGGCGGGCCTGCCGACCATGGCGGTCACCGGCCTCGTGGACGCAGACGCGGACGCGCTGCTCCGGAGCGCAGGCCGGCGGCTCGGTGCGCACGAGAGGGACCGCCTGCTCGCCGCGACGGGCGGCAACCCGCTCGCGCTGCTCGAGCTGCCCGACGACGCCACGCTCGGCGCACTGCCGGACGGGGCGCCGATCCCCGTCCCGGCGTCGCTCGCGCGCGCGTTCGCGGCCCGGGCCGACGCCCTGTCGTCCGCTGCCCGGACCGCGCTCCTCGTGGCGTCGGCGGCCGCGGGCGACCCGGCGGCGACCGCAGCGGCGTGCACGCTGCTCGGCGTCGACACCGCCGACCTCGACGAGGCCGCGGCGGCCGGGCTCGTCACCGTCGACGCGGGACGCGTCGCGTTCCGTCACGACCTCGTGCGGTCGGCGGTGTGGACGGAAGCGGCTCCGGCCGGACGCCGCGAGGTGCACCGCGCGCTCGCCTCCGTCGTCCCGCCCGGCGACCTGGACCGGCGGGCCTGGCACCTCGGCGAGGCGACGACGACGCCCGACGAGGCCGTCGCCGCGGTCCTCGACGCCGCCGCGACTGCTGCCCGTGGGCGCGGTGCGCACGCCGTCGCCGCGGCGGGCTTCGAACGCGCAGCGACGCTCACCCCCGACACCACCGTCCGCGCGCGCCGGCTTGTCACGGCGGCCGAGTCGGCCTGGCGGGCGGGCCAGGCGGAGACGGCGCTCGACCTGCTCGCGGCGTCGTCGACGCTGCCCCGCACGCCTGACCTGGTCCTGCGCGCCGCCGCCCTCGAGGGGGCCGTCACCGCGCGGACGGGGTCGGTCGAACGTGCGCGGGACGTGCTGCTCGCGGCAGGGACGACCGCCGCCGACCCCGACACGGCCGTCCCGCTGCTGGCCGAGGGCGTCCTCGCGGCCCAGTTCGCGGGCGACATGGCGACCGCGGCCGACGCGGGCCGCCGCATCGAGAGCCTGCTGCCGGACCTGGCCACGGACCGTGCCCGCTGGCTCGGGTCGATGGCGGTCGGTGTCGCGGACATCCTCACGGGCACCGGCGGTCCGGACCGCCTGCACGACGCGACCACCCACGTGGCCGACGACCCCGCCCTCCTCGAGGACCCCGCGCTCGCCCCCTGGCTCGTCATCGGGCCGCTCTACCTGCGCGAGGAGGGCACGGCCCGCGCCGTCATCCCGACGGTCGTCGCGCACCTGCGCCGCCGGGCCGACCTGGGCGTGCTGCCGATGCTGCTGTTCTACGTCGCGCGCGACCAGGCCACGACGGACCGCTGGAACGACGCCGCCGCCACGTACACCGAGGGCGTGGGGCTGGCGCGCGAGGCCGGGCAGGCGTCGGACCTCGCCGCCGGGCTCGCGGGTCTCGCGTGGCTCGAGGCACGCCAGGGGGCCCTCGACGCGTGCCGCGCGCACGCGGGCGAGGCACTCGACCTCGCGACCCGGCTGCACCTCGGCTTCTTCCGTGCCTGGGCCATGGCCGCGCTCGGCGACCTCGCGCTCGGCACGGGCGACGCGCAGGAGGCCCTGGACGCCTACCTGCGGCTCCTGGAGCTGCTCGTGGAGCTCGGGTTCGGCGACGTCGACGTGTCCCCGGCCGCGGACATGGTCGACGCGCTCGTGCGTCTCGACCGCGCCGCGGACGCCGCGCCGATCGTCGACGACCTCGCGCGGCGCGCGCAGGAGAAGGGCCAGCCGTGGTCGGTCGCCCGGGCGGCACGCGCCCGCGGGATGGTCGCGGCCGACGCCGAGGTCGACACGTGGTTCGGGGCCGCGCTGGCCGCGCACGCGCGCACGCCCGACGTCTTCGAGACGGCGCGCACGCAGCTCGCGTACGGGTCACGCCTGCGGCGGGCGCGTCGACGGACGGACGCGCGCACGCACCTGCGCGCGGCGCTCACGACGTTCGACGCGCTGGGCGCCGCACCGTGGGCCGACCAGGCCGTCGCGGAGCTGCGCGCGACCGGGGCGACCGCACACCGTCGTGACGTCACCGGACTCGACCACCTGACCCCGCAGGAGCTGCAGGTCGCCCGTACGCTCGCCGCGGGCCGCACGACCCGCGAGGCCGCGGCCGCGCTGTTCCTCAGCCCGAAGACGATCGAGTACCACCTGCGGAACGTCTACACGAAGCTCGGGGTGCGGACCCGCGCGGACCTCGCGACGGCGCTCGCCGACCGGACCTGACCGCGCCGGCGCCTGCTCACAGCTCGCGGCGGACGATCACGCGCGGACGGCCCCCCGACCGCCCCGACGTGGGCGCGACGACCTCGAACCCGCCCGCCTCGAACAGCTCGACGCTACCGACGTAGCCCGAGATGAGGTCGACGCGGCTGCCGCCCGCCTCGATCGGGTAGCCCTCGACGACCTCGGCACCGTGCGCCCGCGCGTGCTCCACGGCTCCGTCCAGCAGGACGTGCATCAGCCCGCGCTTGCGGAACGGCGGCCGGACGACGAAGCAGACGACGCTCCACGGGTCGCGGTCGTCGACGAACGGGATCGTCCGCGAGCGCATCAGCCGCTTGTACGAGGAGCGCGGCGCGACCGAGCACCACCCCGCGGGCTCGTCGTCGACGTAGACGAGGACGCCGGGACCCGGGTCGGTCGCGCACTGCTGCCGCATGTAGTCGGCACGCTGGTCGTTGGGCACAGACGAGTCGCGGTACGCCGTGCACCAGCAGCCGCCCGCCGTCGGGCTCTTCGTGCCGACGACCAGGCGGAAGTCGTCGAAGCGCCCGTGCGCGGGGCGGACGTCGGTCGTCATCGCCCCAGGGTAGGGACGGGGTCCGACGCACGCCCACGCGCCGGTCGGCACGAGGTCCGACGCACGCCTGCGGGCGGTGCCGCTCGGTACGGGGTCCGGCGCACGCGCACGGGCGGGGCCGGTCGATTGGGGTCCGGCGCGCGCCGACGGGCGGTGCCGTCCCCTCCGGCGGCACCGCCCGTCCTCCCCCGCCGATCGGCGTCGGTCGTCTCCGGTCAGCCGACCGGCCCCTGCGCGAGCGTGACCGCCGCCTGCGTCGAGGTGCCCGTCGCGGCGGAGGTCCACGTGAGCGTGACCGTGTCGCCCGGCTCGTGGCCCGCGAGCGCGGCCGTGAGCGCGTCGGCGCCGGTCACGGCCGTGCCGTCGACCGCCGTGATGACGTCGCCCGCCGCGAGCCCGGCCGTGGCGGCGGGGGTCCCGTCGAGGACGCCCGCGACGCGCGCGCCCGTGCCGTCGTCGGTCCCGAGCCCGATCCCGAGGAACGCCGGGTAGCCCAGGACGACGCCGTCGCCCTCGTGCCCGGCCTCGATCTGCTGCACCACCGCGACCGCGTCGACGATGTCGATCGCGTACGCGACCGTCGCCGTGCCGCCGACCGACGCGGCCGTCGTCATGCCCACGACCTCGCCCTCGTCGTCCAGGACCGGCCCGCCCGAGTCGCCGCCGACGACGGCCGCCGAGAACTCCAGCAGCCCGCTCAGCGTCTCGGAGCTGCCAGACGACGACGTCGACGCCGTCATGGTCTCGTCCGTGCCGGTGACCGCACCCGACGCGGCCACGAGGTCGCCCGTGCCCTCGGCGTTGCCGACCGCCGTGACCGTGTCGCCGACCTGCGCGCCACCGTCGTCGTCGAGGGTGACCGTCGCGAGCCCTGACGCGTCCGTGAGCTGCAGGAGCGCGACGTCGGCGGACGCGTCGTAGCCGACGACGGTCGCCTCGTACGTCCGCCCCGTCGACTCGACGGTGACGCTGATGGAGGTCGCGCCCTCGACGACGTGGTGGTTCGTCAGGACGAGACCGTCGGTCGTCAGCACCATGCCGGTGCCCGCCGACTCGCCGCCCTGGTAGCCGAGCGTGCTGCTGATCGTCACGACGCCGACCTGCTGCGCGTCGCTCGCCGGGGTCGCCGTCTGCGCGCTCGTCGTGCCCGTGCCGCTGCTGTCGTCGCTCGCTCCCGGGCCCGTGCGACCACCGGGTGCCTGGCGGTCCGGCAGGTCGGGGATGGCCGGTCGCTCGCCGTCCGACCAGGGCCGCGGCGGCCACTCGGCGTCGGACACCTCGGTGCGGTCGTGCCTGTCGAGCACGCTCGTGATCCCCCACGCGGTGCCTCCGCCGAGCACCAGACCGAGCGCGAGCGCGCCCGCGACCACGCCGGCGGCGGCCCCGCGGCGGACGGTGAGCGGCGGCCTGGGCGACCGCGGCTGGCCGGGCGCAGCAGCGCTCGGCGAGCGGAACGGCCCGAAGCTCGCACCCGGCGGGTACGGACCGGTCGGAGCCGCGCCCGGGACGGTCGGGTAGCCCGCGGCTACGGGCACCGCGCCGGGTACGCCGGCCGGGTCGCCTGGCCCCGGGGCGGGTGCACCCGCCGGAGCGACCGGCGCAGCGGCAGCTCCACCGGCCGGAGCGACCGGTGCGGCGGCCGGTGACGCCGCCGGAACGGCGTGATGCTGCGGCAGCGCCACCGTCGGCGTCGGCTGGTCGTCCGTGCGAGTGGGGCTGGCGGGCTGGGCCGTCGCGTCGGTCCTGTCGGGAGCAGCGCCGTCCGTCGTGGGCTGCCCGCTCGCGTCCTGCGTCGGGTGGGGCGTCTCGTCCCCGGGCGTGCCGCCGGTGCGGGTCGTGTCGTCCATCGTGTCCTCCTCGGCTCACGCGTCGTTCGTCGTCGAGGACCACACAACGCCGCGAACCCGGACGGGCACTGGAGCACACCCGTGCGCCACCTGTGAGACGTGGGCCTGTGCACAACTCCGACGCCGACGGGCGGGACTCGGGCACGCTCGGCGCTCGACAGGACCACGACCCTCCCCCGACCGGGCGGGGCCGGACGCAGGGGGCGCGATGCGGACGACGCGAGGCACGACGACCGACGTCACGGTCACGACGACCGCGAGGCGCGGCCGATGACCGGGTGGCAGATAGACCCTGCGGGCGTGACCGGGGTGCTGGAGCGCGTGGACTCCGCGTCGACCGACCTCGCCGTCGTCGCAGGCCGTGCCACCGACACGTGCGTCGAGATCATGGACGCGGCCGGCGACGTCGTCATCGCGACCGAGCTCGTCGCCTTCGTCGAGACGTACACCGCACTCACCGCGGCGAACCTCGCGCGCGTCGCCGCCGTCGCGTCCGCGGCCGCGGAGGCCTCGGCGCTCTACCAGGCGGGCGACGAGCAGATGGCACGCGACACCCTGCGCACAGCCCAGACCGCCTGGGGCTGGACGTCGTGACGACCTACGCGGGCATCGACCCCGAGATGATCCCGGGCCGCGACCTGCGCCCCGACGCGCTGGAACGGCTGGCGGCGGACCTCGTCACCGCGTCACGCGGCGTACGCGCGGGCGGTGCCGACGTCGTCGACCGCTGGCGCGCCCTGGCCGCCGTCTACGACGCCCCGGAGGCGCCGACCCTCCTCGACGGCGTCCTCCCCGTCGAGCCCGCCACCGCCCGCTACGCCGACGGGCTCGGCCAGGTCGCCGCCGCGGTCCGCCAGTACGCCGACACCATCCGAACGCTCCAGCGCACCCTCGCCCGCCTCCGCAACGACGCCTACTCCTTCCACGCGCGAGCTGCGACGAGAGAGCGTTGGGACGACAACCAGCACCTCGTCGACGAGAACACCCGACTCGTGCACGAGGTCGGCGTCCAGCAGTCGCTGGTCGACGAGGCGGCTCGCGTCTGCGCGCTGCGCATCCGCGCGGCGACCCGCGGCGAGACCGCCCTCCGCGAGTGCACCCCCGACGGCCTCCACGTCTCCCGCGCGATGACGCTCCCGGCGGACGACCAGCCGTGGGGCCAGGTCGTCCGCCGCCACGACCCCTGCCCCAAGTCCGCCGCGGTCCAGATCAAGCGGTTCCTCTGGGACGGCATCGCCGTCGACAGCGTGTGGGGCGGCGTCGTCGGAACCGCCGGCCTCGTCGGCTTCGACGAGTCGTGGCACCACGACTGGTCGTACGCCGCGACATCGTGGGCGCTGATCGGCGACCTCTTCGGGTCAGGCGCTCGGGGCTCGGACGCACGCTACGTGGCGGCGAAGTCGCTGGTTGCGTGGGATCTGTGGGAGGACGACCCCGCCCGTGCCACAGGGACCATCGCGATGTTCCTGCTTCCTGGTTCCGGTGCAGCGGGTTCACTGCTGAAGGGCGCTCGCGCGACGACGGTGATGAGCCGCACCGGCTCCGTTCTCCACGACGCGACGCTGCCTGCGCGCATCCTTCCGCCCGCCAGGACCACCTTGGCGATGGACGACATACCGTCCTCAGCGACAGTCGTCCTCGAGGCCGACGTTCCCGCACGTGACGACTTCGCGCTCGCAATGCTCCCGGACGGCACGTATCGCTCCCCGGCGGGGTTGCTCTTCGGACCTGATCCGGACACCCGCTTCGACTCGAGGGTCGACCACGTTCTCCACCATGCGGCCGACGTGCCGACGAGGCCCGGTGCCCATGGTGTCTTCATCGTCGACCCGCTTCGGACGACGGACGAGGCGTGGAGGGCTGCACGCCGGGGGGATGCTGTGGTTCAGGTCCAGGGTCCCCGTACGGTCTACTTCGTGAACATGCAGCGTGACGTCGGGTTTGTCGGCGGGCAGAGCGGCGTTACGTCGGGGAATCCGCCCGTCTCCTACATCAAGATCGTGACCGAGGGAGACCACGTGATCTCGTCCTATCCAGTCGCCGGCATCCCGATGGGGCGGTGAAGGTGATCTGGCTCGCTGAGTGCCCCAACGATGACCAGGGACTCGTGTGTCCGCTCGTGACGTCGAGCGGTCGCGTCATCCTCTTCTGCGACAGCGGGGGCGAGGCATGGCTCGACCCCGCCTCGGTCTCCGAGGAGTCGGCGATCTACCCGTGGCAGCCCGACTGGAGGGTGACGGACGGGGTTTCCGTCATGCCCGGTACGACACGATGGGCTGATGCCCGCGACCTGCCCGACGCGTGGCGAACCTTCACGTGGCACGACGCATGAGCCGACCTCGACGCGATAGATGAGCGCGTCGTGCTGACCTCGTTACCGCGGTCGGCCTCGTGGGCGCGGCGGTTCACGAGGTAGGAGCAGCGAGACCGGCATGGGTTGGGGAACGATCGACGGCAGGAACGAGACCTGGTGGGAGGCCCGGAACGGGCTGTTCTTCTGGCTGCTCGAGAAGATCGCCGAGTCAGCGGAGAGCGAGGACGTGCGACGCCTCGCGCGCGAGCACGCCGACGCGGGCGTGCCATGGCTCGACCTCACCGAGTTCTCGCCCGCCGAGCAGGACGCCGTCATCGCGCTCCTCCACACCATGACGGAGGTCGGCCGACGGGAGCTCCCGGCTGAGCACCACGACATCACCCTGCCCAAGCTCGAGGAGCTGAAGAACCTGGAATGACCGGCGCAGGTTCGAGCGAGCGTGCCTTCTGCTCCGCGATGGGCCTGCGCGGGTGAGGATCGGCATGTCGCACGTCGCACTCCTCCCGGGGTGAACTAGCGTCCCGACGTCCCGTCTCGTGCACGCCCCCGGAGGAAGACGGATGCCCGTCGGGAGCTTCGACGATCTCAGCGCCGCCCTGCTGGAGGCGGTCCGCGCCCATCCTTCGGCGGTCGGCCTGGTGCTGCTCGGGTCGGCGGCGCGGTCCGAGGCCGCACGTCGTGACGAGTGGTCGGACCACGACTTCTTCGTCATCGCCGCGGACGGCAAGGGCGACGAGGTGCGGGACGTCCGCGCGTGGCTGCCGGACGCCCATCGGATCGTGTCCGTCGCGCGTGAGGGCGCGATCGGGTTCGCGGTGCTCTACGACGACGGGCACCTCATGGAGTTCGCTGCGGCGACGGGCGCTGAGCTCGGCGGCGCGGTGCTCGTGCACCACGACGTCGTCCTCGACGGCGACGGGACGCTCGCGGCGATGGTCGAGGCGGCGGACCGTCGGGCGGCGGCGGAGCCCGAGGCGGACCCTGCGAACGACACGGCCCTCGCGCTGGTGAAGCTCATGGTGGGCGTCGGTCGTGCCCGTCGGGGGGAGGTGCTGAGCGGCGGTGAGATGGTGCGCCAGTGGGCGGTGAAGCACCTCGTGCTGGCGATCCGCGCCCGCATCCCGACGCAGGTGACGACTCGGGAGTCCATCGACCCCTCGCGCCGGTTCGAGAAGGCCTACCCGGAGATCGGCGCTCGGTTGACGGCCGCGCTCGCGTCGCCCGTGGAGGAGGCAGCGCGCGGGCTGCACGCGCTCGCGCGCGACGTGCTCGAACCCGGCTGGGACGCGTTCCCGTCGCGGGCGGCGGACGTCGTGGCGGCGCGACTCGGCTGGGATGCCGCGTCGACGCGACGGTGACCGGCACGTTCGACCGGCCGGTGTGGGCGGGGACGGGCACGATGGGCGCATGCGCCTGCCCGTGATGCCACCCGTCGCGCCGATGCTCGCGAAGTCCGTCCCGACGATCCCCGACGTCGGCCACGTGGAGCCGAAGTGGGACGGGTTCCGGACGATCGTGTTCCGCGACGGTGACGAGGTCGAGCTCGGCAGCCGCAACGAGAAGCCGATGACGCGCTACTTCCCCGAGCTCGTGGAAGCGATCAAGGCGAACACGCCGGAACGCTGCGTGCTGGACGGGGAGATCGTCGTCGTCACGGGCGACCGGCTGGACTTCGACGCGCTGCAGCAGCGCATCCACCCGGCCGCGAGCCGCGTGAAGCTGCTGAGCGGCACGACTCCCGCGAGCTTCGTCGCGTTCGACCTGCTGGCGCTCGGCGACGAGGATTACACGCAGCGCCCCTTCCGCGACAGGCGCGCGGCGCTCGTCGACGCGCTGAAGGACGCGCACGACCCTGTGTTCGTGACGCCCGCGACGGGCGACATGGCGGAGGCGCAGGACTGGTTCACGAGGTTCGAGGGTGCGGGACTCGACGGGGTCGTCGCGAAGCCGCTCGACGGCACGTACCAGCCGGACAAGCGCGCGATGTTCAAGATCAAGCACGAGCGGACGGCGGACTGCGTGGTGGCGGGGTTCCGCTGGCACAAGTCCGGCGACGTCGTGGGGTCGCTGCTCCTGGGCCTGTACAACGAGGCGGGCGACCTGCAGCACGTGGGCGTCAGCGCGTCGTTCCCGATGGCACGCCGCAAGACGCTGCTCGACGATCTGGCCCCCTACCGGAACGTGTCGCTCGCCGAGCACCCCTGGGGTCGGTGGGCAGACGCCGAGGCGCACGCGGGCAACCGGCTGCCAGGAGCGGTGAGCCGCTGGAACGCGACGAAGGACCTGTCGTTCGTGCCGCTGTCGCCGGAGCTCGTGGTCGAGGTCGCGTACGACCACATGGAGGGCGACCGGTTCCGGCACACCGCGCAGTTCCGCCGGTGGCGCCCGGACCGGGACCCCGAGTCGTGCACGTACGCGCAGCTCGAGACGCCGGTGACGTTCGACCTCGCGGACATCCTCAGGTCCCGCTGACAGTCGGCGATCCGCCGCCGCACGCCGGCAGCAAGGGTGCACGGGTCAGCGGGCGAGGCGGCGGACGGCGTCGAGGACCACGTCGGGCAGGCGCGGGTCGGCGAGGACGCGGAAGTGTCCGGGGGTCCGGAGCTCGACGTTCTGCGCGCCGGCGAGCATCGACCCCTCCGGCACGTGGGGGTCCCAGCGTGAGAAGACAGACACGATGCGCTCGTCGACGTCGACGACGCGCGCGAGCCCGACGATGTCCGGGTGGTCGGGCCGGAAGATCCGGATGGCCCGCAGCGGGAGGAGCCGGGCGAGCCGCGACCCGGCGAACGGCGTGGCGACGGCGACGACCCCGCACACCCGGTCGGCGACGGCGGGCTCGCTCAGCAGCCGCTTGCCGACGAGACCGCCCTTGGAGTGCGCGACCACGACGACGTCGCGCAGGTCACGCTCGAGGATCAGCTCGGCGACGACCCGGGCCGCCTCCGCGAGGTCCTGCACGTGGTAGCCGAGCCCGGGCACGACGTGCACCGGGTGCCCGGCCTCGAAGAGTCGCTGGGCGAGCGGCTGGAGGAAGGGCCAGGGCTCCATCACGCCGGGCACGAGGACGACGTCGGGTGCGACAGGGCTCGACGGGGTCAGGTAGCGGTCCGGCTCGCCGGGTCGCAGCACACCGAGCACCTGGTACCAGCCCGCGTAGAGGTAGTCCGCGACCCGCCACCAGCTGCGACGGGCCGCGTCGCCGGGTACGGCCCGTCCGACGGCGTCACGGCCGCCGGCGTCGTCGTCCTGCGCCGGCGCGTCGCTCACGGACCCACCCAGCGGACGCCCGCGGGCGACCCGCCGCGGCACAGCTCGGCGACGACGTCCGGGTGCGAGTACTGGACGACGTGCGCGGCGCCGGGGACCACGACGGCGCGGCCGTCGGGTGCGATCCGGGCGAGGCGCTCGACCCAGCCGTCGGACGCGACGCGGTCCTGCTCGCCGCGCACGACGAGGACGGGGCACCGCACCGCGGCCACGGCGGTCTCCGTCGGGAAGCCGAGCATGTGCGGCAGCTGCCGGGCGTACCAGCGCACGCCGGCGCGGGCGTAGTCGCTGAAGACGATCGCGTTGGCGCGCAGCGGCTCGTGCGGCGTGTCGCGGACGAGGCGCACGGCTTGGGCGACCGCGGAGCGGGCGTCGGACTCGACGACCGGCCCGAGCAGGACGACGCGCTCCGCGACGGCGGGGTGGCGCCGGGCGACCTCGGTCACGACCTGCGCACCCATGGAGTGCCCGACGAGCACCGCACGGTCGACGCCTCGGGCGGCGAGCTGCTCGACGAGCCCGTCCGCGAGCTTGGCGATCGTGGGCGCGTGGTCGGCACGGGGCGAGCGGCCGAACCCTGGCAGGTCGGGGACGAGGACGAGCCCACCGCTGCCCGGCGCTCCGGCAGGCGGGCGTGCGAGCGACCGGGCGAGGGGGCGGAAGTATCGCGCCGAGGCGCCGATGCCGTGCACGAGGACGTGCGTGGTGGTGCCGCGTCCGGTGCCGTGCTCCTCGACCGCCCAGTCGGGGGCCGCGGCGGTGCGGGCGGCGCTGCTGGTCATCCTCCGATCGTCGCCGTCGGCGGCACGTGGCGCACGGTGAGCGGCACGGATCACACCCGTCGGCGACGCGACCGGGCGCCCGTCAGCGGTCGCGCAGCTCCCGCATGGCGCGCTGCGCCTCCATGTTGTCCTGCCGCTCGCGCAGCGCCTGCCGCTTGTCCCAGTCCTTCTTCCCGCGGGCGAGGGCGATCTCGACCTTGGCGCGGCCGTCGAGGAAGTAGAGCGCGAGCGGCACGATCGTGTGGCCCTTCTCGCGCGTGCGGGACTCGAGGCGGTCGATCTCCTCGCGGTGCAGCAGCAGCTTGCGCTTGCGTCGCGGCGCGTGGTTCGTCCAGGTGCCCTGCGAGTACTCGGGGATGTGCACGCCGTGCAGGTAGGCCTCGGAGCCCTCGATCTCGCACCACCCGTCGACGAGCGACGCGCGTCCGGCGCGGAGCGCCTTGACCTCGGTGCCGGTGAGGACGACGCCGGCCTCGAACACGTCCTCGATGGTGTAGTCGTGGCGGGCCTTGCGGTTCGCGGCCACGAGCTTGCGCCCTGTCTCCTTGGCCACGTCCCGGCCTCCTCCGTCGATCGTCGAGCGGGGCGACGGATGCCGCCCGGCCGCTCAGCAGTGCCGCAGCAGCCTACCTGCCGACCCGGCACCCACCACCGCTTTACGCCACCGGCGCAGCGGCCACGAACCGCAGGGCCGTCAGAGGCCGAGCAGAGGCCGCGGGTTCGTCGTCGCGCCGTTGACGTAGACCTCGAAGTGCAGGTGGCACGCGGCGGACGTCCCCGTGTTGCCGGAGTACCCGATGAGCTGCCCGCGCTCGACGCGCTGCCCGGTCGACACCGCGAACGACGTGAGGTGGTTGTACGACGCGGACAGCGCGTTGCCGTTGACGAACCCGCTGTCGATCATCACCTGGTTGCCGAACCCGAAGCGCGTCTTCGCCCACGTCACGGTGCCGGCGCGGCCCGCGTAGACCTTGGTGTTGCAGTAGGTGCGCAGGTCGATCCCGGCGTGCAGGCGGACGTACCCGAGCGTCGGGTGCAGACGCATGCCGTACTCGGACGTCACGTAGATCGGGTTGGTGCTCGTCGGGTTGGAGAACAGCCCGCCGCCGACGGGTCCGGGCGCGGGCTGCGGCTTGCCTGCGGCCGCGTCGCGTGCCCGCTGCGCCTCGATCGCGGCGCGCAGCTCGTTCTCGATGGCCTTGGCCTCGGCGTCCATCTGCGCGAGCGACGCGGCGAGCGCGGCCTTCTGCGACTCGAGCGACGCCTGCTGCGACTGCTGCTCGGCGACGAGCGCGTCGAGTCCGGCCTTCGCGTCGGCGGCGGCCTGCCGCGCCTGGTCGGCCTCGACCACCTTCTGGTCGGCCTCGGCCTTGAGCTCGGCGATGCGCTGCTCGACCGCGTCGAGCCGCGCCTGGGCGTTGCGGTTGCTGGCCTCGGCGGCCTTGAGCGCGTCGAGCACCTGGGCCTGGGTGCGCAGGGCGGTCGAGACGAGGCCGTACTTCTGCACGAAGTCCTCGGTGCTCTGCGCGTCGAGGATGACGCTGACGCCCGAGACCTCTCCCCCGCCGCGGTACGCCTCGCGCGCCATCTGGCCGATCGCGGCGCGCATCTTGGCGGCCTCGTCGGTGTCGGTCTGGATCTTCGCGGAGAGCGTGACCTGCTGCTCCTGCGCGTCGACGAGCCGTGCGGCGATGAGCGCGGCCTCGCGCTGCGCCTTCTCGAGCGCGGCCTTCGCCTCGTCGAGCTTCGCCTGGGCGGCGGGGATCTGCGCCTGCAGCTCGAGCAGCCGCGCAGCCGTCGCCTGCAGGTTCGCGTCGAGGCCCTCCATCGCGGCCTCGGCGTCGGCCTGCGCCTTGGCGTTCGCGGCGGCCTTCTGCTCGGCGGCCTTGCGCCGGTCGTCGATCGGGTCGGCGAGGGCCGGCGACGCGACGGCGATCCCCGCGACGAGCGCGAAGGCGGCGAGGACTGCGGGCAGGCGACGTCGGGCCACGGTCACACCTTCGTGTAGCGGCTGAGGGTCACGAGCGACGAGATCGCCGCGAGGAGGATCGCGACGGCGACGAGCGCCGGTGCGACCGTGAGCACGTCGGCGGTGCTGACGTACGGGATCCAGCCGACGGACGCGCCGAGCCAGTCGGTGACGAGGTACTCGACGCCGAGCCACAGCCCGCCGACGGCGAGCAGGGCGCCGACGGTCGCGGCGATCGCGCCCTCGAGCATGAACGGCAGCTGGATGAAGATGGTCGACGCGCCGACGAGCTTCATGATGCCGGTCTCGCGGCGGCGGCTGAGCGCGGACAGCCGGATCGTCGTCGTGATCAGCAGGACGGCGGCGAGCAGCATCACGGCCGCGAGCCCACCGGCGAGCAGCGTCGCGCGGTTGAGGACGAGGAACAGCTTGTCGAACAGCCGGCGCTGGTCCTGCACCTCCTCGACGCCCGGGCGCCCGGAGACGACGTCGGCGACGACCTGGTACTTCTGCGGGTCGGTCAGCTTGATGCGGTACGACGAGTTCATGTCGTCGGCCGTCGCGGCGGACGCCCAGAACTGGTCGGCGAACTGCTCCTGGAACGCGGCGAACGCCTGCTCCTTCGTCTCCTCGTACACGTGCTCGACGTACGGGGCGATCTCGGGGGCGTCGAGCGCGGAGCGGATGTCGGCGCGCTGGTCCTCGGTCACCTCACCGGACGCGCACGTCGGCTCCGACGAGTTCTGCGGGCACAGGAAGACGGAGACCTCGACCTTGTCGTACCAGTCGTCCTTCATCTTGCCGATCTGCAGCTGCAGCAGCGCCGCGGAGCCGACGAACGTCAGGGAGACGAAGGTGACGAGGATGACGGACACCGTCATCGACAGGTTGCGGCGGAGGCCCTGGGCGATCTCCGAGAGGATGAACTGGACGCGCACGGCTCCCCCTCAGCGGTCCGAGCCGTAGACGCCGCGCGACTGGTCGCGCACCATCTGGCCGGTCGAGAGCTCGATGACGCGCTTGCGCATCTGGTCGACGATCTCGTCGTCGTGCGTCGCCATGACGACCGTGGTGCCGGTGCGGTTGATGCGGTCCAGCAGGCGCATGATCCCCAGTGAGGTCGTCGGGTCGAGGTTCCCCGTGGGCTCGTCGCACAGCAGGATGCTCGGCCGGTTCACGAACGCGCGCGCGATCGCGACGCGCTGCTGCTCACCGCCGGACAGCTCGTGCGGGCGACGCTTCTCCTTGCCGGAGAGCCCGACCATCTCGAGCACGTCGGGGACGGTCGTGAGGATGTGGTGCCGCGGCTTGCCGATGACCTGCAGCGCGAACGCCACGTTCTCGAACACCGTCTTGTTGGGCAGCAGCCGGAAGTCCTGGAACACCGCGCCGATCTGGCGACGCAGGTGCGGCACTCGCCACGACGACAGCGTGCCGAGCTCCTTGCCGGCGACGAAGACCCGACCGGCGGACGCGCGCTCCTCGCGCAGCACGAGGCGCAGGAACGTGGACTTGCCGGAGCCGGACGCGCCGACGAGGAAGACGAACTCGCCGCGCTCGACGTCCAGGGAAACGCGGTCCAGCGCGGGGCGGGCGCCGCGCGCGTAGACCTTGGTGACGTTCTCGAATCGGATCACTGCACCGGTGCGGCCAGGGTCGGGGAACGGGGTGCTGCTGCTGGCCTCGTCGAGCGTAGGCAGCGCGGCAGGAGCTCCCCCGGTGTGACACGCCGCACGGCACCTGTGAGTTCGTCGCCCTGGACGACGACTCGCGGGACGACCCGGACGAACGGCCCGAACCGGGCGAGGCGGGGGTCAGCGGCGCAGCAGCGTGGACAGCGGCCCCGACTCGACCTCCGACGCGGTGGCACCCGTGATCGCGGCCAGGATCACCTCGTGGCTGACGGTCGCCGCGTCGAACTCCCCGTTGTTGCGCCCGTGGCGCAGCACGACGATCCGGTCCGCCACGGCACGCACGTCGTTCATGTTGTGGGAGATCAGCAGGACGCCGAGGCCGAGGTCCCGCAGCCGCTCGATGTGCACGAGGACCTCGGCGGTGTGGCCGACCGACAGCGACGCCGTGGGCTCGTCGAGCACGACGAGCCGCGGGCTGCCGATGAGCGTGCGGGCGATCGCGACGGACTGCCGCTGGCCCTTCGACAGCGTCGACAGCGGCGACCGGACGGACGGGATGCGGCTGTTGAGGTCGCGCAGCACCTGGCGCGCGATGAGCTCCATGCGGCCGTCGTCGCGCGCGGGTCCGCTGCGCAGCTCGCGTCCGAGGAACAGGTTGGAGGTCACGTCGAGGTTCTCGCACAGCGCGAGGTCCTGGAACACCGTCGCGATCCCGAGCGCCCGGGCCGCGGTCGCCGACGGGATCGTCACCTGCTCGCCGTCGATCTCGATGAGGCCCGTGTCGGGCGCCATGACGCCGGAGATCATCTTCGCGAGCGTCGACTTGCCGGCCCCGTTGTCACCGACGAGCGCCACGATCTCGTGCGCGTGCACGTCGAGGTCGACGTCGACGAGCGCCTCGACGGCCTGGAACCTCTTGGTGATGCCCCGCATCGAGAGCAGGGGGACGTCGCCGCTCATCTGTTCACCTGCTCCCCGTCGAGCACGCCCTGCGTGCAGTGAATGGCGGCCACGCCGCGTCGTCAAGAGCGCGCACCGTCATGCCGTTCCTGCCGCGGCGTCGACGTCCTCGTCGGTGTCGACCCGCAAGGGTACGTCCGTCGAGCGCAGTGCGAGCGCGAGTGCGCCGATCACCTCGGCGCGCGAGCCGAGCGCGGCGGCGACGACCTCGAGCGGGACGAACGGGTTGAGGCGGACCTTGCGGCGGGCGGCCTCCCGCAGCGGGCGCAGCAGCACCTCCCCCGTGTCCGCGAGCTCGCCGCCGACGACCACGACCTGCGGGTTGACGGCCACGCCCAGCCCGGCGACGACGCGGCCGATCGCCGTGCCCGCCTCCGCGACGACCTGCGCGCAGCGCTGGTCCCCGTCGTTCGTGCGCTGGACGACGTCGCGCAGCGCGAGCACCCCGTGGCTGTTGCGGAGCCGGCCGAGCAGCGCCTGTGCGCCCACGACGGTGTCGAGGCAGCCGTCGTTCCCGCAGCGGCACGGCTCGCCGGGGAACTCGACGGGGAGGTGCCCGATCGCGCCGGCCGTGCCGCCGGCCCCCCGGTGCACGTGCCCGCCGATGACGATGCCCGCACCGACGCCGTGCGACACGCGCACGTAGAGGGAGTCGTCGTGCTCACGGGCGGCGCCGAGCGTGGACTCGGCGATCGCGCCGAGGTTGGCGTCGTTGTCGACGTAGACGGGGAGGCCGAGGCGCTTCGAGAGCACCTGGCCGACGTGCACGTCGTCCCAGCCCGGCATGAGGCCCGCCACCGAGACCATGCCGGTGGACGAGTCGACGGGGACCGGCACGCCGACCCCGAGCCCGACGACGTCGTCGAGCGTCGCCCCGACCCGCTCCAGCAGGTCGACGACGAGCAGCGCCACCCGGTCGAGGCTGGTGTCGGCGCGGTGCCCGGACGGCAGCGGGAGCGACTGCTCCGCGATCACCTCGTGCGTGAAGTCGCCGAGCACGACCCGCATGCTGCGGTGCCCGACGTGCACACCGACCGCGAGACCCACGCGGCGGGCGAGCGTGACCATCTGGGCACGCCGCCCGCTGCGGGTGGTGTTCGCGGTGTCGACGACGCCCGCGGCCAGCAGCTCGCGGACGATCGTCGACACCGTGGCCTGCGACAGGCCGGTGGCGGTGGCGAGCTCGACCTGGGTGAGCCCGCCGTACCGCTTGACGGTCTCGACGACGAGGAGTCGGTTGGCCTCGCGCAGGGACGACTGCGAGCCGGCTGCCGCTGCTCGCCTGCTCACGGGGCCAGAACCTACCGCGCCGTCGGGACCGTCAGGACGCTACTGCGTCCCGGCACGCCGCTTGTTGATCAGGTCGAACGCGACCGCGAGGAGCAGCACGAGACCCTTGATGGCCATCTGCCAGGACGGGTCGACCGACATGATCGACAGGCCCATGTTGAGCACGCCCATGATGAGCGCACCGACGATCGCGCCGGAGATCCGGCCGATGCCGCCGGTGACCGCCGCACCGCCGATGAAGCACGCGGCGATCGCGTCGAGCTCGAAGTTCTGGCCGGCCGCCGCGATGGCCGCGCCGGCACGGGCGGTCGTCACGATGGCCGCCGCACCCGCGAGCAGCCCCATGTTCACGAAGATCCAGAAGTCGACACGACGCGTGTTGACGCCCGACAGGCCCGCCGCGAGGCGGTTGCCGCCGATCGCGTAGATGTGCCGACCGAACACCGTGCGCCCCATGAGGAAGGTGTAGGCGACGACGAGCACGCCGACGATGACGAGCACGATCGGGGTGCCGCCCGCGGAGAACGACAGGATCACCGTGAGGATGCCGATGCCGATCGCGACGAGCACGAGCTTCGCGACGAAGGCACCCATCGGCTCGACGTACAGCTCGTGCTTGCGCAGCGACGACCGCGCCCGCAGCTGCGAGACCACGATCGCGACGATCGCGAGCGCGCCGATGAGCAGCGTCACGACGTCCATGTTGTTGGCGAACCCGAGGAAGTTCGGCAGCGACCCCTTCGAGATCGCGATGAACTGCGAGGGCAGGCCGGCGACGGTCTCACCGACGATGACGAGCGCGAGGCCGCGGAACACGAGCATGCCCGCGAGCGTCACGATGAACGCCGGGATGCCGACGTACGCGACCCAGAAGCCCTGCCACGCGCCGACGACACCGCCGACCGCGAGGCCGATGAGGATCGCGACGACCCACGGCATGTCGAAGTCGCGCATGGTCACCGCGACGATGCCGCCGACGAACGCGACCACCGACCCGACCGACAGGTCGATGTGCCCGGCGACGATCACCATGACCATGCCGATGGCCAGGATCATCACGTACGCGTTCTGCTGGAACAGCGCCGCGACGTTGTTGGCGAGGAGCAGCTTGCCGTCGGTGAGCACCTGGAACAGCAGGACGATCACGACGAGCGCGCCGAAGATGCCGTACTGGCGAGCGTTCCCACCGAGGCCCTGCATGCGCTGCGACAGCGGCACGCGCGGCTGCGAGCCCGGAGGGGCCGCCGGTGCGAGGTTGGTGTCCGTGGTCATCGGGCCGTCACGTCCTTCTCCATGGTCATGTACTGCATGAGGCGCTCCTGCGTGGCCTCGTCGCGGGCGACCTCACCCGTGACCCGGCCCTGGCTGAGCGCGTAGATGCGGTCGCAGATCCCGATCAGCTCCGGCAGCTCGGAGGAGATGACGATGACGCCCTTCCCCGCGTCCGCGAGCCGGTTGATGATCCCGTAGATCTCGTACTTCGCGCCCACGTCGATGCCGCGCGTGGGCTCGTCGAGGATGAGCACGTCCGGATCCGCGTAGATCCACTTGCTCAGCACGACCTTCTGCTGGTTTCCGCCGGACAGCTTGCCGACGAGCGCCGACACGGTCGGCGTCTTGATGTTGAGCTCCTTGCGGTACCGCTCGGCGACCTTCTCCTCCTGCCGGCGGTCCACGACACCGAGCCGCGCGAGCTTGCCGAGCGCGGAGGCGGACACGTTGTGCTGGATCGTGTCGATGAGGTTGAGGCCGAACCGCTTGCGGTCCTCGGTCGCGTAGGCGATGCCGTGCCGGATCGCCGCGCCGACGTTGCGCAGGTCGATCTCCTTGCCGTCCTTGAAGACGCGACCGCTGACGCGGGCACCGTAGGACCGGCCGAACAGGCTCATCGCGAGCTCGGTCCGCCCGGCGCCCATGAGACCCGCGACGCCGACGATCTCCCCGCGGCGCACGTTGAGCGACGCGCTGTCGACGACCTTGCGGGTCTGGTCGATGGGGTGGTGGACGGTCCAGTCCTCGATCCGCAGGACCTCCTCGCCGATGTTCGGCGTGTGGTCCGGGAACCGGTTGTCGAGCGAGCGCCCGACCATGCCGCGGATGATCCGCTCCTCGCTGACCTTCTCGGCGCCGCGCATGTCGAGCGTCTCGATGGTCCTGCCGTCGCGGATGATCGTCGTGGTGTCGGCGATGGCCTCGATCTCGTTCAGCTTGTGGCTGATGATGATCGAGGTGATGCCGTGCTCGCGCAGCCCGTCGATGAGACCGAGCAGGTGCGCGGAGTCCTCGTCGTTGAGCGCCGCCGTGGGCTCGTCGAGGATCAGCAGCTTGACCTCCTTGGAGAGCGCCTTGGCGATCTCCACGAGCTGCTGCTTGCCGACGCCGATGTCCACGATCTTCGTGTCGGGCCGCTCGTCGAGGCCGACGCGGGTGAGCAGCTTCGCGGCCTCGGAGTTGGTCTTGTTCCAGTCGACGACGCCCCGCTCGGCCTGCTCGTTGCCGAGGAAGATGTTCTCGGCGATCGACAGGTACGGGCTGAGCGCGAGCTCCTGGTGGATGATGACGATGCCGTGGTGCTCGGAGTCCCGGATGCCCTTGAACTCCACGACCTGGCCGTCGAAGACGATGTCGCCCTCGTAGGTGCCGTGCGGGTAGACGCCCGAGAGCACCTTCATCAGCGTCGACTTCCCGGCGCCGTTCTCTCCGCAGATCGCGTGCACCTCGCCGCGGCTCACCGAGAGGTTCACGTCCTGCAGCGCGATCACGCCGGGGAACTTCTTGGTGATGCTCCGCATCTCGAGGATGTGGTCGGTGGTCATGTGCCCCTCGCTGGATGGTCCGTCACGGCCGTGCGGGCCGCCGACGCGTGGTGTGCGCGCCGGCGGCCCGAGCGGGATCAGAGACCGAGGTCCTCGGCCTTGTAGAAGCCGGAGTCCACGAGCACCGACTCGACCGTGTCGGGGGTCACGACCTCCGGGTCGAGCAGGTAGGTCGGGACGACCTTGTTGCCGTTGTCGTACGTCTCCTCGTCGTTGACGTCGACGGTCTCGCCCTTGACGATCTGGTCGACCATCTTGGCGACCTGGTCACCCAGCGCACGGGTGTCCTTCCAGACCGTCATCGACTGCTTGCCGGCGAGCATGTTGAGCACGTTCGCCTGGTCGGCGTCCTGCCCGGTGAGGACCGGGTAGCCCTCGCCCGGCGCGTAGCCGGCACCCTCGAGGGCCTGGGCGATGCCGAGGGCCAGCGAGTCGTTGGGCGACAGGACGACGTCGACCTTCTGGCCGCCGCCGTAGAACGAGTTGAGGCGGTTCTCCATCTCGGCCTGGGCGGTGTCGGAGCCCCAGCCCTGGATGCCGATCGAGGCCCAGTCGTCGTTCGACGCCGGAGCCTTGCCCGACGGGACGACGAGCTTGCCCGCCTCGACGTAGGGCAGCAGGACGTCCCACGCGCCGGAGAAGAAGAACTTGGCGTTGTTGTCGTCCGGCGAGCCCGCGAACGGCTCGAGGTTGAACGGCCCCGCGGCGTTCTTGAGGTCGAGGGCCTCCTCGATGAACTGGCCCTGGAGCGTGCCGACCTTCTCGTTGTCGAACGTCGCGTAGTAGTCGACGTTCGGCGTGTCGTTGATGAGGCGGTCGTAGGCGATGACCGCGATGTCGGCCGCCGCCGCGTCCTCGAGGACCGGCGCGAGGGCCGTGCCGTCGATCGACGCGATGACCAGGACGTCGGCGCCCTGGTTGATCATGTTCTGGATCTGGGTGATCTGCTGGTCGACCTTGTTGTCGGCGTACTGCAGCGTCGTCTCGTAGCCGGCGTCCTGCAGCAGCTCCTCGAGGTGCGAGCCGTCACGGTTCCACCGCTCGAGGCTCTTCGTCGGCATCGCGATGCCGATGAGGGTGTCCTCGGCAGCCCCGCCGCCGGTCTCGTCGCCGCTCGGCTCACGCTCCTGGCTGCAGGCCGAGAGTCCGACGATCAGGCCGGCCGTGGCGACGCCGACGGCAACCTTCCTCCATGCAAAAGACATCGTTGTCCGCTCCCTGTTTGCACCGTCCGGTCGCGTCGTCCGGGGCGTCTCTGCCCGTCGACACCCCCGCGGGACCACTGCGTGGCCCGCGCTGGCCGCGCGTCCGGTCATGTCCCTTGAATTCAAGACCCGAAGCCAAGCATGGTGCAAGTTCCGTTACCAACCTGTGTCTTCCGGACGCGTGGGCGCGCTCCCACGTACTCCGGGAGGGTTAACTTCGCGATGCGAAGGCATCGGGTGACCTGGGCACCTGCCTCGGGACCTTCGTCCCGCGGGCCCGGACGGCAAGCGCTCGCCGCGACGACCTCGGCTGCGGAGGGTCGTCCCGGCGAGCGCGGGACGGCGGGGTCGGCGGCCGCGGCCGCGTCGTCGACCGCGTGTCAGGCCTCGACCGACTGCGAGCGGCGCCAGCGGATCCCGGCCTCGATGAAGTCGTCGATGTCGCCGTCGAACACCGCGGCCGGGTTGCCGACCTCGTGCTCGGTACGCAGGTCCTTGACCATCTGGTACGGCTGGAGCACGTAGGAGCGCATCTGGTCGCCCCACGAGGCCTTGATGTCGCCCGCGAGCTCCTTCTTCTTCGCGTCCTCCTCGGCCTTGCGGACCAGCAGCAGGCGGGACTGGAGCACGCGCAGCGCCGCGGCGCGGTTCTGGATCTGCGACTTCTCGTTCTGCATCGACACGACGATGCCCGTCGGGATGTGCGTCATCCGGACCGCCGAGTCGGTCGTGTTGACCGACTGACCGCCCGGGCCCGACGACCGGAACACGTCGACCTTGATCTCCGACTCCGGGATCTCGACCGAGTCGGTGCCCTCGATCAGCGGGATCACCTCGACCGCCGCGAACGACGTCTGCCGGCGCCCCTGGTTGTCGAACGGCGAGATGCGCACCAGACGGTGCGTGCCGGCCTCGACCGACAGGTGCCCGAACGCGTACGGCGCCTTCACCTCGAACGTCGCCGACTTCAGGCCCGCCTCCTCGGCGTAGCTCGTGTCGAGCACCGTCGTCGGGTACCCGTGCCGCTCCGCCCAGCGCAGGTACATCCGCAGCAGCATCTCGGCGAAGTCCGCCGCGTCGACGCCGCCCGCACCCGAGCGGATCGTCACGACCGCCTCACGCTGGTCGTACTCGCCGTTGAGCAGCGTGCGGACCTCGAGCTCACCCAGGTCCTTGCGGATCGCCGTGAGCTCGACCTCCGCCTCGGCCAGGCTGTCCGCGTCCTCCATCTCGACGCCGAGCTCCACGAGGGTCTCGAGGTCGTCGATCCGGCCGCCGAGCTTCGCCACGCGGTCGAGCTCCGCCTGCGCTGCCGACAGCGCGCTCGTGACCTTCTGCGCGGCGTCCGGGTCGTCCCACAGGTTCGGGGCGCTGGCCTGCTCCGACAGGTCGGCGATCTTCGCCTTGAGCGCGGTCGGGTCGCTCACCGCCTGGATGGACTCCAGGGTGGTGCGCAGCTCGCGGATCTCGGCGGGGAAGTCGGTGGTGGCCACGACCGTCCAGGCTACCCGCAGTCGTCCCCTAGCCTCGGACGGTGGCCATCCGGGTGAGCGCGTACGCCGTCGTCGTCGACCAGCGCGGGATGCTGCTGTCCCGCCTCGCCCCCGCGGTCGGCGTCGGCCCGAAGTGGACCATGCCCGGCGGTGGGATCGACCCGTACGAGGACCCCGCCGACGCCGCCGTGCGCGAGGTCCGCGAGGAGACGGGCTACGACATCGCGCTCGACGAGCTGCTCGGCATCTCCTCGCTCGTCGTCGACCCCGCGCTCGCTCCCACCGCCATGCCGGAGAAGACCCAGCTGCTGCGCGTCGTCTACCGCGCGCACGTCGTCGGCGGGGACCTGCGGCACGAGGTCGACGGGTCGACCGACCTCGCCGCGTGGCAGCCGCTCGACGGGCTCGACGACCTCTACCGCGTGGAGCTCGTCGACATCGCCCGCCGCTGGGCGGGCCTGCTCCTCGACCCCGCCTGACGGCGCCGCTCGCCGACGGCGTCTCACGCACCCGTCGCGCCAGCCGGGGCCACCGCTCGGAGGACGCCTCTGGCGCCGTGTGGGTGGCTCGTTCGAACATGTGTTCGTGAGCGAGCCCACCGTCCGACGCGCGGCGATCCTGCACGCCGACCTCGACGCGTTCTACGCGTCGGTCGAGCAGCGTGACGACCCGCGGCTACGAGGCCACCCCGTCGCCGTCGGCGGCGGCGTGGTCCTGGCGTGCTCGTACGAGGCGAAGCGACGCGGCGTGAAGACGGCCATGAGCGGCCGTCAGGCGCGGGCGCTGTGCCCCGACCTCATCGAGGTCCGACCCCGTTTCGACGCCTACGTCGAGGCGAGCCGCGCCGTGTTCGACCTCTTCCACGCGACGACGCCGCAGGTCCAGGGCGTGTCGATCGACGAGGCGTTCCTCGACGTCGCCGGCCTGCACCGGATCGACGTGCCGCCCGTCGAGATCGCGGCACGGCTGCGCTGCCAGGTCCGCGAGGAGGTCGGCCTGCCGATCACCGTGGGCGTCGCCCGCACCCCGTTCCTCGCGAAGGTCGCGTCGCGCGTCGGCAAGCCCGACGGCCTCGTGCACGTGCCGCCCGACCGCGAGGACGCCTTCCTGCATCCGCTCCCCCTCGAGCTGCTGTGGGGCGTCGGCGAGGTCACCGCCGCGAAGCTCCACGGGTACGGGCTGCGGACGGCGGGCGACGTCGCGATGCTTCCCGAGTCGGTGCTCGTCGGTGCGCTCGGCCCCGCCGCCGGGCGTCACCTGCACGCCGTCGTGCACGGACGCACGCCCGCCCGGGTCGAGACCGGTCGACGGCGCGGCTCGATCGGGGCGCAGCGCGCGCTCGGCCGCGGCCCGCACGACCCCGCCTTCGTGCACGCCGCCCTGCTCGGCCTCGTCGACCGCGTCGCGCGCCGCATGCGCACCGCGCACCGCACCGCCCGTACCGTCGTGCTGCGCCTGCGCTTCGAGGACTACACGCGCGCCACCCGGTCGCGATCGTTCCGGCACGCGACGTCGTCCGGCACCGACCTCGCGGCCGCCGCCGTCGCGCTGCTCGACTCCGTCGCCCCGCTGATCCGCGAGCGCGGGCTCACCCTCGTCGGGGTCGCCCTGACGAACCTCGAGTCCGACGACGTCGTGCAGCCCCAGCTCGCGCTCGACGGCCCCGACCTCGGCGCGCTCGACACGACCCTCGACTCGGTCGCCGACCGGTTCGGCAAGCGCTCGGTCACGCGCGCCAGCCTGTTGCGCACGGGCGACGGCATCGCCGTCCCGCTCCTCCCGGACTAGCGCCGACCTGCCCACGCACCCACGGGAAGGGCCCGGCCGCGAGAACCGGGGTGGGTGCGGGTGGGCGTCAGCTCGAAGGGCCGCCGTTCGGCACGCACGAGATGACGAAGGAGATGTCCTGGTCGAAGACGTGCTCGGTGCCGTAGGGGTCGGAGTCGAGCACGGTGTAGGTGGTGCCCGTCTTGACGACGACGAACGCGACGCCGTCGCCGACGGTCCACGTCGTCATGCCGTCGGAGAGCTCCTCCTTGGTGCAGGTGTAGACGCCGCCGCTCTCCCAGCTGTCGGGCTTGTTCCACGACGGGTCGACCGGACTCTTGGCCGAGGCGGGCGAGGCGAGCAGGGCGAACGCGGCGCCGGCGAGCGCGGTGGCGGCCAGCGTGGTGGCGATGCGTGACATCTTCGTCTCCTTGTGGGTGTGCATGCCGTGGACCGCCGGCCGTCGCCCCCTGCCCGGCTCGCCCGCTTTCACGCTAGGTCCGTCACGAGCCGCCGGACACCCGCCGCCTCCGATCTCACCCGGTCCAGCACCCGCACGAGGGACACCGCGCGACGCTGCCGGCCGACGTCCCTCACTCGGCGCGAGCGGACGACTCGGCCTCGACCGTCACGCCGTCCGACCACGTCGACAGGACGCCGCCGACCACCGGGACCCGGACGACCGCGCCCAGGCGCACGTGCGCGGAGCGTCCGTCGGGGCTCGTCGCCTCCAGGACGCGCACGGTCACGAACGGCTCCGTCGCGGCCGGGTTCTCGCGGAGGTACGCCTCCGTCGCCGCGCGCACCCCGGCGTCGCTCAGGTCGAGGCCGCCGCGCGCCGGGTCGCCCTGACCGGCGCCGGGAGCGAAGTACGCCGGGTTCGCGAGCGCGTCCGCCGCGTCGAGCGCGACCACGTCCGCGAGGGCCACGAGCCGCTTGCGGTCCAGGTGCACCGCCGTCGCCGCCGCGACGACCAGCACCAGCAGCAGCGCCACGACGACGAAGCCGAGCGTGAGGAGCAGGACCTGGCCGTCGTCCCCACCGTGGTCGCCGGCCCGCGCCCGCACGGCCGAAACGACGCTGTCCACCCGCGCACGCACCAGCCGGATCCCCGTCGGTGTCCGGACGAGCCAGATCCCGGGTCGCGCCCGCACGCGCCGGGTCCCCGTCCGCACACGCGCCGACGGTCGCTTCCGCGGCCGCTCCGCGACGGTCGAGACGCGCGTGTCGTCCTCGCCCGTCCTGACGACGGCTGCGCAAGCCAGGGCGGACCCGGCACCCGCGCCCCTGCGAGTCATCCGCGCGCCCGGTACGTGTCGACCGGCGCGACACGCTCCGCGCTGACCGGGACCTCCAGCGGCACCACGTCGCGCACCATGTCCGGCACGAACGGCAGCGGCACGACGACCTCCACGCGCGCCGTCACCCGTGAGCCGGGCGCGAGGCAGGGGGTCGAGGTGCAAGTGAGGAGGAGCGCGTCCGCCGGGTCGTCGTCGAACCCCTGGTCGCGCAGCGCGACGCCCGTCGCCCGCGCCGCACGCGCAGCGGCGTCCTGCGGGGTGTCGGCAGCCACCGCAGTGCGTGCCGCCTCCCGCGCCGCACCCTCGACCGCGAACGTCGCGGCCTGCAGGCGGCCGAGCACGAGGACGAGGTAGACGGTCGGCACTAGCAGCACGAGCGACACCCCGAGGAACTCGAGCACCGCGCTCCCGTCGTCCGTCCCACCGGCGGCCCGCAGACGCGCGGTGATGCGTCCTCGCACTGCGGTCACTGCCCGCCGGGCCGGAAGCACGCACCCGGTCGCGCCCGGGCAGGAGACGGTCGCGCGACGCCTGGACGGTCCCGGGCCCGACGCGGTCCCGTCACTCGGGGCCGGTGCCGGCAGGACGTCGGGGCCCGTCACTGGTCCTCCGCGTACGCGTGACCGCGGACCGTCAGCGCCCCGCCCGGACCGACGAGGCCGATGACCGGCAGCGGTGCCCGCACCGTCACCTCGACGACCTCGATCCCGTCGAGCGTCGTGCGGACGGCGCTCACGTCGGCGGCGTAGGTGGCCGACAGCGACTGCGTCACCAGGTCGCGCGCCCGGGCGACGGCGTCGGCGGGATCGTGCCCGTCGAGCGCCCCGTACCGCGCTCCTTCGGCCGCGCAGTCGACGAGCGTGTTCCGCACGTGCTGAGCGAGCGCGAGCTGCACGACCGCCACGAACAGGACCGTGACGAGCGCCCCGACGAGCACGAAGTCGACGACCGCGGACCCGCCGTCGTGAAACGGCGGATCGTCCCACGGCCGCGCCGCGTCGCGCGTCAGTCGCCGGTCACGCTCGCGATGGCGTCGTCGAAGACCTGGCTGAGCGCCGGCTCGGCGACCAGCCACAGCGCGGTGACGAGTCCGGCGGTCATGAGCGTGACCAGGACCCAGCCCGGCACGTCGCCGCGGTCTCTCCCCGATGCGACCGCGACGCCCCACCGGTGGGCCAGCCGCATCGCGAGCCGGGCGGCCGGGCTCGGGCGGCGACGACGTGTCGCGCGTCGGACGGGCGCGCTCGTGCTCGGTCCGGTGTTCATCAGGGGTCGCTCCTCGCGGCTCGGCGGGCGGCCGGTCGGACCGCCCGGGGTCGGGACGTACTGCTCGCCCGGTCACAGCCCGATCCGGAGGACGAGCAGGGACGGGAAGACGGCGAACGCCACGGTGACCGGCAGGATGAGGAACACGACCGGCACCATCATCGCGACCTCCTTGCGGCCGCCGGTCTCCATCAGGTCGCGGCGGACCTCCTCGCGCACGTCCTGCGCCTGGGCGCATGCGCAACAGGCGTGATGCCGTTGCCGACGACCTGGCCCACCTAGGGGCACAGCGGTACGACGACCGAGGACAAGCCCCGCGCCCCCCTAGCTCGGCAAACGATCGGCCGCTGTGCGGTAGCCCTCCCGCTTCACCAGCGGGGGGGCTACTTCCATCCAGAGCGGGTGACAGTGCATCTGCTGGCCGCGGAGCTGATGCAAACTCGACACGTGACCAGGACGCCGCCGACACCTGCGGATCGCATCCGGCTCTTCATCGCGCTCCACGACGAATACCGCTCGATGGCGGAAGCCTTTCCGGTCAACCAGGAGCAGTTCACGTTCGGCGCGCCTCGCGATGCGTCGGACCGTTGGCACCGGCTCGTGCGCGCGATGAGCCTGCGCAAGTTCATGTTCGGGAAGTCGGACTCCGTCTACGTGCCTAAGGTCCTCGATGCTGTCGCGGCCGAGCTGTGCGATGACGAGGCTTCGGCGTTCGCGTTAGCACTCAAGTCACTCGTCGATCAGCAGCCGCCGATCGTGATGTACGGGTCCGACCAAGGGGATGACCGGACGGCTCAGGAGCTGGTTGTGGACGTGTTGTACGGCGCCTACATGCACGGCGACTACGACCGGTGGCTCAACTACGAGAGCATGGGACGCACGTTCGTCGAGCACTCGTTGTGGCACTGGACGGCCGAGGCCGAGAGGGTGCTTGACGTGGTTCGCATCAACATCGACGGCTGGCTCTCGTCTGGCTTGCTGCCCGCCGCGGACGGCCCTACGGACTAGCAGCCCGACGCTTCCGAAGCCGGTCGCCAGCGCTCGTAAGACGGCGCGCTACGCGTCGAAGAACTCCGTGATGTTGTCCGGCGCGCGGTGCCATGTCGCCCGGACCCAGAGCCCGCCGCTGAACGGTAGAAAGCCAAGACGGCCCCAGACGCGCTCGACCTGCGCGAGAGCAACAGGGTCAGGCTCCGCACCGTCTTCGCGAGGGGTGTCCACAGGCCAGGGCTTGAGGGCGAGCAGTGCGAATCCTTCACCACTGAGGAGCTCTAGTGCACGCTCGACGAGGAACGACCCGGCGCCGGGCAGCTCAGGCGTCGGGGCGAGCCCGCGCCACAGCGGGGCGACGCGCACGGAGTGCACGATGTGCGCGAGGCTTGCCATCTCCGCGTCGTCGACGACCTCGACCAGATCGTCCGACCAGTCATCAGAGCTCGGATCGATCAGCGCGAGGTACTCGGCGGTGGCCGAGTCGATGGAGTCGAGCGCGTCGAACACCGAGCTCACGGTCGCAGGGCGCACCGTGTAGCCCGTCATCGACAGGATCGTCAGCGTCCCGTCGGGCTCGGGATCACCAAGTCCCGCACCCTCAGCGCCGACGACCGCTGTTACCGGGTCGTCTTCGTCCCCGTCGGGGATGAGCCGAGCGTCGATGCGCCACCTCGTCAGCCCGCGCCCGACGTCGGTGCTCCAGTCGGCCGCGGACGCCCACCGCTGGAAGTGGAGGTCGGCGGAGCGCAGCGCAGCCACGAGGAGTGCACGCTCAGGAAGCGGTCGGGAAGTCACAGCGCGGATAGTACGTGGGGCGCCCACCAACGTTGGCGCTACCGCCCCGGCACACCAAGCACGACGACCGCAGACATCATGTGGGCTAAGCACCCGTCGCGCTGGCACGATTCGTGCGAGCGAAGGAGGTAGACGCGTGGACGAGGGATCGCCGTCCGACGGACGAGTGCTCGTTCCATGCCCTGTCTGCTCGTTCGCAGGGCTACACCTGGGAGACGCACCCGAGTGCGATCGCTGCGGCTCGGCTGGTGTCCTCTCCGTGCCCCCGGAAGAGGCACCTGCCGTCCGCGAGGAAGTGATGGACCGGTTCGGGGAGGTCCGGCGGCGAGCGGGTGACGAGCGCTGGTGAGGGCGACGTTCCGAGCGCCACGCCTGCCGCGGGTGTAGCCGCCCTCGTCGAGACGGCGACCGGGGTCCGGCTAAGTGGACGGGTGTCGGCCTGAGCGCCGCAACGAGCGCAGCGCGCGGCTCGCCCGGACCGGCTCCTGCCAACGGCGGCGTCCTCGGCTGCGGTAAATCGCCCCGCGCGGGGGTGGACGTTCGGCAAGCCTTGTCCGCTGGCGCTGTTGGAGCGTCGCCAGGGAGACGGTGTAGAGCACGACGAGGAGCCCGACGGCCGCCCATACCACTCGCGACGTTCGTGAAGCCTCGTCGTACGTCTGGATGATTCCCTGCTCCAGCTCGTCGGCGAACGCGATCGCTGCGGAACCCGCCGCAGTGATGACCAGCAGCGCGGAGAAGAACCAGTTGGGACGCCACGAGCTCACGTCGCTCCGCAGCCCGTCGACGACGCTGATGGCCAGGACCACCATGACGACCCAGACGCCTCCCCTGCCCAGGTAGTAGGCGACCTCTTGCGGCGAGAAGTCCTCGCCGCCGATGACGATCGCAGCGAGCAGTCCGAACGCGCCGACGAAGGCGACCACTGCGTTGGCCCCTTGCGCGATCGAACCGAACATGGCCCGAAAGTAGCGGCTCCGGCTGGCCAGCATGCGCCGTCCGCGCGATAGCGCGGGCCGGTGGCTGGCCGCTAGGCCGAACCTCTGCCCCGGCGGGCGATGGGAGAGATGAGGCTCGGCCGCTGACGCGGCCTCGCCGTTTCGGTGGTGCGTTCGCTGTCCGGTGCGGGTGTCTATGGCGTGACGGTGTCGTGGTGTTCGGCTGGTCGGTGTGTTCGCCGTTGTGGGGTGTCGTTGCGTAGGCGGGCCGGTCATGAAGCCGGAGGCGAATGGCCCGCCGGAGCCAGCGTTGCTGTGCGACAGGTGATGTGTTGGGCGTAGCGGACGTCGGGATGCTGGCTGTCCGTGACGTGCGACGTGAGGGTCCGCGCAGCGCAGACACCGGTGCGACGGCAACGTGGCTGGGACCGAGACGAACTGCCCGGCGGCGGCGGCGCGAACGTGAGGTGGTGCGGGCTTTTCGCTGGCGTCTCACCTCGCAGAGGTGACCTGCGGGTTGCGTTTCGTGGGTGTCGGCCGACGAGAGGGTCACCTCCTGGGGCGACCCCACCAGCAACGCTGAGCGCTCCGGTGCCCGGAGCGATCAGGGTTGCCGGAGCCCACAGCTTGCTGTGGGCGGAGCGTCCCTCGCCGCGCGGAGCGTGGCGGCAGCAGACAGCTCCGCTGGCTGCGTCAGGTTGGAGCGGCAGCGAGAACCTGGGGACGGCAGGGGCGCGACTGCGCGGCCCGGACCGCGTAGAACCCTTCTCATTACCATTCTCAGTAAGACGCTCGAATCGGGGCTTTCGGCTAGGGATATTCGCAGCATCAGGTGCCGATCGCGTCGCCCTCAGATACAGGAGGGCTTGGCGAGGGTCGTCCCCGCGGGCCCTTGGGAAGCTGTCGCGATCGCCGCTTCCAGCCTTCCGTCGGCACGAGCACCGCTACTGGCCCGCGCGCCCCTTCGCCCACATGTCGGCACCCCGCGTCTTAACGGGGAGCTACGGCACGGCTAGTCGTCAGTCGGTCAAGGCGTCCCCGCCGACGCCGTGGAGTCCGCCCCAGTCTCAGGCGGGTCGCCCTCCTCGTTGCTGAGGACGGGCGCGTCTGGCTGGGCGAATCGCCCGTGCAGCCGAGCGACTAAGTCGGCCTGGCGGGCGGCGCGCGCCTCGTCGGCAGCGGCACCGTCACGGCCCGTCACCGACAGGCTGCGTCGCTGCTTAGGACCCTCCGTAATCTCCACAAAGGTCTTCGCGATCTTCTCGACGGCCTTGGCCTGGTGGTGGCTCGTACGCACCTCCATCCACATCCGTCCCTTGAACGGAGACCAGTCCAGTACCGCGGTTGACTGCTGCGGCCCGGCGACCTCCACGCCGGTGTAGCCGATGGTCATCACGTGGCGATCCTCGGCCTTGAGCTCGGGCGACTTGATCCGGTCGCGGGCAATGTCCCACAACGTGCGCCACTCCTGCCCCGGCGCCAGGGAGGGGATGGTCTCGGGGAGCCAGACCTCCTCGACGCCGATGCCGTTGTTGCCGGTGCGCCGTAGCGGCGGGTCGACCGAAATGCGGATGTCCCGAGCCTCGGTAGCGCCGATGTTCTTGATCGCGACCTCGACGACTTCGTTCTGGTGAGGGTTGGTCTCCATGATCGCTACGACGTACGCCTGCGCCTGCGAGATGCGCAGGGCGCGAGCCTCGCGTGCCTGGAACAGACCGACGGCCGCGGCGACAGCGGCGATCATGACGGCAACCCACGTTCCGAAGGCGACCCACTCGTCAGCCGTTCGCGCGAACAGGTGTGCCGGGCTGGCAGGGCTGGCTGCGTAGCCCGCTAGAAAAGCCAGGGCTATGACTATGAGCGCCGCGACGACGGTGAGAGTGGTTCGGGTACTCGTCCGACGCGACATGCTCGAACGGTAGTAGTCAGCCGCGGCGTCGGGGCTAGTCTCCGAGCGGCGTGTGACCGGCGCGCCTTGAAACTCCCCCGTAGTGCGCCGTGCCACGCTCCCGGCATGCGATGGCCGTATCGAACCTCATCAACCTCCATGAGCGAGGACGAGGTCGAGCTCCGGCGCCGACTCGCGAACGTCACGACCAATCGGCCTGCGCTTGAGGATGCTGCGACGCGCACCGCGGAGTCGATGGTGGCGATCCTGACGGAGGCTTCTGAACTCGTCCAACGTGCCGAGAGCGGAGAAGACGTCGGTGATCCCGCGCCGATCAGGCGCCGGGTCGAGGACGTCACCAAGCTGGCAACCGCAGCCGCGGAGGCCGTGAAGGGGCTTGACGTCGTTGAGGCCAATCTTCGTCAGGGCATCGCTCAGCTAACTGCTGAGCGCCAGGCAGCCGCCGCGACCCGAGCCGCGCACTCGGCGGCGTGGGCGGCATGGGCCGTCGTCGTGGCTACGGTGGCCTCCGTCCTCGCGGTCGTTGGCGTCGCGATCTGGGATCACCAAACACCCGGACCCGTACCGACGATCGTGGTTCAGTCGCCTGGCACGTAACGATCCGCCGCTCGTGTGGACATTCGAGCACGCGGCACAGCGTTCGGGCGTGACCCACTAGGGTCGGCGCGCGTGCTTTGTCCGACTTGCTGAGGGGGCTCGATGTCGACACACGGCGGCGTGATAGACCCACCAGCGATCCCCGGCGACATGCTGGACCCGGATGGCGTGATCGCTGCCGCGGACTGCCTTGCGGAGGCCGGGGAAGCGGTCAGAGACCACGGAGCGGGGATCGTGGCGCATTGGCGCGGGCTCGCCGCTGCGTACCAGGCACCCGAGGCCGATCAACTCTTCGCGGTGATGAACCCGGTCGAGGGGAGGTCCCGGGACTTCGGGGATGACGTCGAGAAGGTAGCAGCGGCTCTCAGGGTGTACGCCGAGGCGATCCGACCAATCAAGGCGACGCTCGCGCGGGTGCAAACGGATGCGATGGCTTTCCGTCGGAGCATCGCGTCGGACCCGGACTGGCAAGAGAACCAGCAGCTCGTCGACGCGAACGCGGCCCTGGTAGCGCGGGTCAACGCCCAGCAGGTCGCGCTGTGGGAAGCCGAGCGAACCTGTGCGAATGCCATCCGCGCGCTGTACTGCGCCGCGCCGTGGCACGCAATGACGGGCGAGGATGACCCGCTCGGCTACGGGCTCACGGCGGTTCCCATCGAGGTGGCGATACCCTGGGGCTCGGCGGTCGCACGCGAGGACAAGTGCCCGAAGGCGGCGGCGGTCCAGGTCAAGCGGTTCGTTTGGGAAGGCATCGTCGTTGACGGTCTGTGGAGCGGGGTCACTGGGCTCGCGCAGTTCGCTGGGTTTCGGGACTGGCGCTACTCGGAGGCCACGCTGCGCGAGTCGTGGATGGGGATCGCCGACCTAGTTCCCTTCAGCTACTTCGGTCTGACGATGCACCTGACTGAAGGGCACGGGTTGCTGCCACTCGGACGCTCCGGCGATGCATGGAAGGGCCTCGGAAAGGGCATGGTGTCCTGGGACACCTGGGGGGACGACCCAGCACGCGCTGCGGGCGGGACGGTCTTCAACATCGCGACGATCTTCTTCCCGGTCGGCGCGGCCGTGTCCGGCACGAAGAGTGCCGCGACCGCCGCCAACGCAGCGGCGAAGGGCGCGAAGGTGTCCTCGTGGCTCTCGCGCGGAGCCGAGGTGCTCGACTGGGCCGATCCGCTCTCGGCCACGGTCAAGGGGGCGCAGTTCGCGCTGCCTCGACTGGACGACCTTGCGGGCGGTCTTCGCGTGACTGCGGATTTGGAGTCGGTCGCCAAACTCGACGTCCCAGAGGTGGTCAGCACACTCGATGACGCCCCGGCTCTCGCAAGGCACGACGAGCTTGGTCACGTGGCCGTGCGCGACGTCGAGACCGTGGAGAGCCCCGTCGCCGAGGCTGTACCGCTGTCAGAGCACGCGCACACCTCCGAGCGACACCTCGTCGGCCCCGACGGACGCACGATCGATTCCTCAGGGGATCGAGGCACGGCGGGCCCGAGGGATGCCCTTCCGAGCGACCCCAGGCCATCGCTGTGGGATTCGCGAGGCGACGGCGTCCCGCCGGGAAGGGACGAGCCGCCCACCGGCCGTGCCGATGCGGCCAGTCCGGCGGATCTCCCAGCGGACGTACGGTCGCTGAGAGACGACGCCGCCGCGCGGTTCCCGGACAAGACGCTGCACACCGAGATCAGCGGCCACAAGGGCTCGTGGAACGCGACGCTGAACAACCCTCAACCAAACTCCGTCTACGTCGTCGACGAACGGTCCGTCTTCGTCACCGACGAGCTCGGGCGGGTCGACCATGTCGAAGCGCGATGGGAGCCGACTGACCGCGCCGACGCGTCCGATCGACGCCACCGGGATGCGCAGACGGGTGCCGGTGGCCAGGACCGGCGCGCCACCGACGTCGGGGGGCACATCCAAGCGGCGGGTGGTGGCGGTCCAGGTGAGCGCGTGAACATCGTCGCGATGGACCGGGTCCTGAACGGCTCGTCAGGGGCCTACGGGAAGATGGAGGCATCCATCCGCGCTCTCGCCCGGGAGAACCCGACGGCACAGATCGATTTGGTCGTCGACATTCGCTACCCGAGTGAGACTTCGCTGCGACCCGACCGATTCACAGCGAGGGTCTACGTTAATGGCGTCCTCCACTCCCGAGTAGGTGCTCTCCAGTGACCATCCAGCCAACGCCGAATGACTACGGCACGCTCGCGCGTGGACTGGTCGAGCAAGCGCCGGACGGCTGGCGCGAGTTGATCTATATCCACCAAAGCGTGGGCGACGCCTTCACCGACACGCTCATCTGTGATGGTCCCAACGGTCAGGCGCGCCTCGAACCCCCACCGTCTGATGACTTCCTTGACCTGCTTCTGGAGCTGCGCTCGCGGATGTATCGGCCGGGCCTCGGGGCTTGGTACACGGCCACGATCCGCGTCACACCCGACGGTCGGATCACCGCGGACTTCGACTACGACCACGAACCCACCTACGAGTTCGCTCCGGACTCATGGCGCCGAGACGCCGAACGGTTCCCGCGGACCCCTGAGAACACACCGGATTGGCTCGCGGCAAAGGCACAGCCCGCGGGCTGGCTCGGCGCCCGGTGGCAGATCGACCTCACGCCTGGCGGAGTGGATCGGGACCCCTCTCGGCCGCTCGACGCGACGACGACCGCCGAGGCGCGCGAGTGGTCAACCCTGATCGCTGCGCGACTTCGCGCTGGCGGGCATGGTGTCGAGCGAGGCGCTGACGTTGGGCGGGACCCCGAGGGCAATGAGGTTCAGTACGACGAACTCGTGGTCGACGTTGGCGAGGGCTACATGGCGCTGGCGTTCTGGCGCGACCTGATCTTCTGGTCAGCCGACGTGTTCGCCGATCAGGTCGACGAAGCGACGTTCATAGCGACGGCGCGTGCCGTGCTGACTTCCGTCCGCGAGGTCACTGGCTACGCACCGAGCGTGCCCCTAGCGCCTTACGAGCAGCGACTCTTGGGCTTCGCGGCCTAGCCGCCACTGCGCCCGTTCCCGACATCGAGCAGCTGACGAGCGCTGCCGCCTCAGAGAGGTGCTGACGGAGGCTCGGGACGACGCGCCGCGCAGCGCGCGCCGTGTCGAGGACCGTCGACCGCGCTCGGCTCGGTAGCCTCGGGCGGCTCGCAGGCAACTTCAACCTGTCGGGCGCCGGTCGTGGCGAGGACCATCGAGTGGGTCGGAGTTACAACCTCGAAGGGGGGCCAAGGTGCTGGCGTCGATCTTGCCCGGCGCGCGCGAGCTGCGGACACCGCTCGCCGTCGGCATCTGCCTTGGGGCGATCGTCTGGATCCGGTGGGGTGACGCCTTCCCGACGGAGGCGGAGGCCACAGGCTTCCTGGCACGTGCCTACGACACGTTCGGGGCCCTCGGCGCGACGGTCACACTCGCCGTTGCGTCGTTCGTCTGCTACCTCTTCGGGTCGCTCTACGTCGGCATCGTTGGCCAGGCGATCAAGCGGTTCGTCTCGCTCTCACAGCGTCGCCAGGCGGCGATCCTCCAGCGCCACTTCATGCGGGAGCTCGACGCCCACCTTCGCCGCGTGTGCGAGAAGAACCAGCTCTCTGACTCTGAGCGAGGACGCCTCTCGGAGTCCTTCGACCTGCGCGCCGCCGACGGCGAGCGAGCGCTGACGACCCCCGAGAGCCTCCGCCCTCGCCTGCTCGTCGCGAGCCGCGACCTCTACGACGAGATGGACCGCGAGGAGTCGGAGGCGGACCTCCGGCTCAACCTCGCGCTGCCGGTCGCTGTGCTCTCCGTCGCGCTCGCCTTCGAGTGGACCCCCTGGGCGCTGTTCGGTGTGGTCGTCGCTGTGCTGCTTTTCTGGCAGGGCATGACGAAACTCTTCGCGAGCCGCGCCGTCATCGTGACGGCGATCTCGCACGAGATCATCCAGAGCCCGATCGTCGAGCAGAGGAAGCGCGAGATCGACGAGATCGTGGAGGCGATCCTCGCGACGCGCGCGGTAAACGTGGTCTCTCGCTTGAGCAGCTAGACACCCCGCCTTTCGGTCTCGCAGCACCAGGCTCGATCGTGTAGGCCGCAATCAAGCCGTCGCCTCGTATTCGCAGATATCGCCGGATCGCGGTCCGAGCGCGACGGGCCACGCGGTCCGTGACCGGGCAGCTTCGTTATCGGTCGACGGTAGGTGCACTGCCCGACAGGTTGCCGACTAGGTGGCCGGTTCGGACGCGGGCGCGCGCTGGCCGCTAGGCCAGGTCGGCGTGGCGGTCGTCGCTAAGGCAGGAGGACTGCGCGTCGAGCGCTGCCTCAGTCGAGCGTGCTCATGCAGTCGAGGCAAGCGAGGCAGTGGCGGGCACGTGCCTCGAACGCCGCGTCGTCCTCGTCCTCGTCATCGCGCTCCAGCCGGTCGCGGACATCGTCGAGGAGCGCGTCGTGCAGGTCAGGCCGACGTGCCGCGAGCGACCGGATCAGACGCTCGTACTCGACTGCACCCTCCGTCGTGATGTCCCATCTAAGGTTCACGCGGCCACCGCCTCGGACAGCGCCGCGACGGCACGGTCGATCGTGGACTTGCCGACCCCCAGTCGCTCGGCGAGCGCACGGCGCGAGAGGTCGGGTTCGGCGGCGAGAGCCTCGGCGACGGCCGCGCGAAGCTCGGCTGCGGACCGGCGGGCGGGCGGCTCGGTCACCGCTACCGCGTTGGCCGGAGCGTCGGGCGCGACGTCGGTCTTTGGCTCGTTCACGACGACAGGCGCACTCTTGGCGGCCTTCGGCTTGGCCGCACGAGTCAGGTCAACGAGCAGGTGGGTCGAGAGAAGCAGGACGACCGGCGGCAGCGACTGGACCGTGAGCACCATCGCCAGCGGGGCCGCACCCGAGTACGTGAGGGCGGCGTGCGCGGCGTTGCCGACGACGGAGAGCACGGCGGCGAACGAGAGGACAACCCACGAGTAGGCGAGCTCCCGGCGCGGGTGCTCGGCCTTGGCCACGACCGCGATCGTCGCCGCGATCAGCAGCCCGTCGACCAGGACCGGCAGCAGCACCGAGAGCTGGGGCGACCAGCCCATGAGGACGCCGAGCCCGGCGAGCCCGACGTACGACAGGGCCATCGACGCGAGCGCGATGACGACCGTCAGGACGAGCGCGGCGTTGCGGGCGCGACGGCTGATCGGCGAGCCGGTGCGCGGCTTGCGGGCGGGCTTGCGGGTGGCGGTCTGGGTGCTCATCGCGGGCGTCCTCAGGAGTCTCGATGCGGTGCCGACGGCGCGCCGCCGTCCCACCCGGAGGTCGGACCGGCACCCCACTTCGGCATCACCGAACAGCCCCGGTCGGACCACCCCACGACCTGAGGAGACCGCTCGTGCACCACCGCCGCTGCGTCATCGCGGGGGCCGCGGCCGTCGCGCTCACCGTCGCGTGCTTCGCGCCAGAGGTCACCGAGACGACGGCGACCCAGCCGAGGCCGGAGCATCTCCCGGCGGCCACCATCGCGCCTGCCGCGCCGCCCGCGCCTGGCGAGTCGGCTACCACCGTCGCCGAACCGGCGGAGGTCGGATCACGACTGGAGCACCTTCGCTCGCGGGCGAACGACCTTCCTGTGGAGGACACGTGGCCGGGCTACGCACGACTCCGGACGACGCTGTACGAGCGCCTCTCCGTCGCCAGCGCCGCCTTCATCGCTGGTGACGCGGACGCTGCTCACGTAGCGCTCGACCTGGCCCACGAGAGCCTGGCCGTCATCCGCTGGCAGCGCGAGGGACACCCGCTGCGAGTCTGGAGCTACCCGCTCAACAAGCACGGGGCCACCCACATAGCCGACGTAATCCTTGACGCATACGGCGTGCGGTGGTGGTGGGGAGAGCCCGTTGGCGACATCGAGGGCTCGACCGAGCCGGGCTCGTTGTTCGTCGCGGGTCGCGCGTGGGCTATCGACGTCGAGTCCCCGTTCGTCGAACTGATGGGTGGCGACCTCGACGCTCTGACCGGGCTCTCCGAGGACGAGGCAAGCCAGTACGTCGACCACCTCGTCTCGACCGTCCTGCACGAGCTCGCGCACGTCCTGATCGTCGAGGCCGGATGCGCCGACGCGGGCGACGAGGTCAGTGGCGGCAACCTGGAGCGGCTGGCTGATGCAACCGCCTACGGACTGATGCGCGCGCCGGGCTACCCGTGGACGACGAGCGCCAAGGAGGGCTACGGCTACCTGGCCTCGGACGTCGAGCTCGCCCGTTCGGTGTTCGGCGATGGGGCCTGCACGGCGGATGAGGGATAGCGGTCGTTCAGCCGGACCCGGCGGCGGCGACGATTTTCGCGCGACGGGCGGGGTAAAGGTCAAAGGCGAGGTAGGAGCGAGTCGGAATGCGCAGCATTCTCCGAATGGGTGTTCTTCGATCCGACCATCGTTACGCCCCGCCGAACGAGCCGACGACCGCGACGAGCATCGAGCCGAAGGCACAACAGCCGGAGATCCACAACAGCACTCCGTGAGCCAGCGGGACGTCACCCTCCTCCGATGAGGTGCACACCGATCAGCGTGGCCATCGACCCGCGTCACAACCCATGTGGAGCCCGGTGAGGCACGGCCTCGGACGAACAGGTGGAACGCGAGGCCAGCACCTAGCCATGCACGCACACCGTCACGCACAACGACGTCGTCACGAGGATCACTCCGGACCACGTCAAGGCAAGCGATGCGGTAGCGAAGCGCGAGACCTACTTGAACTCCGTGACCTATGCCGTTCTACCTGACGTTCCCGTCAGGGAACGGCATAACACGTCCTCAGTAAGCCTCCGAAAGCCCGATCACACCAGCGAGGCCAGGTACCCCATGCCCCATCGCCGAGCCAACGTCTACGAGCAGCTCGAAGCTGCCCTGCTGCCCCTGCTCGCCGCGACTGCTCCCAAGCTCCCGGAGCCCCGTGCGCTCGCCCTGCTGCTCGCCGCGACCCACGTCAAGGGAGCCACCCAAGAACACGTCGCATCGTTCATCCGACGTCACGCCCACGGCACGGAGCTCGAAGCGCTGATCGGTTCCCCGGCCTGGTACGCACTGGACCGGGAAGCCCGTCGGTATGCCGCTCATTCCTCCTCCCGCGGGGGGCAGGGTGGGGTGGCTGAGTTCGTCGCCGAGCGCGCACTGGCAAAACTCATCGCGTACCCGCGCGTCATTCTCGACGGCGAGAAGGTGCCCGCGCCGCGCGCCCTTTCGACGGCACGGCATGCGTTCGCCGTGCTCGCCCTCGCGTCGCTCGACACAGCGCGCAACCGAGGCTTCGACACGGTGATCATGGGTCGCGATCGGCTCGCGTTCCTCGCCGGACTCGGCAGCGACAACACCGCGCGCAAGGCTCTGAACCTCGCCCGTGCGCAGCGCTGGTTGCACGTCACTCAGATGTCTCGCGGCCGGGCGTGGGTCTGGAAGATCGAACCCGCGCGAGCTGTCGAGGCTGCGACCGTCGCCGCGCGGCACCGGACCGTCGTCGCGCTCGCCCGCGGTGACCGCGGTATCGATCGGCTGGCCGACATCATCCTCGCGGCCGACCATGCGGCGATCACGTATGCCTCCCCCGGCGGCCTGTCGCCGCGCGCGTGGTGCCTGTGGGCCGCAACGACGGCCGGGCTCGACCCGACCGCCTACGGCATCGGCGTCACGGGACGACGGGCGCTGCGCAAGGCCCTGGACACGCACCTACCAGGCTGGTCCGACGACTCGGAGCTCGACGTGTTCGCCACGCTCGACGAGCTTGCCGCGAGCACGGGAGCGAACGAGTGCCGGGCCGAGGCTGAGGCGCGCGACGCTGAGCGTCGCGCCGCCACCGCAGCTAACCGCGTCGAGGCTCTCGCCGAGCGCCGGAGGCGTGCGGCCGAGAAGAAGGCCGAGCAGCAGGCCGAGCGCGAGGCGTACAGGCTCGCCGTCAAGACGGTCGCGCGGGTCATGGTGAAGGCGGCTGGTGAAGCGCCGGACGGCCCGGACGACGTCGACGCCGCCGCCGCGTGGCTCACGGTCGCATGGGAGGCCGCCGACCAGGCGACCGGGGACGAGGTGCTCGCCGCTCGGGCAGACGCCGCCGCCGCGGACGACGAGCACGGCGAGGGCAGCGACGAGGCCACCGCCGCGTGGCTGCGGAACGGCCAGGCGGAGCTCGCCGCCACTCCCCGCGTCGCGGCGAACGCCGCCCGTCGCGTTCTCGTGCGTGATGGCTGGGATGACGACGACGCCAAGAGGTTCGTCGGCCGGTGGAGTCGCGAGACGGGCCGGGTGCCGGACCCTCGGCCCACTCACGGGCCGGAGAGGCAGACCGAGACCGAGGAGGAGCGCGCCGCATGAGCCAGCCGAACGACCCGTGGGACACCACCGCCTCGCAGCCGTGGGACACCGAGAACGACCCGTGGGACAGCGACACCGAACACGACGGGCCGGATCAGCTCGCCGCCTGGCGTGACCGCATCGCGCCGGAGCGCGTCCGGCAGCGTCGGCTCGGGTACCCAGCGCTCCAGCCGGACGACGTCGACGAGGAGACGCGCACCGATGACTGACGAGACGCAGGTCAACGCGGCGGGCGAGCCCGACGTGCAGACGTGGATCGAGGAGACCGCGCCCGAGGCCACCGACGGCGCGGCCTTCGTCGTGCCCGCCGCGGCCGAGCCCGTCCCGTCCCTGCTCGATGATGCGCTCGACGCGCTCACCGGCGGGAACTCGGCGGGCCAGACGCGGCCCACTCCTCCGGCTCGTGGTGTCCCGGCGGGACGCCCCGCCGTGGCCCACACGGGCCAGCGTGGGCCGAAGCAGCGGGACAGCGCGGGACAGACGCCGCGGCCCAGCGGGACGCCGAGCCGGACCACGGACGTCTCCGATCGGGACATCGAGGCGGCACGCAACGCGGCCCGTCGCGAGCACGAGAAGCGCGAGGCGGCGCTCGCCGAGAGGGGTCGCCGAGCCGCCCGCCGGGACGAGGAGACCCGTGCTGCGCGCGCCCGCGAGCTCGCGGACGAACAGCGCCAGACGCGACGCGAGGAGCAGGCTGCGCACGGCCGGGCCGTCTTCGAGGAGAACCAACGCAGACACCGCAAGAACGAGATCGCTGACGACATGCGCTCCGACCAGCGCGCCCGCGATGACTACGCGCGCGGCGAGCAGGACCGCCGCGAGCGACGTGCGCGGAACGTGCGCGAGCAGGTCCGCCAGACCCGCCGTGCCGAGCGCGACGAGGTGCGCGCTGATAACCGTGCGCTCGCCGATCGCCAGCACCACGCGTCCGAGGGGCGCAGGCGCGCCCAGGCCAACGCCAGCGAGGAGCGCCACCTGGCGGGGCTGGCGACGTTCGAGACGAACGAGCGCAGGCACCAGGCCAACCTCGGGATGAAGCGGGCCCAGGCCACCGCTCGCGCGGAACGAGACGCCCGCGTCCGGGCCATCTTCGAGGCCAACGAGCGCGCCTACCGGGCCAACGTCGCGGGCCAGCGCGCCGCTCGCGCACGTCGGCAGGATGAGCAGGTCGCTCGTCGTCGCGCGGTCGAGGTGGGAGCGGGCCTGCCGACCGCCGCCGAGGCCGGGACGCCGTCGGCACGCCCTGTCACTCGCCCAGCCAGCACCGGCCGTCGTCGGGTCGCCGGGACGCGTAGCCGGGACACCGCGAGCAGGCAACGGGAGCACACGGGCACCACACGGACGCCGCGGGTCGCCGGGTCGCCGGTGGTCCGTCCGGCCACCAGCACGTCGTCGATGCGCCGGTCGTCCGGCCGCAGCCGCGGTCTGTGGGCGCAGCACAAGGTCAACGCGAGGCTCCGCTCGCGGGAGACCGCACGACGCACCCGCACCGGGTCCGCGAGGGCGCGCATCGCGCTGTTCGCGGAGGCGAACGGGATGAGCATGCGTGAGGCGATGAAGGCGATGGCCGTCGCAACGCTGGCGGCCAGGGAGCTGCGCCTGATCGAGAGCGGTCAGCAGCAGCACGATCGCATCATGGCGCTCGTCGAGAAGAGTGGCATGAACTACCTCGGCGCGGCCGAGGCCCTGGCCGCGTACGACGCGGTGGACGCCGAGGCGGCGAAGGCGCACCGTGCGAACGAGCGGTCGTGGCAGGCCGAGGAGCGGATCAAGCGGTACGCCGCTGCGCACGGCATCAGCCTGTCGCGCGCGCAGAAGGTACTCGCCCGCTCCGACCTCGCGGCCAGGAAGCGTCGCGCCGCTGAGCGTCGGAAGGCGGCGAGCTGGCGGGGCAGGCGGGACCGGCTGCGCGCTGCACGCCTGCGCCGGGCTGCTGCTGCTGGCCGGAAGTTCGCCCGAGACAAGCGCGCCGCTGAGCGCGTCCTCCGCGAGCACGAGCGGGCGCTGGCCGCCGGTGCCGAGGCTGCTGCTGCGGCTGCTGCTGCGCTGGCGGCGAAGTCCGCCCACGAGGCCGCCGTCGGTGACTCGATGGCTGCCGCTGCGCGCGGGGAGGTCATCTCGGCGTCGTGGCTTGGCGGCGGCCGGATCGACCGCAACGCGCGGCGCCGCCAGAACCGGCGGGCACAGGAGATGCTCGGCGGGCAGACGCTGATCCGCTACGACGACCTCAAGCCGCAGCGCGCGTGGAGCCTGCCGACGGTCGGCGAGGTCATCGGTCAGTTCCCCGCTCTCAAGGAGGGGCAGCACCGCACGCTTGACGGCCAGGAGACGAGTGACGAGACGGCTGCCACTGTCGTGCTCGACCGCGTGTGCGACGAGATCGGCGCACGACTCGTTTCGGGGACGTTCCGCATCGAGCCGGACGGCACCGTCCACCGCGTGGGCGGGCGCGCGCTGCACTACGCGAGCACGGAGTACACGCGCCAGCTCTGGTACGCGCGTCTGTGGAAGAAGCGCACCACCGACGACGGGGACGACGTCACGCTCTACCTGACGCCCGCGTCGACGTGGGACCAGGTGCTCGCTCAGGAGGACATCGACCCGGTCGCTGAGGTCGCGCGAGAGATCGCCGCCTCGGTCGCTGCCGGGGAAGGCGACGGGACGTCCAAGCCCGCGCCGCAGCCGACACGCGAGAAGAAGGAGCCGTCAGTGCGCCCGATGGACGAGCCCCAGAGCAAGGCACCGCGCCCGCTCACGGCGAAGCAGAAGGCCAAGCAGGAAGCGGCGCACGACCTCGCTGACGCCTCGCTGATCGACCCGGCCAACGGCCGCTGGATCAAGCCGAACGGCCAGTACCGCTCTCGGCTCTCGACCGCCATGCGCAGTCGCTTCGGCTACCGCCCTTCAACCACCACGAGCGAGATCGTGCGCGACTTCGCGATGGAGGCCGCCCAGCGTCTGCGCCGCGGGTTCGGGCGGCTCCTCGGTCGCTGATCGTCGCGCGTGCCGGTGCGGTTACCCGGTCCAGGCCCGACCTACAGGTATGACCACGAAGCAGGCAAGTCGACCCGGGCGCGGTAACGTTCGAACAGACGTTCGATCGACTGGAGCAATTCCCGTGACCCCTGGACACAGCCGTCCCCGCGCTCAGCGTGAGGCGCTGGAGCGGGTGCCGCTGCGTAACGCCGCCGTGGAGGCACCGCCCGCTGCCCGCCAGGACGAGCCGGTCGTCGAGGCGAGCGCGCCGATCCCGGTATGGGCGTGGATCTCCACCGCCAGCGGGAAGAGCTTCGAGGCGAGAGCCCGCGCGCTGCGGTGGACGGCCCGCCAGGCGTTCGTGGAGTACCAGGACCCGGCCGGTCGGGTCGGCAACGCCTGGCTGTGGGCGAGCGCGGTCCGGCGCCGCTGACCACTGCCGGTCCGGGTGCCTCGGGCGCGCCCCACTGACGGGAGACCGATACCCCTCCCCCGTCATGTGGAGGCCCCGCCGTGCACGAGAGCCACGCCCGCTGCTCCTGCTCCTGCTGCTCCCCTGCGGTCCGCGCCCAGCGCCGCAACGCTGCCCGCTACGCCGCACGCGGAGGTGCGAAGCGCCGCCCGGACGCGACAGGCCCGGCTCCTGCTTGGTCGACCGACGACCCGACGGCGTACCGGCAGCGTCTGCGCGAGATGGACTCCGATGAGCTCGCGCACGAGCGCGACACTTTGGACGCCGAGGCACTCGGACGCGAGCAGGCGTCCGTCTACCGCGACCTCATCAAGAGGGAGCGCCGTCGTCGCCAGATCGCCAACGCGAAGGCCGCCCAGAAGAGCAACGCCGCGTGGACTCGCGAGACGCCCATCCCCGAGACGCCGTGGCGGACGCGCCCCATCATGCCGTTCGAGTACCGGACGGTGCTTGCCACCATGACCGACGCCGAGCTCGCCTCGGAGGTCGCATCCCTGCCGCCCGCTGGTGACGGCATGAAGGACGCCCGCCTGCGCGGGCTCTGGCGCGTCGCGAACGCCGAGAAGGCGAAGCGCTCCGCGTAGAGCACCGCCCCCATCTGCTGATGCCCCGTCGGAACCGCCTGACGGGGCATCGCAGCGTTCGGAACACGCTCTGACCTGGCGTTGGAGGGTGCCCCCTTGGACGCGGGCTGTGACATGCAGGCACGGGGTCGCTCTCCAACGGACCCCGCAGGCTGCAAAAGCGCAGGTCAGCGGCTCGCTCGCCGCGGTCAGCGTCAGCGCGTTGCGCACTCGGGACCGACCGCTTGTGCCGCACGGCTCGCCGCAGGGAACGCCGCACGGCTCGCCGCATAGGTACTGGCATAGGGACCGACCAACAGAGAGTCAGTCCTCCGAGGCCCAGGGAGGCCCTCATGCCAGTGACGACCACACCGACCGCAACGCTCATCACTGCGAGGCGCGTCAGGGCGACCCTCGTCAAGGCGCGCCACGTCGCTGCCCAGATCGACGAGGTCCGCGGACACATGCGCGCCGTCGCTATGGACGCTCACAGGACCGGCGGCAGTGCACGAGCGATCGAGCGGGCCAGCGGCATCAGCGCCCGCACAGTCGGGCGCTGGCTCAAGGATGTCGAGTGGGGGCCGTACAACGACGTGATCGAGCCGCTCGAAGACAGCCTCGCCCTGCTTCGCCGTCTCGCTCGTCGGCTCGACCGGCTCAAGGCTCGTCGCGCTGAGCTCATCGGCACGGCAGTCGCGCTGGGCGCGACCCTCGCGATGATCTCTCGCTCGCTCGACACGACGGAGTCGACCGTTCGCGCATGGGCTGGGGGTTCGGTCCGATGACGCTCACACTCATCAACGAGGCTGTCGTCGCGAGGTACGGCCCCGAGCACGGGCTCTGGCTCGACATCTCGGATGACGGTGTCGAGACCATGCCGGTCACGCCGGACTCCCTTGCGACGCCGTGCGGCAAGTACCGGCAGGTCGTACGTGTCGGGTTCCGCGGCCACTACAGCCGGGACTCGGTCCACCGTCCGTACGTCGCCGTCGAGCGCGTCCGGCGGCCGCAGACCGCACTGCCGGGCCCGACGGGCTTCGGCAACGTCTGGTGCAAGCCGCTCACGCTGGAGCAGGCACAGAAGCTCCTGCCGCTGATCACGCCGTACGTCCTGCCGCTCAAGCGAACCGCGGCTGCGATCGTCGCGCACGGTCTGGTCCCCGAGGCCGTCGACAAGCACCGGGCCGCGTGGGCGGCCGTGCATCGGCTCATCGCCTACGCCGAGCGTGGGGAGCTCTGACATGCCGACCGTCAGCATCACCCCCGTCGCACAGGAGCGGCTCGCTGGTCCCGGTCAGCGGCAATACCTCGTCGCCGACCCCGAGCACCGCGTCGTCGCCGTCACGGCACGCAAGAAGTCGGACCAGGCGCCCGGCTGGTCGATCGCCTGCCCGCCCCTGACCGCCGACCAAGCCGAGCGTGTCGTTCGGCGGCTGTGCAGCGTCGCGAGCCTTCGCGTCCAAGCCACTCAACTCGTCGACGACGGCAAGACGGCCGCAGCGCAGTCCATGCGCCACGAGGCCAACAAGCGCCTGTCCAACATCGCAGCCACCTGTGCAAGGAGCTGACCGCCATGACTACCGTCCAGATCGACCACACGTACCGCGCCCCCCAGCGGAGGGCTGACCGCTTCCTGGCGCTCGACTCCGCCACGGGTGTCCTCGGCGTCATCGTCCGGGTGTACGACCCGGACACGAGCGAGTACCTGGACGACCGGCTTGACTCCGATGGGCCCACCTGGCCGCTGCCAGACGGGTTCGACGCCGACGCGACGGCGGTGCTGCTCGCCGACGCCGCGCCGCTCGCACAGGCGCTGCTCGACGCCGAGGACGCAGATCGCCACCGTGCGTTCCACAAGGTGACCGGCCTCGTCGCAACTGCCGACACACAGCACACCTGGGGCCTGCGATGACCACGACCGTCGCTAATCCGACCCACCCGGCCGTCGCGACGTCGGCCCTCCGGGCGGCTCGCGAGATGCGGGGCGAGGCGCTGTTCACCATCGCTGACGGCTTGATCGACCCCATCGACGTCGCGCGGGACGCGATGACGCCGGAGGGCGAGCCGTTGCGTCGGATCAGCCTCCGGCAGTTGCTGCTCGCGCAGCCCGGTTGGGGCGAGGCGCGCACCGATGAACTGATCCGCCGTCTGCACGCGTTCTGCGAGATCACCGAGCCGCCGCGGCGGCTCAGCATCCGGTGGCTGATCGACCCGCGGGTCTCGGGGCGGCGGTTGGTCGCGTTCTGCGACCTCCTCGACGAGGGTCGCGCTGCCGTTGCGCGCGGCGGAGAGGTCGACGTGGTCCCGTGGGCGGGTTACCCGTTCACGCCGATGCCGACCGAGGGAACGGTGCGACCGTGAGCGCCTCCGAGATCATCCCGATCACCGGCCTGCCCTCCGCCGTCCCTGACGGTCACTTCGGGGCGCGTGAGCGTCTCGACCCGTACTGGGGTGGGCTCTGGAACCAGGGCCTCCGCTCGGCGTGGACGGACCACGACGGCGCACGGACGCGGGCGCGCTCCGGCCTGCGCCGACCACCGAAGTGGATGCTCGATGACGCGGCCGAGGCGCTCGACCACCTCTTGAACCCCAGGCGGGGTCAGCCGCCGCGCGGGAGCTGGCTCTCGTTCCTGGCGGCCGTCAACGAGTGGCGCAACCTCACCGTGCAGCAGCTCGCGTGCGTGACCGGCAGCCCGGCTCTCGCGAAGCCGGACGGCGCAGCCCTGCGCAGCCTCTTCGCGGCTGGCCTTATCGACTCCGGCGGCATGGTTGACCCGATCGCCCTCGGGCCGGTCGACGCGTCCGTCCGGATGGTCAAGCCGTCTCGCACCGACGCGTTCGCGAAGAAGGTCGCGCCGAACCTGACGCTCCCCGAGCTCGTGCAGGTCACCGGTGGGGTCGGTTGGAAGTCCGGCGGCACCTACGACCGGCACGATCTGCTCGTGTCCGAGCTCGCGCTGAGGGTCGCCGAGTTCTGCGAGGTCGGCACCGTGCTCGGGGAGATCCACTCGTCGGTCGGGCTGCTCACCGCATCGAGCGTGGGACCTGGTGTTCAGGACGGTCTGGGCAAGGCGGCCGACGCCTGCATCGTGCGCGCCGACGGCATGCGCATCGCCATCGAGATGACCGCGAGCACCGGGGCCAACTTCGCCAAGAAGGTGACCCGCTGGGCCAAGATCCTCGCCGAGACGCCGTGGGACCTGTCCGGCCTCATGGTCGTGTTCGTCATCGCTCCCCCGGCTGGTTCGCACAGCGCCCCGATGGCCAGCACTCGGCAGGAGATCAGCGAGGCGATCAGGCTCTACCCGGGCTCGGCGCAGGACTGGATTCCCGAGCGCATGGGGCTGGTCGACTGGCGGACGTGGTTCCCGGCGGAGGGCACGGTGTCGCGGGGGTTCCTCGACCTGACCGTCGAGCGACCCACCGGTGATGACGGCGACCGCTGGCAGCGGGTCGGGCTCCTCGACATCTTCGACGTCCCGTTCGAGCCGTACGAGCGCCACGACGCGACCGCCGTGCTGCGCAACGCTCCGTGGCTCCTTGGCACCCCGCACTGGCTGCGCGACGGGGTCGAGCCGCACCCGGACCTCTGGCGTCTGCCGGTCGGCCGGACCGTCGAGAGTGCGGTGGCGCCGCGGCGGTACCGGCCCATCCGCCGCTAGGCGAAGGACGACTTCGTCATCGAGCCACGGATCGTGCATGTGCTCGGAACACAACCCGTAGTGGTCGGAATCCGACGCAGCACAACCCTTGGTCGGCACCATCGCCGGCCTGGGACTTACGGCCTACGCGCACTCGCGCCGCACTGGTCGCCATGTCATGAGCGGCTCGCACAGTAGATTTCAGCCTCGCAGACCGCGGGGACCAAGAGAAAGCCCCGCAGCCGTTGGCGCGGCCCGGGGCGGTGGACAGGAACTCGGAGGGTCCCTGACATGCACAAGCGTACTGCACCCGCCCGACAGAACGGCGGCCTCGATCGCCACGACTTCGACGCGTGGCACGAGCGGAACCTCACGTACACCGCGGAGGACCAGGGCGCGGCAGCGCCGACCCTGTACGAACTCCACGGCGCGTACTGCCGTCACCTGCGCCGTACCTGCCGGACGCTCACGCCCCCGAGCCTGTTCCAGTTCGAGCATGCCCTCGCGGAGGCCGGAACGCCTCCGAGCGCACGCGAGACGCGTCGCTACCCGGCGGGGCACGCTCCGAAGGGTCGTACGATCCGCGACCGGTTCGTCGACGGCGTCGAGCTGGTCGACATGATCGAGGACGAGGGCCACCGCGGCGCGACGAGCCGGAAGCACGCTCAGCAGATCCGCACTCGTGCGCTCGACATGCTCGACGCCAAGCTCGCCGCCGGTGAGTGGCGCGTCGTGAAGGCGGTGGCCTGAGATGACCGCCAACGAGGCGCGCAAGCCGCGCATGAACGCAGACGACGCCGACGTCGTCCGGACCACCGCCGTCGAGCACTGCCCCGAGTGCGGCGGAACAGCGGCGGAGGCTGACTGCGGAGACTTCGAGCACCCGCTGGACGTGCCTGCCGGTTACGACGAGTCCGCCGGGATTGGACACGGGAGGGCACGGCCCGCCCTGCACGCCGTGCAGAACAACGAGCCTGCGTCGTTGTACTTCGACGAGATCGACCCGTACTCGGCCGAGCGGAACGACGACGAGCCGCTCACGGCGGACGAGCCCGTTCGCCAAGGGGCACCCGACGACGTCGCGACCGACCACCAGGTGGCCGCGGTCATCGAGGCTGCCGAGCGGTTCACCGGCAGGCCCGCGCGAGAGATCGAGGCTGAGAAGAAGGCGGCGCGCGACGCGTGGGTCGCGCAGAAGCGCGCGGAGACGGCTGCCGAGCGTGAGAACTGGACGCCGCCGGTCAGCGGACTGTCTGACCAGCACCGCGCGTACCTGGAGGAGAACGCCGTACCAGTCGCCCTCGCGCTCGAAGCGGGGACGTACACGGCGACCGATCGTGAGCACCTTCCTCCGACACTGCGGTACGTCGCCGACCAGACCCGTATTTCCGGGATCGTGTACGCGCACCACACCCTCAACGGCGACGTCATCTACCAGTACAACCCTGACAAGGAGGTCCGGGTCGACCCGGACCAGAAGTACATCCAGGAGGGCGGCGTCGGGTCGATCGTCTCAGTGCATCCGCGGATGCTCGCGCTGATCGAGAGTGGCCGTGCGCGGAGCCTCGTGATCGTCGAAGGTACTAAGCAGTACCTCGCCGCAGTCGCGAATGCTCCGGATGACACCCTCATCGTCGGGGTCCAGGGCTGCACGAGCTGGAGCAAGGAAGGCAACCCGCTCCCAGTGCTCGACGAGTTCATCGAAATCGTCCGGGAGGCCAAGGCCGCCGACGACGAGGTCGTCGTGGAGGCCGCGGAGGCTGCCGTTGAGGCTGCTGAGGCCACGGCTGCCGAGAAGGGCACTTTCAAGGCGATCGCTGCCGCCGACAAGGCACGCCGGGCGCTGGTCGCTGCGAAGAAGGCCGCGGGTACCGGTCCGGAAGCGATCGTCTGCTTCGACGCCGACCACGCGACCAACCGCAGCGTCCACGACGCCGCGACCAGGCTCGGCTCGCACCTGCGCACGATTGGTGCAGGGAAGGTCCGCTACGTGCGCCTGCCCGCTGGAGGCAAGATCGGGCTCGACGAGTACCTCGCCGAGCGCAAGGACCGCGCTCTCGCGATGCTCGGGCTGATCCGGGACGCCGTCGAGAGCCTCGGCAAGGCTCCGGCAGCCAAGTACAAGGTTGCTGGGCGTCAGTGGCCGACATCCAACTGGGAGGAGGGCACGATCCGGGCCCCGGGAACGGTCTCTGAGGACGGCGTCGTGACCCCCGGGTCGCTGGTGGCGGGCTTCGCTGCGCGGATCGTCGAGACCATCTGTGTCGTCGACGATCTCAACCCGGGGCGCGACCAGATCATCTTCCACACCCTCGCGGTCGCGATTGGCAAGGAAGGTGAGCCCGGTCGAGTGGAGGCGCTGATCACGCGGGTCGCCGACGCAGACATCGAGAACCCTCGCGTGTGGCTGCGCCGGATTCCCGACGGCGCTGGAACCCATGCGGGCATCCAGCCTGACCGCCGCTCCACCGACATCATCGGCACCGCAATCCGGGTCCAGGGGGCGGCACACAACCTGCGCCACCTTGCTCGGAGCGGGTGGACCAAGCACGACAACCGCCCGGTCTACTCGCACGCCGATGGCGCGTTGGGCGCTGATGGAGGGATCACGGACGTGCGCACAAACTCGTCCGGACCGGCTGGAAAGATCAGCTTCCCGAGCCTCGCCGACGACACGCCCGAGCAGGCGCTGGCGGACGCCCGCGAGTTCATCCGACTCCTGGCGATGCTTAGGGACGCTTCCTCGGCCCTCGCAGTCCTCGGAGCCGAGGCGTACTCGCTCACGGGTGCCGAACCGCACGCGGTCCTCGCCATCACCGGTCCCAGGGGAAACGGCAAGACGACCCTGACCGAGTGCCTCGGGACTCTCGTGGGAGTCGCGCTGTTCGGCACACCGATGGTGTCGTTCAACAGCACCGGCAACGCGGTCGGTGGTGCCCGCAACGGATGCCACAACGCCCCGCTCACCGTCGATGACGCGCGCAAGCGCGAGCACATCGCGCAGCAGGTGCAGCAGGCCGAGGCGCTGGAGCAGATCATCCGGACGTCGTACGACGGCCCCGGAGCTGCGCGGAGCCGGATGGTTCGCGACGAACTGAGCGCCGACGGGTTCAGCGTGGCTCCCACCGACAAGTCCTGGCCGTACTCCATCATCACCGCCGAGGTCTTGCCTCCAGCCTCCGTCGTCGGCAGCACCGTCGACCGCATCCTGTCGTTCTGGATCACGGCAACCGCATTGTGGATGGTCAAGGGGCAGGCCGACGAGTGGCGGGACGCCGCGAAGAGCGGACTCTTCAACCGGATCGGTGCACGGTACGTTCGCCACCTCGCACGAATGGCGGAGCGGGACCACGGCGGAGACATCGCAGGTGTGGGCGCGGAGGCACACCGTCAGCGCACCGAGTACGAGGCGGACGTGACCATGTGGGCCGCTGAGCCGAACGACGGCAGCATGCCCCTCGCCCTGACTCCGCGGCAGGCCGAAGTGACAGCGCCACCGATCGTGGGCCTGCACTGGCTCCTCAAGTCGATCGAGGACGCAACCGGAATGCTCGCGGACGACGACCTGGTTCGGGAGCTGAAGGCCCTGCGGTTCGCTGTTGCTGACGGCTGCATGAGGGCCATCACGCGGCACGCAACGGTCGAGATGGGCGATGACGCCACGGGTCCGGAGCAGATGCTCGGCCGCGTCCGCGAGCGGATCGCTTCCGGCAAGGCTTACGTCGGGGTCGGCGAAGGTGTCTGTGTGGGAGGTACTACGAAGGTGGCTGGTGTCCCGTGCGTCGCACTGCTGCCCGACACGGTCGCGGAGCTCCTCCACACGGACCACGACACCGTGATCGCGACTCTGCGAGAAGTTGCCATCCCCGACAGCGATGGGAAGCCCACCCGCGTCGTCCGAATGCCCGCTGCGGGCCGAGTCCGTGCTCTCTGCGTTCCTGAGTCCGTCTGGTGCATCGCTGCACCTGACGACGACCCAGACGTGCCGTCGACTGACGACTTCTAGTCACAAGCCGTTCCAGAAAGCCCCCGGCGTCCGCTGCGACGTACCGGGGGTCTTTCGCGTCTCAGCAGCTCGACGTCACACGCCGGTGTGCCACTGGTGTGACGCCATTCGCCCAGGTCAGGGGCGACTTGTCACACGTCACACCCGTCACACCGCGGATGGATGTCTCTACTCAGACACATCGACTGACCGGCTCGATCGTGCCGATAGAGGCGTAACGACCTACCCGGTCAGTTGATCTCCCGCACGAGAGATCCGCCTGAGGTGTGACAGGTGTGACGGGTGACAAGCATTCCCTGACCTGCATAAACGCTGCCACACCGACGTCACACCGAGGGGTGACGCTCCGACTCCCACCAGCGGCCACCGATGCGCTTCCCCGGCCCCGCACCCACTCCTGCGGTGCGAGCGAGAGCGCACCTGCGCCTAGCTCGCGGGCCGTCCACCAAGCGGCTCCTACCTCTACCGCTACGGAGGTCGCAGCAGTGATCCGTCTCTTCTCCCGTGCCATGCAGGGCCTGGCGCTTCTCACGGCGGGCGCTCTGACTCTCGCCATCTTCGCGATGTGCGGCGGGCCAGCTCGTGCCGCCGACGGCGAGCGGACCATGCGCGTCGTCGCCAGCAACGGCGGCCCGACGGTCGACGTCTTCCGTCCTGACCGGTTCGACGTCATGTTCTTCATCGAGGAGCTGTCCGCGCCGCTGGACGTTGTCGTCCCGGCCGAGGTCCACCTGCACGGCGCGTTCTACCGACTGCCCGGCACCGCCGAGCACGGCAGCAGCCTGTTCGTGCGTGCCGACGACGTCGTCGAGGCGGGCTCACAGCCCTCCGCCGCCGAGCCGATCTGGGTCAAGGCCGCGGACGCCGTCGGCGTCACGTTCCGTGGCGACGACGGACTGCCGCGGCTCGACGCTGGCCCGGAGCCGTTCCTCGTTCTGCCGAAGCCGTTCGAGATCGTCGGCGGCTCGGCCTGGTCGGTTGCCACGAGCGACGAGCCGCTCTACGTCTACGTGGCCGACGTCGTCGTCACGACCGCTCCCGCCGCCGAGTCCACCCCGACGCCGGAGCCCGCGCCCGAGCCGACCCCCGAACCGGAGCAGACGCTGCCACCGGACGCCTCCGACGACGAGCCGAGCCACTCCAGCTCGGCGTCGCACGAGTCCCGCGGCATCCCCGCGCCCCTCGTCTGGGCCATCGGCCTCGGAGCCGTCGGCGTCGGCACCGTCGCCGCCCACCGCGCGCTCACCGCATCCGCTACCCGGCGCCTCTCGGCCGCCTTCCCTGCTTAGGAGTCCCCGCCATGAACACCCGCAACCGTGCCGTCCCCTGGTGGGTCGTCGTCATCGCCGCCGTCGTGCTCGCGATCCTCAACCCGCTCTTCATCCTTGGCGCCGTCGGCCTCATCGCAGTCCTTCGCACCGACTCCCCTAGCCGCGTCGCCCAGCGCGCGGAGACCGGCGCGTCGGTCCCGGCGTTCGGTCGAGCGTTCGCCGCCTTCGGCGGCTGGCTCCTGCTCGCCTGTGCCGTTCTCCTGCCGGTGCTCCTGGCGACCGCGAGCGGCTCGGTCGGCTTCTCGTTCGTCGGCAGCGACGGCATCGTCGGCGTCCTCCAGCCGCTCCTCGGTCCGGTGGGCACCATCACGTGCGCGTACCTCGCCGCCCGCCGGATCACCTCGGCCAAGAACGTGCCGGTCGCCGTCGGGAGTTTCGCGGCCAACGCCTGGCACCGCCTGCGCGCGCTGCCGAAGGTGTCGAGCGAGGCACAGATCCCAGCGGCAGCTCGGGCGGCGGCGACGCGCACGATCGCCGCGGTGCTCGCCGTGAGCGCGCCGGTCGTCGTGACGGTCCTCAACGGCATCGCCCCGATCAACCCGACGATCGCCGGGGTCATCGCGGGGGCTTCCGCGCTCGTCGTCGTGTGGTGGATGCGCCCCCAGTTCAAGGCCGTCGTCGCCGCCCACGTCTTCCGCGTCAACCTGCGAAGGCTCATCGTGAGCCACGGCCTGCCGCGGGCGTTCGGCTTCGACGACGCGACCGCGGCAGGCTTCGACAAGGTGCTCAACGGTCTCCACGACAACGGCGACGGCACGATCAGTCTCGCGTTCATCCCGGTGCGGATCGCCGACGGCGGCGCCGAGGAGTGGGAGAAGCGCGTCGCGACCTACATGCGCGAGTTCGAGACGGTCACCTTCGACCCCGTCCACGGCATCGTCATGCGCCACGTCTCGGACGAGACGCGTGCGGCCCGCGCGGCGGCTGCCGCCTCCGGCGGTGTGCTCGCCGGTTCAGTGCTCGTCGACGCCGACGGCGACGGCCTGCCGGACATCGAGACCGTCACGCTTGACGAGGACCACGACGGCGTGCCGGACGACCAGGAGATCGAGACCGTCGCGCTGCTCGACGACGACTTCGAGGCGCTGGCCTGACGATGACTGAGCAGTCAACCGAGCGCGTGGTCCGCGTCCCGCTGCCCGTCGGCTACGTCGACGGGTGGCAGGCGCGGGCCGACCTCGTGCGCAAGCTCGCGAAGCAGGGCCTTCCGCTGAACGTCGAGGCGATCGAGAAGCAGGCGACGGGCGACGTCGCGCGTGTCACCGACGGCACGCCCGCGCCGCGCCGACCCGGCTTCGTCAAGCAGGTCAAGGTCAACCCTGCCCTGACGGAGCGGGACGCGGAGCAGATCGAGGACGTACTGGCAGACCTCGGGCTCGACCTCGTGGGCTTCGACCCGAAGGCGCACATCGCGTACGGCGCCGAGCTGCCGAACGTCGAGCGTGACCTGCGCAACGCCCTCGCCGATGGTGAGCGGTGGCCCCGCCACCGGGTCGGTCTCTACACGACGTGGACGTACGACGCCGACGCGGACGACCCGCACCTCGCGACTGTTGTCGTCGCACGCTACCCGCGCGAACTCGACGCTGACCGTCGCGCCCGCACCTGGGACCGGCTCGTCCACTCCGGAGCCATCCCGGGCTCGCGCGGCTTCACGTGGGAGGAGATCGCCGACGGCGAGGGGCGCAGCAAGGTCGTGTTCTCGTACTCGCCCCCGCCGAAGCTTCGGCTGCCGTTCCCGGTCAGCCTGTTGGCGATGCTGCCCGATCGACTCGACCCGGAAGCCTGGCCCAACCTGCCGGTCGGGATCGACGCGGCCGACCGGGTGTTCGCGATCAACGTCAAGACGCAGCCGCACACGCTGGCGTCGGGCGACACCGGCGCGGGCAAGGGCCAGGCGATGCTGGCGCTCACGTGCCAGGGTCTCGCGCGCGGCTTCGACGTCGTCGTCGCCGATGCCGACAAGAAGGCGAACGACTGGCTCGACCTGGTCGAGTTCCTGAGCGGCTTCGCGCAGGACTACGAGACCGAGGGCGCGCTCATCGTCAAGCTCCACAAGGAGATGACTCGCCGGATCAACATCAACACCGCGAACGGCGTTGCCGCCTGGTACGCCCTGCCCCGCGGGGTGCGCGAGCGGGAAAACATCAGGCCCATCTTGGCAATCCTTGATGAATTCGTGAACTTCGTGACCATCGGCAAGATCCCCAACTTCGCCGAGGACAGCCCGCACTACCACCTCAAGGTCGAGGCAGAGGCGTTGCAGGACTGGAAGCTGTTGGGGCTCAACCGCACTGAGTCGATCGCGATGCTCTCCCGCGCCGCGGGCATCTACCTCGTCCTGGGTGGTCAGCGCTTCGACGCCGGGATCGTCGGCGGCATCCTGCGCATGAACGTGACGAACAGGCTCCAGTGCGCGACGGCCAAGAGCCGCCCGGCACGCGAGACGCTCATCATGAACTTCGCGGGCCAGCAGGCCGACCAGGCCGCGGACCTCATCGACCAGTACACCCGCGACGGCCGCCCCGGCCTCGCGATCGTCGGTGGCGACGGCGGCAAGGCCGTGGCGATCCGTGTGCCGTTCGACCCGAACCCGGACGGCTCCGGCACCCCTGACACCCCCGGCTACAAGGCCGCGCTCCGGGCACTCGGGGTGCCTGACGGTCGGCCGTTCGGCCCCATCGCCGGGTCGACTCCGTTCGAGAGCGACGAGGCGCCCGCGCGCACTTCACCTCCGCCTTGGGGTGGCGGGAAGCCTGCCAGCGGCAAGCGTCCCGCTCGCGGCAAGGCACCGGCGCGCGACTACTTCGACGACGACGACCTGTTCGACGACTGAGGAGGCGCTTCATGACGAAACCCATCGGCCAGGTGCTCGGCACCCCGGGCGGCACCATCGGTGACGTGACGACCGACGCCGGGCGCATCCAGAACGGTGCTCGGGGCGAGCGGCTCACCGCTGCCGTGCTCGACCCGCTCGCGCTCCGCGAGGGCGGCTGGACGGCACTCCACGACGTGACGGTGCCCGGCTCTCGCGGCGCGAACGTCGACCACGTTGTCGTGACGGGCGGCACCGGAGGCGCGCCTGGTCGCATCATCCTGATCGACTCGAAGGCGTGGCTGCCCGCCCGCTACTGGTCGCTCGGCCGGTTCGAGTTCGCCGGTCTGCGGCCGACGGCGCACCGGCGTCCGCGCACGCTCGACATGGCGGTCGACAAGTTCGTCGCCTACCTCGACCAGCGGGGAGTCGACTCGCTCATCGCCATGCCGCTCGTCGTTGTCTGGCCGAGCCACCCCGGCGCGCTCAGTGTCGCCCGGCTGCGCATCTCCCGCGCGCTCGCCATCACCGGTGACGACTTCGCGGCCAACGTCGAGGAGCTCAACCCGGAGCCCGCCGATCCGGCGATCGTCGCCGCGCTCGTCCCACTGCTCAAAGACGGCAGCCAGCCCGCACCGCGCACGGCGACGCCACGGCCTCGCTGCGAGCCGATCCAGCGCACGGCGCCCTACAGCCCCGTCTGACGCACCGAGCCCGACCCGGGAGGACGACGGGCTGCGCAGAGAATTCCTCCAGCCAGTGGGCGACGAGCCACTATCGTCGCGTCGTGACCTGGGATGACCGATGGACCTTCCGCGACTGCGGCCACTGCGGGCTCCGGGACGCACACATGAGGGTTCTGACCCCGGAGCCACTGAGAGCGAAGCCGCTAAGCCAGCGAGCCGCCCCGGTCAGGTTCTACGTAGCGCTCGCATGCCCCCGGTGCGGCGGCGTGACGCTCATAGAGCACAACGATCCGCAGGCGCCTGGGCGGATCATCAGCATCACGCCGTCGCCGGACCAGGACGGCCTCGACGTCGCCCACCTCCCCGAGGACGTCGCCCGGTACTACGGCGACGCGCGCCGAGTCCTCGACGCCGGGGTACCTGATGCTGCCGCCGTGCAACTGCGCAAGACGCTGGAGGCCGCAGCCGCACATCACGGCGCCACGGATCGAGTCCTGGTCAAGCGCATTGAAGCGCTCATCGAGGCGGGTCTGGTAACTAGGCAGTTCGGCGAGGCGCTCACGCTGATCCGGCAGGTGGGCAACGTGGGAGCACACGCGAGCGACGAGCACGTTACGCAGGAGACGGTCGAGCGCGCCCTGCGCTTCACGACGCTGTTTCTGCGGAACCTCTTCGAGGTGCCCGCCGAGCTCGCTGCTGCGACGGCGGGTGCGGGAGCTGAAGAAGGCGAGGCGGACGACAGCACAGGAGACAGCGCCTCCCCGACAATGGTCATCTGACCGCTGCTGCTGGCGGAGCCGCGGCACCCACGCAGCGACTCTGTGCGCTCACTGCTGGTGCCCCTCGGGATGACGCCGTTCCGTCCGTCGCGACCCACGAACCGGTCGAGAGGAGGCTCGCCCGTGGACCGCTCCGCGCGCATCAAGATCGAGTACCACCGCATCGTGGTCGAGCACCTGCGCCGGGACGAGGCGGCTGTGCGCGCGGCCGGACGCCGGAACCTCCAAGTCATGCGCGAGCAGTACGAACGCGACGGCTGGGGCCAGTCCGGCACCCGCTATCTCGACCGGTGGGCGGCGCTGCTGGACGGCACCCTCGACGAACTCATCGGGGTCTGCCTCGACCCTGGTGAGGAGGCGTGCGACCTGCGCCAGGTCTCGCCGTTCAAGGGCGTCATCAGCCAGGCCGGGCGGACGGCAGCAATCGAGCGGGTGCGCGCGGAGCGGCTCCGCGACACTACGTAGCGAGCACGGCCACGACGCGCTCGACGACGTCGTCGGGCAACTCGTGACTCCACGCCCGGACGACAGTCCATCCAGCGGCGCGAAGGGCCTCGTCAGCGAGCCGGTCCCGCTCGACGTTCCGCCCTAGCTTGGGCTGCCAGTAGCCCGTGTTTGCCGCTGGGACGCGCCCGTGGATCGGACAGCAGTGGAAGAAGCACGAGTCGATGAAGACGGCGACCTTGCGACGGGTGAAGACGATGTCCGGGCGAACTCTGGCGCCGGGCAGGTCGAGTCGAAGATCGACCCGGTAGCGGTACCCGGCCGCGTGCAGGAGTCGGCGCACTGCGAGCTCCGGCTTGGTGTTCGAGCGCCGGATCGCGCGCATGTTCCGTGACCGCCCCGCCGTGGTCGGTGCGGGATGTATACCGCGCTCGTGTGCTCGTTGCCGAGCGAGTTCAAGTCGGACTTCTCGGGCGCTCCGAGCAGCCTCCCGCTCCATGTGGGCGCCGCGTGGTGTCATGCTTGTGCATCCTGCCTCCAGAACGATCCGACAGGGGAACCCGAGTTGAAGTACACGAGCGTCGAGGTGTGCGCTGGCGCTGGCGGACAGGCCCTCGGGCTGGAGCAAGCCGGGTTCGATCACATCGCTTGCGTCGAGATCGACAACGCCGCCTGCGCAACGCTTCGCTACAACCGGCCGAAGTGGAACGTCATTGAGGGCGACCTCCGCGCCTGGGAACCCGATGCCGCTCTGATCGGCACGGATCTGCTCGCGGGCGGCGTGCCTTGCCCGCCCTTCTCGGTCGCGGGCAAGCAGCTCGGACGCGACGATGAGCGCGACCTCTTCCCGGAGATGCTCCGTCTAGCTGACGAGCTGCGCCCTCGCGCGGTCATGATCGAGAACGTTCGCAACCTCATGAGCCAGCGCTTCTCCGGCTACCGCGACGAGATCCTCCGAGAGTTCAAGGAACTGGGGTACGAGTCGGTGGGCTGGGAGCTGCTCAATGCCGCTGACTACGGAGTGCCCCAACTTCGCCAGCGAGCGATCCTCGTCCTGATGCGCTCCGAGGACGCCATCCACTACCGCTGGCCGGAACCAGCAGCGCGGCGCAAGACGGTCGGTGCTGCGGTCGGCAAGCTGATGGCTGCGAACGGCTGGGAGGGCGCAGCCGCGTGGGTCAAGGGCGCTACCGGCCAAGGCCCCGCGCTGGTCGGCGGCAGCAAGAAGCATGGTGGCCCTGACTTGGGCCCGACCCGCGCTCGTGAGGCGTGGGCACGGCTCGGGGTTGACGGCCTCGGTGTCGCTAACGAAGCGCCCCTGCCTGGTTTCGAAGGACGTCCGAAGCTCACAGTCGAGATGACTGCGCTGATCCAGGGTTTCCCCGCCACGTGGCAGTTCCAGGGTCGGAAGACGGCTGCGTACCGCCAGGTCGGCAACGCCTTCCCGCCGCCAGTCGCGAAGGCCGTCGGTGCGTCAATCGTGAGGGCGTTCGAGACTGCCGACGCCGAGCGCGGCCAGCGGTAACGTCGCGGCCGGTCCCTAGAGCCCTGCCCGGACAGCAGCGCGGTAGTCGTCCAGATCCGTGCGGAACTTGGCGAGGGCATCGTGCTCCAGCAACGGCATCTGCGCGGTGTAGCGGGAGCAGATGATCTTCTTGCGCAGCGACTGTCCGGCCAACACCCGGTCGACGCCGTCGACGAACGTGTCGACATAGATGAGCCGTCGCTTCACGAACGCCGCATCGACGTCGAAGAACGCCAGTTCCCCGAGGTCGAGCATGGGACCGCTGCTGGGCTCGGCGCTGCGCGGAACGAGCTTCGACCAGACGTAGTCGCTGTAGCGGCTCACAGGGGCCTGGATCAGCTCCCGGCCGTGGAACATCTGCTGGCTGGTTCGCTGCAACAGCGCCTGTACGCGGGGATGGTGGTCGGTCAGCGGCGAGAGCGGCGACGGCAGCCACACGAGGTTAGGCATAAAGCTGTAGACCCACTGGTCGACGCCGCCGACCGTGCCGTCCTCCAGGTCGCGCCAGATGTGACACGCGGTGAATCCTCGCCACGGCTTCTGGCCCCGGTACGGACTTGACCCAGGCGCATCGACCAACAGCGGCAAGGGCAGCTTCTTGATGATCGAGTTGTCGTCGCGGAGGTACCCGTCAGCGCGCGGCGCGCCCCACGACTCGGGACCGTGCTGCCAGCGCGCGGAACGATCCCGGATGCACCAGGGCGTCAACACAGGCAGGACGGCGTAGGCCGAGACCGGCCACCAGATGCTCAATCGCTGGATCAGGTGCACGGCCATGTCCCAGAACTCGCCGTCGGGGACGCCATTGCTTGTCTCGGCGTTGATTCCGTCAGCCAGATAGCGCGCGATTCCGGTCCCTCGCGGGGCTCTGCGCGCGAGGTCGGAGTGAGCACTGAGCCGGTCGAGCTCCTCAGCGAGCGCGACCTTCCCGTCGATGCCCGGCACTAGATCGCCAGGTCCAGAGGCAGGTCCGCGATGTCCTTGAGCCGTTTGCCCTCGACCATCATCGCAAGCAACTCCACGACGTCACCGCTCGCCTCTGCCTCAACCGCCGCGATCAACTCGGGCAGCGCGAAGTGGTAGACGCAGTCCAGGTCGCCGGTCCCGAGCGCGAGCGAACTGATGCGAGTGGGAGTCGGCTCGCCGGTCACCACGGCGATGTGGGGCACGCGGCCCTTGCGGTTGCGGATGAGGTTGAGCGCTTCCGAACGGGCGTTCTGCGAGCGGTCGGAGCGCATCGTCCACTTGCACGAGATGACGGCATGCAGGAGCGGCCGGTCGCTGACGGACGCGCGCAGCGACGCGAGCTGGGCGACAGTCTCATCCACGATGACCTGCGGTCCGTTGATCTCGGCGTCAGTCAGTGGAGCACGGTGCATCACGATGTCCGGCGCGATCGAGTACGCGTTGCCCAGCACGGCCTGGAGCGAGGGGTTCTCGCTTACAGCGACGCTCAGGTCGACGAGGTGGGCGTACTGCTCGAACTTGGAGACGGAGCTCGACTTGCCTCGCCCTCCGACCTTCTGGATCGTCCACGTCGCGGGTCTCAGATGAGACAGGAGCGGGAAGGCAGCAGCCAGGAACGCCGTGACCTCCGTCTCGAAGTTGCTCCCAGCGCGCTGGCCCGCCATCTTCTCGGCGACCTTCGTCTCGCTGCTCAAGGCGTTCAGGATGTGCGCCGCGTACGCACGACTGGCTGGCTGACTCTTGTCCGCGTTGCTTACGACCCCGTTGGAGTCGATCGAGAGGATGCCTTTCGAGAGCAGCGCGGCGTGGAAGTCCAACCGTGCACGGGCAAGTAGTGCCTCGGCGGGTGCGGCCGGGGCAACCGGTGCGGGAAGGATCGAGTCGACGATGTCGCTCACGTCAGCACTGTCCACGGACGGCAACCTATCGATCAGCGTCAAGAATGAGCTGGAGGGCGGTGAGCGCGTCGCGCGCTGCCATCCCATCGCGGCGACTCGTGCATGTGATCAGACTGCGACCGCCGGGCGTACCCCCTGAGGAGTCTGCGGCGTGTTCGACCGACTCTTGAATGCGGTCGACTCGCGCTACTCGAAAGCGCCCTCCGGCGGCGTCTCGTCTTCGATAGCAGAGCCGTAGTGCCCTTGTTCTGCGCTTGGCATCATCTGGAGCAGGTCGCCGAGCAGCAGGTAAGTCCCCGTGATGTAGCGCGACGCCTCGTAACGCGTCACATCCGCGTGCGCCCCCTTGTTCCCGGCGTCCACGATCGCGTCGAGGCGCATGCCGAGGTACTCCAAGTCGCGCTCTACGACATCCTTCGCCGTCCCCCCTGCTGCGCCTGTGCCAACGATCCAGTCAACGAGCCGGTTGATGTAGTTCTCAGGCCCCATAGCGCGGCCGTTGACCGGCGGACCGACGGGCCTCAGCGCATCGGCCAAGTCCTTGACCAGCCGTCGACACGTGGACGCGGCGGCAGCCCAGTTCTCTGCGTTCGTCGATGCAGCGTTCTCGAACGCGGCGGAAAGCTTGACGGCCGCGCCGGGCACAAGTTCGGCGATTTTCGAATCGACGACGGCGCGGACGGACTCGAACGCCGTTTCGACAGCCGCGCCGAAGCGCAGTTCGACCTCCTTCTCAGCCACGTAGCCGTGAACAGCGCCGAGGATGGTCTCAATCAACGCTTGATCGCGCGCTATCACCTCCATCGATGAGCCGCGTTCGCGCGAGTTCCCCGACGGCGCCGCGACGAACTGGTTCGGATTCGCTGATGTGACGCTCACTGGCGCATCCCCCGCCGCCGCGATCCTCGCTCGCGCTGCGTCTACGTTCGCCTGGAGCGTCCCGATCGGGCTCGCGTAGTACCGCGTCGTCCCGGATTCTGCGTGGAAGAAACCGCGCTTCGAACGGCGGGCAGCGACGGCCGCAGCCCCTTGGAGCGTGCCGTCCTCGGCAAGAAATCCGGATAGCTCGTGCGAAAGCCACTCCATCGCCTCGACGTCGTCGAGCAGCCGCGCGAGTCGGCTCACCTTTCGGACTAGCGCTGGTGCCGGTACCCGGGACAGTTCGAGGTCCGTCATCAGCTCGTCCGCCAACGCCAGGGCGGCCTCCCGCCGGGTGCTCGTCACGATCCCACCTCCGCGCAGAGGCTAGCGAGTGTGACCTGACTTCCGCGTAGAAGCCGCGCCGTCCGAGTTCGTTCAAATGTGGACGGTGCGACGAGTGAGCGTCGGAGGCCCGACACGCCGGGGCAAGTCGTCCAGGAATCTGTCCGAGAACGCGCGATCCGAAAACGCAGGCAGGTGCCGATTGTTGGACCACGGCCCACTGCCGGTATGAGGGTTCACCGCCCGACTCCCTCTACCGCTACGGAGAACCAAGATGGCCCTGCTCGGCTACGCGCGCGTCTCGACCACCGCCCAGGATCTGACCCGACAGCTCGACGCCCTCAAGGCCGCCGGGATCGACGAGGCGTACACCTACAGCGACAAGATGAGCGGCGCGAAGGCGAGCCGTCCCGGCTGGGACGCCGCACTGGCGTACGCGCGGGAGGGCGACACGATCGTCGCCTACACGCTCGACCGTGTCGGCCGCTCCGTTCGCGACACGCTCAACGCGGTGGCTCACCTTCGCGAGCGGGGCATCAACCTCCGGACGATCGCCGACGCCATCCCCATCGACACCGCGGACGACTCGCCTATGAACGAGATGGCCGTCCTCATGGTGGCGATGTTCGCGCAGATGGAGCGCACCTACACGATGGAGCGCACCGCCCACGCGCGGGCGGTTGCGAAAGCTCAGGGACGCAGCATCGGGCGCAAGAAGGCCCTGACTGCCGCCCAGGTCGCCGCCGCCGTCCACCTGCGAGACGTGGAGGGCGTGCCCGTCTCGGTCATCGCTCGCGACCACCTCCACGTGGGCCGCTCGACGCTCTACGCCGCCCTCGCCGAGCGCGACGCCCCCACCCCCGCGAGTTAGGAGCCAGCGCTATGCCCGAGACCGTCACGAACGAACCGCTGATCCTCGACGAGTACGCGGCCTTCCCAGGCGCGCGACCGGACACCGCCGTCTTGCCCGCCTCGCTGCGTCTGCGCGTTGTCAACCGTCTCGTGCTCCGCGAGGGCCGGGCTCCCGCGTTCTTCACACTGCGGTTCCCCACCGACTCCGAGGAGGATTGATGATGTCCCGCCGCAACCCCTACGACGACATGCCCCGGGAGTTCGACAACCTCGTCGACCCCGAGTCGATCAAGCTCTACAACGCGGTGCACGCGGTCGAGAAGGACTTCCGGCTCGATGACGCAGCCGCTCGCTACGACGCGGCCAGTGCCACAGCGCGGGCGATGTGGAGGCGGTTCTGGGTCGCGGCCCTGTCCTACCCGATCGTCTGGGGCGCGCTCTGGATCGTCTGGCACCGGGCCACCGACCCGATCGCCTTCTCGTGGGCGATGTTCGTCATGCTGCCGCTGGGCCTGCCGTGGCTCGGCTGGTGGACCGTCGCGCTCAGCAACGCCAACGCCGCGTCACGGCAGGTGCGCTGATGGCCGCCGCACCTGAGCACGATCACGACCCGGAGCACGACGACGAGCTCTTCGCCGCGATCGTCGAGCCAGCGACGGTTGCCGCCGAGCTGCTGAGCGGTGCGCTCGTCGACCGCACCAGGCAGGCCCGGGCCTGCGGTTGGCCGATCTCGCCGCGGCGCCGCGTCATGCTCACGGCCGAGGCCGTGCTCGAACTGGCCCCGGATTCGATGTCTCGCGAGCAGTGGACGGATGGGCTCTCGGGCCGCGCCGGTCAGGTCATGCGCGCGGCGGCGAAGGTCGCGAAGAGGAACCAGCAGCCGTGCGCGCGGTTCACTGTGACGCTGGGTGAGGACCGGATCGAGCGGGAGTTCGTCGTCCGTGTCCGGACGCTCGGCGCTCCCGATACGCACGGGGTCGTCGTCATCGATCGGTACGCGCCCGCGGAGTTCGACGCTGCGCCACGGCGACGCCGGTGACGCTTCGCCAACGGGCCGCTCTCTCGCAAGGGGGCGGCCCGTTCGCTCGCCCGGTGCCGTACGCCCCGCCACCGGCCCACTTGCGGGCGTCCGGGCCGTACCACCGAGCGGCCCCGATCGCGAGGAGTCCCTCATGGCCCGCCACAACCACCCCGCAGCGTCGGCACAGCAGCCCAAGACGCGCAACGCGCCCCACGCGCGCCACCGCACCCGGTGCCACCGCGACCTCCGAATGGCCCGCCAGGCGCGCCGCGGCGACGTCTGACACATCGAGACCGAGGAGCCCACACCTTGCACACGCCCATCACGCGCCGCCCAATCCGGCGGCTCGCAACCAGCGCGGCGGTCGCCGCGGCGCTGATCGTCGGCGGGGGCATCCCGGCGTTCGCCGAGGACGTCGAGCCCGCCGCACCGGCGACGGAGGCAGTCGCCGAGCCCGCACCAGAGCCGCTGCCCGAGGTCATCGAGCCGGAGGTGGCTCCCGAGCCGGTGCCCGCTCCGGTCGAGCCCGCGCCTGAGCCTGAGCCGGTCGCCGCGTCCGCCGTCACGGCGGGCCAGACCGACTCGACCCCCGTGCCCGCAGCGGTGGGGGCCACTGCCGCGCCGTTCAGCGCGGAGGAGGTCGTCGTCGAGTTCCGAGCCGTGTCCACGACCGGCGCTCTGATCCGGTCTTGGCAGACGTACCCGCTCGACGGCGAGACGTCCTGGGCGGCGCCGGAGGATATCGAGGGCTGGCACCTCGCCAACCCCGCCGACGCCGAGCCGATCGAGTTCGTCGCCGACGCGTCGGCTCCTCAGGTGTTCGAGTTCGTGTACGCGACGGACGTCGTCGACCTGTCGTTCCACTTCGAGGACGGCCGCACGTTCACCGTCCCCGGTGTTCGTGCGGGCGAGGATTCCTGGTACGACATCGCCGGTCAGCTTGCCCGCGCCTCGAACGAGGACGAGAACCTCGTCCGGATGGGCGTGTTCCGGAAGGGCGCGAACAGTGAGGGGGGCACCCTCAGCAGCTACGGCAACGCCACCCTCACCGAGAGCCTCTCGGTGATCGACGACGGCCAGGCGTACGACGTGTTCGTCGAGCTGCCGCCGTGGTACGTGACCGTGTACCTGTTCGGCATCGACGCTGGCGGGTCCCACGATCTCGGGGTCATCGAGCAGTACGTAACTTACGGAACGTGGTGGACGTTCGAGCCTCCGGAGATCGAGGGGTGGGTGATCCGGCCTGACCTGGAGGGCACGTGGTGTGTGCGAGGACATGGTTCGCAGGACGATGCCGACCCCGCCAACGTCTGCCCGGTCGAGGGCGCGCTCAGTAGGTTCGGCACCAGTTCGTTCGCTCTGGAGTACGTGCGGCCCGCCGCGGCCCCGGCCCCGGCCGCCGTCGTCGAGTTCCGCGACGCGGAGACCGGAGAGGAGATCGCGCCGCCGCAGACCCTGACCGGCGAGCCCGGCGAGACGATCACCGCCACCCCGCCCACCTTCAAGGGGTACATCGCGTTCGCCGACGACTGGGATTCGACGGAGTTCGGCCCGGCCGGGTCCACGGTTCGCGTCGTCTTCTACTACCACGCGACCGGGGAGGAGCCCTCGCAGTCCGCCGAGGTCGTCGTTCGGTGGGTCGACGAGGAGACGGGACTGGACCTGATCGAACCGGACACGGTCTGGCGTGAGTACGCGCCCGCGCCGTACGACCTGACGGACCAGGCGTTCGAGTTCGACGACTACGCGCTCAGCCGCGTCGAGGGCAACCTCGTGGGCGAGCTCCTCGCCGGGACTCGCACCGAGGTCACGTTCTTCTACGTGCGTGTCCCCGTCGAGCCCCCGGTGGACCCGGTGGACCCGCCCGTCGAGCCGGAGCCCGAGCCGGAGCCGCCGGTCATCGAGCCTGAGCCGACCGAGCACACGGTGCCCCGTCCGATCATCGAGGTGGGCGAGCCGGTCGTCCCGATCACGTCAGGTCCGCTCGTCCGGACCGGTGAGGATCAGGTCGAGGTGGCGCTGCCCATCAGCGCCGCCGAGACCGGCACGGACGCCGGTTCCCTCGCGCTCCTCGCCCTGCTGTTCGGCGCGAGCGGCATCGCGCTCCGACGGATCGCGACGGGTCGCGCCTCCTCCTGACCGCAGCCGCTCCAGCGAGAGGCCCCTATCGCAGCCCGCGGTGGGGGCCTCTCGCTGTTTCTCGCGCGGTGCGAAAGACGGGCGCGGGGCCGACCAACCGGCATGACCACCACCTCCGCTCGCATGGGCCGCCTCGCCGTCGTCGTCGCTCTGGCGACCGGAGTCGCACTTGCCCCGACCATCGCCGACTCGCTCGCGGTCCCGTCCCGGGAGTCGATCAAGGTCACGATCGACTCGCCCTCCGTCGAGTCCGCCCGAACCAAAGCCGAGCGCCAGGAGGCTGAGCGCCTCGCCCACATCGAGGCGGCGCGCGTCGCCGCCGAGCAGGCCGCCGGGGAGGCCGCTGCTGTTGAGGCCGCCCGCATCGCCGCCCACCCGGAGGCGACGCGCGGTGCTGCCAGCGCCGTCGAGTGGACGACGTGGGTCGCCAACTCCGGCGGTCAGGACGCCGTGGATGCCTGCACGGGCGGCCTGACGCGCTGGTTCGAGCCGGTGGACGGCAAGACGTACCTCCCGGTCCATCGCGAGTGCGGCGGGCTCCCGATCCTCGACCTCCAGCTCGGCGATCGTGTCCTCGTCGACGGAGCGACGTACGTCGTCACCGACGCGCGCGACGTCCGCAAGGGCGACTCGTACGAAGCCGCCGCAGGTTTGGACGGGTTGGTGCTCGTCCAGACCTGCTACCCGACCGGCGGACGCATGCGCCTCGTGGCCCTCACACCGGCCTGACGCCACGGTGCCCGAGCCCCACTGTGCGCCCACCGACTGGCGTGAGCACCCGTCGAGTCGCGATCCGCGCAGCCTGCGTCGCCAGTGGCGTCGCGCTGGCGCTCGTCGCCGCGTGCTACGAGACGCCCGTCAACGAGCCCGATCGCGGCGCGGTCCTCGCCGCGGTCGCGGCGGCCGAGGCAGACGCCGCCATCTACGCCAGCGTGCGAGCCGTCGTAGCCGTCCACGCGACTGCGTCCGCCCACGAGGCTGCGAGAGTCGACGCCCTCTCGCAGACCACCGCGGCACGGGCTGCGCTCGACGCAGCTCCGCTCGCCGACGATGCAGTGCGGGAGACGTTGACCTCCGCTGTGAGCGCAGTTGAGACCGCGGCATCACAGCTCGGCGCCGGGGTCTCCGTCATGGCACTTCGCACTGCCCGTGGCTCACTTCCGCCCGCCGTTCAGGCGGTCGCGGAGTCGCACGCGGCGGCGCAAGCGGAGCGCGACCGGCTCGCTGCGGAGGAAGCGGCTCGGGCTGAGGCAGAGCGGCTCGCAGCACTGATCCGCCAACGGCGTAGCGAAGCGCGCTCGCCTCGCGCTGGGACGCAGGCTCCGTCGAACCCGCGGCAGTCGGTAACGCCGCGCTCGTCGCAGTCTGGGCATCAAGACTTGACCGTCGACGGCACGTTCGTGATGGGTGAGCACGGCCTCGTGCTTCTCACGCTTCGCCCCTTCGGCCCGCGCAGGAGGATCTGACGGTGGACACGCTCGACCTGCTTGGACAAGACCGGGTCTGGGAGGACTCCCAAGGGCGGGTACGGCTGCTGCGCGCGATGACGCCGCGGCAACGTCGGGCTGTCGTCCGCCACCTCATCGAGCACGCGACGGAGCTCTATCGGCGCAGTTCCGCGGAACGTCGCGAGCAGATCCGCCGCAGCGGTGGCCGAGACAGCGTGCTCGACCATCCTGCGATCGTGCTCGGCTGGCTAGAGGCTCAGCCCCTCTTGCGGGAACTCCGACGGCTCCAGCCGGACGCCCCTCGGTTCGCCGACATATTCCTTGCCCACGAGGCTCCAGAGCGGCCCTTCTGAGCGCCACAGCGGCAGAGCGCCCCTTTGATTCGGCCTGTCTCGCACACGTCCTGGGCCCCTGCGCGCCGTTCGACGCCTCACACGCCCAATCACCCGTCCACGCGCATTCAGGCGCTCTACGGGCCTCCTGCGCCCTCGGGGCTACAGACCGGTCCGTTCGACGGTTACTCGCGAGAAGTCGAAGACGCCGCCGCGGGACCTCTTGCGCCCGTCAGCTCCCGCGGGATGGAGCGTGATGCGCCAACTCGCGCGCAGTTCGGCACGCTGCTGCGCGAGGCTCATGGCGTCCCACGCCGCGTGCGGATCGTCGGCGAGCGCGAGCTGGTACTCCGTCGGCGGCGGTGTCGCCCGGTCGGCCTCGGCGCGAGCGATTTGCGCTCGCCACTGCGACATCTGCTTGTCCGTAGCCCGTGCCAGCGCGGAGTACCCAACGAGGAGTTCCGGATCGGCAGCCGCGCGCTCGGCAAACGTCGCGAGGTTGGCCTCTGCCTCGCGGATCTGCTCGCGCAGTGCCTGGGGGCTTACTCGCTCCGACTCCTCCACCGCTGCGCGCTGGCGCTCGTGGACGGCTCGCACCTCGGGACGGGCGTAGTGCTCGGCGACGATCGAGCCGACGTAGCGGTCCACCGTCTCCATCGGGGAGATGAAGACGTGCCCGGCCGTGCTCGCACCGCCGTTGACGAGGCAGTGGTAGGCGTGCTTGTCGCCGTGGTACGTGCGGTGTCCGACGTGCCGCCCGCACGAACCGCACTGCGCGACGAAGGACAACAGAAATCTCGCCTCGCGGGTGTTTCCGTTGTGCGTTGCCTTCTGGACCGCGATCGCGACGTCGATGCGCTCCGCTGTCTCGGCGTCGATGATCGCGTCCCACTGAGCGTCATAGAGGGTCACCGGGCCACCAGGTTCCCGCTGGTGCTTTCGCAGTCCGCGCTGCGCCGGACCTTGAAGTACCCGGCGCACGGCCTGAGGCGACCAGCCGCGTGAGGTGGGGATTGGTCGGCCCTCCGCCGCGGCCTTCTCAGCCTTCTTCGCGACCCTGGCCGCCTTCGGTAGTGGGACGCCGTCCGCGTTGAGCCGACGGGCCACCTGCCCTGCGCTCAGCCCCTCGTTCAGCACCAGCGCGACCATCCGACGGACTACCTCAGCGGTCCCCTTCTCGTCGATCACGTTGAGCGGGGTGCCATCCTGGTCGGAGTACGCGCGGACGTACCCGAAAGGGATCTCGCCGCCCGGCCTGCCGTCGCTGGCTTCGGCCTTCTTGCCACGCGTGACGCGAGCGCTCAGCCGATCCACCTCGTCGGCCGCGGCAGTCATCGCGCCGCGCATCTTGATGCGGTCATTGGCGTCGTTCAGGTCGTAGACCTCGCCGCCCACACACAAGTGCACGCGCCTGGCGCGGACCGACGCGATGAGTTCGGCCTGCTCTGCGTCGGACCGCGAGGCGCGGGATGCCTCGTTGATGATGAGAACGCGGACCTGACCCGAGTCGATGAGAGACAGGACCGCCTGCCAGCCGGGGCGCGTCTTGCTGCTGTACTCGCTCGCGGGCAGGTTGTCGTCCACGAACGGCGGGGCGATCAGCCTCCACCTCTCCCCGCGTTCGTTTCGGTAGTCGATCTCGTCCTCGCCGCGCTTAATCTGCGACGCGGTCGAGCGTCCACGCAGGGCCCTGTCCTGCGAGGCCCGGGCGTAGATGACGACCGGCACCTCGCCTCGCCCGTCGAGGTCAGTCGTCATGGGGTCCTCCGTTACGCGGCGGCTCGCTCTGCATCGCCGGTGTCACGGGCGTCCTGCTCTATTGCGCGAGCGTAGGACATGTGTCGGGCGACGGTGGCGCGCGCCTGATGCTCGGACGGGACGGGCAGGATCGCGGCCACCCGCCGCGCGTGCCAGAGGAGCGTCGCGTCAAACTCGGTCGAGGTCGCCATGCCGAGCCCTATGCACCCGGCGTGCCTCCGGCGTGCGGAGGCTGACCCCCGGTCCATTCGTGCACGTCACGAGACCTCACACCGGTCGCGCGTGGGCCTGCGCGCGCAGCACCTCGGCGAGCGGTGTGCCGCGCTCGACCGCGACGGCGACGCCCTCGGCGAAGCGGGCGAGCGCAGCCAGGCCGGTGCGGTCGGCGAGACCGTCGAGCGCGCTCGTGAGGGGCGCTCCCGCGCGCGCGTCGGCCAGCGTGCGCTCGAGCTCGACGCTCAGCTCGCCGTGCGTGCTGCGGACGACCCGCTCGAGCGCGCCCGTCGCGCCCTCGCCCGCGCCGACCGCGAGCGCGAGCAGCTCCGCGATCGTGGGCATCTCCTGCAGCATCCGGCTCTCGCGCTGCGCGACCTGACGGCTCAGGAACCAGTCGCGGCCGAGCACACCGGTCGCGCCGCACAGGGTGACGAGCACGACGAGGACGACGACGGACGTGCCCCGCGTCGCCGCGAGCGCGAGGGCGAAGGCAAGCCCGCCCGCGACGGCGAGCACACCCCACACGACCTGGCCGGCGCGGAACTGCTCGACGGTCTCGTCGCGTCCCGCGCGCGCGAGGCGGCGTCGGAGGTCGGCCGCCGGTGAGCCGACGCGCTCGACGATCCGCACCGCGTCGTGCATGAGCGGTGCGGCCATCCGTTCGAGCGTCGCGACCGCACCACCCGGCGTGGGCGTCCGCAGCAGCAGCGCGGAGGAGGCCCGCTGCGGGCGCAGGTACGGCGCCAGTCGCTGGTCGAGCCGGATCCGGCGGGCGCGCAGCCGCGCGACGACGAGCAGGATGCCGAGGCTCCCGAGCAGCCCGGCCAGGCCGCCCGCGGTCACGGGGTTCACCGCAGCACCCGGGGGTCGTCAGGCAGCCGGGCGATGCGCAGCATGAGCCCGTACGCGACGACCGTGCTCACCGCACCGGCGGCGAGCACGAGCAGCCCCGCGGTCGAGTCGTACGCCTGCGCCGCCTCGGTGCGCGTGGCGAGGAGGCCGAGCACGAGCCAGGGTGCTGCGGCGGCGAGCCGGGCGGCGTTGATCGTCCAGCTCTGCCGCGCCTCGAGCTCGCCCCGCGTGCGCACGTCCTCGCGCAGGAACGTCGACAGCGTGCGCAGGAGGCGACCGAGGTCCGTCCCGCCGACGTCGCGCGTCATGCGCAGCGCCTCGACGATCCTGTCCGCGACGGGGTCGGCGAGCCGCGCCTTGAGCGCGTCGAGGCTGTCACCGAACCGCCCGGTCGCACGGTAGTCCTCCGCGAACGCGGCGAACGGTGCGCGCAGCTCGACCGGGCCGCGCTCGCCGAGCTGGGCGACGGCCTCCGGGAGCGCGAGTCCCGCGCGGATGCCCGACGCGAGGTGGTCGACGACCTCGGGCCACAGCGCCCGCAGGCGCGCCCGTCGGCGACGCGCACGCCCCCGGACCACGGCGGACGGTGCGAGCGCGAGGAACACGCCGAGGCACAGCGCCATCGACGGCACGCGCGTGAGCGCGAGCCCGAGGACGAGGCCGACGAGGCCGACCGCACCGCTCGTGACCACGAGTCCCGCGGGCGTCACGCCCGGCATGCCCGCCTGGACCAGCGCGTCCTGCGTCCGGGTGCTCCAGCCGTCCGCGCGCGACGCGGCGCCCGGGGTGGGTGCCCAGCACGACCACCAGATGCACGCCAGACCCGCCCCCAGCAGGAGCCCGACCACCACACCCATCGCGCGTCACCCGACCCCGGGGCCCGGCGTCCGGACCGGTGCGGGAGCGGCCGACGTCCTGCGTCCCGTCGCCACTCGACCCCCTGCCCGATTCGTCCGATTCACGGCGAACCTAGAGGAGGCCCGTGCCGTGTCGCCGCACCCGTCCACAGTCCAGACGCCTCAGCCGCGGGCGCGCAGCAGCGCGGCCAGGTCGACGCCGAGCCGGGCGAACCGCTCGGGGTGCGGCGGGAAGCCGTCGGCGCGCACCAGGTGGCCACCGCGCGACGTGAAGACGTCCGCGGTCTCGACGACACCCTGCTCGACGCGCCCGGGCACGGCGACGACCTCGCGGACACCCCGCCGACCGGCCGAGTCGAGGTCGAGGTGCACGACGAGGTCGACCGCGGACGCGACCGTCGGCACGACGAACCGGTCCGACACGTTCTCGCCCGCGAGCAGCGGCAGCGTGCACAGCTTCACGAGCGCCTCGCGAGCCGAGTTGGCGTGGAGCGTGCACATGGCGGGCACGCCCGCATCGGCTATTGGCACACGAGGGGCAACAGCCGGGGCGGCTACGCCCTACTCCGTAGTCGTACCCAACGACCGCAGGAGCACGCCATGCCCGCACCCACACGCACCGCCCGACCGCGCGCAGCGCTGTACCTCCGCCTGTCCGTGGCGGGCGACGAAGAGTCGACGTCGATCGAGCGTCAGGAGCGGGACCTTCGCGCTCTTGCCGAGCGCGAGGAGTGGGACATCGCGACCATCTATGTAGATGACGGAGTCTCCGGCCGCACGGCGAGGGCCAACGCCGCCGCAGCCGTCGACGCACTCGGCGCCGGGGACGTGGATGTTCTCGCGGTCTGGAAGTTCGACCGCTTCTCCCGCGAGGGCATCCGCGGCCTCGTCCCACTTCTCGACGTCCTCGATGCCCGTCCTGGCGCTACCTTCGTCGCCCTCCAGGACGGCCTTCGATCCGGCACGACGGCGTGGGAGGTTCTCGCCCCGATCCTCGCGACGTTCGCGCGCATCGAGTCGAACAACACGGCCGCTCGCGTGCGATCCGCGATCGCCTCCAACCGCGCTGCCGGTCGATGGACGGGCGGCCCGGCCCCGTTCGGCTACGAGAGCGCGCCGAATCCCCACGGCCCCGGGCGTGCGCTCGTTCCCGCGCCGTCGGAGGCTCCGTTCATGGTCGAGGCGGCCGAGCGCGTCGTGGGCGGCGAGTCCATCTATGCCGTTGTCGCGTGGCTCAACTCGACGACTTGCCGCCCCCGGCGCGCGAAGTCGTGGTCACTCCAGGCCGTCCGCCAGGTGCTCACCGGTTCGGCGATCGTGGGTCGCGTCTCCGTCGGCGGTGAGGTGCTCCGCGATCCCGAAGGCGTGCCGCGCCAGGTCTACCCGCCCGCGATCCCTCTCGACCTCTGGCACGCGACGCGCGCTGCGCTCGACGAGCGCACCGCCGCGCGAAAGCCAGCCATGACGAGAGCGCGAGGGGCGCGCTCCCGGCTCTTGTCCGGAATCGCCCTCTGCGCCGGGTGCGGGTCGGCGCTCTACGTGCGCCAACAGCAAAACGGCAAGCCCGCCTATCGCTGCTCGTCGAGGTCGAACGGCCGTCCGTGCGCCGCGGCCGCATCGGTGACGGCCGAACGACTGGAGGAGTTCGTCGCAGATCGCTTCCTCTCGGTCGTCGGTCGCTTCCCTGTCGTTCGGACCGTCGAGCGCGAGCCTGTCGCCGTTGCGCTGGTCGAGTCCGAGGAGGCCCTTCGGCACACGAGTGCGCTCCTCGCCGACGACTCGCTCACTGACGATGCCGCGGATGCGCTCAGCGCTCGTCTACGGCTCCTGCGAACCCGTGTCCGTGCGCTCAAGGCGGAGGCGGCGGCGGCGCCGATGGAGGTCACCTTCGAGGAAACAGGTGAGACGTACGGGGACGTCTGGAGGCGACTCGACGAGGACGTCGCGGCGCGCAGAACGCACCTCATGAATGCCCTCGACGCGGTAATCGTCTCGCCAGGCGTCCGCGGCCGAACCGGTCGCCTCGACCCGGAACGCGCGACTATTCGCTGGCGCACCGACGCCGACGGAACGCCTGACTACCTTGCCGGGCAGACGTCGTAGCCGGTGGGCAACCGACGGGGCCACCTAGGGGCGGAAGGGGCGTAAGAACACGCCCCTACCTGTTCCTTGTACGAGAGCGCGCGCTCTTGAGAGAGAACTAGGAGGGGCGTGACTTCACGCCCCTTCCGCCCCCAACCGGCGTGCGCGGGCAACCGACGCGATCGAATCCATTGTCGGCGGCAACATCTGCTCTCTTCACACCCGACTCCTCTTCCAGGGGGCTCGCCGACCAGCAGCGCCCCTCGCCTGCGAGCGTCCAGAGCGGTAGTGCCGCCCGAGCGCCGTTCGCGGCCGCATGACCCCCGCCGCGTAGTGCGTTGGCGGGCCCAGCACGACCCGGCAACCCTCGCCGCGCCAGGCGCGCGAGCGCGGTCAGCCCCGCTAGTAGCGGCTCCCCACTCATCCCTCTAGGGCTAGGAGCCCCAACCATGAGCAACACTTTCAAGGCGACTGACGTCGCCGCCGTCGCCGTCAGTCTCGCTACGAAGGGCTTCGTCCTCTCGAACGAGGTCTACCGAGACATCGAGGCCGAGTACAGCCGCGGCACCGGCCACACCGCTCAGGTCGTCATCCCCGCCGCCGCGAAGGCAACCCTTCGAGCCGCGGACGCCTACGGCACCGCGATCCCAGCGAGCGACCTTCAGGAGCAGAGCGTCCCGGTCACCCTCCAGGAGGCCCACGCCCGCGCCGTCATCGGCGAGGCAGAGCGTTCGCTCGGCATCACAGATTTCGCCCGCTCGGTCCTCCTGCCTCTGACCGGCGCAGTCGCCGAGGCGTGCGAAGCGCAGGTCGCCTCGCTCGTGAACGGCGTCGCGCTCTCATCGGCGATCACCTACACCAGCGCGACCCTGCCGTCCGCGATCACCGCAGCCCGCTCCGTCCTGCGCGGAAATGGAGTCGCGACGAGCGACGAAATCGTGGCCTTCCTCGGCACCGCCGCGTACGCGAAGGCTCTGGACTCCGGCCTCCTGGAGGACAGCGACGCGATCCGCAAGGTCCGGGTTGTCGAAACCGACCGGATGGTCAACCCCGACGACATCGTCGTCGCGGCCCCGAAGCGCGCCTTCGCCCTCGCGGTCAAGGCACCGCAGGTCCCGGACGGCGCGCCGTACGGTGCGAGCGTCAAGGACGACAAGGGCGGCTTCGCGCTGCGCTACCTCGAAACCTTCGACTCGACGATCGCGGCCACGACCGCACTGGTGTCGGCCTTCGTCGGCGCAGCAGCGCTCCCCCTGCCGGTCTACGACGCGGCGACCGGCACGGCCAACCTCGTCGAGGGAGGCGCAGCCATCCGCTTCACCCTCGCATGACCTGATAGACCCCGACGCGTGCCGTGGAGCGCGCCCGTCGGTGCACCGGCCAACCGCGTTCCTTCCGCGGACCGGTGAGTCCGTAGGCCGGATTGGTAGCCCGGCCGTGACGGCATCCTCACCCGAGGCCTGCGAGACCTCGCGTGAGCGCGTCCGCCTGGGGCCTGGGTCAACCTGCGTCGACGCATCCCGCCCGCCTCGCTCCGCGTCGTCTCCTGGCCGCCGTCGAGCGAAGGCCGAGCACACCCTGAGGCCCGGCCTCCGGCAGTCCCACACGGCTCCCGGAGACCGGGCCTTTCCGTCGTTTCCGCGCGAACACACACCCACCAGAGAGGCCCACCATGACGACCGCCGACACCGCTCGCACCGCTCTCGGAGGCGTCGTGCTAGCCGCCCGCGACCTGTCCCACCGCCTCGACGACGCGCGCGAAGTGGAATGGCTCGGCGCGCTCCGCCCGCGAATGTCCCGCGAGGACGCCGCGCTCGGTCGACACGGGAGCGGCGAACGCTCAGACCCGACGGTCGCAGTCGCCCTCGACGAGAGCCGCCTCGGCGTCCGCGGCGCGGTAGCCGAGGCCGAACGCGCCCGCGACCTGGCGCACGCGGTCGTCGCGGCAGCAGACCTGCGCCTAGCCGACGCCCTCGCCGAGTGGCACGGCGAGCCGCGGGCAACGCCGCGGGGGGCGCGAGGGGCGTGAAAGGACGCCCCCTCTAGTTGTTCTTCAAGGAGTCCTCTCTCTTGAGCAACTACAGCGGGGGGCGTCTCTTCGCGCCCCACACGCCCCCCGCCGCCCATGAGCCGACTCGCAGGCGCCGGAAGAAGACGTCCCGCCCGCGCCCCGGGGCTCAGCGGTCGCGCGCCGTGGCGGTGAAGTCCGACGCCGGCAACGGACCGGCCAGCGACGCACGACTCCTCACGTGTCCCGTCGACCCGCCACCACGCGGCAATAAGGAGCTCAAGCGACGACCACCCACGACCCGATCTTCGACCGTCCGCTCCCGGCGCCGCGCGCGCCGCTTCCAGCCGAGCACGTCGAGGTGAGCATGCTCGACGACGCGGGCATCCCGACCCGCCTCATGATGCCGGTCGGCCACGGCCTTCTTCCGAGGGTGCTCGATCGCAAGTCGACAATCGTTCGGCGCGTCTCTCCCGGCGCGGTCCTGCCCGCTCCGGCGACGCTCACGCCCACGGCATCCGCATGAGCCAGACCCCGCGGGGCTCGCGCCTGACCGCAGATGGTCGCCTCGTCCGCACTACCGCCACGACCCCATCCGCACCGAAGGAACCGACATGACCCGCCACCCGCGACTCACCCGCCGCACCGAATCTCGCGCCGCGAAGGCCGCAGTCCGGCGCTATGTGCACGCCGCTCGCCAGGCAGCCCCCACCTTCTGCTCTGCCGCCACCGAGGAGCAGATTGTCCGCGCGGGTGCCGCGCTCGTTGCCCTCGTCGCGGTGGCACCCGGCGACCGGGAAGCCGTCGGCGACGCCGCCACGGTTGCGTCCGAGTTCGGTGCTCCGCGTGCCGAGTTCACCGCCCTGGCCGTCGTCGCACTGGCTCACCTCGCGCCGCAGATCATCGGCGGTCCGGTCGATGTGATCCGCACGTGAGCGTCTCGCCTCGGGCGTCCCTCGGCCCGGAGAGACGCCCCGCCTCGGCGCAGTCCGGGCTGAGCGCCTAGGCCGAGGACCGCCGCACGAGGCCCGGGCCGACGGCCCGCCTACCCGCACACGGGCTGCCCGCCGTTCGGCCTTCAGGGATTTGTCTCCGGTTTCTCTGAGGCAGGCGAAGACTCAGCAGGCCAGGGGTGGGGGGCGACTCCCCCTCCCCCACCCTCTTCCCCACCGAAGCGGCATAGCGCCTCGCTATGCGCGCGGGTTTGAAGGTGGCCAACAATGCACGCCCCCGTGCGGCCGTCGCGGAGCGGCCGCACCTCGCGAGGAAGTGCGGCCGCCGCACGTCATCAGACGTTCTGGTTGATCCAGTTCCACGACGTCTTCGGCAGCCAACCCTGACGGGAGGCACCCGAGATGTTCACGCAGAAGATGTGGTCGTTCGTGTCGATCATGGGACGCAGGGCGTCGTAGACGCGCTGCGCGGTCAGCGTCGGACCCGAGACGATCCAGGCTGAGTCAAGCAGGTGGAGCCAGGCTCCCTGCTTCTTGATTGCCTCGTAGAGCCGGTCGTACTTCTGGCCCGGCGTATTGAGGTCGTACGAGATGAGAATCGCGGGCATGGCTGCCCTCTCTGGGGCCGAGTCTCAGCCAGCGACACGCGAGACTCGATATCTCGCGCGCGGACCCTCGTGGCGACTAACGTCCGAAGTGCCACCCCCGGAGACGCAGCGAGGGGCCGACTGTCCGTTGGACGGATTGTCCGGTCCCGGCTGCCATGATGCAGCGCGCCTCCGACGACTACGGCGCGACACGCGCTAACGTCACGCACCGTTCACCCGGAGCGGCACCCGGCCCTCGCACCCTGAGCGCGCAGGGCCGGGTGCGCTGGTGATGCGGTCCCGCCCCCTAGCCCTCACCGCCGCGCGTGTCCAGGCCACGAAGCGCCGCCTCCAGCGTCGCAAGAGCGCCGCCGTCCCCGAAGCGCGACCGGGAGGCCAGACGGGCAACCTCGGTCGTCATGACGTCCTCATCGACGAGCGGCAGATAAGCAACCACGGACGAGTCGCGAAACGACCGGTTGCTCTCACGCGAGTCCTCGCTGTCGAAGTGGGTACGGAAGAGGTCCGCGGCCTCCCGAGCGACCGAGAACGTCGGCAGCAGCCAGTCCGCCACCGGCCCGGCAAGCCACGGCCTCGTCTTGTTGACGAGCATCTTCGAGGGCATGTCGTCCCAGTCACCCCAGTCGACGTCGCGAAGCGGAGCGAGCGGCAGCGGCCCGTCATCGGGCCCGAGCGCGTACCACCCGTCCCACGCGAGCACATCGCCCGTCTCCACGACCACGATCGCGACGGCCCAACCCGCGAAGAACTCCACCCCGGGGTCATCGGAGGACTCCGTCGCGTCGCTGGCGACGAAGACGACCGCCAGCCGGTGCGGAACGTCGTTGATCTCATGCGCGAGACTCGTGACCTGGGGCAAGCGAGGCGATGTCATGGCTCGCGAGCGTAGTCCTCGCCACCCACGGCCGGTACGCCCCCATCCACGAACGCCGGAGGGGCCCTCAACCGACTTGCGACGGTCAAGGGCCCCGTGGCGACCCGGCCAGAGGCCGCCCAAGCGTCTACTACTCAGTCGAGGTCTCGAACCCGACGGCGCTCGACCCGTCGGACTACCTTCGGACCTTCCGGCGTCTGGATCAGTTCATGCCAGATTCGGGTGATACGCGCCTGGGACTCAGGCATGACAGTCTCCACTTCACGAGACCGCCTTACGGTGCCCCCTGGGGTCGGGTTAACCTGTCGCAACACGTGGCGTGGAAGTTGCGTGCTGCGAAGGGCCTTCATCCGGGAGCGCAAGCGCCTCCAGGTGGGGGCCCTTCCGTCTGCGGTTGTCTCGATAGTAGAAGCCGGGACTAACACATCCAAGGAGACCTGTGGACAACGGGGTGGACAGGCCTGTGGACGATCGCCCGCATCCTGTGGACAACCTGAGGACGGCTCTGTGGGTATTGGGTTCAGCAGGGCCATCCTGAGCGTGAGCGCCTGTGGACGCGAGAAAGGCCGCACAAGTCTTCAGTTCCGCGACACCACAGAGCGCGTCTTCGGATGCCCAAGACCCCCGCTGCGAACAATGCAGCGGGGGTCTTCGTCGTTTACACGGCCGCACGCGCCAGCGGAAGGGACGGAGCGTTCCGCACGCCGGGCGGCCGTAGGAGCCGTCTGAGTGAACTCGGATCGTCTCGGCGCATCCTCAGGCGCAAACGGCGGCGGTGGTCTGGGTAGCGTTCATGGTTACTCGTTCGGCTCAACGGGCGTGCCCGGCCGGTCGACCGCGGGCTCGTCCGACGGCTCGGCGAAGTCCTCGTCCACACCGCCGCCCAGCACTGAGAGCCAGAAGCCCGCCGCGAACGTGTGGACACTCCCGGGCTCTTCCGCATCCCGGTCTGCTCCCTCTCGCCACGCCGCCGCGACGAACGCCCCCGACAGCGGCGTCGTTCCGACCCAACGACGGGCTGCGTCCGTCGCAGTCTCGCCGTCAGCGATCACGGAGACAAAGTCGTACGCGCGGCGCTTTGTCTTGACAGTGAAGGCCCGCGCGACCATAGAGCCGTCAGGCACAACGCGCACGATGTCGTCTGTGGTGACGACGCGATCCGGAAACGAGACGTACCAAATCGTCGGAAGTTGCTTCGGCATGGAGTACCGCACCCTCTCTCATTCTCACCGTACGTCGCCGGTGACCTGCTCGAAAACTACCCGCGCGCACCGACGCGCGTCCCGCGTCTGAGACATAGAGCGACAGCGCAGAGCGCCGCGGCACGACGCTCGGCGCTCCCGATATGGATGTGTCACTATCAAGTCCCGGCACGCCGGCGTTGAGCGCGATGAGCAGGTCGAGCGCCTCGGCCTCGCGCACCTCCCCCACGATCAGGCGGCTCGGGCGCATGCGCAGCGCCTCCTTGACGAGCCGGCGCAGCGGGATCTCGCCCGTGCCCTCGAGGCTCGGCTGCCGGCACTGCATGGCGACCCAGTCGCGCGCCGACAGGCGCAGCTCGAACACCTCCTCGCACGTGACGACCCGCTCGCGCGCGGGGATCGCGCCGGCCAGCGCGTTGAGCATCGTCGTCTTGCCCGCCTGCGTCGCCCCCGAGACCAGCACGTTGAGCCCCGCCCGCACCGACGCGTGCAGGAACGCGGCCGCGTGCGGCGTCAGGGAGCCGAGCCCCACGAGGTCGTCGAGCGAGCCTGCGCGCACGACGTGCTTGCGGATGTTCACGGCCCAGTGCCGACGGGTGACATCGGGGATCACGGCGTGCAGCCGCTCGCCGCCGGGCAGCGACGCGTCGACGAACGGGCTGGACAGATCGAGGCGGCGGCCCGACACCTTGAGCATCTGCTCGACGAGGTCGCGGACCTGGGCGTCGGTGAGGATCGTCGTGGTGAGCTCGGGCTCGCCGCGGCGCGCGACGAACACCTGCGTCGGGGAGTTGACCCAGATCTCCTCGACCTCCGGGTCGTCGAGGTACTTCTGCAGCGGGCCCAGCCCGGCGACCGCGTCGACCACGGCCTTGTGCGCGGCGGCGGCGTCGACGAGCGGTGGGACCGCGCCGCGCAGCGACCGCTCGTCGTAGTCCGCGATGACGTCGGCCACCAGCGTGGCGACGCCGCCCGGGTCGCGCACGGGGTCGATCCCGCGCCGCCGCACGAGCTCGCGCACCTCCCGCTCGAGGATCGCCACACCGTCCATGCCGCACCCCTGCCCGATTCGTCCGTTCTCGACCGGGTCAGAAGGTAGGGCACGGCGTCGCGTCGCCGTGCGGTCCGTCCACAGCCGAACCGCGACGCCCGGGCGCACGCAGGCGACCACCGATGCCTGCCCGCGCCGCACCACCTCCCGGCGGCGGAGCGCCACACTCGTGCCATGGCGCCCGAACGGACGACGCTGGACGACGACTTCGACGGCCCCGACCTCGACCCCACGGTCTGGTCGCCGTACTACCTGCCGGCGTGGAGCTCGCGCGCGCAGAGCGCCGCGACGTACGAGGTCCGGGACTCGTGCCTCCGGCTGAGCATCCCGCGCGACCAGCCGCTGTGGTGCGCGGGCGACCACGAGCCGCCGCTGCGCGTCTCCGCCGTGCAGTCCGCGAACCGCTCGGGCCCCGTCGGGAGCACCGACGGGCAGCAGCCGTACCGCGAGGGCCTCGTCGTGCGCGAGCAGCAGGACACGCTGCTCGGATGGACGCCCGGTCCCGGGTACGTCGAGATGCGCGCGCGGGCCGTCCTGTCGCCGCGGTCGATGGTGTCGCTCTGGATGGTCGGGCTCGAGGACGTGCCCGAGCGGTGCGCCGAGATCTGCGTCATGGAGGTGTTCGGCGACGCGGTCGTCCCCGGTGAGTCCGCGGCGGTGGGTATGGGGCTGCACGCGTTCCGCGACCCGGCGGTCCGCGAGGACTTCGCCTCCCCGCGGCTGCCGATCGACGTCGCGCAGCCCCACACCTACGCGGTCCGCTGGACGGACGAGCACGCGACGTTCAGCGTCGACGGCACGGTGGTGCGCCGCTGCGACGGCCCGCCGACCTACCCGCTGCAGCTGATGATCGGCGTGTTCGACTTCCCCGACCGCGCGACGCCCGGTGACGACACCGTCCCGGAGCTGGTCGTCGACCACGTGCGCGGGTGGTCCGGCTGACGCGGACCACCCGCGCACGGCGCCCGCTCAGGAGCGGAGGAACTCCAGGATGTCCGCGTTGATGACGTCGGCGTGCGTCGTCGGCATGCCGTGCGGGAAGCCCTCGTAGGTCTTGAGGGTGCCGTTCTGCACGAGCTGCGCGCTCAGCGGTCCCGAGTTCGCGTAGGGGACGATCTGGTCGTCGTCACCGTGCTGGACGAGGACGGGCACGGTGATCGTCTTGAGGTCGTCGGTGAAGTCGGTCTGCGAGAACGCGACGATCCCGTCGTAGTGCGCCTTCGCGCTGCCCTGCATGCCCTGCCGCCACCAGTTCGCGATGACCGCCTCGGACGGCTCCGCGCCCGGGCGGTTGTAGCCGTAGAACGGCCCCGACGGCAGCGCGCGGTAGAAGTCGGAGCGGTGCGCGGCCACCTCGGCCTGGAGCCCGTCGAAGACGCTCTTCGGCAGCCCGCCGGGGTTGGCATCCGTCTGCACCATGAGCGGCGGGACGGCCGCGATGAGCACGGCCTTCGCGACACGGCTCTCGCCGTGCCGGGCGAGGTAGCGGACCACCTCACCGCCGCCCGTGGAGTGCCCGATGTGCACCGCGTCGTGCAGGTCGAGGTGCGACGTGAGCGCCGCGAGGTCGTCGGCGTAGTGGTCCATGTCGTGGCCGTCGGCGACCTGCGAGGACCGGCCGTGTCCCCGGCGGTCGTGCGCGATGACCCGGTAGCCGTGCTGCAGGAAGAAGAGGAGCTGCGTGTCCCAGTCGTCGGCCGACAGCGGCCAGCCGTGGCTGAACACGATCGGCTGCCCCGAGCCCCAGTCCTTGTAGAAGATCTCGACGCCGTCGGTCGTGGTGATCGTGCCCATCCGAGTGCCTCCCCCGATTCGTCCGGAATGACGTGGCCAGCATCACCACAGGTGACGCCCCAGCGAAAGGGCTTCCACGTGAAATCTGGTCGCCGGTCCTGCTCCGCCCTCTCCGCGGGATCCGGTACGGTACATACCGTCCAGTCGGTTTTCCGCATCGTCGCGGCCCGGACGACGGAGGGTGCCCGTGCAGATCGTCGGCGCGGTCGTGGAGCGGTCGGGGGCTCCCGCGCCCTTCGCGTCGTCCCGCCCGTTCGCCGTCGGGCCCCTCGACCTGGACCCGCCGGGTCAAGGCGAGGTCCTCGTCCGCATCGAGGCCGCCGGCCTGTGCCACTCCGACCTGTCCGTGGTCGACGGCAGCCGCGTGCGGCCCACCCCGATGCTCCTCGGCCACGAGGCGGCGGGCGTCGTCGAGGCCCGGGGCGACGGCGTGGACGACCTGCGGGAGGGTGATCGCGTGGTGCTCACGTTCCTCCCCCGGTGCGGCACGTGCCCCGAGTGCGCGACCGACGGCCGGCTGCCGTGCCGCGTCGGCACCGCGGCGAACGTCGCGGGGAGCCTCGTCGGGGGCGGGACCCGCCTGCACCGCGGCGCGCTGGACGTGCACCACCACCTCGGCGTGTCCGCGTTCGCGACGCACGCCGTCGTCGACCGCACGTCGGTCGTCCGCGTCGACCCCGACGTGCCGCCCGAGGTCGCGGCGCTGCTGGGGTGCGCGGTGCTCACGGGCGGCGGCGCCGTCGTCAACGCCGGGCGCCCGCGACCGGGCGAGGCCGTCGCCGTGGTCGGGCTGGGCGGTGTCGGGACGGCCGCGCTGCTCGTCGCCGTCGCGCTCGGGCACGAGGTCGTGGCGGTCGACACGCGCCCGGAGAAGCTCGCGACGGCACGCCGCCTCGGTGCCACGCTCGCGGTCGAGCCCGGCGACCTGGCGACGACCGGCGTCCGGGCACCCGTCGTCGTCGAGGCCGCGGGCTCGGCGCGCGCGTTCGAGACCGCCCTCGCCGCGACCGCACCCGGCGGCACGACGGTCACCGTCGGGCTGCCCGCCCCGACCGCCCGCGCATCCGTCAGCCCGCTCACGCTCACCGCCGAGGCGCGCACCGTCGTCGGCTCCTACCTCGGCTCCTCCGTGCCCGCGCGCGACGTGCCCCTGTACGTCGACCTGTGGCGCGCCGGCCGGCTCCCGCTCGAGGAGCTGGTGTCGTCGCGCATCGCCCTCACGGACCTCGACCTCGCCATGGACCGGCTCGCCGCCGGCAGCGAGCTCCGCCAGCTCATCACGTTCGACGAGAGGACACCCACGTGACCGACGCCAGAACCGCCCTCGTCACCGGCGCCGCGCGCGGCATCGGCGCCGCGACCGCCCGACGGCTCGCCCGCGACGGCTACCGGGTCGCGGCCCTCGACCTGCGCGAGGAGGACGCCGAGACGACCGCCGCCGCGATCCGCGCCGACGGGGGCGACGCGCTGGCCGTGGGCGCCGACGTGGGCGACGAGGACGCCGTCGTGCAGGCCGTCGCGCACGTCGCCCGGACCCTGGGTCCGCCGACGGTCCTCGTGAACAACGCGGGGATCCTGCGCGACAACCTGCTGTTCAAGATGTCGACCGCCGACTTCGACGACGTGCTGCGCGTGCACCTGCGGGGCGCGTTCCTCGTCAGCCGCGCCGTGCAGGCGCACCAGGTCGAGGCGCGGTGGGGACGGGTCGTCAACCTGTCGAGCACGTCGGCCCTCGGCAACCGGGGGCAGGCGAACTACGCGGCCGCGAAGGCCGGCATGCAGGGGTTCACCAAGACGCTCGCGATCGAGCTCGGGCCGTTCGGCGTCACCGTCAACGCAGTCGCCCCGGGGTTCGTCGAGACCGAGATGACGCGGGCCGTGGCGGAGCGGGTCGGCGTCCCGTTCGAGGACCTGCTCGCCGCCGAGGCCAAGGCCGTGCCCGTGCGGCGCGTCGGGCAGCCCGAGGACATCGCCGCAGCGGTGTCGTTCTTCGCGTCCGAGGAGGCCGGTTTCGTGTCCGGGCAGGTGCTCTACGTCGCCGGAGGGCCGCGCGGATGACCATCACCGTGGACTCCCCCGCCGACCTCGCGTCCGTCGTCGGGACGACCGCCACCGGGCCGTGGCGGACCGTCGACCAGCGGCGCATCGACCTGTTCGCCGACGCGACCGACGACCACCAGTGGATCCACGTCGACCCGCAGCGGGCGGCCGACGGGCCGTTCGGGGCGACCGTCGCGCACGGCTTCCTGACGCTCGCGCTCCTGCCGGCGCTGACCGACGGGCTGCTCGACGTGGGCGGCACCTCTGCGGTCGTCAACTACGGGCTGGACCGCGTCCGCTTCCTCACGCCGGTCACCGCGGGGTCGCGCGTCCGTGCGACGACGACGATCCGGTCCGCCGAGGTCACGCCGCAGGGCGTCCGCGTGGGCAGCGAGGTCGTCGTCGAGATCGAGGGTGCGGAGCGGCCGGCCCTCGTCGCGGCCGCCATCGCGCTCTACGTCCCGTCCTGACGCGGCGCGCACGCCGACGGCTCGCTGCGCCCCGCCGATCGCTCGACGACCGCGCGACGGGCGCCGTCAGTCCGTGCGCTCGAGCGTCAGGAGACGCGCTCCACGACCATCGCCATGCCCTGGCCGCCGCCGACGCACATCGTCTCCAACCCGTAGCGCCCGTCGGTCGCGGCGAGCCCGTGCAGGAGCGTCGTGGTGATCCGGGCGCCCGTCATGCCGAACGGGTGGCCGACGGCGATCGCGCCGCCGTGCACGTTGAGCCGCTCGAGGTCGACGCCGATCGCCTTCGCGGACGGCAGCACCTGCGCGGCGAACGCCTCGTTGAGCTCGACGAGGTCCATCTGGTCGACGGTCAGCCCGGCGTGGTCGAGCGCGCGCCGGCTGGCCTCGACGGGTCCGAGGCCCATGATCTCGGGCGACAGGGCGCTCACACCGGTCGAGACGATGCGCCCGAGCGGCGTCAGGCCGAGACGGTCGACGACCCGGTCGCTCACGACCACGAGTGCCGCGGCGCCGTCGTTGAGCGGGCAGCAGTTGCCCGCCGTGACGGTCCCGTCGGGCCGGAACACGGGCGGCAGCGCCGCGAGCGCCTCCACCGTGACGCCGCGACGCGGGCCGTCGTCGGCCGACACCACGGTCCCGTCGGGCAGCGTGACCGGCGTGATGTCGCTCGCCCAGAACCCGGACGCGATCGCGGCCTCGGCGCGGTTCTGCGACAGCGCGGCGTACTCGTCCTGCTCGCGCCGGCCGGTGCCCGTGAGCTGTGCGACGTTCTCGGCGGTCTGGCCCATCGCGACGTAGACGTCGGGGAGGCCGCCGTCGTCGCGCGGGTCGTGCCACGTGGTGCCGCCGGCGGCCGCCCGCTCGGTGCGCGCGACCGCGTCGGCGAACCGCGGGTTGGTGACGTCCTCACCGGGGATGTGGTCGGACGAGCCGCGCGCGGTGCGGCTGACGACCTCGACCCCGGCGGACACGAACACGTCGCCCTCGCCCGCCGTGATCGCGTGGAACGCGGCCCGCGTCGTCTGCAGCGACGAGGCGCAGTACCGGTTGACGGTCGTGCCGGCGGTCTCGTCGAGCCCGGACAGCACGGCGACGACGCGGGCCATGTTCATGCCCTGCTCGCCGCCCGGCAGCCCGCAGCCGAGGAGGAGGTCCTCGACGAGCCCGGGGTCGAGCGTCGGCACCTGCGCGAGCGCGGCGCGGACGACCTGGGCGGTGAGGTCGTCGGCCCGCAGCCCGGTGAGCGACCCCTTGAACGCGCGGCCGATCGGCGAGCGGGCGGCGGCGACGACGAATGCCTCGGGCACGGCGGACCTCCTGGTGCGGTGAGCGGATCGGGACGGTGCGCGGGGACGCCGGACGGGACGCGGCCAGGGCGTCGCGGGCGGCTCAGACGAACGCCGAGACGCCCGTGATCGCACGGCCGACGATGAGGTTGTTCATGTCGCGCGTGCCCTCGAACGAGTACACGGCCTCGGCGTCGGCGAAGAACTTGGCGACGCCGTGGTCGAGCTGGATGCCGTTGCCGCCGAGCAGCTCGCGGCACCACGCGACGGTCTCGCGCATCCGGGACGTCGCGAACCCCTTGGCGAGCGCGGCGTGCTCGTCGCCGAGTCGGTCGGCGTCCTGCATCCGCGAGGCCTGCAGGCACAGCGCGATCGACGCGGTGATGTTGCCGAGGCACTGCGCGAGCCGGTCCTGGACGAGCTGGAACGACGCGAGCGGGCGGCCGAACTGCTCGCGCTGGCCGACGTAGGCGACGGTGGCCTCGAACGCGCCGACGGCGACCCCGACGGCCTGCCAGGCGACCTCGGCCCGGGTGAGCCGCAGCACGACGGCGACGTCGCGGAACGAGTGGATGTGCGGCAGCCGGTCCGCCTCGTCGACGACGACGCCGTCGAGCGTGATGTCGGCGTTCTGCACGATGCGCAGCGCCTGCTTGCGCTCGATCTTGCTCGTCGTGAACCCGGGTGTGCCGCGGCGGACGAGGAAGCCCTTGACCTGCCCGTCGGCGGTGTCGCGGGCCCAGATCACGACGACGTCGGCGAAGGTGGCGTTGCCGATCCACCGCTTGGCGCCGTTCAGCACCCACGTGTCGCCGCGGCGCTCGGCGGTCGTGCGCAGGCCCTTCGACGCGTCGGACCCGGACAGCGGCTCGGTGAGCCCGAACGCGCCCAGGAGCTCCCCGCGGCCCATCGGCGGGAGCCACTGCGCGCGCTGCTCGGACGACCCGCCGAGGGCGATCGAGCTCATCGTGAGCCCGCTCTGCACGCCGACGAACGTCGCGGTCGACGGGTCGACGCGACCGAGCTCGAGCGCCGCCCAGCCGCGCCACACGGCGGAGTTCTCGAACCGTGCCGTCTCGGGCCACATCGCGCCGAACATCCCGCACTCGGCGAGCCCGGGGACGATCTGGTGCGGGAACTCGGCGCGGTCCCAGTAGTCGAGGGCGATGGGCCGGACCTCGCGCTCCATGAAGTCGCGCAGGCGCGCGGACGCGTCGTGCTCGACGGGCGTGAGCGCCTCCTGGAAGCCGTAGAAGTCGGCGGCGAGCGGGGCGTGGACGGGGGTGTCGGTGGTCGTCATGGTGCGTCTCCCTGATCGTCGTCGACCGGTGCGTGCAACATCTTCGAGAATGTTGCACCACGACGAGCGCCCGGGTCTAGAGTCAGCGCATGCCGGATCCGACCGACCCGTCCCCCGCCTCGGGCACGGGCGCCGCCGCGGCGTCGTACCGCCCGCCGCGCCCCGGCTCCCTGGCCGCCGTCGGCACGACCGCCGCGCCGTCCTGGCTCTCCGAGCGCCTGGAGTCGGGCGAGCACCCCGACGCGGTGCGCGCGTTCCGCCTGGCCCGCGAGCAGTTCATCGAGGGCGAGCGCATCGACATGGGGCGCCTGGCCGGCCGGCTCGGCATCGACCGCACCTCGCTGTTCCGCTGGGTCGGCAACCGCGACGCGCTGCTGTCCGAGGTGCTGTGGTCGCTCGCCGTCCCGACCCTCCAGCAGGCCGAGGACGCCGCTGCGGGCCGCACGGGCCCCGACCGCGTCGCCGCGGTGCTGACGAGCTTCGCCTCCGACCTCATCCGCGCGCCCTACTTCCGGGCGTTCCTGCGTCGCGAGCCCGCCCGCGCGCTGCGGCTGCTCACGACCAACGAGAGCGAGATCCACCGGCGCTACGTCGCGACGGTGCGCGTGCTCGTGCTCGCCGAGCTCGGCGAGCACCCGTTCGACCGGGCCATCGACGCGACCGACCTCGCGTTCGTGCTCGTGCGCGTGAGCGAGTCGTTCACCTACGCCGACCTCATCTCGGGCGACACCCCGAGCGCCGCGCGCGCCCGCGCCGCGTTCGACGTCGTGCTGCGACCCGGGCCGTCGTCGTGACGTACCCGCACCGCGCGCCGTTCCCGACCCGCTGGAACGACAACGACCAGTACGGGCACGTCAACAACGCCGTCTACTACGAGGCGATGGACACGACGATCAACGTCTGGCTACTCGGGGCCGGGCTCGACCCGCTGGCCGGCGAGCGCATCGCCGTGTGCGTGTCGTCGTCGTGCGAGTTCCGCGCGTCGTCGTCGTTCCCCGAGCCCTGGGAGGTCGGCCTGCGGGCGGGACGCCTCGGCACGACGAGTGTGACGTGGGAGCTCGGCATCCTGCGCCCGGGGGCCGACGAGCCGCTCGCGACCGGGCGGTTCGTGCACGTGTGGGTCGACCGCGTGACGCGTCGGCCCGCGCCCGTGCCGGACGACCTGCGCGCGGCGATCGAGCGCGACCTCGTCTTCGGCGCCGCTGGGGACGCGCCCGACGCCGCGAGGCAGGGCGGCACGGCCGACTAGCTGCGCGGCGCCTTCGCGGGCGGGTAGGGCGTCCTGCCCTGCGCGAGGTCGTCGGTGAGTCGCTCGATCCGCCGTGTGCGGGCCTCGGGTCGCACCGCGGTCTGCACGCGGTGGAGGAGAGCGAACCGGTTGCGGCCGTCCAGGGCGGCGAACACGTCGGTCAGTCCACGCGCGGCGAGGGCCGCGGCGAGGTCGTCAGGGACGACGGCCGTGGCCGGCCCGTCGTACGCGGCGTCCCAGCGGCCGTCCGCCTTGGCCCGGTCCACCTCGGCCACGCCTGCGGGGCGCATGCGGCCCTCGGCCGTGAGCCGCTCGACACGGTCGCGGTTGATCTTCGACCAGACGCTCCTCGCGCGGCGCGGGGTGAACCGCTGCACGTACCAGTCGTCGTCGAGCCGCCGCGCGATGCCGTCGATCCAGCCGAAGCAGAGCGCGACGTCGACGGCCGCGTCCCAGTCGACGGACGCGACACCGCTGCCCTTCTTCGCCATCCGCACCCAGACGTGGGTCGCGGTCGAGCCGTTCTCCTCGAGCCAGGCCTCGAACGCGGCGCCGCTCTCGAAGTGCACCGCGCCGGTGTGGTCCATCGACATGACGGCAGCGTAGGGCCGGGCACCGACGACGGGTCGACGCCACATACCGACCGCGCGGTATGCTCACCGCACGACGCACCGGGCACCGCCGCCCGGGCACACCCTGCGGAGGCCGCCCGTGGACCACCGGACGCTGCCCGGGCTGGACGTCGCCCGGCTCGAGGGCTGGCTGCACGGCCACCGCCCCGATCTCGCCGGCGACGGCCCGCTCACCGCGTCGCTCCTCGCCGGCGGCCGGAGCAACCTCACCTACCGGGTCGACGGCGCACGCCTGCCCCTGGTCCTGCGGCGGCCGCCGCTGCGCCACGTGCAGGCGACCGCGCACGACATGGCGCGCGAGCACCGCGTCCTGTCCGCGCTCGGGCCCACGCGCGTCCCCGTCCCGACGACGTACGCGCTCGTCGACGACACCGACGGCGCCGCGGGCACCGGGACGCCGTTCTTCCTCATGGCCCGCGTCGACGGCGAGGCGCTCGCGACGCCCGCGCAGAACGCGCGCTGGTCCCCCGACGACCTGCGCACCGTGAGCCTGGAGCTCGCCGCGCTGCTCGCCGAGCTGCACGCGGTCGACCCGCACGACGTCGGGCTCGGCGACCTCGGCCGGCCCGACGGGTTCCTCGACCGTCAGGTCCACCGGTGGGGCGTGCAGCTCGACGGCTCCCGCTCGCGCGACGTCCCCGCGCTCGACGACCTGCAGGAGCGGCTGCGCGCGGACGTGCCGACGACGTGGCGGCCCGCGGTCGTGCACGGCGACTACCGGCTCGACAACGCGCTCGTCGCGCGGCCGTCGGCGTCGGACGCGGGTGGGGCGGCCGGGCCGCCGCACGTCGCCGCGATCCTCGACTGGGAGATGGCCACGCTCGGCGACGCGGCGGTCGACCTCGGCATGCTCGGCCTCTACTGGGAGCTCGCGCGCGTCGCGGACGACGACCACACCGTCACCGCGGTCGACCCGGCCGCCGGGTACCCGGACTTCGCCGAGCTCGTCGACGCCTACGCCGCCCGGCTCGGCGCGCCGCCGCCCGACCTCGCCTGGTACCGCGCGTTCGCCGCCTACAAGCTCGCCGTGATCCTCGAGGGCGTGCACCTCCGCTTCCGCGACGGTGGGACGGTCGGCGACGGGTTCGAGCGCGTCGGCGACCTCGTGGCGCCGCTGGCCCACGAGGGCCTCGACCGGCTCGCCGGCCGCGCCCGCACGGCCTCGAGGACGTCGGTCCCCTCCCGCGCCGGGGAGGCCTGATGGACTTCGCCCCCGACGCCCGCACGCGCGACGTGACCGCGCGCGCGCAGGCGTTCCTCGACGACCACGTGCTGCCCGCGGAGCCCGTCCTCGACGCGCAGGTCGCCGCGACCCCCGACGACTGGGGTACCCGCCCGGTCGTGCGCGACCTCCAGGCCGAGGCCCGCGCGCAGGGCCTGTGGAACCTGTTCCTGCCCGGCCCGCACGGCGGCGGCCTCACGACGCTCCAGTACGCGCCCGTCGCCGAGCTCACCGGCCGCAGCCCGCGGCTCGCCCCCGTCGCGATGAACTGCGCGGCCCCCGACACCGGCAACATGGAGCTGCTCGCCGAGTTCGGCACCGACGCGCAGCGGGACCGCTGGCTGCGCCCCCTGCTGCGCGCCGAGATCCGGTCGGCGTTCTGCATGACCGAGCCCGACGTCGCGTCGTCGGACGCCACGACGATCCGCACGCGCATCCGCCGCGACGGCCCGGACTGGGTGGTGAGCGGCCGCAAGTGGTGGTCGACGGGCGCGATGAACCCCGAGGCGGCGCTGCTCGTCGTCATGGGCCGCACCGACCCCGACGGGCCGCGGCACCGGCAGCAGAGCATGGTCCTGGTCCCCCGCGACGCCCCGGGCGTGCGCGTCGTGCGGCCGCTGACGGTGCTCGGCTACGACGACCGGGACCACGGCGGGCACGCAGAGGTCGAGCTCGACGACGTGCGCGTCCCCGCCGACGCGCTGCTGGGCGGTCCCGGCGACGGGTTCGCGATCGCCCAGGCACGGCTCGGTCCCGGCCGCGTGCACCACTGCATGCGTGCCCTCGGCATGGCGGAGCGTGCGCTCGACCTCGTGCGCGACCGCGCCACGACGCGTCGCACGTCGGCCGGTCCGCTGGCCGAGCGCGGCGTCGTGCGCGAGTGGGTCGCGCGGTCCCGGGTCGACGTCGAGGCGCTGCGGCTGCTCGTGCTCAAGACGGCCTGGCTCATGGACTCGGTCGGCAACCGCGCGGCGATGCGGGAGATCCAGGCGATCAAGGTCGCCGTGCCGTCGACGGTCGAGCGCATCCTCGACCGCGCGATCCAGCTGTTCGGGGCGGCCGGGCTCTCGGCCGACACCCCCCTCGCCGGGATGTTCGCCGCCGCGCGTGCCCTGCGCCTGGCCGACGGCCCCGACGAGGTGCACCTCGCGGCACTCGGCCGCGCCGAGCTCCGCCCCCGCACCTCGCCGACCACCGGCACCGACCCGAGCACCTCCGCACACCACGAAGGGAGCCACCGATGACGACCGACCCCGCCCTCGACGGAGAGGGCTACGGCACCATGTCCGTCGCGGCGATCCTCGCCGAGACCGCGCGCCGCCACCCCGACCGCACCGCGTTCCACATCGGCGACCGGACCGTCGCGTACGGGCCGCTGTGGCAGCAGACCCTCGCGTACGCGGGCGCGCTCCGGGACCGCGGCGTCGGACCCGGCGACCGGGTCGCGGTGCACGTGCCGAACGTCCCCGACTTCGCGCGCGTCTACTACGCGGTGCTGTCGCTCGGGGCCGTCGTCGTGCCGGTCCACCTGCTGTTCAAGGCGGGTGAGATCGAGTTCGTCCTGCGGGACAGCGGCGCCCGCCTGCTGGTCGCGGCCGCACCGCTGCTGGGCGAGTCGCTGCCCGCGGCCGCCGCTGCGGGCGTCCCGACGGTCACGGTCCTCGTGCCCGACGGCGTCGACGTGCCGGCACCGCGGCTCGAGGACGAGGCCGCCGCAGCGACGCCGCTGCGCACGTACGCGTCGGTCAACCCGCTGCACCCGGCGACCATCCTCTACACGAGCGGGACGACGGGCCGCCCGAAGGGTGCGGTGTCGAGCCACCTCGCGCTGATCGAGCAGGTGCACGTGACGCTGATCGACACGTGCGACATCCGCGCCGACGACGTCATCTTCGGCGGCCTGCCGTTCTTCCACACGTTCGGTCAGTCGTCGGTGCTCAACACCGCGTTCCGCCGCGCCGCGGCCGTCGTGCTGCTCCCGCGGTTCGACCCGGACGAGGCGCTCGCCGCGATGACCCGGCACGGCGCGACGATCTTCACGGCCGTCCCGACGATGTACGTCGGCCTGGTCCAGGCGGCGGCGCGCACGCCCGACCGGCCGCCGCTGCGGTTCGCCGTCTCGGGGGGTGCCGCGCTGCCGGTCGCGCTGCTGGAGGCGTTCGAGGCGACGTTCGGCGCACCCGTGCACGAGGGCTACGGGCTGACGGAGACCGCGCCGACCGTGTCGTTCAACTATGTCGGCGAGCGACCGCGGCCCGGCACCGTCGGGCGTCCGCTGTGGGGCGTCGACGTGGAGATCGCGGACCCGTGGGTGGCCGACCGGATCGAGCTGCTCGGGACGGGGCAGCTCGGCGAGGTCGTCGTGCGCGGCCACAACCTGTTCAAGGGCTACCTCGGCAACCCCGACGCGTCGGCGGAGGCCGTCGTCGACGGCTGGTTCCGGACCGGCGACCTCGGCACGCTCGACGAGGACGGCGTCCTCACGATCGTCGACCGGACGAAGGACATGATCGTGCGCTCGGGCTACAACGTGTACCCGAGCGAGGTCGAGTCCGTGCTGGTGCGGCACCCCGCCGTCGCGCTCGCCGCCGTGTTCGGCGTGCCCGACGAGGTGCGCGGGCAGGAGGTGCACGCGGCCGTCGTCCTCGAGCCGGGTGCGAGCGCGACGCCCGACGAGCTCGTCGCGTTCGTGCGGGACCGCATCGCGGCGTTCAAGTACCCGCGCGTGGTGCACGTCCGTGAGGTCCTGCCGATGGGCGGCAGCGGCAAGATCCTCAAGCGCGAGCTCGTGGCGGAGTACGCGCCGGCACCGGCCGACCTGTCCTGAGGACCGACGACGGAGGGCGGGCGACCCGGTCGGGGTCGCCCGCCCTCCGTCGTGCGCGCGTCGCGTCAGGTGGTCGGGACGCCCTGGTTCTCCGGCGCCGGGGCCTCGCCGTCGTACGGCTCGACCGGCCCGTCGCCGGCGTCGGTGGTGAACGCGGTCCCGACGTAGTCCTGCACCCCGTCGTCCACGACGGTGATGCCGACGCCGCCGAACGACCGGTGGCTGTCGGCCGAGAACGCGAGCGGCAGGATCCCGTTGCCGGTGACGTCGCCGCTCTCGAGCGCCTCGACGAGGCTCTCGCGCGTCGGGTCCTCGCCCGCTGCGGCGAGGGCCTGCGCGAACGTGTAGGCGACCGACATGCCGTAGACGGTGTTGCCGGTGAACGGCTCGCCGTCGTTGTACTCGTCGTTGATCTCCCGGAAGAGCGCGACCCAGTCGCTGTCGGGGCTGAACGGCAGGTAGTTGGCGCTGACGAAGCCCTGGAGCACCGCGGGGGCGACGTCCTCGCCGAGGTACCCGGCGAGCGTCGGGTAGTCGCCGCCCGACGACGACGCGAGCCACTGCGCCGGGTAGCGCATCTTCGCGGCGGTCCCGACCGCCCGGGCGGTGAAGCCGTTCACGGTCGCGAGGAAGTTGTGCGTGCACCCCGCGGCCTGCATGGCCCCGATCTGCGCCGTGACGTCCTGGTCGGACACGGCGTACGTCTCGTTCACGGCGAGCGCGTCGGCGCCGAGCACCGTCTCGAGCCCGGCGACGAAGTCGGTGCCGTAGTCGTCGTCCTGGCCGAGCACGCAGAACACGGCGCCGTCGCCGCCCTCGTCGAGCGCGTACTGCGCGAGCGCCTTCGCCTCGGTCGTGTAGTCGACGTTGAACGCGAACGTCCACGGGTGCTGCTCGGGGTCGTCCCACAGCAGCGCGCCCGACGCGACGAACAGGTCGGGCACCTCGTTCTCGTTGAGGTAGTCCAGCACGGACGCGTGCGTCGGGGTGCCGAGGCCGTTGAGGATCGCGAACACCTCGTCCTCCTGGACGAGCTCGCGCACGACGGTCTGCGTGGTCGCGGGGTTGTAGCCGTCGTCCTTGACGACGTACTCGATCGTCCGCCCGTGGATGCCGCCCTGGGCGTTGACGTGGTCGAAGTAGGCCGAGACGGCCTTCGAGATCGACGAGTACCCGGCGGCGGCCGGGCCGGTCAGCGGCGTGTGCGTGCCGACGGTCACGGTGTCGTCGGTGACGCCGGGGCTGGGCTCGGGGGTGCTGCACCCCGCGAGCACCACCGCGAGCGCACCGGCGCTCACGACGGCGAGGGGGCGCGTGCGCGTGCGGAGCGGCATGTCAGGCCTCGCTTTCGGATCCGGACAGGGGTGACCCGGCGGTGACGCCCGCGCGCGGCGGCGGGGGCGGCGTGCACCCGGTGGGACGGGCGGCGTCGGGCGCCCGGCCGGCGGAGGCGCCCGATGACCCCCGCGCTCACCGTCCGCGGCCTGACGACCGGGTACGGCGGCGCACCCGTGCTGCACGACGTCAC
>NZ_JAPESW010000030.1 GCF_028527925.1 Cellulomonas fimi
GGTCCGGTTCCGCCCGCACCTCCACCGTGGTCCCTGCGAGCGCCCACGCACCGATGCGGCGACAGTGAAGTTCCGGCGTTCTTCTTCGCCACGGAAGGAGCGTCGTCGGACGCCGTCCGTGCGGGTCGTGCGCCGGTTCGACGGAAGAAGCGCGGCCTACCTGCGGCTGAGCCGCGAACGTTGCCCGATGAGACCGCTTCCAGACCGGAAGGATCGGGTTCCTTCTCCTGGACGGAACGTGGGCGCTGCTGTCACCGTGGGGGCATGACGACGACGTCGCCCCGCCCTGCGGCACCCCCGCCCCCGTCGTCCGGCGCGCTCGACACCCTCGTCCTCGGCCGCCGGATCCGGCACCTGCGCACCGCGCGCGGCATGACCCTCGACGACCTCGGCCGCGCGATCGGCCGCGCACCGTCGCAGGTGTCGATGCTCGAGAACGGCCACCGTGAGCCCCGCGTCGGGGTCCTGTCCGCCGTCGCCGACGCGCTCGGCGTGCCCGTCGCGGAGCTGCTGCGGCCCGAGCCGCCGACCCGGCGCGCCGCGCTCGAGGTCGAGCTCGAGCGCACGCAGCGCGGACCGCTGTTCGCCTCGCTGCAGATCCCCGAGGTCAAGGTCGGGAAGTCGCTCCCGACCGACGCGCTCGACGCGCTGGTCCGGCTGGCCGGCGAGGTGCAGCGCCTGCTCACTGAGAACGCCGCGACGCCGGAGGAGGCGCGCCGCGCGAACGCCGAGCTGCGCGCCCGGATGCGCGCGCAGGACAACTACTTCGCCGAGCTCGAGGCGCACGCGCGCGCCCTGCTCACGGCCGTCGGGCACGCGGGCGGCCCGCTGTCGCAGCGCGCGACCGCCGACATCGCGGCCCACCTGGGCTTCTCCCTGCACCACGTGCCCGACCTGCCGCACTCGACGCGCACCGTGACCGACCTCGCGCACGGCCGCATCTACCTGCCGCAGGGCGGCGCCGGCGTGAGCGACAGCCGCTCGCCGCTGCTCCAGGCGCTCGCGTCGCACGTCCTCGGCCACGCCGAGCCGACGAGCTACGGGGACTTCCTGCGCCAGCGCGTCGAGGCCAACTACATGGCGGCCGCGCTCATGCTCCCCGAGGACGGCGCCGTGGCCTACCTGCAGGCGGCGAAGGCCGAGCGGCGGCTGTCGGTCGAGGACCTGCGCGACCAGTTCGCCGTGCCGTACGAGACGGCCGCGCACAGGTTCACCAACCTCGCGACCCGGCACCTCGGCATCCCGGTGCACTTCATGAAGGTCCACGAGGGCGGCACGCTGCACAAGGCGTACGAGAACGACGGCGTCGTCTTCCCGTCCGACCCGCTCGGCGCGATCGAGGGGCAGCCCGTCTGCCGCCACTGGACCGCGCGCGTCGTGTTCACGCTCGCCGACCGGTTCACGCCGTACTACCAGTACACCGACACGTCGTCGGGCACGTACTGGTGCACCTCGCGCGTGCAGCCGTCGTCGCAGGGCGCGTTCTCCGTGAGCGTCGGCGTGCCGTTCGCGCACGTCCGCTGGTTCCAGGGCCGCGAGACGACCGAGCGCGCGACGAGCCGGTGCCCGGACCCGACGTGCTGCCGGACGCCGCCGTCGACGCTCGCCGAGCGCTGGGGCGACCAGGCGCGTCCGTCGGCGCGCCCGCACGCGTCGCTGCTCGCCGCCCTGCCCGTGGGGGCGTACCCGGGGGTCGACACGACCGAGGTGTACGAGTTCCTCGACCGGCACGCGCCCGAGTGACCGGGCCGGCGCGGCGAGTCGCCGTCAGTCGCGCACGCGCTCGAGCCACGACGAGGCGAGGCTCTCGTCCTCCAGGTCGAGCTCGCGCATCATCCGCCGCATGACGGCCTCGTCGAGCTCGCCGGCGTCGCGGCGCTGCATGAGCACCTCGCGCTGCGCGGCGATGATCTCGCGGCGGAACCGCTGGGTGCGGCGGCCCTCGGCGGCGCCGGGGAGCCGGCCGTCGCGCGCGTTCCCGACGGGTCCGAGCCCGCGGGCGCTCTCGCGCGCGTCGACGTCGTCGGGCAGCAGGTCGGGCGCGTTCTCGGGGTCGAGCATGACGGCCGCGGCCGCAGCCCGCCCCCGCCAGCGCGCGGACAGCGCGTCGATCGCCTCGTCCGCCGCCGGCTGCCCGACGGCCTTCGCGAGCTCGCCGCGCTTCGACTCCAGCACCTGCTGCACGGCGTCGGCGGTCGCGATGCGCGTCGCGGCCTCCTGCGACGCGTCGGACGCCGCCTCGTCGTCCGACCCGACGCCCAGCCGGCGGATGACCCAGGGCAGCGTGAGGCTCTGCCCGAGCAGCGTGCCGATCGCGACCGTGTAGGCGGCGAGCTGGATGGTCGCGCGGTCGGGGAACGGCCCGCCGTCGATCGTCGCGGGGATGCCGGCGGCGGCGGCGAGCGTGACGACGCCCCGCATCCCGGCCCAGGACACGACGGCGGACTCGCGGACGGTGAGCGCGTCCCGTTCCGGTCGATGGCTGCCGCGCAGGCGCAGGTTGTCGAACCACGCCGTGCCGAAGACGTAGAGCGGCCGGACGAGGACCGCGACGACGAGCACGGCCAGCGAGACGGTGACCGCGTGCCCCAGGCCCTGGTCGGAGGCGACGAGGTCACGGATGATCCACGGGAGCTGGATGCCGATGAGGGCGAACGTGAACGACTCGAGCAGGATGTCCAGCGTCGACCAGATCGGCTCCTCGAACAGCCGCGTCGCGTAGCCGGCCCGGGGCGAGGTGTGCCCGAGGTACAGACCCGCGGCGACGACGGCCAGCACGCCCGACCCGTGCACCGCCTCGGCCGCCCAGTACGCCCCGAACGGGGTGAGCAGCCCGATGGCCGACGCGACGACGGGGTCGTCGAGCCGCACGCGGATCGCGTGCACGACCCACCCGATCGCGAGCCCGACGGCCACACCCGCCACGACGGCCACCACGAAGGTCCCGAGCGCCCCGCCGAACGCCCACGCGCCCGTCGTCGCGCCGATGAGCGCGACCTTGTAGAGCGTGAGCGACGTGGCGTCGTTGATGAGGCTCTCGCCGGACAGCACCGTCATGACGCGCCGCGGGAGGCCGAGCCGGCGACCGACCGCGGCGGCGGCGACCGCGTCGGGCGGTGCGACGACCGCGCCGAGGACGAGCGCGACCGCGAACGAGACCGCGGGTTCGAGCGCCCAGAAGACGAGCGCCACGGCGAGCGCGCTGACGAGCACGAGACCGACGCCGAGGCGGGTGATCGAGTTGAGCTGCGCGCGGAAGTCGCGGTACGAGCTCGCGAGGGCGGCGGAGTAGAGCAGCGGCGGCAGCACGAACTCGAGCAGGATCTCCGAGTTGAGCTCGTACCGCGGGACCCCGGGGATCAGCGACACGACGAGCGAGATCGCGACGATGACGAGCGGCGACGGCAGGCCGCGCCGCCGGCACGCCGCCGCGACGAGGACCGCCCCCGCGACCAGCAGGAACACCTCGACGTGGTGCATCCGCTGCCCTCCCTGACGACGGACCGACCGTTGCGCCCGACGCTAACGAAGCGGCGCGACGCGCGCCTGACTGCCGGGCTAGGCGATGTGCACGTGCGTCGGGGCGTCACCGTCGAGCGTCGGTGCCTCGCCGTCCGCCAGTCCCCGGTCGATCACCAGGTCGCGCAGCACCGCGGGCGGCGGGCCGCCACCGGGTCCGCCCCGCCGCAGCCAGGCGGCGAGCGCCTCGGTCGGCTCGTCACCCGCGAGACGCTCGAACCACACGGGTGCCACGCCGGCGCGGCGGCAGTGCGCGGTCGGCCGGGCGACGACCACGTCGCCGCGCTCGCACTCGTCGAGGCAGTCCACGAACGTCAGCCGTGCGACGCCCGTCTCCGCGAGCCGTCGCAGCCGCTCCGCCTGGCCGCCGGGCAGGACGTCGACGCCCTCGAGCGTCTCGCCCGCGCACAGCGCGCACGCGGTCAGCCCGGGCAGGCTGCCGTCCGCGCGGGAGAGGTCGGCGGGGGAGTCGTCGTGCGGCACCGGACGACGGTACGTGATCGCGCGGGTCGCCCCCTCGTGACCGCTGCTCACAGCGCGTTCAGCAGGTTCTGCATCTCGGTGATCTCCGCCGTCTGGTCGTCGACGATCGTGCGTGCGAGCCGCAGCGCGTCGGGATGCGTGCCGTCGGCGAGCTCGGTCTCCGCCATCTCCACGGCACCGCGGTGGTGCGCGATCATGAGGTCGAGGAACGCGCGGTCGAACGCGACGCCGTCGAGCCCGTCGAGCGACCCCATCGCCTCGTCCTGGCCCATGCCGTGCATGTCCATCCCGCCGTGGTCCATCCCGCCGTGGTCCATCGCGCCCGGTGCGTCCTCGCCCCACGCCGCGAGCCAGCCGCTCATCAGCGCGATCTCGGGTCCCTGCGCGTCGGCGATGCGCTGCGCGAGGTCGCGCACCTCCGGCGTGGCGGCGCGGTCGACGGCCAGCTCGGCCATCTCGACCGCCCCCTCGTGGTGGACGACCATCATCTGCGCGAACCAGGTGTCGGTCTCGTCGTGACGGGCGTCGACGGGCTGCGCGGTGCTCGTCGTCGGGCGGTCAGCTCCCGCGGCGGTCCCCGCGGGGTCGCCGGCGCACGCGACGAGGGTGGTGACGAGGGTCAGGGCGGCGGTCGCGCCGACGGCGCGACGGAGGGTGGTGCTCACGGGACGGGTCCTTCCAGGTGCGGTGCGTGCTCCCCGGTGGCCGCGGTGGGCCGCTCGGAGACGGCCACTGTCGCTCGCCGGCACCGCACGGCGGCTCGTCGTCCGATCAAGGTTCGATGAAGGTCCCGGGTCCGACGTGTCGTGCCGGACAAGATGGTGACGTGAGCACAACGCCGTCCGCCCCCGCGCGCCGGGCCGTCGTCGTCGACGACGAGGAACCGCTCGCGCGCCTGGTCGCGGGGTACCTCGAGCGCGACGGCTACGCGACCACCCTCTGCCACGACGGTGCCCTGGCGGTCGACGTCCTGCGGGAGGTGGACCCCGACCTCGTCGTGCTGGACCTCGGCCTGCCCGGCCTCGACGGCGTCGAGGTGTGCCGTCGGCTGCGCACGTTCTCCGACTGCTACGTCGTCATGCTGACCGCCCGTGCCGACGAGCTCGACACGGTCGTGGGCCTGTCCGTCGGCGCCGACGACTACGTGACGAAGCCGTTCAGCCCGCGCGAGCTCATGGCGCGCGTCGCCGCGCTCATGCGCCGCCCGCGACGTGCGGCACCGGCGGCCGCGGCCGGGGCTGCCGGGCGCGTGCTCGTGGTCGGAGACCTGCGGATCGACGTGGACGCGCGCGAGGTCGACCGCGACGGTGAGGCGGTGCCGCTGACCCGCACCGAGTTCGACGTGCTCGCGGCGCTCGCGGACCGCCCGGGACGGGTCCTCAGCCGCCGGGCGCTCATCGACCTCGTGTGGGGTCCGGGCTGGGTCGGCGACGAGCACCTGGTGGACGTCCACGTCCTGCACGTGCGCCAGAAGCTCGGCGACACCGCGGAGGCGCAGCGCTACGTCCGGACGGTCCGCGGTGTGGGGTACCGGATCGGGACGGGCGCGTGAGAGGCGAGGCGCGGCACGGAGCGGCGGCCTGGGGGCTCGGCGCGCTGCTCGTGGGCGCGCTCGTCGTCGTGCTCGCGACAGCCGCCGTGACGGCGTGGCTCGTGGCGGCGGCCGTCGGGCCGGGCCTGTTCCACCAGCACATGGTGCGCGCGGGCATGGCGGACCACGACGCCGCCGTCCTGCACGCCGAGCAGGCCTTCCAGGACGCGGGCACCGTCTCGCTCGCGCTCGCGCTCGGCGCTGCTGCGCTGGTCTCCGCGGTCGTCGGCGTGGTCCTCAACCGCCGCATCGGCCGGTCGCTCGCCACCGTGTCGACCGCGGCTGCGCGGGTCGGGGCGGGCGCCTACGACTCGCGGGTCCCCGAACCGGGGCTCGGTACGGAGTTCGACGACCTCGCCCGGTCGTTCAACGCGATGGCGGCCCGCCTGCACGAGTCCGACCGGCTGCGTGCCCGGCTGCTCGCGGACGTCGCGCACGAGGTCCGCACGCCCGTCGCGACGATCGCGGGCTACCTGGAGGCGATCGAGGACGGCATGCAGCCGCTCGACGAGGACACGCTCGCAGTCCTGCGCGAGCAGAGCATCCGGCTGACGCGCCTCGCCGACGACCTCGCGGCCGTGACGCGTGCGGAGTCGGGCGACCTCCCGCTGCACCGCGAGCCCGTCGCCCCCGCCGACCTGCTGCACGCGGCGGCCGGAGCGGTGCGCGAGCGCGCGGCCGCGGCGGACGTCGCCCTCGCACTCGACGTGCCCGACGGCCTGCCGCCGGTCGCCGTCGACCGGACGCGCGTGGCGCAGGTCCTCGACAACCTGCTCGCGAACGCCGTCCGGCACACCCCGGCGGGCGGCCGGGTCGTGCTCGCCGCCGCGCGCGAACCCGACGGGCTGGTGTCGCTGCGCGTCGCCGACACGGGCGAGGGCATCGCGCCCGAGCACCTGCCGCACGTGCTCGAGCGCTTCTACCGCGTCGACACCGCACGCGACCGCGGCCACGGCGGGTCCGGGATCGGCCTGGCGATCAGCAGGGCGCTGGTCCAGGCGCACGGCGGGACGTTGACGGCGGCGAGCGACGGGCCCGGTGCGGGCGCCACGTTCACGGTGACCCTGCCGCCGGCCTGACGTCGGTTGCGCCCGGGGGCTCAGTGCGTCATCCCGGCCATGCTCGACCCGTCGTCCATGACGTGGGTGGGCTGCCAGCCGAGCACGGCGGGGTCGAGCATCCCGGCGATCATCGCGACGTGGGCGACGACGAGGAACAGCCCGACCAGCGTCGCGTGGACCTTGAGGCGGTGCTCGGCGTCCCAGCCGGCGCCGACGACCCGTGTCTCGAGCAGCGTCATGCCGTACAGCGGCACGATCCCGAGCAGGTAGAAGCCGACGGCGATCACGTCGGCGGGTCCCCGCCAGCCACCGGACGTCGTGAGCGGGACGACGGCGTGCTTGGTCAGGTAGACGACGACGCCGAGGAAGAAGAACCCGGCGACCAGGCCGGCGTACCGGTTGAGCGCCGCGACGACGGGCGGGACCGGACGCCGGAAGAGGATGGCGAGCTCCGAGACCGCGATGGTCTCGGCGAGGATCACCGGGACCGCCATGAACAGCAGCAGGTTCCACGGCTGGTTCGCCGCGAGCAGCCCCATGTAGTGCGTCGACCCCATGTCCTCGCCCGCCGGCCACACCGGCAGCGCGAGCGCGAGCGCGGCGACGGCCACGCTGACGGCCGCGACGACGCCGATGCGGAGGGCGCGGCCGCGCGCGACGTCGGGCGCCGGGCGTGTGCCGGCGGAGGTGGGTGCAGTGGCGACCATCGGGGTCTCCTCCCGTGCGGGCGCCGGTCCCTCCGGCGTCGGCACCACCGTCCCGGCGGCCTCCGCACGTCCCGTTCAGGGCCGGTCAAGATCCCATGAAGGCCGCACGCGCGGACCGGGCCGACGCCGACCACCGGGACCTCGGACCCAGGGACCGACGGCGCGACGCGCGGCGCCCGTGTCGCCCGACGGCACCGTGCCGCCCGCTAGCGTGGACGTATCCCGCCCGGGCGTGCCGGGCGCCGTCGACGAGGAGGGGTCGTGGGCCGCCGTCCGACGCTCGACGACCTGGCGCGGCACGCCGGTGTCTCGCGCACGGTCGCCTCGCGGGCGGTCAACGGCGAGCCGAACGTCTCGCCCGCCAAGCGCGCCGCCGTGGCGCGCGCGGTCGAGGAGCTCGGGTTCGTGCCGAACGCGACGGCTCGCGCGCTCGCGACGAACCGCGCCGGCGCCGTCGTCCTCGCGGTGTCGGGGGACGACCCGGCGCTCGTCGCCGACCCGTTCTACGTCGAGGTCATCGTGGGCGTCGCGGGTGTGCTGGAGGAGGCCGACCTCGACCTCACGCTCCTGCTCGCGGCGTCCGACCGGGGGCGGGCCCGTCTCGAGCGTGCGCTGCAGTCGCGGCGCACCGACGGCCTCATGCTCATGGCGACGCGCGGCGACGACCCGCTGCTCGCGGTCGCGCGGGCCAGCGACAGCCCCGTGGTGCTCGGTGGTCGGCCGCTGCACGGGGACCCGGGCCTGTGGGTCGACGTCGACAACGAGGACGGCGGCCGCCGCGCGGCCGAGCACCTGCTGGCGACGGGTCGCCGGCGGGTCGGCATCATCACGGGCGGCGAGCAGCTGCGTGCGCCCGTCGACCGCCGCCGCGGTGCGGAGGCCGCGCTCCGGGCGGCGGGCGCCGACGTCTGGGTCGAGGACGGCGACTTCAGCGCCGACTCCGGCGAGCGGGCGACGGAGCGGCTCCTCGAGCGGCACCCCGACCTCGACGGCGTGGTCGCGGGCTCGGACAACATGGCGGCGGGCGCGCTGCGGACGCTGCGGGCGCACGGCCGGTCGGTGCCGGACGACGTGGCCGTCGTCGGGTACGACGACCTGCCCGTCGCGCAGCAGACCGACCCGCCCCTGACGACGGTCCGCCAGCCGATCCGACGCTTCGGGGCCGAGCTCGCGGCGGCGCTCGTGCAGGCGATCGAGGGGCGCCCGGTGGAGCCCGTCCTGCTCCCGACGACGCTCGTCGTGCGGGGATCCGCTCCTGCGTCCTGAGGGCTTGACGGGTCCGACGTGCTCGCACCACGATGAGGGCCGCGGGACTGGAACCGCTTCCAGCCGGGCTGGCACGACCGGTCCTGCACCGAGCCCTCCGTGCTGCTCCTCGGCCTCGTCCGTCGTGGACGCGGACCGGTGCGGAGTCCGACGGGCGCGTGCCGGCGCCCGAGGGGAGCAGGGGTCGGGTGACGGGGGCACCCGTCGCCCGACCCCTCGCCCGCGACGCTCGTCAGTAGCGCGTGTACCGCACCCAGTCGTACGTCGCCGTGCGCTGACCCTCGTACCGGAACGGGCCGAGCCAGTCGTCGACCCCGACGCCGGGCCAGAAGTTCATCATGATGCGCTGCGGACGCGTCGGGAGCGGGCCGCGGGACCCGTCCTCCTGGTGCACGAGGCGCCCGTCGACGAACCAGTTGATCGTCCCGCCGTCCCACCACTCGATCGCGTACTGGTGGTAGGCCGCGGCGGCGTCGAAGCCCAGGTCGATCACGGTCTCGTGGCCGCCGACGCCGTCGGTGAAGTAGTTCGTCTGCAGCTGCCGCGTGTTCCTGCCGAGGATCTCGACGTCGATCTCGTCCCAGGGCTGCCCGTCGCTCGGTCCGGTGTACGTGAAGAACGACGTCACCGTGCCCGAGCCGGCCGCGGCCTTCATGCGCACCTCGAACCGCCCGTAGGAGTAGAGGTCGTTCGACCGGACCTCCGCGCCCGCGTACGGACGACCCGAGCAGCCCGACGGGCACGGCGTCGTGTCGAGGTTCAGCCCGAGCACGCCGCCGCTGTGCCACGCGTGGTCGGCTCGCCAGCCGACGTCGAACATCCCGCCGTTCGTCCACCCGTCGGCCTTGTGCCAGCGCCCGGTGTCGTACCAGCTGAGGTCGTCGTCGAACGAGTCGCCGATGGCGGCTGCGGCGGGCGTCGCGAGGGCAGGGGTGGCCGCGAGGCCGACCAGGGCGGCGGCGACGAGCGTCCCGAGGCGCGCGCGGCGCCGACGGCGGAGGGTGGTCGAAGGCATGCGTGCTCCAGGGTGGCCGCGGCGGGCTCGAGGATCGGGGGCGTCCGGACGGACGCGTCGAAGGCCGCGTGCGTGGGGACGTCGGGGGTGCGAGCGCCGGTCACGGCTCGCCGAGCGACCGGGACGGTCGCCGGCTCCATCGTGCGGTCGGGGCGGGACCGCGTCAACGACGCGACCGCCCGGACGACTGTGAGTCCGGGCACTGCGCCGACCGGTGACCGACAGGTGGACGCCTCCCGTCCAGGGGAATGGCGACCCGCGCGGTCCTATTGCACCGGACATGACCACCTACGGAATCATCGGCGCCGGTCACATCGGCAGCCAGGTCGCCCGCGCCGTCATCGGGCTGGGCCACGACGTCGTCATCGCCAACTCCCGCGGACCCCAGACGCTCGACGCGCTCGTCGCGGACCTCGGCCCGCAGGCGCGCGCCGCCACCGCCGCGGAGGCGGCCGCCGCCGCGGAGATCGCCGTCGTGACCGTGCCGCTGCGCGCGATCGCCGACATCCCCGTCGAGCCGCTGGCCGGCAAGGTCGTGCTCGACACCAACAACTACTACTGGGAGCGCGACGGCCACATCGAGGCCCTGGACCGTGGTGAGAAGACCACGTCCGGGCTGCTGCAGGAGCACCTGCCGACGTCCAAGGTCGTCAAGGCGTTCAACCACATCGGCGCCCCCGACATCACGACGGACGGGCACCCCGCGGGCAGCGCCGAGCGCCGCGCCCTCGCCACGTCGAGCGACCACCCCGAGGCCGTCGAGCACGTCACGGCCCTGTACGACGCTCTCGGGTTCGACACGGTCGACGTCTCGCCGCTGAGCGAGTCGTGGCGCGTCGAGCGCGACCGCCCGGCCTACGTCGTCCGCCAGAACCGGGCCGAGCTGGTCGAGAACCTCGCCAAGGCGCCGCGCATGATCTGACGAGGCCCCTGACGGGACGGCGTCCGGCGGCGGTCGGCGCCGTCCCGCCGAGCGCCTGGGGTGCCCGGCGTGAGCTCGTACCCCACCTGGTCCTTCCGCGTGCCGCTGCGCCCTGACCTGGAGCCCGCGACCCTCCGCGTGCTCGACGCCGTGGCATGCGACCGGCCGCCCGCCCGGGACGACCTGGCGACGCTGCACCCGGTCGTGGCCACCTACCTGGGTGACTGGACCCGCATGCTCATCGGCGAGCCCGGGACGTACGTCGGTCCGCCCGTCCGGCTCTCCGGCCTCGGCACGACGGCGCCGTGCCTCACGATCGAGTTCTCCCAGCACGACGACGAGCACGCCGGCGGTGGCTGGGTCATGTGGCTGTGGATCCTGCACATCGCGGGCCGGCCGACGCAGGGGCGACGACTCATCGGTCACCACGGGCCGAGCGCGCGGTACGACGACAACCGGGAGACCGTCGTCGTCGGCGCATCCGGACCCGTGCTCGGGGACACCCCGTGGACGTGGGCCGAGGTCGACGAGACGTGGAGGAGCGTCGTCGACGACCCGAGCTGGACGCGCTGGCGGAGCTGACGGGCGGAGAGACGACGAAGGCCGTGTCCCGCTGCGCGGAGACACGGCCTTCAGGGGTGCGCCCGATAGGATTCGAACCTACGACCTTCTGCTCCGGAGGCAGACGCTCTATCCACTGAGCTACGGGCGCATGGCGCGCACACGGGTGTGCGGGCCGGAAGCGAGCGTCAGCGTATCAGCCCGTCAGGCCTCGCCGAGAAACGCGGACAGGTACCCCGACGTCTCCGCGACGGCGCGACCGTCGTCCCCGGCGACGATCGCCTCGACCAGGCCGTCGTGCGCGTCGCCCCCGTGGGTGTCGCTCACGAAGTTGAACCGGATGTTCTCGCCGATCGCGTCGAGCAGGTTCTCGTACAGCGACACGAGGACGGGGTTCGCGGCGGTGCGCACGATCGTGCGGTGCAGGTCCAGGTCGGTCACGACCATCTTGTCGAGGTCGCCGGCCTGGTAGGCGGCTGCCCGGGCGTCGCGCGCGTCCAGCAGCGCGGACGCGTCGGTCGCGGTCCGGCGACGGGCGGCGAGCCGGGCGGCCTCGACCTCGAGCGCACGGCGCACCTCGACGACGTCGCGCTGCCGGGCGTCGGCGATGTGCCGGCCCATCGTGACCGCGAGCTCCGAGCTGGACAGCACGTACGTGCCCGACCCCTGCCGACGCTCGAGCAGCCCGGCGTGCACGAGCGACTGCACGGCCTCGCGGACGGTGTTGCGGCCGACGCCCAGCAGGTCGACGAGGGCGGGTTCGGGGGGGATGCGCGAGCCGACGGGCCACTCGCCCGAGGTGATGCGGCTGCGGAGCGCGTCGACGGCGGTGTCGATGAGTCCGGGACGTCGCGCCATGCGTCAGGTCGCCTGTCCGTGCATGGGCGAAGTCAACACCGCCGGATGCCCCCACGCCACCGTTTCGGCTGGTCGGCGCGCCGCGTCGTCCGGCCCGCGCGGAGCAGCCTCCGGGCCGGTGCGAGCGGCGGACGCGCGTCCGGCTCCGGGCGGCGTTCCCCTACCCTTGACGGGTGACTCCCGCCCAGCTCTCCGAGGCCCTCCGGGCCGCTCTCGTGCACGCCGTCGACGACGGCACGTTCGCCCTCGACCCGGCCGCGATCCCCGCGACCGTGCACCTGGAGCGACCGCGGCAGCGCGAGCACGGCGACTGGGCGACGAACGTCGCGATGCAGCTCGCGAAGAAGGCCGGCACGAACCCGCGCGCGTTCGCCGAGGAGCTGGCGCGCCGCCTCGGCGAGACGCCCGGCGTCGCGTCGGTCGAGGTCGCCGGTCCGGGCTTCCTCAACATCCGTCTCGACGCGGCCGCCGCGGGCGAGCTCGCACGGTCGATCGTCGAGCAGGGCGTCGAGTACGGGCGCGGCGAGGCGCTCGCGGGCGTTCGCCTCAACCTCGAGTTCGTGTCGGCGAACCCGACGGGTCCGCTCCACATCGGCGGCGTGCGGTGGGCGGCCGTCGGCGACAGCCTCGCGCGCGTGCTCGAGGCCGCGGGTGCGGACGTGACCCGCGAGTACTACTTCAACGACCACGGCGCGCAGATCGACCGGTTCGCGCGCTCGCTCGTCGCCCGCGCCCTGGGTGAGCCTGCCCCCGAGGACGGCTACGGCGGCTCGTACATCACCGACATCGCCGAGCAGGTCGTCGCGGACGCGCTCGCCGCGGGCGAGCCCGACCCCCGCACGCTGCCGCGCGAGGACGCGACCGAGGCGTTCCGGGCACGGGGCGTCGACCTGATGTTCGCCGAGATCAAGCAGTCGCTGCACGACTTCGGCGTCGACTTCGACGTGTACTTCCACGAGGACACGCTGCACGAGTCGGGTGCCGTCGAGCGGGCCGTCGAGCGGCTCCGCCAGGGCGGGCACGTCTTCGAGCAGGACGGCGCCGTCTGGCTGCGCACGACCGACTTCGGCGACGACAAGGACCGCGTCGTCATCAAGTCCGACGGCGAGGGCGCCTACATCTCGGGCGACATCGCGTACTACCTCGACAAGCGCGAGCGCGGGTTCGACCGCGTCATCATCATGCTCGGCGCCGACCACCACGGGTACATCGGCCGCATGATGGCGGTGTGCGCGGCGTTCGGCGACACGCCGCACGTCAACCTCGAGATCCTCATCGGGCAGCTCGTCAACCTGGTGAAGGACGGCAAGCCGGTCCGCATGGCGAAGCGCGCGGGCACCGTCCTGACGATCGAGGACCTCGTCGACGTGGTCGGCGTGGACGCGGCGCGGTACTCGCTCGCGCGCTCGTCGGCGGACTCGACGATCGATCTCGACCTCGACCTGCTCGCGTCGGCGAAGAACGAGAACCCCGTCTACTACGTGCAGTACGCGCACGCGCGCACGGTGAACGTCGGCCGCAACGCCGCCGACGCGGGCGTGCGCAAGGAGGACGGCTTCGACGCGTCGCTGCTCGACCACGAGTCGGAGGCCGTGCTGCTGGGCCAGCTCGCGGAGCTGCCGCGCGTGGTCAACCAGGCTGCGGACCTGCGTGAGCCGCACCGCGTCGCGCGGTACCTCGAGGAGCTCGCCGGGGCGTACCACAAGTGGTACGACCAGCGCCGGGTCACGCCCTGGGGCGACGAGGAGGTCTCGGACGTCCACCGCACGCGCCTGTGGCTCAACGACGCGACGCGTCAGGTCCTCGCCAACGGGCTGGGCCTCCTCGGCGTGAGCGCGCCGGAGCGCATGTGACCGGCGAGGCACCGCAGCCGTCCGCGCACCTGCACGACGCCGCGACGGTCGTCCCGGGAGAGCCCTGGTCGACGGGTGTCGCGCGCGGCGACGACGGTGCGGTGCGCGTGGCGGGCGTCGACGTGCGGGATCTCGCGGTGCAGCACGGGACCCCGGCCTACGTCGTCGACGAGCAGGACCTGCGCACGCGTGCTCGGACGTACCGGCGGGCGTTCGCCGAGGCGTTCGCGCAGGTCGGCGCCGAGGTCGACGTGTACTACGCCGGCAAGGCGTTCCTGTCCGTCGCGGTGGCCCGGTGGGTGCACGAGGAGGGGCTGCGGGTCGACACCGCGTCGGGCGGCGAGATCGCGGTCGCGCTGCGCGCGGGCGTCCCGGGCGCGGACATCGGGCTGCACGGCAACAACAAGTCGGACGGCGAGCTCGCGATGGCGCTCGACGCGGGCGTGGGCCGGATCATCGTCGACTCGCTCGTCGAGATCGAGCGGCTCGCGGACCTGGTCGCGTCCCGTGGTGGTGCACCGGCGCCGGTGATGGTGCGCGTCACGACGGGCGTGCACGCGGGCGGCCACGAGTACATCTCGACCGCGCACGAGGACCAGAAGTTCGGCCTGTCGCTCGCCCCGACGCAGGGGACCGCGGACACCGTCGCCGACGAGGACGACGACAGCCCGGCGATGTCCGCGCTGCTCGCGGTGCTGGCCCGCCCGGAGCTGCGGCTGCTCGGCATCCACTCGCACATCGGCTCGCAGATCCTCGACCCGTCGGGGTTCGCGGTCGCCGCGCGGTCGGTCCTCGCGCTGCGCGCGCGGCTCGCACGGCGCACGGGCGTGCTCGTCGAGGAGGTCGACCTCGGGGGCGGGTACGGCATCGCGTACCTGCCGGGCGAGGTCGCGCTCGACCCCGACCGCATCGCCAAGGAGATCGCCGCGTCGGTCGCCGACAGCGCGGCCGAGGTCGGCACGGACGTGCCGCGCTTCTCGATCGAGCCGGGCCGCGCGATCGTCGGGCCGGCCGGCCTGACGCTCTACACGGTCGGGACGGTCAAGCCCGTCCGTGTCGACGACGCGCTGAACCGGCTGTACGTGTCCGTCGACGGCGGCATGAGCGACAACATCCGGCCCGCGCTCTACGGCGCGCGGTACCACGCGGAGGTCGTCGGGCGGCTCTCGACGGCGGACCGCGTGCTGGCGCGGGTCGTCGGGAAGCACTGCGAGAGCGGCGACATCGTCGTGCACGAGGTGCTGCTGCCGGGCGACGTGCGCGCAGGCGACCTGCTCGCGGTCGCGGCGACGGGGGCCTACGGGCGCTCGATGGCGTCGAACTACAACCTGCTGACCCGCCCGCCGGTGGTCGCGGTGTCGGACGGCGCGTCGCGCGTCCTCGTCCGCCGCGAGACGGTCGCCGACCTCCTGGCCCTCGACACCGACGCCTGACCCGCGCTCCGCCGACAGCCCGCAGGTCGGCCGCTGGACGGCGTCCCGTCGGGTGCGCGCCCGGCTCTATCCTGGGCCGCGTCACCGCCCGACCCCGGTGCCGGTCACGGCCCGCGGACGCGGCGCGGGGTGACACCCACCGACCGAGAGGCCGTCCCCGTGGTCCTGCCGCCCGACCCCCGCCCGTCCCTGCGCGTCGCCGTCCTCGGCTGCGGCGTCGTCGGCACGGAGGTCGTCCGGCTCCTCACGACGCAGGCCGACGACCTGGCCGCGCGCGTCGGCGCCCGGCTCGAGCTCGTCGGCGTCGCGGTGCGGGACGTCGACGCGGAGCGCGACCCGGTGGTCGACCGCACGCTGCTCACCGCGGACGGCACGTCGCTCGTCGAGAAGGCCGACGTCGTCGTCGAGGTCATGGGCGGCATCGAGCCCGCGCGGAGCCTGCTGCTGCACGCGATCGAGCACGGCGCGTCCGTGGTCACCGCCAACAAGGCGCTGCTCGCGCAGGACGGCCCGACGCTCTACGCGGCCGTCGACGCCGCGGGCACCGACCTGTACTTCGAGGCCGCCGTCGCTGGCGCGATCCCGATCGTGCGCCCGGTGCGCGAGTCGCTCGCGGGCGACCACGTGCGCCGCGTGCTCGGCATCGTCAACGGCACGACCAACTACGTGCTCGACCGCATGACGACCGAGGGTCTCGACCTCGACCAGGCGGTCAAGGAGGCGCAGGCGCTCGGCTACGCGGAGGCCGACCCGACGGCCGACGTCGAGGGCTACGACGCCGCCGCCAAGGCCGCGATCCTCGCGTCGCTCGCGTTCCACACGCGGGTCGCGCTCGACGACGTGCACCGCGAGGGCATCACCGCGGTCACGGCGCAGGACGTCGAGTGGGCGACGCGCACCGGCCACGTCATCAAGCTGCTCGCGATCGCCGAGCGCGGCGAGACCGCCGACGGCACGGCGGGCGTCCAGGTCCGCGTCCACCCGGCGCTGCTCCCGGCGGACCACCCGCTCGCGGGCGTGCGGGGCGCGTTCAACGCGGTGTTCGTCGAGGCCGAGGCCGCGGGCGAGCTCATGTTCTACGGCCGCGGCGCGGGCGGTGTGCCCACCGCGTCGGCGGTCCTGGGCGACGTCGTCTCGGTCGCGCGGCACCGCGTGCTCGGCGGCAAGGGCCCGGTGGAGTCGTCGTACGCGGCGTTCCCGGTGCTGCCCGCGGCCGTGGCGCGCACGCGCTACCAGGTGCGGCTCGAGGTCGCCGACCGGCCCGGCGTGCTGGCGACGGTCGCCGCGGTGCTCGCGGCCCACGACGTGTCGATCGAGGCGGTCCGCCAGACGCCCGCGCGCGACGGCGACCCGACCAGCGCGGTCGCGCACCTCGTCATCACGACGCACACCGCCCCCGACGCTGCCCTGCAGGCCACCGTCGACGCCGTCGCCGGCCTCGACGTGGTCCGCAGCATCGTGTCCGTCCTGCGAGTCGAAGGAGCCTGATGGCCCACCAGTGGCGCGGCGTGATCGCCGAGTACGCCGACCGCCTGCCCGCGCACGTCCAGGAGAAGGTCGTCACGCTGGGGGAGGGCGGCACGCCGCTGATCCCGGCGCCGGCGCTGTCGGAGCGCTCGGGCGCGGACGTGTACGTGAAGTTCGAGGGCATGAACCCGACGGGCTCGTTCAAGGACCGCGGTATGACGACCGCGATCTCGGCGTCGGCGGCCCGCGGGGCCAAGGCGGTCGTGTGCGCGTCGACGGGCAACACGTCCGCGTCGGCCGCGGCGTACGCGACGCGCGCGGGCATGGTCTGCGCGGTGCTCGTGCCGGACGGCAAGATCGCGATGGGCAAGCTGTCGCAGGCGATCGCGCACGGCGCGCGGCTGCTGCAGGTCGACGGCAACTTCGACGACTGCCTCGTCGCGGCCCGCAAGCTCGCCGAGGCGTACCCGGTCGACCTGGTGAACTCCGTCAACCCGGACCGCATCGAGGGCCAGAAGACGGGCGCGTTCGAGATCGTCGACGCGCTCGGCGACGCCCCCGACATCCACGTGCTGCCCGTCGGCAACGCGGGCAACATCACCGCGTACTGGAAGGGCTACCGCGAGTACGCGGGCCTCGACGCGGGGGAGAAGCACGGCGCGGTCGCGACGCGCACGCCCGTCATGTGGGGCTTCCAGGCCGCCGGCGCCGCGCCGATCGTCAAGGGCTTCCCGATCGACCAGCCCGAGACCATCGCGACCGCGATCCGGATCGGCAACCCCGCGTCGTGGCAGCATGCGGAGGAGGCGCGCGACGTGTCGGGCGGGCTCATCGAGTCCGTCACGGACCAGCAGATCCTCGCGGCGCACCGCGTCCTGTCGGCCGAGGTCGGCGTGTTCGTCGAGCCCGCGTCGGCCGCCGGCGTCGCGGGGCTGCTCATGCTCGCCGAGCAGGGCCGCGTCCCCGCGGGCGCCCGCATCGCGATCACGGTGACGGGCCACGGGCTCAAGGACCCGCAGTGGGCGCTCAAGACCCCCGAGGGCCACGACGTCGAGCCCGTGCGCGTCTCCGCGGACGTGGTGTCGATCGCCGCCGCGCTCGGCCTGGACTGAGGCCGCGATGCGCCTGGGGGCGGACCACGTCCGCGTCCGCGTGCCCGCGACGAGCGCCAACCTCGGCCCGGGTTTCGACGCCCTGGGCGTCGCGCTCACGCTGCACGACGAGCTCGAGGTCCGGGCGCTCGGCACGTCCGGCGTCACGGTGGAGGTGACCGGCGAGGGGGCGGGGCAGGTCCCCGACGACGAGCGGCACCTCGTCGTGCAGGCGCTGCGCACCGCGCTCGACCACGTCGGCGCCCCGCAGACCGGCCTCCACCTGACGTGCCGGAACGCGATCCCGCACGGACGGGGTCTCGGGTCGTCCGCCGCGGCCGTCGTCGCCGGGATCGTCGCGGCGCGCGCGCTCGTCGCGGACCCCGACGCACTCGACGACGGCACGGCGCTCGCGCTCGCCTCGGCGATGGAGGGCCACCCGGACAACGCGGCGCCCGCGCTGCTCGGCGGCGCGACCGTCGCGTGGAGCGACACCGGGACGGGGGCCGTGCAGGCGGCGCGGATCGCGGTGCACGACGACGTCGTGCCGGTGGCCGTCGTCCCCGGCACCCACCTGTCGACCAAGGCCGCCCGCGGCGTCCTGCCCGCGACGGTGCCGCACGCCGACGCCGCGTTCCAGGCCGGCCGCGCGGCGCTGCTGGTCGAGGCGCTCGGACGCCGACCCGACCTGCTGCTCCCGGCGACCGAGGACCGTCTGCACCAGCAGCAGCGGCGTGCCGTCATGCGCGACTCGCTCGCGCTGGTCGACGTCCTGCGGGCCGCCGGCGTCGCCGCGGTCGTCTCCGGTGCCGGGCCCACGGTCCTGGCACTCGCGCGCCGCACGGGGAAGACGACGGGCCCCGACGGTGTTGAGAGGGTGAGCACGGACGCCGACGACGCCCTTGCCGCCGCGTTCGGCGGTGTCATGGGCGGGTGGCGGATCCTCCCGCTCGCGGTCGACACCGAGGGCGCCCGCGCCGAGCGTGTGCCGTCGAGCCGCCCGATCGGGTGAACCGCGACACCAGCGCTGAGGCGCACTCCGGGCCGGACCGACAGTGATAACATCGACGCGTTCCCCGGACCTCGTCCTCCGGGCCGCCCGCGCCGTTCATCGCCCGGGCGATTCCCTCGAGTCGACCCCCCGGGAGCGCTCCAGCCCACGCGCGCAGATGTCGCAGACGTCGTCGTACGCGCCGTGCCGCTCCATCACCGTCCCGGTCGTCTGACCGGGGCCCGGTCGCACCCCGTCCCCGTGGGGTGGACCACCGACGAGGGGAAGGGTCCTTCGTGACAGACACCATCGATCCCGCCGTGACGACTTCCGGCGGGTCCGCCCGCGCCGGCTCGATCACCGCGATGCGCCTGCCCGAGCTGCAGGCGCTCGCGTCCGAGCTGGGCGTCAAGGGCACCTCGAAGATGCGCAAGGGCGACCTGGTCGACGCGATCAACGCCGCCCGCGGGGGCAACCGGTCCCGCGCGCTCGACGAGCCGCGTCGCAGCGAGTCGGTCGCCGTGGCCGACGCCCCGCCCGCCCGCGAGCGCCGCCGCCGCGCGCCGCAGGCCGCCGCGCAGGACGAGTCCGCCGCGGCACCCGCTGCCGAGCGTGAGCAGCCCCGCGAGCAGGGCGGCGAGCAGCCGCGCACCGAGCGTGCACCGCGCGCCGAGCGGGAGCCCCGCACCGAGCGCGAGCCGCGCGGCGACCGCGAGCAGCAGGAGCGCCCGCGCCAGGACGCGCTCGCCGGGCTCGAGGCCGCGCTCGACGCACGGCTCGCGCCCGCCGAGTCCCGGGACGACCGCGCCGCGCGTGCGTCGGACGCCGTGCAGGGCGAGCGCCGCTCGCGCCGCTCCGGCCGGGGCCAGGGTGCGCCGGAGGACCAGCGCCGCGAGGACGAGAACCGTCAGCAGGGCGGCCAGCAGCAGGCGCCGCAGGGCCAGGGCCAGCAGGGTCAGGGCCAGCAGGGCGGCAACCGCCAGGGCAACCAGAACCAGAACCGGGACCAGTTCGGGCCGGACGACGACGAGCGCGGCGGTCGCCGCCGTCGCTCGCGCGACCGGTACCGCGACCGGGACCGCAAGGGCCGCCGCGGTCGTGGCGGCCAGCCGGACGTGTCGGGCCTCGACGACATCGAGGTCACCGAGGACGACGTCCTGCTGCCCGTCGCGGGCATCCTCGACGTGCTCGACTCGTACGCGTTCGTCCGCACGTCGGGCTACCTCCCCGGCGCGAACGACGTGTACGTGTCGCTCAACCAGGTGAAGAAGTCCGGCCTGCGCCGCGGTGACGCCATCACGGGTGCCGTCCGCCAGCCCCGCGAGGGCGAGCAGCCGCCGCAGGGCAACCGGCCGAGCAAGTTCAACGCGCTCGTGCGGCTCGACACGGTCAACGGCATGGCGCCCGAGGAGGCGCGCAACCGGGCCGAGTTCACCAAGCTCACGCCGCTCTACCCGCAGGAGCGCCTGCGGCTCGAGACGGAGCCGACGCGCCTGACGCCCCGCGTGATCGACATCGTCGCGCCCATCGGCAAGGGTCAGCGCGGCCTCATCGTCGCGCCGCCCAAGGCGGGCAAGACGATCGTCATGCAGCAGATCGCGAACGCGATCACCGCGAACAACCCCGAGGTCCACCTCATGGTCGTGCTCGTCGACGAGCGCCCCGAGGAGGTCACGGACATGGAGCGGACGGTCAAGGGCGAGGTCATCGCCTCGACCTTCGACCGCCCCGCCTCGGACCACACGATCGTCGCGGAGCTCGCGATCGAGCGCGCCAAGCGTCTGGTCGAGCTCGGCCAGGACGTCGTGGTGCTGCTCGACTCGCTGACCCGTCTGTCGCGCGCGTACAACCTGGCCGCGCCGGCGTCGGGCCGCATCCTGTCCGGTGGTGTGGACGCCTCCGCGCTCTACCCGCCGAAGCGCTTCTTCGGCGCCGCCCGCAACATCGAGAACGGCGGTTCGCTCACCATCCTCGCGTCCGCGCTCGTCGAGACCGGCTCCAAGATGGACGAGGTCATCTTCGAGGAGTTCAAGGGCACCGGGAACATGGAGCTTCGGCTCTCGCGTTCGCTCGCGGACAAGCGCATCTTCCCGGCGGTCGACGTCAACGCGTCGGGCACGCGCCGCGAGGAGATCCTCATGTCGCAGGACGAGCTGAAGATCATCTACAAGCTCCGCCGCGTGATGGGCGCGCTCGACCAGCAGCAGGCGATCGAGCTGCTCATCGGCAAGCTGCGTGAGACCAAGTCGAACGTCGAGTTCCTGCTCCAGGTGCAGAAGACGACGCCCGGCGGTCCGATCGGTGACGGCGAGGTCGGCCGCACGGTCTGACGCCCGCACCGCTGACGACGGCCCCGCACTCCCGACGAGGGAGGCGGGGCCGTCGTCGTCCGCGGGCTCGCCGCGAGCGCGCGGACGACCGTCGGGCGCGTGGGGCTGCCCCCGACACCCCGCCGCCGCGCGACCCGCACGACGTGTTCCGGGCACGGGACGTCGAGGTGCTCGGCGCGGCAGACTGAGCCGTCGGGGCAGCAGGGCGCCGGTCGTCGGTCCGCCCGTCCACGGGACGCCTCGCCGGAAGGGGAGCGCGATGGTCGACGAGGTGCTGGCCGGACGCGTGCGCGCGCTCGTCGGAGCGCGCGTGCCGGTCGTGGAGCGACGGATGTTCGGCGGGGTCGCGTTCCTCGTCGGCGGCCACATGGCCGTCGGCGTGAGCGGACGCCAGGGTGCGGTCATGGTCCGCGTCCCGGCCGAGGAGACCGCGCGCCTGCTCACCGAGCCCGGGACCAAGCCGTTCGTCATGAACGGCCGGCACGCCGCCGGATGGCTGCTCGTCGAGCCGTCCGCCGTCGAGGACGACGACGACCTCGCCCCGTGGGTCGACGCGGGCGTCGACCACGCGCGCTCGCTCCCGCCCAAGCCGGGCGCGGAGGGCTGACGAGGCTGCGTGCGCCCGGCCGGCACTGCGACGGCGGCGACGGGTCGGCCGCGGCGTCCGAGGGTCAGGTCCGCGGTGTGAAGGCGTCGGGCGCGGCGTTCGGGACGCGGTCGCGACCCGGCCAGCGCTGCTGGTAGGTGCGGCGTCGACCGCAGCGGACGCAGGTCGCCGTGCGCACGGTGGAGGTACCGGGGACAGGGGTCTTGCCGTCGGGGTCGCCGCGGAAGACGTGCAGGCACACCGTCATTGGTGCTCAGCTCCTCGTGAGAGTGCTCGTGCCGCCCATCGTCCTCGGGCCCCGCCGCCCTTCGCACGCGTCCCACGAACGCCGACCGGGTCAAATCCACGATGTGAGATCGCGCCGGTGGAACCCTGTTGACCTGCGGCGACGCGGCTGCTCCGATCGGGTCATCGGCCCCCGGCGGGCCGTCGGGCACGTGGCCGATGCCGCTGCTAGCGTGCCCGGTATGAACCGGTACGCGTGGGGACGTCCGGCAGCGGGCGTGATCGGGCTGGTGGTGGCGGCGGGGGCACTCGTCGCGTGCGCGGCGGGTGAGGAGCCCGCCGACGCGGTCGGCACGTGGGGTGAGGACGCCGAGGGCGAGCCGCAGCTCGTCATCGAGGAGGACGGCACCGTCTCGGGGACCGACGGGTGCAACCGCATGACGGGCACCTGGTCCGAGGGGGAGGATCAGGACGTGACGTTCAACGACATGGCCGTCACGCAGATGGCCTGCGAGGGCGTCGACGACTGGCTCAAGGGCGCGTCCACCGGCGAGGTCGAGGGGGACGAGCTGGTGGTCTACGACGAGTCCGGCGAGCAGATCGGCACGCTCGCGCGCGCGACCTGACGGCCGCCGCGACGCCCCGTCCGGCCACGCGGGCCGGACGGGAAGATTTCGACGCCCGCCCGCGTTCTGGCACAATCGTCTGTTGGTCTGCGGTTCACCCGTGCGCGCAGCGCGCCGGGACCCGGGGACACCCCAACAAGGAGAAGCCCTGTGAAGTCTGACATCCACCCGGAGTACGTGGTCACCGAGGTCACCTGCACCTGCGGCAACACGTTCACCACGCGCTCGACCGTGACGAGCGGCAAGATCCACGCCGACGTCTGCAGCGCCTGCCACCCGTTCTACACGGGCAAGCAGAAGATCCTCGACACCGGTGGCCGCGTGGCCCGGTTCGAGGCGCGCTACGGCAAGAAGTCGGCCAACTAGCACCTCCGCAGCGCCGGTGCCCGGCCGCGGACGACTGCCCTCCATGGCAGTGTCCGCCCGGGTACCGGCGCTGCTGCGTTGCGCGCCCGACGTCCCCCGCCGGGTCCCGCTGACCGGTCGAGGCTGGAGGAGCCACCCATGAGCGAGGCGTACGCCGCCGCGCAGCCGCTGCTCGACGAGCACGCGCACATCGAGGCGCAGCTCGCCGACCCGGCCGTGCACGCGGACGCCGCGCTCGCGCGTCGCCTGGGCCGCCGGTACGCCGAGCTCGGTCGCGTCGCGCAGGCCTACCGGGCGTGGCGGTCCGCGGCCGACGACGCCGAGGCCGCCGCCGAGCTCGCCGAGGTCGACGACGCGTTCGCCGCCGAGCTGCCCGGGCTGCAGGAGACCGCCCGCGCCGCCGAGGCCCGCCTGCGCGACGTGCTGGTGCCGCGCGACCCCGACGACGCGCGCGACGTCATCCTCGAGATCAAGGCCGGCGAGGGCGGCGAGGAGTCCGCGCTGTTCGCCGGCGACCTGCTGCGCATGTACACGCGGTACGCCGAGCGCATGGGCTGGCAGACGCAGGTGCTCGAGTCCACCGAGTCCGACCTCGGCGGGTTCAAGGATGTGCACCTGTCCGTCAAGGCGCGCGGCGCGGTGGCGCCCGAGGACGGCGTCTGGGCGCACCTGAAGTACGAGGGCGGCGTGCACCGCGTACAGCGCGTGCCGGTCACCGAGTCGCAGGGCCGCATCCACACCTCGGCGGCGGGCGTGCTCGTGCTGCCGGAGGCGGAGGACGAGGGCGAGGTCGAGATCGACCCGAACGACCTGCGCATCGACGTCTACCGCTCGTCCGGCCCGGGCGGGCAGTCGGTCAACACGACGGACTCCGCGGTGCGGATCACGCACCTGCCGACCGGCATCGTCGTGTCGATGCAGAACGAGAAGTCGCAGCTGCAGAACCGCGAGCAGGCGATGCGCGTGCTGCGCGCCCGGCTGCTGGCCGCCCGGCAGGAGGAGGCCGCGGCCGCTGCGTCGCAGGCCCGCCGCTCGCAGGTCCGGACCGTCGACCGGTCCGAGCGGATCCGCACCTACAACTTCCCGGAGAACCGGGTCGCGGACCACCGCACCGGCTACAAGGCGTACAACCTCGACGCCGTGCTCGGCGGCGACCTCGGAGCCGTCGTGCAGTCCGCGATCGACGCCGACGAGGCCGCGCGGCTCGCGTCGGCCGGCGACGCGGGGGAGTCGTGACGACCGCACCGCCCGCTCCGGGGCTGCGCGCGCTCGTCGACGGTGCAACGCGCGTGCTCGCGGAGGCCGGGGTGGCGTCCCCGCGCGTCGACGCGACCGCGCTCGCCGCGCACGCGCTCGGTCTCGACCGCCTCGACCTGGTGCTCGCGCCGCCCGTGCCCGACGGCTTCGCCGAGCGGTACGCGGAGCTCGTCGACCGGCGCCGGCGCCGCGAGCCGCTCCAGCACATCGTCGGCAGCACGACGTTCCGCTGGCTCACGCTGCACGTCGAGCCCGGCGTGTTCGTGCCGCGGCCCGAGACGGAGGTCGTCGCGCAGGTCGCGGTGGACGAGGCCGCGCGCCTCGTCGCGACCGGCGTGGCGCCCGTGGTCGTCGACCTGTGCTGCGGCGCGGGCGGGCTGGGCCTGGCCGTGGCCACCGAGGTGCCCGGCAGCCGCGTCGCGGCCGTCGACGCGTCGCCCGCGGCCGTCGCGCTGACCCGCCGGAACGCGACCGCGGCCGGCGCCGACGTGCGCGTCGAGCTCGGCGACGTGCGCGACCCCGCGCTGCTCGGCGACCTCGCCGGGACGGTCGACGTCCTCGTCTCGAACCCGCCCTACATCCCGCCCGACGCCGAGCCGGTCGACCCCGAGGTGCGCGACCACGACCCCGACCTCGCCCTGTACGGCGGCGGCGTCGACGGCCTCGACGTGCCTCGCGCGGTCGTCACGGCGGCGCTGCGCCTGCTGCGGCCGGGCGGGCTGCTCGTCATGGAGCACGCCGAGGTGCAGGACGCCGCGGCGCGCGACGTCGCGCACGCGACCGGCGGGTTCGTCGACGTGTCGAGCCGTCCGGACCTCACCGGCCGGCCCCGCATGCTCGTCGCGCGACGGCGCCCGGACGCGGGCGCGTCGGACGTCCCCGCGACCTCCGCCGGACCCGTCCTGGACGGACAGCCGGACGTGGGAGACTCCCCCTCGTGAGCGAGCGCATCCTGCCGGCGTCCGATCCGTCCACCTGGGGTCCCGCGATCGACGAGGCGGTCGCCGCGGTCTCCCGCGGCGCCCTCGTCGTGCTGCCGACGGACACCGTCTACGGCATCGGCGCCGACGCCTTCACCCCGCCCGCGGTGCAGGCCCTGCTCGACGCGAAGGGCCGCGGCCGGCAGATGCCGCCGCCCGTGCTCATGCCCGACGTCCGCACGCTCGACGGTCTCGCGGCCGGCGTCCCCGCGGAGGCGCGCGCCCTCGCCGAGGCGTTCTGGCCCGGCGGCCTCACGCTCATCGTCCGCGCGCAGCCGTCGCTCGCGTGGGACCTGGGCGAGACGCACGGCACGGTCGCGCTGCGCGTACCGGACCACCCGAGCGCGCTCGCGCTGCTGCGCAGGACCGGCCCGATGGCGGTGTCGAGCGCGAACCGGACCGGCTCGCCGGCCGCCGTCACCGCGCAGGACGCGTTCGACCAGCTCGGCGACGCGGTCGCCGTCTACCTCGACGGCGGCGACGCGCCTGGTGGGGTGGCCTCGACGATCGTCGACGCGACCGGCCCGACCCTGCGCCTCGTGCGCGCGGGTGCGCTCACGCTCGAGCAGCTCCGCGAGGTCGCACCCGTCGAGCCGCCCGCGCCGCCCGCCGAGAAGGCCGCGGCCGAGCCGCCCGCACCCCCCGCGGAGCCCGGCCCGTGAGGGTCTACCTCCTGGCGCTCTTCGTCGCGGCCTCGGTCACCTTCCTCATGACGCCGCTCGCGCGCTGGTGCGCGCTGCGGTGGGGGGCGATCACCGCGGTGCGCACGCGCGACGTCCACGCGATCCCGACGCCCCGGCTCGGGGGCATGGCGATGTTCGCGGGCATCCTCGTCGCCCTGCTCGTGGCGAGCCAGATGCCGTTCCTCGCGGGGGTGTACGACAACCTGCACCCGATCGTCGGCATCGTCGGGGGAGCGGGGCTCGTCGTCGCGCTGGGCGTCGCCGACGACATCTGGGACCTCGACTGGCTGACCAAGCTGATCGGGCAGGTGCTCGCCGCCGGGTTCCTCACCTGGCAGGGCGTCATCCTCTACCAGCTGCCCATCGCCGGCACGACGCTGCTGTCGAACCGCACGTGGGTCGTCCTCACGATCCTCACCGTGGTCGTCGCGATGAACGCCGTGAACTTCGTCGACGGGCTCGACGGCCTCGCCGCGGGCGTGCTCGCGATCGGCGGCGCCGCGTTCTTCCTCTACTCGTACCAGCTCGTCGTGGACGTCCGCCGCGACGACTACGCGAGCCTCGCGACGCTCGTGCTCGCCGTGCTCGTCGGCGCCTGCCTGGGCTTCCTTCCGCACAACCTGTACCCCGCGCGCATCTTCATGGGCGACTCGGGGTCCATGCTGCTCGGCTTCGTCATGTCCGCCGCCGCGATCGTCATCACCGGCCAGATCGAGCTCGAGAGCGTCCTGGACCGGCAGAAGTTCCCCGCGTTCCTGCCGATGCTGCTGCCGTTCGCGGTGCTGCTGCTGCCGCTGCTCGACATGGCGCTCGCCGTGCTGCGGCGCGTCGGCCAGGGGAAGTCGCCCTTCCACCCCGACCGCATGCACCTGCACCACCGCCTGCTCGCGCTCGGCCACTCGCACCGGCGTTCCGTCGCGATCATGTACGTCTGGACGGGCGTCTTCGCGTTCGGCGTCGCGGCGCTCGTCGTGTGGTCGACGACCGCCGTCCTCGTCGCGTTCGGCGTCGGTGTGCTCGCCGCGACCCTGCTGACCCTCGGTCCCCTGCGGGACCGGACCACCGCCCCACCCCTGGAGACACCGTGACGACCGACCCGGCCGACCGCCCCGACGTCCCCGAGCCCGCCCCGACCACCCCGGCGCCGCAGCCGAGCGCGACGAGCGCCGCTGCGGACGCCGTGTTCCGCACCGCCCTGCGCGACACGCTCCTGCTCCTCGGCGCGCTCACCGTGCTCGGCGTCGGCATCGGCTGGCTCGTCGCGGGTCTGCCCGGGGTCTGGGGCGCGCTCATCGGCGTCGGGCTCGCGCTCGTGTTCTCAGGGACGACCGTCGTGTCGATGCTCGCCACGTCGCACTCGTCGCCCCAGAAGATGGCGGCCGTCGTCATGGGCGCGTGGCTCGGAAAGGTGATCGTCGTGATCGTCGTCCTGGCGCTCATCCGCGACCTGGACTTCTACTCCAAGCCGGTCCTCGCCGCGGTGCTCGCGGCGGGCGTCCTCGGGTCGGCGTACCTCGACTACCGCGCGGTCTCGCGCGGCCGCGTGCCGTACGTCGAGCCGTCCGCCTGACACCTCCCGCACGCCTCCCCGCGCGCCCCGCGCACGGCGGCCGTCGCCCGCCGTCCCGGTCCGTCCGGAGGCGCCACCCGAGCGCGCTCCGCCGGATGGGTCGAAGGTCCCGTCGGGAGGGCGGACGGCGGTGCAGGAGCGGCGGATTCATAGGTTAGGCTTCCTGCCATCCATGACGGCCAGGTGCCGCTCGCATGCCCACGACGACGCGGGCCGCGGTGCATCACGACCACCAGGAGCTCGCTCTGTCCAGCCTCGCGATGATCGCGCCGTTCGCCACGCACGAGGGCGAGAGCGGTGGATTCCATGCGCCGTCGATCACCGACTTCTTCCCGCCGCCGGTCCTGTTCGAGGGCACGCTCTTCGAGATCAACCGGATCGAGCTCGTCCGGTTCCTCGTGGCGATCGCGCTGGTGGTCGTCATGGTCGTCGCCGCGCGCCGCGCCACGCTGGTCCCGGGCCGCTTCCAGAACGTGATCGAGCTCCTGCTCGACTTCGTGCGGGTCAACGTCGCGGAGGAGATCCTCGGCAAGGACCGGGCGCGCAAGTACGTGCCGCTGCTCACGACGCTGTTCTTCGCGATCCTCGCGTTCAACATCACGGGCATCATCCCCGGCATCAACATCGCCGGGACGGCGCTCATCGGCCTGCCCGTCGTGCTGGCGCTGTGGGTCTACGTCATGTACCTCGGCGCCGGCGTCAAGGCGCACGGCGTGGGCGGGTTCCTCAAGGCGAGCCTCTTCCCCCCGGGCGTCCCGGCGTTCATGTACGTGCTGCTGACGCCGATCGAGTTCCTCACGGTCTTCGTGATCCGGCCCGCCACGCTGGCGATCCGACTCATGGCCAACATGGTCGCCGGGCACCTCATGCTCGTGCTCTGCTTCTCGGCCACGCAGTACTTCATCTTCGAGGCCGCGCCCGCCATGAAGGCGTTCGGCGCGCTGACCTTCACCGCGGGCCTGGCGATGACGCTGTTCGAGGCGTTCGTCGCGGCCCTGCAGGCGTACATCTTCGTCGTCCTGACGGCCGTCTACATCAGCCTGTCGGTCGAAGAGGAACACTGACCGTCGTCCCCACCCCCGAGGGCCCCCGCGGTCCTCACCCCACGATCGAGTAGCCGGCCGACCGGCCGGGTACCCAACGGAAGGAACGAGCAACCGTGGCTCTTGCGGACACCAGCACCATCCTCGCGGCGGCGGACGCCGTCTCGGGCAACATCGCGACCGTCGGCTACGGCCTCGCCGTCATCGGCCCCGGTATCGGTCTGGGCATCCTCATCGGCAAGACGATCGAGGGCATCGCCCGCCAGCCCGAGGTCGCCGGCCAGCTGCGCACGACGATGTTCATCGGTATCGGCTTCGTCGAGGTCCTCGGCCTCCTCGGCCTCATCACGGGCTTCCTCTTCCCGTGAGCCTCGCCGCGCTCCCCGCGGCCTTCGTGACGGCCGCGGAAGGGACCGAGGAAGTTCAGGGCATCGACCTGATCATCCCCGCTCCGTACGACATCTTCTGGTCCGCCGTCGTCCTGCTGATCATCGCGATCGCGTTCTACAAGTACGCGCTCCCGACGTTCACGCGGATCCTCGACGAGCGCACCGCCAAGATCGAGGGCGGTCTGGAGAAGGCCGAGCTCGCGCAGGCCGAGGCCGCCGCGGCTCGTGACGAGTACCAGGCGCAGCTCCAGGAGGCCCGCACCGAGGCCGCCCGCATCCGCGAGGAGGCGCGCGGCGAGGGCAGCCAGATCGTCGCCGAGGCGCGCACCAAGGCCTCCGAGGAGGCCGCGCGCATCACGGAGACCGCGCACCGCCAGATCGAGGCCGAGCGTCAGCAGGCCGCCGTCCAGCTCAAGCAGGACGTCGGGACCCTCGCGACCGAGCTCGCGTCGAAGATCGTCGGCGAGGCCCTGGAGGACGAGGTGCGCCAGTCGCGCGTCGTCGACCGGTTCCTCGACGAGCTCGCCGCCAACACCGCCACCACGGCGGACGCAGGTAAGGGGAACTGATGCGCGGGACGAGTCGGGCGTCGCTGGCGGCGGCGGAGGAGCGGTGGGAGCCGGTCCTCGGTGCCGCCGGTGCGCAGTCGTCGGAGCTCGGCGAGCAGCTGTTCGCCCTGGTCGACGCGCTGGACTCCTCCGGCTCGCTGCGCCGGACGCTGGCCGACCCGTCGATCGACGGTGACGCCAAGGCCGGGCTCGTCGGGCGGCTGCTCGCGTCCGCCGACCCGCGCGTCGTCGAGGCGGCCCAGGGGCTCGTCCGCTCGCGCTGGTCGGCCGACGAGGACCTGACCGACGCGGCCGAGCACCTCGCGTTCCACGCGGTGCTCGCGACCGCGGAGGTCGACGGCTCCCTCGCCCGCGTCGAGGAGGAGCTGTTCCGCTTCTCGCGCGCGCTGGCCGGGCAGCGGGAGGTCCGCCGGACGCTGTTCGACACGACCGTGCCGGCCGCGGCCCGGGCGAAGCTCGTCGAGGACATCCTGGCCGGGCGGACGTCGCCGGTGACGACGGCGCTCGCCAAGCGGCTCGCCGCCGCACCGCGCGGCCGTCGGTACGTCCCGGCGCTCGGTCACCTGTCCGACCTCATCGCGGCTCGCCGGCAGCGGCAGGTCGCGACGGTCTCGACGGCCACGCCGCTGACCCCCGCGCAGCGCGACCGGCTCGCGCAGATCCTCGAGCGTGCCTACGGGGGGACGGTGCAGCTCAACGTGGTGCTCGACCCCCACGTGCTCGGTGGCCTGCGCGTGCAGGTCGGCCCCCAGGTGGTGGACGCGACCGTGCTGGCGCGTCTCGCCGACGCCCGACGACGACTTGCCAGCTGACCGGTGCCCGCCCCCGCGAGTGCACCCCAGACCTGTGAGACCGCACGCACCGCGTGCGTCCGATGAGGAGAAGGAACCATGGCTGAGCTGACGATCCGGCCGGAGGAGATCCGGGCCGCGCTGGACAGCTTCGTGAAGACGTACGAGCCGAGCGGTGCGGTGTCCGAAGAGGTCGGCCGCGTCACGCTCGCCGGCGACGGCATCGCGCAGGTCGAGGGCCTGCCGGGCGCGATGGCGAACGAGCTGCTGCGCTTCGAGGACGGCACGCTGGGCCTCGCGCTCAACCTCGACGTCCGCGAGATCGGTGTCGTCGTGCTCGGCGAGTTCACCGGCATCGAGGAGGGCCAGGAGGTCCGCCGGACCGGCGAGGTGCTGTCGGTGCCCGTCGGCGACGGCTACCTGGGCCGCGTCGTCGACCCGCTCGGCCAGCCGATCGACGGCCTCGGCGAGATCGCGACCGAGGGTCGCCGTGCGCTCGAGCTCCAGGCTCCCGGCGTCATGGCCCGCAAGTCGGTCCACGAGCCGCTGCAGACCGGCATCAAGGCCATCGACTCGATGATCCCGATCGGGCGCGGCCAGCGTCAGCTCATCATCGGCGACCGCCAGACGGGCAAGACGGCGATCGCGATCGACACGATCATCAACCAGAAGGCCAACTGGGACTCGGGCGACGAGACCAAGCAGGTCCGCTGCATCTACGTCGCGATCGGCCAGAAGGGCTCGACCATCGCGTCGGTCCGCGCCGCCCTCGAGGAGGCCGGCGCCCTGGAGTACACGACGATCGTCGCGGCCCCCGCGTCGGACCCGGCCGGCTTCAAGTACCTCGCGCCCTACACCGGCTCGGCCATCGGCCAGCACTGGATGTACGGCGGCAAGCACGTCCTCATCGTGTTCGACGACCTGTCGAAGCAGGCCGAGGCGTACCGCGCCGTGTCGCTGCTGCTGCGCCGCCCGCCGGGCCGCGAGGCGTACCCCGGTGACGTCTTCTACCTGCACTCCCGTCTGCTCGAGCGTTGCGCGAAGCTCTCGGACGAGCTGGGCGCCGGCTCGATGACCGGCCTGCCGATCATCGAGACCAAGGCGAACGACGTCTCGGCGTACATCCCGACGAACGTCATCTCCATCACGGACGGCCAGATCTTCCTCCAGTCCGACCTGTTCAACGCCGACCAGCGTCCCGCGGTCGACGTCGGCATCTCGGTGTCCCGCGTCGGCGGTGCCGCGCAGGTCAAGGCGATGAAGTCGGTCTCCGGCACGCTCAAGCTCGACCTGGCGCAGTTCCGCTCGCTCGAGGCGTTCGCGATGTTCGCGTCCGACCTCGACGCGACGTCGCGTGCCCAGCTCGCGCGTGGTGCGCGCCTGACGGAGCTGCTCAAGCAGGGCCAGTACTCCCCGTTCGCGGTCGAGGACCAGGTGGCGTCGATCTGGGCCGGCACCAAGGGCAAGCTCGACGACGTCCCGGTCGAGGACGTGCGCCGCTTCGAGTCCGAGCTGCTCGACCACCTGCGCCGCAACACCGAGGTGCTGACCACCATCGCGTCGACGGGCAAGCTCGACGACGAGACCGAGTCGGCCCTGTCGAGCGCCGTCGACGAGTTCCGCAACGGCTTCCTCAAGGGAGACGGGACGCCGCTCGTCGGCGGGGCGGACGAGGCGGCGGACGTCGAGGTCGAGCAGGAGCAGATCGTCCGGCAGAAGAGGGCCTGACGTGGCCGGTTCGCAGCGCATCTACAAGCAGCGGATCAAGTCCACCCAGTCGCTCAAGAAGATGTTCCGGGCGCAGGAGCTGATCGCTGCGTCCCGCATCGGCAAGGCGCGGGACCGCGTGAGCATGGCGTCGCCGTACTCGCGGGCGATCACGCGCGCGGTGTCGGCGGTCGCGACGCACTCGAACGTGTCCCACCCGTTCCTCGTGGAGCGGTCGGACACGAAGCGCGTCGCGGTCCTGCTCATCGCGTCGGACCGCGGCATGGCGGGCGCCTACTCGGCGAGCGTCATCCGTGAGACGGAGCGGCTCATCGCGCGGCTCGAGGGGGAGGGCAAGCAGGTCGCCCTCTACGTCTCGGGTCGTCGTGCGGTGACCTACTACACGTTTCGCGGGCGCGAGCTCGTGGGGCAGTGGTCGGGCCACTCGGACGCGCCGTCCACCGAGGTCGCCCGGGAGATCGCGGACACGCTGCTCGACGCGTTCCGCGCCCCGGCCGACGAGGGTGGCATCGGCGAGGTGCACGTCGTCTACACGCAGTTCGTCAACATGGTGACGCAGCGTCCGCGCGTCGTGCGGATGCTGCCGCTCGAGGTCGTCGAGGGCGTCGCGCCCGCCGACGACAAGGGCGCGCTGCCGCTGTACGACTTCGAGCCGAACCCCGAGGTCGTGCTGGACGCGCTGCTGCCGCGCTACGTGCGGTCGCGGATCTTCGCGGCCCTGCTGCAGGCGGCGGCCTCGGAGCTCGCGGCCCGTCAGCGCGCGATGCACACCGCGACGGACAACGCCGAGGACCTCATCCGCACGTACACCCGCCTGGCGAACCAGGCCCGCCAGGGCGAGATCACCCAGGAGATCAGCGAGATCGTGTCGGGCGCCGACGCGCTCGCGTCGGCCTCCTGACCCCGACCGCACGACCCCAGACCATGCCGGAGCGCCGCTCCGGACGAGCGAAGCGAGGCCAGACATGACCGCCACCACCGTCGACGAGACGGCCGCCACCGCCGGCACGCCCGGCGTGGGTCGGGTCGCCCGCGTCATCGGTCCGATCGTGGACATCGAGTTCCCCGCGGACCAGATCCCCGAGCTCTACAACGCGCTGCAGGTCGACATCGACCTGTCCGCCCAGGGCGAGGGCGAGGGCTCGTTCACGATGACCCTCGAGGTCGCCCAGCACCTCGGCGACTCGCTCGTCCGCGCCATCGCGCTCAAGCCGACCGACGGCCTCGTCCGTGGCGCTCAGGTGCGCGACACCGGCGCGCCGATCTCGGTGCCCGTCGGTGACGTCACCAAGGGCAAGGTCTTCAACGTCATCGGCGAGGTGCTCAACGCCGAGCCGGGCGAGAAGATCGAGATCACCGAGCGCTGGCCGATCCACCGCAAGGCGCCGGCGTTCGACCAGCTCGAGTCGAAGACCACGATGTTCGAGACGGGCATCAAGGTCATCGACCTGCTGACCCCCTACGTCCAGGGCGGGAAGATCGGCCTCTTCGGTGGTGCGGGCGTCGGCAAGACGGTCCTCATCCAGGAGATGATCCAGCGCGTCGCCCAGAACCACGGTGGTGTGTCGGTGTTCGCCGGTGTCGGCGAGCGCACGCGTGAGGGCAACGACCTCATCGTCGAGATGGAGGAGGCGGGCGTCTTCGACAAGACGGCCCTCGTCTTCGGCCAGATGGACGAGCCGCCGGGCACGCGTCTGCGCGTCGCCCTGTCGGCGCTGACGATGGCGGAGTACTTCCGCGACGTCGCCAAGCAGGACGTGCTGCTGTTCATCGACAACATCTTCCGGTTCACGCAGGCCGGTTCCGAGGTGTCCACGCTGCTCGGCCGCATGCCGTCCGCGGTGGGCTACCAGCCGAACCTCGCCGACGAGATGGGTCTGCTGCAGGAGCGCATCACCTCGACGCGTGGTCACTCCATCACGTCGCTCCAGGCGATCTACGTCCCCGCCGACGACTACACCGACCCGGCCCCGGCGACGACGTTCGCGCACCTCGACGCGACGACCGAGCTCTCGCGTGAGATCGCGTCGCGCGGTCTGTACCCGGCCGTGGACCCGCTGGCGTCGACGTCGCGCATCCTCGACCCGCGCTACGTGGGCCAGGACCACTACGACGTGGCGACGCGCGTGAAGTCGATCCTCCAGCGCAACAAGGAGCTGCAGGACATCATCGCGATCCTCGGTGTCGACGAGCTGTCCGAGGAGGACAAGACCGTCGTCGCGCGGGCGCGCCGCATCCAGCAGTTCCTCTCGCAGAACACCTACATGGCCGAGAAGTTCACCGGTGTCGAGGGCTCGACGGTCCCGGTGTCCGAGACGGTCGAGGCGTTCAAGAAGATCGCGGACGGCGAGTTCGACCACATCGCCGAGCAGGCGTTCTTCAACATCGGCGGGCTCGAGGACCTCGAGCGCAACTGGGCCCGCATCCAGAAGGAGTACGGCGTCTGAGACCCCCCGTCGCCGCGCCCGGCATCGCCGGGCGCGGCGGCAGGCGGTTCTCCGCCGACGGTGCGTCGCAGGGCGCACCGCACCGCATCGAACGTGAAGGAGGAGGTCCGTGGCTGACCTCGAGGTCGACCTCGTCGCGACCGACGGCAAGGTCTGGTCGGGCACCGCTCGTCAGGTGTCGGCGCCGGCCGCCGACGGTGAGATCGGCATCCTCGCCGGCCACACCCCGATCCTGTCGGTGCTCCGTCCCGGCGAGGTCCGGGTCCAGCCGGTCGGTGGCGGTGAGCCGCTGCGCTGGCACGTGGACGGCGGCTTCCTCTCCGTCGACTCCGACACCGTGACCGTCGTCGTCGACACGGCCGCGTCCGGCACCCGACCGGCCTCCGCCGGCGACTCGCACTGAGGTCGCTGCGACGGTGAGCCCCGTGGTCGTCGGCCTGCTGATCGGCGCTGCCGCGCTGCTCCTGGCCGTCGTGCTCCTGTGGGTCTCGCGCGTGCACACGCTCGAGCGGCGCGTGGGCTCGTTCCGGTGCGCCGTCGGCCGCTCGGCGTCGGGGCCCTGGTCGCTGGGCATCGCCCAGTACGGGTCGCAGCGCCTCTACTGGTGGCGACGCTGGTCGCTCGCGCCGCGGCCGTCGATGCGCTGGGACCGGTCCGGTCTCGCGGTCGTGGAGCGCGTGCCGGGCACGCACCCGAGCGGCGCCGACGTCGTCGTCGTCACCTGCCGGGTGAGCGGTCGCACCGTGCACCTGATGATGGCGCCCGACGCGTACGCGGGGCTCACGTCCTGGATCGAGGCGACCCCGTCCCATGTGGGTTCCGTGATCTGACGGTCCCGCGCCTCGCGACCGTCCCGTCCGTCCTCTCCCGAAGGTCGTCCATGCGTCTCGTCGTGGCCTCGTGCGCCGCCCGGTACAGCGGTCGGCTCAACGCCCACCTGCCCCGGGCGACCCGCCTGCTCGTCGTCAAGGCGGACGGCAGCGTGCTGCTGCACTCCGACGGCGGCTCCTACAAGCCGCTCAACTGGATGAGCCCGCCCTGCACCATGGTCGTGGGGGAGCCCGACGACGAGTCGCGCGCCGCGGGCGTCACCGCCGTGTGGACGGTGCAGCACACGAAGTCCGACGACCGCCTCGAGATCGACCTGTACGAGGTGCTGCACGACTCGGCGCACGACCTGGGGGTCGATCCCGGGCTCGTGAAGGACGGCGTCGAGGCGCACCTGCAGGAGCTGCTCGCGGCGCAGATCCTGCTGCTCGGCGACGGGCACACGCTCGTGCGCCGCGAGTACCCGACCGCGATCGGCCCGGTCGACATCCTCGCGAAGGACCCCCTGGGCGGCACCGTGGCCGTCGAGATCAAGCGCCGTGGCGACATCGACGGCGTCGAGCAGCTCACGCGCTACCTCGAGCTGCTGAACCGCGACCCTCTGCTCGCCCCCGTGCGCGGCGTGTTCGCGGCGCAGGAGATCAAGCCGCAGGCGCGCGTGCTGGCGACCGACCGCGGCATCGCGTGCCTGGTGCTCGACTACGACGCCATGCGCGGTGTCGACGACGTCGACTCGCGCCTCTTCTGAGTCGACCGCGCCGTCCCGTCCCGCCCTCGCCGGCCGGCGTGCGTCGCGCGTCGCACTCGCTCCCGCCCATGCTCCGCGGATCCTGCGCTAGGTTCTTGAACACGTTCAGTTGAACATGTTCAAGACGGGGAGCGGTCGGTGGAGGACAGGGACACGCGTCGTGACGACGGACGCGAGGTGCGCGACACGCGCGCGCTCGTACGGGCCACCGCGCTGCGGCTGTTCCGCGAGCGGGGCTATGCGGCGACGACCATGCGGCTCGTGGCGCAGGAGGCCGGCGTCGCGACAGGGAACGCGTACTACCACTTCGCCTCGAAGGACCACCTGGTCCAGGAGCTCTACCTCGACGTGACGCAGGACCACGCGCGGCGGTCCGCGTCGGTCCTCGCGGCAGGCGGCGACCTCGCGACGCGGCTGCGCGGCGTGCTGCACGCCGGGCTCGACGCGTTCGACGGGTACCACGCCTTCGGCACGGAGTTCGTCACGGTCGCGATCCGACCCACGTCGGCGGCGAGCCCGTTCTCGGCGGCGTCCGGCGGTGCGCGCGCGACGAGCGAGCAGGTGTTCCGGGAGGTCGTCGAGGGGGCTGCGCCCGCGGTGCCGCGCCACCTGCGCGCCGACCTGCCCGAGCTCCTGTGGCTCGCGCAGCTCGGGGTCACGTTGTTCTGGGTGCACGACGGGTCACCCGGCCAGCGACGCACACGGGCGCTCGTCGACGGCGCGGCGCCGCTCGTCGGGCGGCTCGTGAGCCTCGCGCGGCTGCCCGTCGCCCGGCGCGTCACGGACGACCTCCTGCGCCTCGTGCGCGAGGCGATGCGTCCGGACGACGAGGGGGAGGGGGCAGCCGCCGCGGGCGGGGACGGTGGCACCGCCGGACGTGCGGCGCGCGGAGAGGGCGTGGCTCCTGGGGTCGACGGTGACCGCGTCGACGACGGGCCGGCGGGCGACGGGTCGGGCCGCCGGGCGGGGGAGGACGCGTGAGCGGCGACGCGCTCGGAGCGCCCGCGGAGGCTGCGGTCCACGTGCTCGTCGGGCTCGGCGCGACGGTCGTCCTGCCGCTGGGGCTGCGCCTGCTCGGGCCCCTCGTGGTCGCGCGCCCGGGATCGCTCGCGTGGCCGCTCGCCGGGCTGGCCGCCGCCGTGAGCGTGTGGCTCCCGGTGGGACCCGTCGCGTCGGCCCTCTCGCTGCCCTTCGCGGTGGCGAGCGCGGTTCTCGCCGTCCTCGGGGTGCGCGTCGCCGTGCAGCCCTCGGCGACGCCGCATGCGCGGGTCCAACGGGGAGCCGTCGCCACCGCGCTCGTCACGCCGGCGATCGGCGCGGCGGCGCTCGTCGCGGAGCGCGCCGGCTGGGGGCTGCTGGGCTTCGGCGGGACGTACCTGACGCTGACCGTCCCGCACATGCTGTTCGCCGGGTTCGGCGCGTGCCTGGTGGCCGGTCTCGTCGCCGGTGTCGCGCCGGGCCGACCGGCCGACGTGGCCGCGGTCGCGGTCCCCGTCGGGGTGCTGCTGGTGCTGGCCGGCTACTTCGTGTCGGACGCGGCCGAGCTGCTCGGTGCCGTCGTGCTCACGGCCGCGCTCTGGTGCGCCGCCGCGGCGGTGCTCCGCGCTCCGGCGGCCGTGACGGACGCCGAGGGTGCGGCCGGCGGCGACGCGCGGCGGGCGCGGGTGCTGCTGCGGACGGGCGCGGTGGTCGTCGTGGTCGCGATGCTGCCCGCGCTGTGGTGGGCCGCCGGCGAGTCGCTGGGGCTGCCGCACCCGGGGCTCGACGTGATGGTCGCGACGCACGGCGTGGCCAACGCTCTGGGGTTCGTCGTCTGCACGCTCGTCGGGCTCGCCGTGCTCGACCGCCGGTCCGCCGCGACGACGGGTGCCGTCGTGCGAGCCGGAGTCCAACCTGCTGAGCGCGCGGCCGCCGCTCGCGACGGCGCCGGCTTCACGTACGACGAGGTCGGCGCCACGCTGCGGGGCGTTCGGCCCGCTGGTTACCGCTGCACGGCGAGGCGGTGGCGCGTCGCCGCGTACGCCACGGCCGAGGACGCGGCGGCGCTGGGTGACGACCTGCTCGCGTGGCGGATCCAGGCCGCGGCGGGCGTCCGCGTCGAGGTCGACGGCCCGGCACGACCGGGCGTGCGCGTCGTGAGCCGACCGGGTGTGGGGCCGCTGCGTCTGGCCGCGCCCTGCGTCGTGGTGGCCGTCGACGAGGCCGGGTGCCACACCGCGTTCGCGTACGGCACGCTGCCGGGTCACCCGTTCCGCGGCGAGGAGCTGTTCGCCGTCGAGCGGGACACGGACGGGGCGGTGTGGTTCGTCGTCGAGGCCTTCTCGCTGCCGGCCGTGTGGTGGGCCCGGGCGGCGTGGCCGCTCGTCGGCGTCGGGCAGCACGCGTACGCCCGGATGCTCGCGGCAGCCGCACGACGTCTGCACCGCGAGCGGACCGCCTCCCGCTCCGGCGCACCGTCGCGGGGCGGAGGGGACCGATGACGGCGACGGGGCCGCAGCGGGGTCCAGGACCGGACGTGCGATGGGCCTCCCCGACGGACGCCGGCGCACGCGCATGGGCGGTGCCGAGCGGGGTGCCGGCGCACAGTGCCCACCCGCGGGACGCGTCCGGGCCGACGTGGGCCGGACCGCGGACGGTGCCCGCTCGCCTCCCGGGCTGGCACGCCGGGCTCGTGCGCGGGCCTGCGCGGGTCGCGCTGCTGTGCGCGCTCTGCTGGGTCGTGGTGGTGGGGCTGACCCTCGTCGCCGTCCTCGTGTCGGTCGCGGCGACCGGGTTCCGAGCCGCCGCGGGAGCGACGGGTCTCGAGGTCGCGAGCGTGTCGACGGCTCTCGTCTTCCTGCCGTACCTCTGGCTGACGGTGATCGTGCCGGTCGCGCTCGTGGGGTGGCCCGCCGGGCTCCTGACGGCGTGGCTGCTCCGGCGGCGCCCGCGCGAGGTCGAGCACGTCGCCGTCTTCGCCGCGGTCGGCGCGGTCCTGGCCCTCGTGCTGCTCCGGCCGTGGACGAGCGGCCCGTGGCCGGACGCCCTCGGCGCCGGCGTCCTGGTGGCGCTCGCGGGTGCGGGCGGGGCCGGTGGCGGGCGCTGGTGGGCGGGCGCCGTCCTGCGCCGTCGGGCCGCCCGCGGGACGCTCGCCGACCGCCCGGGCATCGTCCCGCCGCCTGCGTGGTCGTGACGGATGCGCGAGCGACGCGGCGGCCGCCACGAGTGCGGCAGGATGCTCGCGTGAGCGTCGACCCCTCTCCCGACCCGGCCGGCACGACCGGCTCCGCACCGCTCGTCCTGCGCGGACGGGTCGTCACACCGGCGCGGGTGCTGGACGACGGCGTCGTCGTCGTCGACGGCGCCACGCTCGCCTGGGTGGGACCCGCGGACCGCGTCCCCGTGGCGTGGCCGGTGCCCGACGAGAGCGTCGGGACCCTGCTGCCGGGCCTGGTGGACGTGCACTGCCACGGCGGGGGCGGCGCGAGCTTCCCCGATGCGGCGGACTCCGGGACGGCCCGCGTCGCGGCCCGTGAGCACCTGCGTCACGGCACCACGAGCCTGGTCGCGTCGCTCGTCACGGCGCCGCGCGACGTCCTGCTCGCACGGACCGCCGTCCTCGCGGACCTCGCCGACGCGGGCGACGTCGTGGGCATCCACCTCGAGGGGCCGTTCCTGTCGGCGGACCGCTGCGGCGCGCAGAACCCCGACGACATGCAACCGGGCGACGCGGGGCTCGTCGCGGACGTCGCCGCGGCCGCCCGCGGTCACCTCGTGACGATGACGGTCGCGCCGGAGGTGCGCGGTGTCGCCGACGGGACGGGGACGGCGGACGCACGCGCGGACGTGCTCGCGGCGCTCGTCGACGCGGGTGCGCTGCCCTCGGTCGGCCACACGGACGCGTCCGCCGCGCAGGTCGACGTCGCGGTGGACCGGGCGTTCGACCTGCTCGCGTCGGCCCCGGCCGCGCGGTCGGGTCGTCTGACCGCGACGCACCTGTTCAACGGCATGCGCCCGCTGCACCACCGCGACCCGGGCCCGATCGCGGCGTGCCTCGCGGCGGCGGCCCGGGGCGAGCTCGTCGTCGAGCTCGTCGCGGACGGCACGCACCTCGCCGACGACACCGTGCGCGCGGTGCTCGACCTCGTCGGGCCCGGTTCGGTGGCGTTCGTGACGGACGCGATGGCGGCGGCGGGCATGCCGGACGGCGACTACCGCCTCGGGCCGATGGCGGTGCGCGTGGCCGACGGCGTCGCGCGGATCGTCGAGGAGGACGGCTCGACGCCGCCCGGGGGCGGTGCGATCGCGGGCGGTGTCGCGCACCTGCTCGACGTCGTGCGGAACGTCGTCACGGCGGGTGTGCCGCTCGAGGACGCGGTGCTCGCGGCGGCGACGACGCCCGCGGACGTGCTCGGGCGGCGGGACCTGGGCGCGCTCGTGGCCGGGCGGCGCGCCGACGTCGTCGTCGTCGACGACGCGCTGACCCCGCTGCGGGTCATGCGTTCAGGCGCCTGGGTGGCCTGAGCGGCCCGGCGGTAGCGTCGGTCGCGTGCCGACCTACATCAAGAGCGTGACGTTCGACGCGGCCGACGCGCTCGCGCTGGCGGGCTTCTGGGCGGCGGCCCTCGGCAGCGACGTGGACGAGGACTCGACGCGTGACAAGGCGTTCGTCGAGCCCGCGGGCTGGGGCGGTCCGACGCTGTGGTTCCAGCGCGTGCCCGAGCCGAAGACCGCGAAGAACCGGATGCACTTCGACCTGCGGGCGCCCGACGGTGACGTGCCCGCCGAGGTCGAGCGCCTGCGCACGCTCGGTGCGACGGTCGTGGTGGTCCGGGAGGACGGGCTGACGGTCATGCGCGACCCGGAGGGGAACGAGTTCTGCGTGGAGTGAGCGCACGCCGCGCTCAACCCGCGGGCGTCCCGCGGAGCTCGCCCACGCGGACCGCCCCCTCGAGGACGAGCCGGACGTCGGTCGTGCCCCAGGTCGACGGCGGGACGTGCGGCGTGACCGGCACGGTGTGCCACGTCCAGCGGTCGCCGCCCGCCGGGACGGGGGCGGTCGCGACGCGCGCCCACCGCCGTCCCTCGAGCACTTCGGCGTGGACGGCCGCGACGCCGGGACCCGTGCGCGCGAGCGTCAGCTCGAGACCGCCGACGCCGTTCAGGTCGGTGTCCCGCAGGAGCACCCACCCGGTGCGCGCGCCGGGCGCGACCTCGACGGCGGTCCCCGTGTCCAGGTCGCGCGGGACGAGGCGGGCGTCGTGCCGGTCGTCGTGGTCGACCGCCCGGACCCAGCCGTCGAGGAGCCGACGCGGGGGCACGGGGGTCCCGGTGACCTTGAGGTCGGCGACCAGGGGCAGTTCGTCCGAGGACGGCCCGGCGTGCAGCTCGTACCCGCCGGGCTCGACCACGAGGCGCCCGGTCGTGACGTCCCAGACGGCGAGCCCGGCGACGGCGACGGGCAGGGTCACCTCGCGGGTCTCCCCGGGCTCGAGCCGCACCCGCTCGAAGCTCACGAGGCAGCGGCGCGGGTACGGCAGCCGGTGGCCGGGGGCGGCCGCGTAGACCTGCACGAGCTCCTCGGCGACGCGGTCGCCGGTGTTCTGCACGATGACGCGTGCGGTCGCGACGGAGAGCTCGTCAAGGTCGTCGTCGGCGTCGGCGGTCACGCCGAGGTACTCGACGGTGCTGTAGGTGAGCCCGTGCCCGAAGGCCCAGCGCGCGGGGTGCCGGGCGTACCAGTACGTGTGCCCGCCGCCGATCGGGTCGTGGTCGAAGAGGTCGCCGACGTGCGCCTCGTCGGCGGGCCACTGCTGCGCGAGGCGCCCGGTCGGCTCGACGTCGCCGGTGAGCACGTCGACGAGCCCGTGCCCGAGCTCCTGCCCGGCGTGCGCGGTCCAGACGACGGCCGAGGCGGCGTCGCCGAGGTCGCCGAGCACGTAGGGGTACGACGCGACGACGGTGAGCACGGTCGTCGGGTTGGCGTCGAGCACCGTGCGGACGAGCTCCGCCTGCGGGTGGGGGAGCCGCAGGTGGGGCCGGTCCTCGGTCTCGCGGCCCAGCAGGTGCGGGTCGTTGCCGACGGCGACGAGGACGACGTCGGCGTCCCGGGCGGCGGCGGCCGCGCGCGCGTGCCCGGAGTGCACGGTGCGGAGGGTGAACCGCTCGGCGTGCGCCGCGTCGGCGGCGTCGGCCACGAGGACGCCGCCGTCGCGCTGGACGACCACCCAGCGCCCGGACCCGACGTGCTGGACGGAGACGGTGTCGTCGCCGTTGTCGTGCACGCGGAACGACTCCTGGACCACCCACCCGCCGACCCGCTCGGCGTCCGCGCGCAGGATCCACTGCCCGCCGGTCCACAGGCGCCCGGTGCGCGCGGATCGCAGGGTGTGCAGGCCCTCGCCCCACGACGTGACGTCGACGTGCGTGTCCTCGTCGGCGCGCGGTGCGTCGGCGACGAGCACGCCGTCGTCGCCCGGCCGCACGTACCGTCCGGTCGACACCGAGCGCAGCGCGACGCGGTCGGCACCGTCGACGACGGTCACCCGCTCGGCGCCGAGCCGCTCGACGAGGGCCTGCGCGAGCGTGACGGTGTACGGCGGCGTACCGGAGTACCAGTCGGTGCAGACCTGGTCGGCGTGCGGCCCGACGACGGCGACGCGCACACCGTCCCGCAGCGGCAGGACGCCGTCGTTCTCGAGGACGACGACACCGGCGGCGGCGGCCCGGCGCGCGAGCGCGCGGTGCGCGGGCAGGTCGATCGCGTCGGCGCCGACGCCGGCCCACGGGTCGAGGTCCGGGTCGAGCTCGCCGGTCGCGAGCCGCAGCTCGAGCTGACGCAGGACGGCACGGTCGACGTCGGTCTCGTCGATCAGCCCGGCGTGCAGCGCGTCCCGGACCCGCCCGACGGTGACCGACGCGTCCGCGTCGTGGTCGGTGAACGAGTCGACACCGGCGCGCAGCGCGGCGGCCGCGGCGACCGTGTGGTCCGCGTGGTACCGCTCACCGGTCACGAGGTTGGTCGGCGCGCCGGCGTCGGACACGACGAGCAGGAACCCGTCGCGCTCGTCGCGCAGCGCGTCGATCAGGTCCTTCGAGACGTGCGCGGGCCGGCCGTTGACGAGGTTGTACGACGGCATGACGGCGCCGACGACGCCCGCCCGGACGGGGCCGAGGAACGCGGGCAGCTCGTACTCGTGCAGCGCGCGCGGCGGCAGCTGGGCGCTCAGCACGGCGCGGTCGGTCTCGACGCCGTACGCGAGCAGGTGCTTGAGGGTCGGGACGGTCCGCCAGTAGACGGGGTGGTCGCCGCGCAGGCCTCGTGCGTAGGCGGTCGCGAGCGTCGCGGTGAGGTGCGGGTCCTCGGAGAACCCCTCCTCGTTGCGGCCCCAGCGCGGGTGCCGCAGGGGGTTGACGACGGGCGCCCACACGTTGAGCGACACGGTCGGGTCGGCGGCGTGCTTGGCGCGGACCTCGGTGCCGACGACCTCGCCCACCTGCGTGACCAGGTCGAGGTCCCACGTCGCGGCGAGCCCGACGGGCTGCGGGAACGTGGTCGCGGTGCCGAGCCAGGCGACGCCGTGCAGCGCCTCGGTGCCGGTGCGGAACGCGGCGAGCCCGAGCCGCGGGACGGCGGGGACGCGCTGGTGCAGGAACGCCACCTTCTCGTCGAGCGTGAGCACGAGCCCCTTGAGCGCGAGCCCGACGGGCGACGGCCTCTCCTCCCAGACGGGCCGGTGCTTGGACCCGCGGCGGCGGCGCGGCGCAGGGGTGGGGCGGTCGGGCGTCGTGCCGAC
>NZ_JAPESW010000031.1 GCF_028527925.1 Cellulomonas fimi
CCGTGAGCGGCTTCCTCACGCCACCGAGCGGTCCCGTCAAGACGACGCTCGGTGCCGTCACCTACGAGGGCGACATGGGCCTCACGGGCGACGCGTTCCGCCTCAACACGACGACGATCTCCGACGCGCTCAACCCCGCGACCAACCCGTTCAACTCGTCGATCAGCCGGCACGGCGTGGCCGTGCCGGGTCGGTCGCCGTCGTACGACAACCAGCTCGGCTTCGACGCCGACCTGTTCAAGGCCGACGGGATCCTGCCGAACGGCGCGACGAGCGCGAACCTCACGCTCACCACGGGCGGCGAGACGTTCTACCCGGGCGTCGTCACGTTCGCGACCGAGCTCTACGACCCCAAGCTGCTGGGCGTGAAGAGCGTCGAGGACGTCGACGGCGGGCTCGTCGAGCCCGGTGACGTGCTGCGCTACACGGTCCCCGTGCAGAACATCGGCCTCGACACCGCGTCCGACTCGCGCTTCTTCGACGCGATCCCGACGGGCACGACCTACGTGCCGGGCTCGCTCATCGTCGACGGCGCCACGCAGACCGACGCGGCGGGCGACGGCGACGTCGGCCACTACGACGGCTCGCTCAACGGCCACGTGGTCGCCTACCTCGGCAGCGGCGCGACCTCGGCGGGCGGCGGCGACGTGCCCGTCTCGCCGTCCGGGTCCACCGCGCAGCACACCGTCGTCTTCGACGTGCGGGTGAACCTCGACGCACGCGACACCCAGAAGATCGTCAACTCGGCGGCCATGACGTACCGCGGTGCGACCACCTACGCCGCGGCGGCGTCCGCGTCGAACGTGCTGCTCAACCCGGTCGTGACCACGCCCCTGCCGGGCGTCAACCGGCCCCCGGTCGCACAGCCGCACGTCCTGACGTTCACGCCCACGCCCTCGCAGCGCCGGCTCGACATCGACGTGCTCGCGAACGACAGCGACCCCGACGGCGACACCCTGACCGTCGTCGCCGTCACGGACACCGCGGGCGGCACCGCCGAGATCCTTCCGAGCGGGCAGATCCGCTACACCCCCCGCGACGACTTCGCGGGTCGTGACGTGTTCACCTACACGATCCAGGACCCGGGCGGCTACCGCGCGACCACGTCCGTGCAGATCGAGGTTCTCGACACCGCGCCGAACGCCGTCGCCGACACCGCGACGACCCGCGGCGCGACGCACGTGGACGTCGACGTCCTCGTCAACGACTCCGACCCGAACGGCGACACGCTGCGCCTGCGCTCCGCGGGGCCGACGAGCGCCAACGGCGGCACGGTCACCGTCCTCGACGGCGACACCGTGACCTACACGCCGCGCGCCGGCTTCAAGGGCACCGACACGTTCGAGTACGTCGTCGAGGACTCGCGCGGCATGACCGACACGGCCGTCGTCACCGTCACGGTCACGAACAACGCGCCCGTCGCTGTCGCCGACGCCTACACGGTCAACACCGGCGCCTCGCGGTCGATCTCGGTGCTGGCCAACGACACGGACGCCGACGGCGACACGCTGACCGCGGTCCTCGTCACCGGTCCGGCGCACGGCACGCTGACGCTCAACCCGAACGGCACCGGCACGTACACGTCGAGCGGCTCGTACCGCGGGACGGACTCGTTCACGTACCGGGTCTCCGACGGCACCGCGCAGTCGACCGTCGTCGCGGTCACCTTCACCGTGAACGGCGCCCCGACGGCGGGCGACGACACCGCGACCGTCGCGGCGGGCCAGGCGTCGGTCGACGTCGACGTCCTCACCAACGACGCCGACGCCGAGGGCGACCTCACGGTCACCGTGACCGGCGCCCCCGCGCACGGCACGACCGCCGTGCAGGCCGACGGCACCGTCCGGTACACGCCGAGCACCGGCTGGGCCGGCACCGACCGGTTCACCTACACGGTGACCGACGAGGGCGGGCTCACGGACACCGCCGAGGTCGTCGTGACCGTCGCGAACACCCCGCCGGTCGCGGTCGACGACACGGCCAGCACCGCGACGAACACCGCCGCGAGCCACGTCGCCGTCCTCGCCAACGACACCGACGTGAACGTCACGGCGGGCGTGGCCGGTCAGGCGCTGGCGATCGTCTCCGCGTCCGCCGACCGTGGCACGGTCGACGTCGAGACGGACGGCACCCTCACGGTGACGCCGCCGACCGGCTACTCGGGCACGATCGTCGTCACCTACACCGTGACCGACGGCGCGGGCGGCCAGGACGTCGGCGAGCTGCGCGTGACGGTCGCCAACGGCTCGCCGTCCGCGGTCGCCGACGGGCCGGTCACGACCCCGACGAGCGTGTCCGTGCTCGTGGACGTGCTCGACAACGACACCGACCCGAACACGGCCGACGTCCTGTCGCTCGTCCCCGGCTCGGTCACGACGCCGCGCGACGCCGACGGCACCGCCCGCGGCACCGCCGTCGTCGAGAACGGCGAGGTGCGCTACACACCGCCGACCGGCTGGGCCGGGACCGTGACGTTCACGTACGACGTCACCGACGGCGACGTGACGGCCACCGGCACGGTCACCGTGACCGTCGCCAACGCCGCGCCCGTCGCGGTCGACGACACCGCCTCCACCGCGGCCGGCACCCCGGTCACCGTGGACGTGCTCGGCGACGACACCGACGCGAACATCCCCGGCTCCGACCAGGTGCTCGCCGTCACGGGCGCGACCGCCGACAACGGCGCGACCGTCGTCGTCGGGACCGACGGCCGCCTCACCGTCACGCCGGCCGCGGGCTTCGCGGGCGACGTCACCGTCACGTACACCGTGTCGGACGGCGCGGGCGGCACGGACACCGGCACGCTCGTCGTCACCGTCGCCAACGCGGCACCCGTCGCCCCCGCGGTCACCGGGACGACGCCGTACGCGACGCCCGTCGAGCTGGACCTGCTGGACGGCGTCACCGACGCCAACGGCGACCCGCTCACCGTGACGGTCGGCACGCCGACCGACGCCGACGGCACGACGCGCGGCACCGTGACCGTGACGAACGGCGTCGCGACCTACACGCCGCCCGCCGGCTTCTCCGGCACGGTCACCTTCACCTACACCGTCGACGACGGGACCGACACGACCACCGCCACGGTGACCGTCGTCGTCGAGAACGCCGCGCCGGTCGTCGTGAAGGCCCCCGCCGGGGGCACCAAGGTCAGCACCGGCCCGGGCACCTCGGTGATGATCGACGTCCTCGCCGACGTCACCGACCCGGACGGCGGCACCGTCACCATCGTCGACGTCACGCAGCCCTCGTCGGGCACCGTGGCGATCGTCGACGGCCGGCTCGTCTACACCCCGGCGCCGGGCTTCACCGGCACCGTGACCTTCACCTACACGGTGGTCGACGACCAGGGCGCCCGCACCACGGGCACCGTCACGGTCGAGGTGCTCGGCGGCCAGGCGGCGGCGCTCGCCACGACCGGTGCGGACGTCGCCCGGGTCGTCGGGGCGGCGCTCCTGCTCCTGGCCCTCGGCGCGGCGCTGCTCGTCGTCCGACGCCGCCGGACGGTCACCCCGGCCTGATCGACCACGCGACGCCACCGGAGCCCGGTCCCCGTTCAGGGGCCGGGCTCCGGTGCCGTCGGGGCCCGGTCCGCGCGGTGCGCCGGGCGCTGCTGCTGCGCGGGGCCGCGCGTCCGCGGGTCGGCCGCGATCAGCCGTCGGCCAGGGCCAGCGCGTCGTCGACGCCCGTCTCGCGCGGCCCTCCGAGCGCGGGCGGGCGCGCCGTCACCGCGTCCCATGCCGCCCGCAGCGACGCCGGAACCTCGCGGACCCGGTACACCACGGCCTTCGCGGGCTCGACGCTCGCCGCCGACACGCCCAGGCCGGTCACGTCGATCCCCGCCTCCCGGCACGAGAACAGCATCCGGCGCAGGTGGTAGCCCTGCGTGACGACGACCGCCTGCTCGACGCCGAACACGTCGTGCGCGCGCACGCACGTGTCGTGCGTGTCGAGCCCGGCGTGGTCCCGCACGATGCGGTCCGCGGGGACGCCCCGGTCGACGAGCCAGTCGCGCATCGCCGTCGGCTCGTCGTGCCAGCGTGTGCTGTTGTCGCCGCTCACGAGGACCACCCGGACGGTGCCCCGCGCGTACAGGTCCGCCGCGGCGTCGAGCCGCCGGCGCAGGTAGGTGGACGGGCTGCCGTCGGGCCGCAGCCCCGCGCCCGGGACGATGACGACCGGGGCGTCCTCGACGTCGTCGACCGACGCCCGGACCCCCGACTGCCCGAGGCCCTGCACGACGAGGAACGTCCCGAGGACGCCCGCGACCAGCACGCCCACGCCCAGCGTCACCACTCTCCGCACCCTCGCCACGGCCGCGATGCTAGGGCGGGCACCGCCGCCGCGTGGGCGGATCCGCGACATCTCCGCCGGACGGCGACATCCTTGCCGCGTCGAGGAGCGGCAGCGTCCGACCGGCTGGGTGCGGCGGGGTCAGCCGGCTGCGGCCCGCGCGTGCGCCCCCGCGAGCGCCCGGTCCAGGTCGTCGAGGATCTCCCGGCACCGCGCGACGTCCCACGGCGTCCCCGCGAGCTCGAACTCGAACAGCACCGGCCGCCCCGACCGCGCCGCGATCTCGCGGCACGCCATCTGGTAGTGCGCGCCGAAGTTGCGGTTCCCCGAGCCCATGACGCCCACCAGTGCGCGGCGGTTCACGGGCGAGCGCAGGAACCGTCGGACCGCCTCGGGAATCGTGTCGTTCGCCGGGTTGCCCGTCTTGTACGACGGTGTGAGCAGCACCCACGGCCCGTCGACCTCGGACAGCCGGTGCTCGCGCTCCGCGAGGTTGCGCACGGGCCGGGCGAGCCGCTCGGCGAACGTCCGCACGAGCCCCGACGTCGAGGAGTAGTAGTAGACGGGCGTCCGCCGGACGACGCCAGAGCCGGGCGACCCGACGTCCGGATGCGCGTCCGTGCCCCGCGGCGCACCCGCGCCCTGCGTCCCCGCCGTCGTCCGTGCCACCCCGCCATGCTCACCCCCCGCCCGACCCGGGACGTAGGACCCAGGACCCGGGCCGGGACGGCCCGTCGGTCCGGTCACGCCGTGGGACGACGGCTATTCGGCTGGCCCGCGCGACCGGGACGTGCCCACGATGCGAACGTGCTGACCCTGACCCAGATCCGCGCGCTGCGCCGGACCGTCGACGACGCGTGGCGCTCGCCCGTCGCCGACGACGTCGCGGCCGCGTGGGGCGCGCCCGCCGGGTCGGCCCTGTTCTGGCGGTCGTCGGCGTCGCACGTGGTCGTGGTGCCGGACGGCGTGCGGGGCGTCGAGAAGCCGGTCTACCTGCGGTTCGTCCCCGAGACCGCCGACGGTGCCCGCGGCTTCGCGCGCGGGACCCTGCTGCACGCCCGGCTGTCGGCCGACCACGCCGACGTGGCGGCACTGGTCCCGTCGTCGTCGGGCCGCCTGCTCGAACGTGTCGCGACGCCGCTCGGCGACGTCCTCGCCGCCGCGGTCCGCCGCGTCGACGGGGACGAGACCGGCGTCGACGACCTCACCCCCGACCTCGCCGCCGCGTGGGGCCGCGGGCTCGCCCGCTTCCACACCGCGGCCGCCCGGCACGCCGACGTCGTCGACACCGCCCCCGGACCGCCGCTCGCGACCCTGCTCGACGACCCCGACGAGGAGCTCGCGACCGCCGCGGCCGCCCTCACCCGCACCCTGCGGGACCTGCCGCCCGGCTCGCTCGTCGTCGGCCACGGCGACCACGAGCTCGACAACCTGCGCTGGCGCGGCTGGCGGCCGGTGTGCTTCGACCTCGACGAGGCCGCGCGACGACCCGCCGCCGCCGACGTCGCCTCGGCCGTCCGCGACCTGCTGGGGCCCGACCCGACCGCGCCCGCGCACCCCGACCTGCTCGACGCGTTCCTCGACGGGTTCGCCCGCACGTCCGGCACCGTCGTCACGCCGCACGCGCTCCTGCCGCACGTCGCCGCCCTCGCCGCCACGCACCTCGTCGACGTCCGCCGCGCCCTCGACCTCCCGCCCGGCGACCTCGCCGAACCCGCCGACAGCCCGTGGCTCCCCGACCTCGCCGACCGCCTCGCCCGCCACGCGACGACCCAACGCCAGATCGTCCTCTCGGCGACGCGCGCCGTGGCCTGACGTGCGCGGGCACCCGTCGCCGCCGCCCGTGACGGACGCGCGGGCCTAGGCCGGCTGGACCGTCGCCGCGGTGCTGCCGCGCAGGATCGACGTCATCTTCTTGCCGCGCGCGACCTCGTCCACGAGCTTGTCCATGTACCGGATCTTCTGCATGAGCGGGTCCTCGATCTCCTCGACCCGGTACCCGCAGATCAGCCCGGTGATGAGCGACGCGTTCGGGTTGAGCCCGGGCGCCCGCGCGAAGAACTCCTCGAGCGTCCGCTCGTCGGCGACGGCCTCCCGCAGCCCGGCGTCGTCGTACCCCGTGAGCCACGTGATGACCTGGTCGACGTCCTCGCGGAACCGGCCCTTGCGCTCGACCTTCTCGACGTACAGCGGGTAGATGCTCGCGAAGCTCATCCCGAAGATCCGGTGCCCGGCCATGCCCGTCGCCCTCCGTCGTCGCGGCGTCCTCCCGACCCCGCCGTCGCTGCGTCCAGTATCCCGCCCGCGTCGGCCCCGGTCAGGAGCGTCGGCGCGGCCAGTCGAGCATGACGAACAGGTCCCGCTCGCCGGGCCGCCCCTCGAGCAGCGCCCGCGCGAGCGCCGGCTCGCCCGCCTGCTCGCACGACCACAGGTCGAAGTCGACGATCTGCGACCACGCGGGCGGCAGGTAGCCGAGCACCGTCGTCCCGCGCACGACCTTCACGACGTCGTGCTCGGTGCGGGCCAGCACGACGGCGAACCCGCGGTCCGGGGTGCGCGACGGCCCCGGCGACCGCTCCTCGACGAACCCGCGGACCCGCACGGGCACGCGGCCACCGCTCGACGGCACGAGGCGGCCGGGCAGGTCGGTCGGGGACGACCAGTGCATGGCGGGAACCTACTCCTGCCCGCCGCCGGCGTCGCCGGGGACCGCCGGGACGGTCGCGGAGCACGAGGTCAGCGGGGTGCCGTCGACCAGCACCTCGACGTCGACCGTGCCGCCGCCCGCCCGCTCGACGGGCACCCTCGTCCAGCCCGAGGTCACGTCGACGCTGGTCTCCGACGTGCCGCCGGCCGTCGTCGTGCGGACCTGCAGCTGACGCGAGGGATCCCCGGACGACGCGAGGTCCTGCCACGACAGCTCGATCGCGACGGTCGTGGGCCCGTCCTCGCGACCACCGGCCGGCCGCGGCCACAACCGCGCGTCCCGCGTCCACTCCCGGTCCACGACGAGGTCGGCGCTGTCGACCGTCACGGCCAGTCCGCTCGTCTGCGCCGTCCGGACGCACGGGGTCTGCGCGAGCCGCTCGGTGCCGCCCGACTCCCCCCACCTCACCCCTGCGAGCACGCCGACGACGACCAGCACGTACGCGCCCACGGTGACGGCGCGCCCACGGCGTCGCCGCCCCACGTCGGCGGTGTCGTGCACCGTCGGCCAGCGCGGTCGCCGCACGACGACCGTCCGGGCGAGGCCGTCGGCGAACGTCTGCCGCTCCCGGTGCCACAGCGGCCGCAGGTAGCCGATCAGCAGGATGGCGTCGAGCAGGTGGGCGAGCCAGCGCCCGACCGACCGCAGCACGCCCGGCCGCTCGTCGAGCGGGAGTCCGTCGGGGGTCGCCCGCACGACTGCGACGCCCATCGCGCGTCGGCCGGGCGTCTGCCCGGTGAGGCCCTGGAGCACGAGCATCGCGAGCAGCGCACCCACGAGGACCAGCGACGACGTCCACGGCGTGCCTGTGCTCTGCGGCGTCGCGCCCGGGTCGAACGTCGGCTGCAGCGTCGGCGACGCGTACCCGTCGCCGACCGCGAACCACGTGACCGCGCCCAGGACGGCACTGTCGAGCAGCGCCGCGACGACCCGTCGCGACCAGCTCGCGTACGGCGGCGTCGGGTCGAGCTCGACCGCGGGCGGGAGCAGGACGGGCACGGTCATGCGCGGGATCGTCCCAGGTCACGACCCCGCGCACCAGGACCCCCGGGGTACCCCGACGCCGCCGGCCGGCACCCGATCGGCGGATGCTGCCGACGGGGCCGCAGGGACACGGCGGCGGGCGCCCCGTCGGGCGGTCGCGTGCGTCACGCTGTCCCCGTGCCCGCACGCCGAGGCCTCGTGCCGCTGTCCGCCGTCGTCGCCCTCCTGGCGGCGTGCGCGTCCCCGACACCGTCCGGCTCGTGGACGGACGGACCGCCCGTCGTGGATCCGAGCGCCGCGCCGTCGTCGACGGGACCGGTCGCGACGTTCACCGCGTGCGGACGAGAGGCACCCGCGGCGTCGTCGACGAACCTCCGCCCGTCCGCGCTGACCGACGCCGACCGCGCCGCGGTCGCCGGCTGGGCGGGCGGCCCGGTGCCCGACGGTCGGCTGGTGCTCGAGCACGCGGCCGCGCTGCCGCTGCCCGCCGGCCTCCTGGGGTTCGGCAACGGCTACGAGGCGTCGACGGGAGCGTTGCGCGACGACGTCCTGCGGGAGCTCGCACCGGCCGGGACGACGGCGGACGTGACCCTCGCGGTGCTCGACAGCCCGTCGGTCGGGCGACGCGTGGCGTTCGTCGAGGTGCACCTCGCCGACGGCACACCGGTCCGCTGGAGGGAGGAGCCCGCCCTGGGGTTCGGCACCGACGGTGGCGACGGCGGCGTGTACGCACCGGCCTACCGCGGGGCACCGGCGGCCTCGGACGACGCGGCGTTCGACGCGATCGAGGCGGTCTTCCCGGACGGCGACGCGTCCGCCGGGCACGTGTGCGCCGTGCGGTCCACGGAGAACGGCGTGGACGCGGTGGTGTTCAGCGCCGGCTACGGCGACGGCGGCTACCCGACGTTCCTCGGCTACGACGCGGACGACGAGGTGGTGAGCGCGGTGTCGTACGGCTTCGTGCTGCCGTGGGCGCTCAGCGGGCTGCCGGGGACGCCGCCGTCCGACGCCGACCTCTGAGCCGCACGGGCGGGACCGGGGCCGGGAACGACGAAGCCCGCCCCACCGTGACGGCGGAGCGGGCTCGCTGCGTGCTTCGAGAGATCTCGGTGCGCCCGGAGGGACTCGAACCCCCAACCTTCTGATCCGTAGTCAGATGCTCTATCCATTGAGCTACGGGCGCGTGACCCTCGCGGGCCGTCCTGAACGATACAGGGACGACCGGCCAGTCCCCAAACCGGAATCACGTGACCCTCGGCACGCCGCGTCGTGCCTGGCAGGATCGCGGCCATGACGAGCACCGGACGGCTGGGGACGGGCGGCGGACGCGTCGGGATGCGGGCCGACGTGCTGCGGCACGGGGACGGCGACGACAGCAGCCGCGTCGGGTACGTCGAGCTGTTCTTCGACCTCGTGTTCGTGTTCGCGGTGACGCAGCTGTCGCACCTGCTGATCGCGCACCCCGACGGCGAGCACCTGGTCCAGACGCTGATCCTCGGCTGGGCGATCTGGTGGCTGTGGATCGACACGACGTGGGTGACCAACTGGCTGGACCCGGAGCGGCTGCCGGTGCGGGCGATGCTCATCATGCTGATGCTGCTGGGTCTGCTGATGTCGAGCGCGATCCCCGAGGCGTTCGGTGACAAGGCGCTGCTGTTCGCGGTGCCGTACGTGACGATCCAGGTCGGGCGGACGCTGTTCACGGCGTGGGCGATGGGCCGGCACTGGCCGGTCAACGCGGTGAACTTCGTGCGGATCACGATCTGGCTGGCAGTGTCGGGCGTGTTCTGGGTCGCCGGTGCGCTGCTGGAGGAGCAGCGGCTGCTGCTGTGGGCGGTCGCGGCCGTGATCGACATCGCGGGGCCGCGGTCGATGTTCTGGGTGCCGGGCATGCGCGGGACGCACGCGTCGACGTGGGAGGTGCGCGGCGACCACATGGCGGAACGCGTCGCGCTGTTCATGATCATCAGCCTCGGCGAGTCGATCATCGTGACGGGCACCGCGTTCGGGGACCTCCCGGTCACGCCGGTGACGATCGTGGCGTTCCTCGCGGCGTTCGCGTCGACCGTGCTCATGTGGCTGCTGTTCTTCGACCGGTCGGAACGGCGCGCGACGGAGTTCTTCGTGTCCCGCGAGGAGACGGGGATGGTCGCGCAGACCGCGTACACGTACGTGCCGTTCCTGCTGGTCATGGGCATCGTCGCGACCGCTGTCGCGGACGAGCTCGTGCTGATGCACCCCGAGGGGCACCACGGCGCGACCGAGGGGTGGACGGCGTGGATCATGTGCGGCGCGGTGGCCGTCTACCTGCTCGGCAACGCGCTGTTCCGGCGCGCGACGGGCGGCCGCTGGTCCGTCTGGCACCTCGGCGGCGTGGCCGCGGCGCTCGCGCTGGTGCTGCTCGCGCCGGTCGTCACGCCGCTCACCCTGTCGTGGCTCGCGAACCTCGTCCTGCTCGTCGTGATCGTGGGCGACGTGGTCAGGGCGCGACGCGCACGCGGCGAGGCGGACGCGCCCCTGGCCCACAGCGCGGCCGCGACAGGCACCACGGGCACCTCGGCCGGGTAGCGGCGCGCTGCGCGCTCGCTCGACGCCGGTTAGCGTGGCGGCCACGAGCACGTCCGCGCACCTGCAGAAGATCGGGGCGACATGACGACGTCCGAGGCCGTGTCCCCCCGCTGGAGAGTCCGGCCGTCCGTGCCGATCGCAGGCCTCGTGTTCGTGGTCTATGTCGCGATCGTCATCGGCCTGATGCGCGCGTCGGGCGTCGGGTACGAGCACTTCTTCGACTCGGCGGACTCCACTCTCCGGTCCGCCGTCCTGCCGTTGGCCGCGGGTGCCGTCTGGCTCACCGTGTTCGTCGTCTGGGCGCGCTGGGACCACGTCTGGCGCGACGCGCGACGCCTGCCGACCGGCTGGTTGCTGTGGTCGCTCCCGGTGGTCATGACGGTGACCGCGGTGCTCCACCTGCTCGGCGTGGACTGGGGCGCGTTCGACCCCGGGCACGTCCTCGCCGTCCTGCTCGCGAGCGTCCTCGTCGGGTTCGCCGAGGAGACGCTGTTCCGCGGCGTCGTCCTGCGCGCTCTGCGCCAGGGCCGACGCTCGGAGGCGGCCGCCGCGCTGTGGACGACGCTCTGGTTCGGCGCGTTCCACCTGACCAACCTGCTGCTCGACGAACCCGGGGCCGTCATCCAGGTCGTGTTCGCAGCGCTGTCGGGCCTCGGGTTCTACCTGGTGCGCCGCGGCACCGGGACCATCGTGGCCGCGATGGCGCTGCACGGCCTGTGGGACTTCTCGACGTTCTTGTCGAGCACGCACGCGGTCCACGGCCCCGCGACGACCACCGCGAGCCTGCTGATCTTCGTCGTCTAGGGCCTGGCTGCGGTCCTGCTCGTCGTCCTCGGGGTGCGTGACCTCCGCCGCCCCGCCGCGGAGGCGGTCACGAGCGGCGAGAACGCGCTCGCGACCCCCTGACCGCAGACGACAACCCGACCGTCACGCCGCGTCGGCGACCTTCGGGAACAGGCGCGACACGAGGTCGTCGAGCGTCACGACGCCCGCGAACCGCGCGTCGTCCCGCAGCACGGCGAGGTGCTGACGCTGCTCGCGCATCTGGGCGAGCGCCTCGTAGACGGGCGTCCCCGCGTCGAGCGTGAGGACGGGCCGGACGAGGTCGTCGACGGGCTCGTCGTCGCCGCGCACGAGGGTGTCCCGGACGTGCACGACGCCGATGAGGTCGTCCCGCCCGCCGACGAGCACGCGCAGGTGCCCGGTCGCCCGGGTCGCGGCGCGCACGTCCGCGGCGGTCGCGCCCGACGGCACCGCGGTGGGGTCGCGGTCGGTGCGGGCGAGGTCGCCGACGGTGAGCGTCTGCAGGTCGAGCGCGCCCGTGACCTGCGCGGAGTAGGCCGCGTCGAGCGCGCCGACGTTCGCCGAGTGCTCGACGAGGTGCCGCAGGTCGTCGGGGTTCTGCCCGCTCGCGACGGTGTCGGTCGGCTCCACGCCCACGCGACGCAGGCACCAGTTCGCGGCCTCGTTGAGCCCGCGCAGCAGCGGCCGCGTGAGCCACATGAACCCGCGCATGGGCAGCGCGAGGAGCGTGGCCGACGACTCGGGGTGCGCGATGGCCCACGACTTCGGCGCCATCTCCCCGACGACGAGGTGCAGGAACGTCACGACGACGAGCGCGAGCACGAACCCGGCGACGTCCGACACCCAGGCGGCCAGGCCCCACGACTCGAACAGCGGGGTCAGCCAGTGGTGCACCGCGGGCTTCGTGATCGCACCGAGCGCCAGGGTGCACGCGGTGATGCCGAGCTGCGCACCCGCGAGCAGGACCGTGAGCTCGCCGGACGAGCGCAGCGCGGCGCGGGCCGAGCGGCTCGTCGGGGCGTCGTCCTCGAGGCGGTGCCGCTTGGCGGCGAGCGACGCGAACTCGACCGCGACGAAGAATGCCGACAGCGCGATGAGCGCGACGGTCACGACGGCGACGACGAGCGGGCTCATCGGGTCTCCTCCGACGTGGCGGCCGCGATCTCGGCGGCGGTGGGCGGCGGCTCGGCGGGCACGGTGACCCGGACCGTCGCGGGGACGTGGCGGTCGACCTCGAGCACGTCGACGCGCATCCACACCTCCTCGGCGTGGTCGGCGTGCGCGAGCTCGGCCGGGTCGGCGGGCAGCAGCACGAGGACGCTCGTGCCGACGGGCGGCAGGGCGCCGTGCGCGTCGATGACGAGGCCCGCGATGGTCTCGACGTCGCCGCGCGGCAGGTCGCGGCCGATGGCGCGCTCGACCTCGTCGAGGTGCACGTCGCCGGGCATGACCCACGCGCCGTCGTCGAGGACGGGTGCAGCCCCCGTGACGGGGTCGTGCTCGTCGGTGATCTCGCCGACGAGCTCCTCGGCCAGGTCCTCGACGGTGACGACACCCGCGAGGCCGCCGTACTCGTCGAGCACGCACGCGAGCTGGTTGGTCCCGGTCAGCGCGCGCAGCGCGTCGGGCAGGGCCATCGACGTGGGCACGAGGACGGGCGGGCGCAGCAGCGCGGCGACGGGGGTGTCGTCGGGCTCGGTCGTCGCCAGCACGTCCTGCAGGTGCACGACGCCCAGGACCTCCTCGTCGTCGGAGACGACGGGGTAGCGCGAGTGGCCGGCGCTCATGCGCAGGCGGAGGTCACCGACGGTGTCGTCGGGGCGCACGACGTCGACCCGGGAGCGCGGGATCATCGCGTGCTCCACGTCGCGCTCGGGGAAGTCGAGGATGCGGTCGAGCAGCACCGACAGCTCGGTCGGCAGGTCACCGGACTGCGCGGACTCGGCGACGATGTGCTCGAGGTCGCGGACGGTCGCGGAGTGCTCGACGTCGTGCACGGGCTCGATCCGCAGCACGCGCAGCAGCGCGTTGGACGCGGAGTCGAAGACGCGGATCAGCCAGCCCATGGCGCGCAGGTAGAGGGTGGTCGACGCGGCGAGCGCGACCGCGACGGGCTCGGGGCGGGCGATCGCGAGGTTCTTCGGGAACAGCTCGCCGAACACCATCTGCACGAGCGTCGAGAACAGCAGCGCGAGGACGGTGCCGACCGCGATGCCGACACCCGTCGGGACGCCGACGCCCCCGAGGGCCTCGCCGAGGGACTCACCGATCAGGGGCTCGGCGACGTACCCGACGAGCAGGCCGGTCACGGTGATGCCCAGCTGCGCGCCCGACAGCATGAACGACGTGCGCTTCGTGACCGCGAGCGCACGACGCGCGGCGGGGTCGCCGGCCGCGGTCCGCGCACCGAGGCGCGACCGGTCGACGGCCATGTACGCGAACTCCTGCGCCACGAACCAGCCCGTGGCCGCGGTGATCGCGAGCACCACGAGCACGCCGACGAGCAGGGACAGCACCCACATCTCAGTGCTCACCCACCCTCACCGGTCGTCGTCGTCGGTGGGGTGGGTGGGGACTACAGCCGCCGTCCATCTCTCTCCAGGTAGGGGAACGTTCGCCTCGGCTCAACGATGACGCAGCCCCCGGGGTTCCGCCGCCCGGCCGTGACGCCTGCCACGGCCGGGCGGTCGCGGCGCACGGGCGGGGTGCGGTCAGCGACGGGCCAGGACGTCGAGCGCGTCCCACAGCGCGGCGCCGACGGCCGGGTCCGCGACGTCGCCGACGTGCCGCTCGGACACGACGTGGGTGCGCTCGCGCGGGCCACCCGGGCCGAGCAGGCGGTCGCGCTCGACGTCGTCCGCCGTGGCCGCGTGCAGGATCGGCAGGACGGACTGCTCGACGTCACGGCCCATGGCCGCCGACAGCACGCGTGCGACGACGCGCTCCGCGCGGGTCGTCCCGCTCGACTGCAGGGCGGTGCGTGCGACGCCGGGGTGCGCGACGACGCTGCGGACGCGCGAGCCGGTGGCGGCGAGGCGACGGTCGAGCTGCTGCGCGAGCACCATCCCGGCGAGCTTGGTGAGGACGTACGCGCGGGCCGGCGAGTACCGGCGCTCACCCTCGAGGTCGTCGACGTCGAGCCGGGCGCGGACGAGGCGGTGGAGCCCTGTGCCGACGGTCACGACGCGGGGCGACGAGCCGCGCTCCAGGTGCGGGAGCAGCCGCTGCGACAGCAGGAACGGCCCGAGCGCGTGCGTCGCGAGCATGACCTCGTGGCCCTGCGCGGTGACCAGTCGCTCCGCGGCGCCCGTGCCCGCGTTGTGCACGAGCCCGTCGACGGGCTCGCCGGACGCGTCCAGCCGGTCCGCGAGCGCGCGCACCGAGTCGAGGTCGGCGACGTCGGCCCGCTCGACGGTGACGCGGCCCCGCGCGCCCGCGGCGACGAGCGCGTCGCGGACCACGGCACCGCGAGCCTCGTCCCGCACGACGAGCACGACGTCGGCACCGGCCGCGCCCAGCCGGCCCGCGAGCGCGCGTCCGAGCCCGGCCGACGCGCCCGTGACGACGGCCCGGCGGCCGGCGAGGTCCGGGACGTTGTCGGCGGTCCACGCGACGGGCCGACGGTCGAGTCGTCCGCGGCCGCGTGGCGCCGGCGCTCGTCCGGTCGCGGCGCTGCCCGTGGCGGGCAGGTCGGGCGGGGCGGGGTGCCCGGCCGACCCGGTCGTCGTGCCCGTGATGTCGCTGGTCGTGCCGTGCTGCGTGGTGCTCATCGTCCGCTCCCTCGATCCGGATGATCTATCCGCTCCACGGTAGCAGCAAAGCGGATCATCTATCCGATCGGATCGATGATCAGGATCGCGCGGTACGCTGCGCACGTGCCCCCCGAGCTCCGCCGCGACGCCGCCCGCAACCGCGAGCTGCTCCTCGACGCCGCGCGCCGACGCCTCGACACCGGCGACGCCGAGCTCCGCATGAACGCGCTCGCGGCCGACGCGGGCGTCGGCGTCGGCACCGCGTACCGCCACTTCCCGGACCGTCAGACCCTGCTCGCCGCGCTCGCCGCCCCGGGCGTGCTCGCGCTCGCAGGGCGCATCCACGAGGCCAAGGACGGCGACGACCCGCTGGCCGCGATCGGGGCCGTCATGCGGCACGTGATGCTGGCCCAGCTCGACGACCGCGCCGTCGCCGAGGTGCTGCGCGACGGCCCGGGCACCGACCCCCAGGTCGCCGACACGCTCGCGCGCATGACCCGCGACGTCCAGGATCTCCTCGACCGCGCGCACGCCCGCGGGGAGGTCGCGGCCGTCCAGCCCGACGACCTGCGCCGCCTGCTCTGCGGCCTCGACCACGCCGCCCGCCTGGGCACCGACCCCACCCGCGACGCGGGCGCCTACGTCGACCTCGTCCTCGCCGGCCTGCGCACCCGCTGAGCGGCGCTCAACGTCCCCGTCCCGTCCGGGATGGCCGAACCTGCCGTCAGCTCCGGTGGGTCACTCGCACGCGACGCCGTCCTTGTCACGGTCGAGGCCCGAGCGGTACCCGGGCTCACCCGCGTAGAGGGGCGCGGCGCCCGCAGCGCGCGCATCGGCGCAGCTGCCGTAGTACGCGGAGGCACCGCCGCCGGTCGGCTCCGACTCCGCCGCGGCCGCCGCCGCGTCAGCCGCCTCCTGAGCCAGACGAGCGGCTTCCGCCTGTCGTGCCTCCTCCGCCAGTCGCGCGGCCTCGGCCTCCGCGGCAGCGCGCGCCGCCTCCTCCGCCGCGAGCCGCTCGGCCTCGACGCGTGCCTTCTCGGACACGAGAAGTGCGTCGTTCGTCGCGATCGCCTGACCCACCCGCTCTCGCTGCGAGCCTGCGCGCGAGCGGAGGTCGTCGAGGAACCCGTCGTCGTACCACGCGAGCTCGCCGCTCCCGCTCGTGCCGTCGAGGAGAGCAGCGAGCGCCTCGCCGGTCGCCGCCGCTGCCGCGAGCGCGCGCGCACGGGTGTCAACCGCGTCCACCCCGGCTCCGACCCCGACGGCGGCGGCCGCCGCCACCGCGTCCTCACTGGCCTCCTCGAAGGCGGCCAGCTGAGCGGGAAGCGTGCACTCCACGGACTCGTCGAAGGCTCCCTCTTCGTCCGCCCGGCTCCGCTCCAGGGCGTCGAGCAGAATCGTCCGGTACTCCTCGTCGGCAACCTCCGGGTCGACGCGCGCGAGCCCTCGACCGACCAGCGCCGCAGCGACGTCCTCGTCCTCGACGAAGACGCGAGCGACGACCTCCTGCGACTCGGCAGCCGACCCGTCGACCACCTCCAGGCGGACCTTCGTGTCCTCGCCGAGCAGCTCGCTCAGCGCGTCCGCCGACTCGTCCGCGAGGCACTCGTCGCCGTCCGGCGCGACGACCCCGGCGAGACGCACGCGGATCTCGTCACCGCCGCGCTTCGCCTCGAAGGTGTCACCGTCCACACCGCCCAGGACGACGGCGCTGCTGTCATCGCCTCCGCACGCAGTCAGACCGGCGCCGGCAGCGAAGGCGAGCAGCAGGGCGAGGGCCACACGGGCGGGACGGAGCGCGACGTCGTTCACACCGGTGGTATCGGCACGGGCGTGGTCGAGATGAAGTGCCCGTCGGTGGCGGATGACCAGGTCAGCGGCCGAAGACGACGTACTCCTGCCCCTCGCCGTCGTCGGTCATGACGCCGAGCACGAGCCGGCCGCTCGTCGACGCGTTCCACATGACCTGGTCGACGGCGGGTGCGGCGGTCTCCGTCGGTCCCGGCGTCGGGGCCGGGCCCGGCACGACGACGCGCCCGTCACCCTGCGGCTGCACGTGCGCCGACCACACCGGCTCGCCGCGGAAGGAGATCGCGTCGAGCTGCGCCCCGCGCGCGGCCAGGATCACGCGCCCGTCGGTCAGCAGCTGGTACATCGAGCTGTCGTCGCTGGGCACGGCCAGACGCCACCGCACGCGCCCGGTCCGCGCGTCGACGGCGACGACCTCGTCGGACGTGCGCGCCACGACCAGGCCGTCGACGGCGATCGCCGTCTGGACGTCCAGACCGGGCACCTCCCAGCGGACCGAGCCGTCGGGCTCGCGCAGCCGCGCGACGCTGCCGTCGGGCTCGTCACTCGGGAGGGTCTCGCCGCCGCGTGTGCGCGTCACGGTCGGCGACGCGGCCGTCCCGGTCAGCAGCGCGTCACCGAGGGTGCCGTCGTCGACGCCCACCCACTCCCGGTGGTCGCCGTCGAGCGACACCTCGGTCCCGTCGGTCAGCACGAGCATCTCGGCGCGCTGCCCGCCCGGTCCGACCTGCGGCCGACCGGAGTCCGCGACGAGGACGGCGCCGCCCGGCAGCAGTGTCGCGCCGCCCCACCCGCCGCGCGTCCCCTCGAGCGTGAGGAGCGTCCGCCCGTCGTCGGCGGACAGCACCCAGCCGGCGTACTCCGGGGCGTCCGCGACCAGCACCCGGTCGTCGACGACCAGGACGGACAGGTACGTCTCCTCGCCCACCTCGACCAGGTCGAGCGTGCGCGTCCATCGCGGAGTGCCGTCCCATCCGGTCGCGTCCAGCGTCACGCGCGTGCCGTCCAGCGTGCCGACCACCATCCCCCACGGCCCGGTCCCGAGCGAGGCACCCGCCGGGACGTCGGTACGGCGGAGCACGCTCCCGTCGGCCCCGTCGACCTCGACCACGACGGCCAGGTCCGTCCACAGCGCGTCCGGCGTCGCGTCGGCGGCCGGCGGGACCTGCCACCGCAGCACGCACCGCACGCTCGTCGCGTCCGCGCTCTCCGGTTCGGAGCACCAGGCGTCGGAGTGGACGGCTCCGGGCTGCGGTGTTGGCAGCGTCGTCTCCCAGACGACCTCCGCGGTGGACGGGTCCACCCCCGCGAGGCGAGCCTCCCCCGTGCCGGCCCCCTCGCCGCCGCTCACGAGGAGGCCGGAGACGGACACGCCGCGGCCGAGGAACGCGGCCACGACCGGCGGCGCACCCTCCTCCCACGACCAGCTCCCCTCCAGGAAGACCGGGAACGCGGGGTCGACGGGGTCCAGGACGAACGGGACGTCCGCGAGCGCGGCGGCGCGCGCGTCGTCCTGCGCCCGCACGCGCTGGTCGCTCACGAGCTGGTAGCCGACGAGCGCGACGACCACCGCTGCCCCCGCGGCGAGCCAGCGCGGCCGACGCCGGACGCGGTCGAGGAACGACGGCGTGTGCTCGACGTCGGACGCGGGCGCGGGTGCGCCGTCGGTCTCGACCAGCTCGACGTCGCGCATCGTCACGCGCGCGACGCTACTCGTCGCGCTGCGCCCACCGCCGGGATTCGACGGGTCGCGTCCGGACGACGCCGCCCTACCCCGACGCGGCAGCGCGTGCCGCCACCGGCTCGCGCGCACCGCCCACCCGGGGCACGGGCACCGGCATCGCGGCGTCCCGCCCCGCGCGGCGCGCCAGCGCCTCGCACGTGCCGACGGCGTCCGTCAGCATCGCGACGAGCGCGTCGTCCGCGTCCGGCGCCGCCGCGACCGTCGCGACCGACACCTCGACGATCCGGCGCGTCAGCCCGCGCACGTGCCGCGGCACGCCCATGGCGCGCGTGAACCGCTCGGCCCACACGACGTCGCGGTGAGGCAGCGTCGCGAGCCGGTCGGCGGTCTCGGGTCGACGCTCCGTCGGCGCCCGGCCGTCCGAGGACGCGAGCAGGTGGTCGAGCGTGAGCAGCGCGACGACCAGGTCGCGCCGGTCGGGCGAACCCGTCACCCGCAGCGCGTGCCGCACGGTCACGGACGCGATCTCCAGCGACCACTGCCCGTCGTCGCTGCGCAGGCCGACGAGCGTCGGGACGAGGTGCGCGAGCGCAGCCCGCGCGCGGTCGCCCACGAGGTCGTTGACCGACCGGGTCACGTGAGCGAGGAGCGGGTGCGTGCACGCCGGGTGGTCGCTCCACCGCTCACCGGCGAGCAGGCTCGCCCACTCCATGGCGCAACCGCCGTCGCGCGGGTTCCGGTGACGCCCGGTGGACAGCACCGGCAGCGCGTCAGGGAACGAGGTCGTCGTGAGCACGTCGATCACCTCCGACCGGACGGGATGCCGTCAGTGTCCGTCCGGCCGCCGCGCGTGGCAACAGCCGCCGCACCCGACGAACCGGCGGGCGCGGCACGCCCGACCTACGCTCGGAGCCGGGCGAACCGCTCGACCGAGACGTCGGACCAGAGGAAGACAGCACTCATGCAGACACGCAGCATCGGCGACCGCCAGGTCAGTGCGATCGGGCTCGGCGGCATGCCGATGTCGATCGAGGGCCGGCCCGACGAGGACCGCTCGATCGCCACCATCCACGCGGCGCTCGACGCGGGCGTGACGCTCATCGACACCGCGGACTCCTACCACCGCGACGCGGGCGAGGTCGGGCACAACGAGGAGCTCATCGCGAAGGCCCTGCGCTCCTACGGCGGCGACACGTCGGACGTCCTCGTCGCCACCAAGGGCGGTCACCTCCGCCCCGGCGACGGCTCGTGGACGCAGAACGGCGACCCCGACTACCTGAAGACCGCCGCGAAGGAGTCCGTCCGGCGGCTCGGCGTCGACGCGATCGGCCTCTACCAGTTCCACCGCCCCGACCCTTCGGTGCCGTACGCGGACTCGGTCGGCGCGATCCGCGACCTGCTCGACGCGGGCGTCATCCAGATGGCCGGGATCTCCAACGCCGACCCGCAGCAGATCCGCGAGGCGGACGACATCCTCGGCGGCCGGCTGGTCAGCGTGCAGAACCAGTTCTCCCCGCGCTTCCGCTCGTCGCTGCCCGAGCTCGAGCTGTGCGCGGAGCTCGGCATCGCGTTCCTCCCGTGGAGCCCGCTCGGCGGCATCTCGCTCGCCCGCTCCGGCGAGCTCGGCGCCGAGTTCGCGCCCTTCCTCGAGGTCGCGGCCGACCACGGCGTCTCCCCGTTCCAGGTCACGCTGGCGTGGGAGCTCGCGCTCGCGCCGGTCGTCATCCCGATCCCGGGGGCGTCCCGGCCCGAGTCGATCCGGGACTCCGCCGAGGCGGCCTCCCTGACCCTCACGCCCGACGAGGTCGCGCGGCTGTCCGCCGCCGGCGCCTGAGCCCCAGGGAGTCGATCCGCGGTGAAGACCTTCACGCTCCCGGGCACCGACATCGTCGCCCCGAACGTCGTCCTGGGGCTCATGCGCATCCAGGACAAGACCGACGACGAGGTCCGCACGCTCGTGCGCACGGCCCGCGACGCCGGCATCACGTTCCTCGACCACGCCGACGTGTACGGGTCGTCCCTGCACGGCTGCGAACGCCGGTTCGCCGAGGCGATGCGCCTGACCCCGTCCGAGCGCGCCGAGCTCGTCCTCCAGACGAAGTGCGGCATCGTCCCGGACGGCCCGTACTTCGACTTCTCCTACGAGCACATCGTCGAGTCGGTGCACGGGTCGCTCGAGGCCCTCGGGACCGACTACCTCGACATCCTGCTGCTGCACCGGCCGGACGCCCTGGTCGAGCCCGACGAGGTCGCCCGCGCGTTCGACGAGCTCGCGGACGCCGGCAAGGTGCGGGCGTTCGGCGTCTCGAACCACACCCCCGGCCAGATCGAGCTGCTGCGTCGATCCGTCCGGCAGCCGCTCGTGGCCAACCAGCTCCAGCTCTCCGTGACGCACGCGTCGCTCGTCGCGCAGGGCGTCGCGGCGAACATGGTCGGGCTCGACCAGTCGATCAGCCGCGACGTCGGCGTCCTCGACTACTGCCGGCTGAACGACATCACCGTGCAGGCGTGGTCGCCGTTCCAGGCGGGCTTCTTCACCGGCCCGTTCCTCGGCTCGCCCGAGTACGCCGAGCTCGACGCGGTGATCGACCGCCTCGCGGCCCGGTACGACGTGCCGCCGATCGCGATCGCGACCGCGTGGATCACGCGCCACCCCGCCGGGATGCAGGTGGTCCTCGGCACCACGACGCCCGAGCGGGTCACCGGCGCGGCCCTCGGGTCGGACATCCCGCTCACGCGCGCCGAGTGGTACGAGATGTTCCGCGCCGCGGGGCACACCGTCCCCTGACGCCCGGGCCGCGCACGGTGCACCGGTCCGCCGGTCGCCGTGCGCGTCCGGGACACATGACCCGTCGGCGGTCATGCCGGCCGTGCGCCGGATTCCGTCGACCGAGATCAGCAGCTGCGTTCGGGCACCGATCCCGGCCCGCAGACCGGCGGGTCCGCCGGGGGAGCGGAGTCGGCCGGTCCCTGCGACAGGACCGTCATCCGGTAGACGACCGTGTCGTCGGAGTCGAAGGACACCTCCTCCAGCAGGTCGCCGGTCGCGCGGTCGATGATGTAGCGCTCCCGGGACCAGCCGTCCTCGGTCATGTCCCGCTCGACCGCGACGCCGGGGCGTCCCGTCGAGTCCGTGACGTCGCCGACGAGCACGACGCCGGGGATCCGCGACGCGACCGTCCACAGGACCGCGCGCAGCGCCGGCGGCGCGGGCGTCTCTCGCTGCAGCTCGCCGATGTCCGACCACAGCTGGCTGTCCGGGTCGGGACCGTGGCCCTCGCCCATGTTGCGGAGGGCGTGCTCGAGCTCGGTCGGGTCCGTCGGGAGGGCGTAGAGACCAGCCCAGTCGACGTAGGCGAAGATCGCGGGGCCGACGCCAACGGTGTAGACGCCGTCTGCTCCGCTGAGCTCGGGGCCGACGTCGAACGCGAAGGTGTCCTGGATCGCACTGTCGGCGATCCGGCCTCGCCACATCTGACGCGGGTACGTCACGCCGTCGTACTCCTGCGTCGAGACGACGTGCCAGTACGCGGCATCGGGCCACCCACCGGCCTGGTCGCCTGCCGCAGCTGCGGCGGAGACGAGCACGGCCGCCGCCTCCGCGCTCTCGAGCCGTCCACCGCCGAGGTCGACGGTGGGCGCGATGACGAGCGCCGCTGCTGCGGCGACCGAGACGAACGAGGCCGCAGCGACGCGACGGCGGCGCTTCGCCCGCCGGATCACGTGCACCCGCTGAGAAGCGGTTCGCACCTCCGCGTCGACTCGTGCGGCAGCGCGCGCGAGAGCCTCGTCGGACAGCACAGAGGGCCGAGGAGCGGTCTCCGCGAGGAGGGTGGACAGGTCCATGATCAGCTCCTTGGTTCCACGACGAGGGAATCGAGAACGGCCTGGGCCCGGCGGCGCGCCCGCGAGAGTCGGGCCCGCGCGGCCTCGGCGGTGATCCCGAGGACGGCGGCCGACTCTGCTGGTGACAGGCCGTCCCACGCCACGAGCAGCAGCACGTCCCGCTCGTCCGACGTCAGCGCGGACAGCACCTGCCTGAGCTCGTTGCGGCGACCCACGGCGTCGACGCGCTCATCGACCGCGGCCGGGCACAGCCCTCGGCGACCGCAGACCCGGGTGCACAGCAGCGTGCCGGTCGAGACACAGGTCAGGCCGCGAACAGCAACGCCCGCCCGAGGAAGCCCCGGACGGGCGTCACAACCAGCTCACTGTCGATAGCTGCGCGAGCTACCCGGAGCGGAGACGGTGGGATTTGAACCCACGGAAGGGTTGCCCCTTCACGACCTTAGCAGGGTCGCGCACTAGACCTGGCTATGCGACGTCTCCAAGTGCAGCACAGGGTACCTGGCGCGCCGACCGGGCGGCAAAGCGTGCGCTGACCAGCGGCGGGACCGGTGCGCGGGCGGCCGCTCACGCGTGTGGGCGGGTGTGCCGATACTCCTCTCCGTGAGCACCACCTCGAGAGCACGGGGTCGGCGCCGGGCCCTGGCGGCCTGCGTCGGCGCCCTCGTCGTCGCCCTCTCCGCGTGCGGTCCGCTCGACGCGACCGCACCCGCCGGAGGGGCCGCTGCCGAGGCGGGAGCGCCGGCTCCCGCGCCCGCGCAGGGTCCCGTGGCAGGGGCGCCCGTCGACGGCGTGCCCGGGCAGACGGCGCTCGCGACGCTCGGGCTGCTCGCGGTCAAGGGCCGCGCCCCGAGGACCGGGTACGACCGGGACCTGTTCGCGTACCGGCAGGTCGACCTCGACGGCAACGGGTGCGACACCCGGAACGACGTCCTCCGACGTGACCTGACGGGCGTCGTCCTCAAACCCGGGACACAGGACTGCGTCGTGCAGTCGGGCACGCTGGCCGACCCGTACTCGGGTACGTCGATCGCGTTCGTCCGCGGGGACTCCACGTCGGCGGACGTGCAGATCGACCACGTCGTCGCGCTGTCGGACGCGTGGCAGAAGGGTGCGCAGCACCTCGACGACGCCGCGCGGCAGCGGCTGGGCAACGACCCGCTCAACCTGCTCGCGGTGTCCGGCCCGCTCAACACGCAGAAGGGCGACGGTGACGCGGCGACGTGGCTGCCGCCGAACACCGCCTACCGGTGCGCGTACGTGGCGCGTCAGGTGGCCGTGAAGCACGCGTACGGGCTCTGGGTGACGGCTGCCGAGCGGGACGCGATCGCCGGGGTGCTCGCGTCGTGCCCGGACGAGCCGCTGCCCGCGGGCACGCCGCTGCCGCCCGAGCAGGCGGCCCCGGCACCCGTCGACCCGGCGCCCGTCGAGCCGGCCCCTGTCGACCCGGGCCCCGCGCCCGCTCCCGACGGGGGCGCGCCGGCGAGCCCGGGCAACGCGCGGAACTGCGCGGACTTCGCGACGTGGGCGGAGGCGCAGGCGTGGTTCGAGACGTACCTGCCGCTGTACGGCGACGTCGCGGAGCTCGACGGCGACGACAACGGGGTGGCGTGCGAGCGGCTTCCGGGGGCGCCCTGACGACAGCCTGACCGCCGGGTCGCTCGTCACCCGCACGTGGACGCGTGCGGACGGGCGGCGGTCAGCGCTCGAAGGCCCAGACCCGGTCGGTGAGCATGCGCGCGACGGCCAGGCCGATCGACAGCGCGACGACGACGAGCGCCGCCTGCACGCCGTACGCGAGCGCGGCGGTGGTCTGCCCGTCGGACAGGTGGAACACCGCGCGGTAGGCGGTGACGCCGGGGACCATGATGACGACCGCGGGCACCGAGATCGTGATGCGCGGGACCTGCAGGCGCGGCGCGACGACCGCCGCGAGCAGACCGACGAGCAGCGCGACGAGCGCGGCGGCGGCCTGGACCACGACGCCCGCGTCGACGAGCTCGAGCCGGATCACGTTGGCGACCATGCCGACCGTCGCGGCGCCGACCGCCATGCGCCACGGGCTGTTGAACATGAGCGCGAACCCGAGCACCCCGAGGAACGACGCGACGAACCGCAGCGCGAGCAGCAGGCCGCTGTCGAGGCCGAGCGGCGGCGGCGGGTCGGGCTGGAGGCCGACCACGCTCGACACCGCCCACACGGCGAGCGCGGCCGACGTGAGGATCATGAGCGCGTAGACGAGCCGCGCGACCCCCGCCGAGAAGTCGAGCTTGGCGAGGTCGAGCGCACCGGTCACCAGCGCGAACCCGGGGATGAGGAACAGGACCGCGGAGACGTACCCGGCCTCGTGCCGGACGCCGATCGCGCCGACCCCGTGCAGGACCGTGACGAACCCCAGGTACGTGAACGCGCCGAGCGCGGCGGCGAGCATCGTGACGCCGAACTGGTTGTAGCCGCGGTGCAGCAGCGCCCGACGAAGGGCCTGCCCGAGCGACGCGCCGACGAACACGCCGACGACCTCGACCGGGCCGCCGTTGTTGAGGAACGCGAACGCGGCGCACGCGATCCCGGACCACAGGGCGTTGAGCAGCGCCGGGTACAGCGGCGGGCGGGCGGCGATGTCGTCGAGCGCGGCGGTCGCCTCCTCGACGGTCGTCTCGACGCCGTCGCGCAGCTTGCGGCCCTCGAGGCGCGTGACGAGGGCCTCGAGCCGGGAGAGGCGGTCGGCGTTGATGCCGACGGACCGGACCTCGGTCACCTCGGTGCGGAACGACCGGCCCCGGTGCGACGTCGTCGTGATCTCCGTGAGGGTCACGTGCGCCTCGTGCCGGTCGATGCCGAGCGCGCGCGCCATGCGGGCCATCGACGCCTTCACGCGGTACGACCCCGTCCCGGCAGACAGGCTCAGCCGGCCCACGCGCAGCGCGACGCCCGAGCGGCGGATGAGCTCGAGCTCGTCGTCGTCGGGTTCGGTCGGCACGAGGCCCATCATGGCCGGTCAGGCCCCCCAGGTCGCCCGGGACCGTCGTCCCGGACGCTCGCTCCGGGGGTGTGCCGCTCGTCACCGGCGGGCGCACCGGGACGCTCGTCGACCTGTCGGGCGCGCGTCCGTCGTGCGGGCGGCCGCCAGCCGTCGGGGCTCGTCGCGGCCTCGACACCCCGGCTCACGACGTACGCGACGGCGAGGCCGACGGTGAGTGCGGTCGCGTGCCCGACGTCGGTGAACGACCGCAGCCACACGCCCGGCAGCACCCACACCGCCACGAGCGCGCCCAGGTACCACCAGCGCCACCGCGACGGGACGCGCGCGACGAGCACCCCCGTCACGCACGCCAGCACGTAGCTGACCCCGACGTCCTCCGCACCCGCGAGCGCCGGGGAGAACCAGCCGCGCACGATGCCCGTCGTGATCACGGCCCCCACGACCAGCGACGCGACGACCTGCCCCGCGACCATCACGACGACCGCCGCGAGCCGCCCGAGCCAGCGCTGCAGGTACGCGACAGCCACGACGAGCGCGACGACGAGCACGAGGTTCGACGGGTGCGGCAGCACGAACGCGCTGAGGACGAGCGCCTCGACCGGCCGTGCGCGCAGGTTGTCGACGTTGCCGCTCGCGTGCGCCGTGACCGCCTCGGCGGTCGCGTCGGGCAGGAACGCCATGACCAGCGCGCCGAGGGTGACGAGCCCGCCGTAGACGAGCGCGACGTCCGACCGCCGCACGGTCCGGCCCACGTCGGCGAGGGCGCGGCGCGTGACCTCGGCACGCGTCGGCACCGGGTCGGCGCGCGGCGTGGACGAGCCGGCGTCGCGCGCCAGGGACCCGTCGCGCGGCAGGGACCCGTCGCGCGGCACGGACCCGTCGGGCGCCGGCCCGCCGTCGTCCGTCATCCGCGGGCCGTCACGACCGTGCGCGCTCGCCCGCCGCGGCCTTCACCGCGACCTCCTCGACGCGCGCGGCCCGGGTGGCGGGACGCTTCGCGTCGACCAGCCACACGAGGTGCAGCCGCTTGACCGACCGCGGGTACGCGTCCCAGGTCTCGCGTGCGCCGGGGTGCGCGTCGAACGCAGCGGCGAGGTCGGGCGGGACGATGAGCGCCTCGACGTCGTCGAGCAGCGTCCACGACCCGTCGGCCTTCGCGGCCTCGACGACGGCCGTGCCCGCGGGCAGCATCCGCCCCTCCGCCTCGAGCCGGACCAGCCGCTCCTTGTTGGTGCGGGCCCAGCCCGACCCCGGCTTGCGGGGGCAGAACCACTGCGCGGTGCGCTCGTCGTCGAGCGAGCGCTGCGTCGCGTCGATCCAGCCGACGGTCAGCGCCTCCTCGACCGCGGCCTCGTACGGGACGGCGGGCCGGCCGGTGGACCGACGCCACGACACGAGCCAGACGCCCGTCGCCTCCGCGTGGTGCGCGACGAGCCAGTCGCGCCACTCCTCGACCGTCTCGACGTGCACCAGAGGCGCGTCCTTCTGACCCGTCATGCGGCCGATTGTCCCCTGCCCGTCCGCCACCGGCACGGCTGCGGCGACCGGCACGCCGCGGCGGGCGACGGAGGCGTCGCCGCTGCTCACGGGCGTCGGGCGGCGTCGGGCGGCGTCAGTCGGTGCCCAGGTCGGCGAGCGCCTCCTCGGCGCGCTCGAGCGCACGTGCCGCGTCCGCCTCCGCGCGTTCCGCATGCCGCAGGTCGCGCTGGGCCGACGTGACCGCCTTCTCGCGCGTGTGCAGCGTCGAGGCCGCCCGGGTCTCGGCCTCGTCCGCACGGGTCGACGCCTTCTGCGCGGCCGCGAGCCGGTGCCGCAGCTCGACGAGCGCGGCGTTGAGCTCGTCGACCTCCTGACGCGCGTCGGCCGCCGCCGTCTCGGCGGCCGCGGCGGCCTGCTCCTGCTCGTCGCGCTCGCGCGTCGCGTCGTCGAGCTGCTCGCGGGCGGTGCGCAGCGCGTCGGCGGCGTCCTCGCGCGCGCGCCGCGCGGCCGCGACGGCGTCCTCGCGCTCGCGCCGGCGACGGCGGTCGACGGCGGACTCGCGCGGCTCGGGCTCGGGCTCGGGCTCGGGCGGTTCGACGACGCGCAGGTGCGCGCGGCTGCGCGAGGTGCTCCCCTTCGAGCCCGGTGCCCGCTCGTCGGTGCCGGACGCGCGCGTCGACGCCGCCGGCGACGGGCGGGCGGACGGCTCGGCGGGCTCGCCCGACGCGATCCCGCCGAAGCCCACGAACTCGCGCCCCGCCGTGAGACGTCCCGACGTCACCTCGCGCGCGACGTCGGGGTCGGCGAGCGCGGCCGTGAGCGTCGCGTCGACCTCCTGCGCGACCGCGTCCCCGACCTTGTGCCCGGCCTGCCGCCCGAGCGCCTTCGCGCGGCCGACCAGCGACGTCACGAGCGCGCGGCGCTGGCGCGACAGGTCCCGCATGCCCAGGCCGTCCAGCGAGCGCTCGGCCTCGCGGAGGCTGTCGCCGAGCGCGACGAGCTGGTCGGCGAGCCCGGGGACGTCGCGCAGCAGCGCGTTGACGAGCCACGCCGCGACGGTCGGCTTGCGCAGCGCCGTGATCGCGGCGGCGAGGTCGCGGTCGCCCGCCGCGCGGGCGTCCTTCGCGGCGGCGTCGCGGCGTGCGACGAACTGGTCCGGCGGCGCGCCGTAGAGGTCGTCGGCGACGTCGTCGAGGTCCACGGGTCAGCCTTCCGCGGCGCGCGACGGCTGCTCGGCCGTGCGGGCCGCGTGGGGCGACGGCTCGACCGCGTCGGCGTCGGGCGCCGTCCCCTGTCCGTCCAGCGCGAAGCGGACCGTCCGGCGTCCCACCGACGCCTCGGTCAGCCGCACCCGCACGTGCTGCCCGACGGGAAGGTCGGTGCCCTCGACGCGCCCGCGCACGACGGGGTCGCGCAGCTGCACGACGCCCGACGTGCGGTCGTCGTGCGCGTCGACCACGACCCCGTCGAACACGTCGCCCACGCGGCCCGTGAGCAGCGCCGCCTCCAGCAGGTCGAGGCAGCCGCGCTCGTACTCGTTGGCCCGCCGGTCCCCGCCCGCCATGAGCGCAGGCAGGTCGGGCAGCGCGGACCGCACCCAGTCGGGCACGTCCTGACCGGCCACGAGCGCGACGCACGTCTCGCCGACGAACCGGTCGACGAGCCGCCGCAGCGGCGCGGTCGTGTGCGCGTAGGGGGCGGCGAGCGCGGCGTGCTGCTCCTGCTCGGGTACCTCGCCGTCGAACGCGACGTACGCCGCACCGCGCAGGAGCGTCGTCGCCTCGGTGAGCAGCGCGGCGTGCGCGGGCACCCCCGCGTCGAGCCCGCGGACGACGTCACCCACGGCGGCCCCGTCGGGCCACGGGACGTCGAGCGCGTCCGCCGCGCGCCGCAGCCGGGCGACGTCGCGCGGGTCGGCCGGGGGCAGCGTGCGCAGGACGCCGATGCGGCCGTCCAACATGAGCTGCGCGGCGCACAGGCCGGTGAGCAGCGAGATCTGCGCGTTCCACTCCTCGGCGTCGAGCGTCGAGCGGCTCGCGAGCGCCCAGTGGCCGTCGACCCGCTGCACCTCCTGCTCGGGCGTCGGCAGCGTGATCCCCCCGCGGGCCTGTTCGGCGTCCTGCCGGAGCCGGCCGACGTCCCGCAGCAGCGCGAGGGTCCCGTCGGCGGTGCCCGCGTCGTACGCGTGCTGGACCTCGTCGTACGTGAGCTGCGCGCGCGAGCGGACCAGGGACCGACGCACGTCGACGGCCGTCGGGGCGCCACCGGAGTCGAGGTCGATCGTCCACAGCAGCGTGGGCACGTCCTGGTCGGGCAGGAGGCTCGCCGCGCCCTCCGAGAGCGCGGGCGGGTGCAGCGGCGTGCGGCCGTCGGGCGCGTACAGGGTGACGACGCGGCGGCGCGCCTCGGCGTCGACGGCGCCTCCGGGACGCACCCACGTCGCGACGTCGGCGATCGCGTACCGGACGCGGAAGCCGTCGCCGCGCCGCTCGATGTGCACGGCCTGGTCGAGGTCGCGCGAGCCGGGCGGGTCGATCGTCACGAACGGCACGTCGGTCGCGTCGGGCAGGTCCCTGGCCGGTGCCGCCGCGGCCGACTCCGCCTCGGCGACGACGTCGGCCGGGAACGCGTCGGGGACGCCGAGCTCGTCGCGCAGGGCCGCCAGCCCGCGCTCGACGTCCGCGTCGACGGCACCCGCGGACCGCGCGGCGGGTGGCGGCGGGGCGAGGTGGACGCGGCGTCGGGGCACCTCGCGAGCGTAGGACGGTCCCGTCGGTCCCGCAGCGCCGTCATGCCATGACCTGCGACGACGATCGTGCGTGGGGCGCCCGACCCGGTCTCGCGGAGGGGTACCCCGGTGGGGGTGGCCGTCCTAGGCTGCCCGGCATGACGGCGCCGGACGAGACGGAGGCCCGGGGCACCGGCACGACCCGCACGCCGGTCTCCACCGCCCGCCCGGCCGGCCTGCGCGGGCTCGCCGGCCGCGTCGTGCTCGCGGCGCTGCGGGCGTCGCTCCTGGTGAGCCCGCGCCCGACGGTCCTGCTGGTGCGTCGCCAGTTCGCCCGGGGCGTCGTCGACCGGACCGCGCGGCTCGACGCGCTCGCACCGACGGGCGTGACCGCGCTCCTCGACGAGCGGTACGGGCCGGGCGACGACGAGGTCCTCGACGTGTTCCACCCCGCCGACGCGACCGAGCCGCTGCCGACGGTCGTGTGGACGCACGGCGGTGCGTTCGTCGGCGGCACGAAGGACGAGCTGCGCGGCTGGTTCCGCCTGCTCGCGAGCCACGGCGTCACCGTCGTGGCCCTGCGGTACACGCGTGCGCCCGAGGCCCGCTACCCGACGCCCGTCCGGCAGGTGACCGCCGCCCTGCGGCACGTGCAGGAGCACGCCGCCCGGTTCCACGTGGAACCGGCGCGCCTCGTCCTCGCCGGCGACTCGGCGGGTGCGCAGATCAGCGCGCAGGTCGCGACGCTCACCACCGTGCCGGCGTACGCGCGGGCGCTCGGCGTCGAGCCGACCGTCGACCCCGCACAGCTGCGGGGCGTCGTGCTGTGCTGCGGCGTCTTCGACCTCGCCCGGCTCGACCGCCGGTCGCCGCTGCGCGACGTGCTGCGGGCGTGCGGCTGGGCGTACAGCGGCGACCGGCACTTCCTCGACGACGAGGCGTTCCTGTCCTCGATGTCCGTCGGGCGGCACGTGACCGCGGCGTTCCCGTCGACGTTCGTGACCGTGGGCAACGCCGACCCTCTGCGCGCGCAGTCGGAGGCGCTCGCGGCGACGCTGGAGCGGCACGGTGTCGACGTCGAGACGCTGTTCTTCCCCGCCGACCACGAGCCCGCGCTGCCGCACGAGTACCAGTTCGAGCCCGACACCGCCGACGGGGCCGCGGCGCTCGACCGGATCGTGCGCTTCGTGCGCCGCTGTACGGCCTGATCCTCCGGCCGCCCGCCGCGGCCGCGGCGGTCCGACGGTGCGTGCGACCCAGGGCTCGCCCGGACGGGCGACGTCGGGCTCTCCGGTTGCAGGCGGTGACGCCGCACCGCACGATCACGTGGCCACCCACCCCGTTGCAGCCACGCGAACCGGAGGGCCGTCCGACGATCCCTGTGCGCCTCGACCCCGCCCCGCCCGAGGGCACCCTCGTCGTCGACGTCCCCCGGTCGGTCGACGACGCGCTCGACGACGCGCGCGACTGGCCGGCCGACCTGGTCCCCGGCGCGGGCGGCACCGCGCGTCTGTGGGAGCGGCTCGCGACGCTCGCGGCCGCCGACCTCGCCGTCGCGCGGGCCGTGGAACCCCATCTCGACGCGCGCGCGATCCTCGCCCAGGCCGGTGCCGCGCCGACCGTCGTCGACGCCCGCGCGACCTGGGGCGTCTACGCCGCCGAAGGGCCCGGCGTGCGGCTCGACGCGGTCGAGGACGGCGACGGGTGGCGGCTGCGCGGGGTCAAGCCGTGGTGCTCGCTCGCGGACCGGCTCGACGCGGCGCTCGTGACGGCCCACCTGCCCGACGGCGGCCGCGGGCTCTTCGCGGTGGCGCTGCGTACCCCGCGGGTCGCGCTGGGCGACGAGCCGTGGTCCGCGCGCGGGCTTGTCGAGATCCCGAGCACGTCGGTCCGGTTCGACGACGTACCGGCCGAGCCGGTCGGCGGTCCGGGCTGGTACCTCACGCGCCCCGGGTTCTGGTGGGGCGGCATCGGCGTCGCCGCGTGCTGGTACGGCGGCGCGGTCGGCGTCGCGCGACGGCTGGCGGACGCCGCCCGCGGCAGCGACGCGCCCCTGCTCCACGTGCACCTCGGCGCCGTCGACCAAGGGATGCAGTCCGCCCGCCGTGCGCTCGCCGAGGCCGCCGCGCTGGTCGACGGGGGGTCGCTGGACGCCGACGCGGGCCGCCTGCTCGCGAAGCGCGTCCGCGGGACGGTGGCACGGGTGTGCGAGGACGTCCTCCTGCGAGCCGGTCACGCGCTCGGTCCCGCGCCGCTCGCGCTCGAGCCCGAGCACGCCAAGCGCGTCGCGGACCTCCAGCTCTACGTCCGCCAGCACCACGCCGAGCGTGACGACGCGTCCCTCGGCGCCGCGCTCGCCACGAGCCCGGGGTCACCGTGGTGACCGGCGGCGCCGACGCCGCGCCGACCGCTGCCGCGCCGGACACCGACGCGCCGACGGCCGCCGTGCGCGTCGCCGACCCGCTGACCACCGACGCGCCGACCGCCGCCGTGCGGGTCACCGACGCACCGACCGCCGTCCCGGCGAGCGGTCGCACGCGCGTCGCGTTCGACCGTGCCGACGCCCCGGCCGCGTCGGACGAGACGTGGACGGCCGACCCGCGGTGGACCGACCTCCCCGCGCTCGCGCTCCCGACGGGCCGGACCGTCGTCGTGGCAGCGCACCCTGACGACGAGTCGCTCGGCGTCGGCGGACTCGTCGCCGAGCTCGCCGCGCGCGGCAACCCGCCGGAGGTCGTCGTCCTCACCGACGGCGCGGCGTCACACCCCGGCTCCCCGACCGTGGACCCTGCGCGGCTCGCCACGATCCGTGCCGAGGAGGTCCGCGAGGCCGTCGCGATCCTGTCGCCCGCGTCGTCCGTGACGCTGCTCGGGCACCCCGACGGCGGCCTCGCCGAGTCGCGGACGCAGGTCGAGGACGACCTGCGCCGCCTGCTCGGGACGGCGCCGGTCGACACCCTCGTCGTCCCCTGGCGTGGCGACGGGCACCGCGACCACCGGGTCGCGGGGGAGATCGGGGCGACCCTCGCCGCCGAGACCGGCGCGCGGCTCGTCGAGTACCCGCTGTGGATGTGGCACTGGGCGACGCCCGACGACCCGCGCGTGCCGTGGGACCGGCTGCGGGTCGTCGACCTCGCCGACGCGTCCGTCGTCCGGCGGCACCGGGCCGTCGCGACGCACCGCACGCAGGTGCAGCCGCTGTCCGCGGACCCGCGTGACGCAGCCGTGGTCCACCCGGACCTGATCGCGACGCTCGACCGCGACGTCGACCTCCTCGTCGTGGACGACGCGTCGCGCCCGACGCTGCGGTCCGACTACTTCGACGCGACGTACGCGCGCCGCGACGACCCGTGGGGCTTCGAGGACCGCTGGTACGAGGAGCGCAAGCGGGCCGTGACGCTCGCCGCGCTGCCCGACCGCCGCTACGGCCGCGTGCTGGAGGTCGGCTGCTCGATCGGCGTCCTCACCGCAGACCTCGCCACCCGCTGCGACGAGCTCCTGGCGCTCGACGTCGCACCCGCGGCGGTCGCCCGGGCGCGCGAGCGCGTGGCCTCCGCCCGGCACGTCCGCGTCGAGGTCGGCGACGTCGCGGCGCACGTGCCCGACGGGCCGTGGGACCTCGTCGTGCTGTCCGAGGTCGGGTACTACCTGGCCCGCGAGGACCTCGTCCGCACGGCCCGCGCGGTGCGCGCGTCGCTCGCACCGCGCGGCACCGTGGTGGCCGTGCACTGGCGGCATCCCGTCGCCGACTACCCCCTGACCGGCGACGAGGTGCACCGCGTCCTGCACCGCACCCTCGACCTCGCCCCGCTGGTCCGTCACGAGGAGGCCGACTTCATGCTCGACGTGCTCGCCGCCGACCCCCGGTCCGTGGCCCGACGGGAAGGGCTCGCATGAGCGTTCGTCACATCGCCGTCGTCATCCCCGCACGCGACGAGGAGGACCTGGTCGGCCGGTGCCTCGCGTCGGTGTCGGCCGCCGCGCACCGGCTGCCCGCCGACGTGTCCGTCGACGTGGTCGTCGTCCTCGACGGCTGCCAGGACGGCACCGCGGACGTCGTCGCGTGCTTCCCCGCCGTCCGGACGGTCGTGACGCGCGGCGGGAACGTCGGCCGCGCCCGCGCCGCCGGGGTGCGGTCGGCCCTCGCGCGCGCGGGCGGCGACCTCGCCGACGTGTGGGTCGCGTGCACCGACGCGGACTCCGAGGTCCCCGACGGCTGGCTCGTCGAGCAGCTGCGGCTCGCCGACGCGGGCGCCGACGTCGTCGTCGGGACGGTCCGCCCGGACCCGCGCGACCTGCTGCCCGAGGAGGTCGAGCAGTGGCGCGGCACGCGTGTGCCCGGCCGCCCCAACGGGCACGTGCACGGCGCCAACCTGGGCGTCCGCGCGAGCTCCTACGTGACCGCGGGGGGCTTCGCGCCGCGCCGGGAGCACGAGGACGTCGGGCTGGTCGTCGCGCTGCACGCGGCGGGCGCGCGGATCGTGGCGTCCGACGTGGTCGACGTGCTCACGTCGGGGCGGCGCGAGGGCCGGTCACCGGGTGGGTACGCCGGCTACCTCACGGCCCTCTTCCCGCGGACAGCGCCCGACCCGGTCGTCGGGCTCGACCGGCCGCGACCCCTGACGGCCGACGACCCGCACGGGACCGACCGCGCGGCGCGCTCGGGGGCCGTGCTCGTCGCGGCGGACTGAGCCGTCCGCAGGCGGGCCGGGCGGGCCGGTCAGGAGTCGGGCCGCGCCTCGTGCCCGGGCCGGCCGTGCGTCCGGTTGCGCTCCTTGAGCTGTGCCTCGTAGACGTGGCGCCGGCCGTCCATGAGCCGCTCGCGCGTGCGCCGCTCGGCGTCCGCGAACGTCCGGTAGTACCCGTCGTCGAACTCCTCGACGATCTGGAACGTCCACCGGCCGTCGAGCACGTTGCGCCCGACGACCTCGGCGCGCAGCTCGTCGGCGACGTCGGGGTGGCCCGCCTCGGCGAGCCGGTCGAGCGCCTCGGCGAGCTCGGCGTCGGCGCGGCCGACCAGGCGGTGGAAGGCGTAGAGCATGCCGCGCGCGTGCTCGATGACCTCGAACGCGGCGGTCACGCCGCCCACGGCCTCGACGACCTCGTCGCTGACGCCCGGGGGCGGCAGGTGGTCGTCGGTCGGGCGGTCGGGGCTGCGGGTTCCGGTCGCGTCGCTCATCGCCCCATCGTGGGTGCCGTCCGGCGGTCGCGCGCGCCGGACGGCACCCGCCGCGGGTCAGTCCTCGGCGAGGATCGCGTCGACCTGGCCGAGCGCCCCGACGATGCCCTCCTCCATGCCCATGCTGACGAGCTGCTCCATGGCCTGCGCCGACGGGAACGTCGACGTGATCGTCATGAGCGTGCCGGGGAACGCACCGTCGAGCTTCACGACGGCGCGCGTGACGAGGCCGTCGTCCTGGGGCGCGCCGGACTGGTCGGCGAACCCGTCGTCGAACTCGAGGCCGGTCGGCGCGTCGATCGTGACGAACTCCCACCAGCCGTGGGCCTTCTCGCCCTCGGGGCCGGTCATGTAGTACTGCGCGCGGCCGCCGGGCACGAAGTCGTGCGACGTGAACGTGGCGGGCCACGTCGGCGGGCCCCACCACCGCTCGAGCTTGCGCGGGTCGGCCCAGACCTGCCACACCTTGTCGGGCGTGGCCGTGAACTCGGCCTTGATGGTCAGGGTCAGGGCCTGCGGGTCCTTGTGGGTCTCGACGACGGTCATGCGTCCTCTCCTTCGTCCAGCAGGGCGTGGATGCGGTCGATGCGTCCGCGCCAGATCTCCTCGTAGGCGTCGAGCAGCCGGGCGGCGGCCCGGATCGCCTCGACGTTGCCGCGCACGAGCCGCTCGCGGCCCTGCGTGGTCTTGGTGACGAGCGCGGCGCGCTCGAGCACGGCGACGTGCTTCTGGACGGCGGCGAAGCTCATGTCGTACCGCCGGGCCAGCGCGGACACCGACTCCTGCTCGTGCAGGACGCGCCGGACGATGTCGCGGCGCGTGCGGTCGGCGAGCGCGGCGAACACCCGGTCGACGTGATCGGTGTCCATTCCTACAACCATGTGGTTGTACATTACGCGCCGGGCCGCCGCACCGCAAGGGTTCCGACGACGACCGTCAGACGCCGCGCACCACCGGCAGGCGACCGTCGTCGACCGCCTCCTCCAGGTCCGCGTGGTCCGACTCCGTGCGGTCCGCGTACGCCGCCGCGAAGTCCGCGAGCGCCTCGTCCGCGGCCGACGACCCACCCAGGTACGCGCCGATCGCGATCGCGTCGCCCGACCTCGCGTGCGCCCGCGCGAGCGTCCACGCGCACAACCGCGCGTAGACCGCGAGCCCCGCCGGGCGCGCGCCCGTCAGGTCGAGCCCGCCCTTCCAGTCGCGCAGCTGCCGGACGTAGTAGTCGCGCGCGACGCCGTCCGGCCCCGCCGACCGCTGCCACCCGAGCATCACGTCGCTGACGGCCTGCATGAGCCGCTGGCCCTCGACCACCCGCTGCCCCTGCATGGCGTACCCGTCGCCACCCGTGTACGGCTCGAGCACCGACGCCTGCGCCTCCTTCGCCTGCAGCACGAGCACGTCGTCCGCGTCGACGCCCTGCAGCAGCACGACGAACGCGCGCGTCCCGACGCTGCCCACGCCGACGACCTTCCGGGCGATGTCGACGACCCGGTACCGCTCCGCGAGGCGGCGCCGGTCCGGTGCGAGCGACGCCCGGTAGTCGACCAGCAGGTCCGCGATCCCCCGACGGAAGACCGGCACGGCGTCCGCCGGCAGCACGTCCTCCAGCGTCGACACCAGCGGCGGGTCCGCGACGAACCTCCGCTCGTCGCCCTCGACCCGCGTCAGCCGCGCCGCCGCCTGCAGGTGGTCACGCCGTCGCGCCTTGTCGAGCGCCGCGCGCGCCCGCCGGACCATCCGCTCGTCCTGCGGCACCGCGTCCACCAGGTCGCCCAGGTCGATCCGCGCGTACCAGACGGCCAGCGCCGACTGCGCCGCGAAGTCGCGCACCGCCTCCCGGTACGCGCGCGCCGCCCCCACGACGATCTCCCGGCGGCGCCGCCGCCCGACGTCGAGCGCGCGCGCGACCACCTCGAGGCTCGCGAGCAGTCGCTTCAGGTCCCACTCGAACGGTCCCGGGTGGGTCTCGTCGAAGTCGTTCAGGTCGAACACGAGGTTCCGCTCGGGCGACCCGTACGTGCCGAAGTTCGCGACGTGCGCGTCACCGCACAGCTGCACCCGCAGGCCCGTGTCCGCCGACGCGCCCAGATCCGCCGCCATGACGACCGCCGACCCCCGCAGGTACGCGAACGGCGACTCCGCCATCCGCCCGTACCGCACCGGCACCAGGTCGGGCAGCCGCGTCGTCGCCTGGGCCTCCAGCAGGTCCAGCGCGCCCGGCCGCCCGTCGCGTCCCGCGACGTCCGCCAGCCTCGACCGCGGGACCCGCTTGCGCGCCGCGCGCCCCGCCGCAGCCCTCTCCGTCCGCTCCGCCGACGCGCGGGTCGCCGTCGACCGCTCCGCCGTCCGACCTGTCGCCCGGTCCTCCGTCATCCGTCGACGGTAGGCCGGGCGCGCGCACGGCCCCTCGCCCACCGCGGGTGACCCGACCTGACTCCGCGGCCGCGTCGAGGTCGACACCGGACTCGGCGGCGCCGCCGGGGTGCTGGCAGGCGCTCGCGATCAGGTCACCGGACGGACGCGGAAGTCGCGCGGGCTGACCTGCGCGATGATCTCCGCCAGCTCGCGCCGGACCAGGATCTGGCGGAACGCACTCCAGCCGTCGCCGAACCACTCGGGACTGGCGGCGATGTCGACGTCACCCAGGGGCGGCTCGATCCGCAGCGGCGGCAGCTCGTCGAAGTCGAGCGGCATCCACCGCCACGTCCCGCAGACGGGGCAGGTCGCACCCGCCGTCCCGTGCTCGGCGACCGCCACCGCACGCAGCTCGTCCTCGTCGACCCACGCGTCCCCGCCACCCACGATGGCGTCTCAGCCGGAGCTCGACGAACTCGGTCACGTGGTCAGCGCCGCTCGAGGAAGGTCCACTGCACTCCCGGAACCGGCGTCGGCATGATGAAGTCGGGCGTGATGTGGACAACGGTCCCGATCTCCACAGCGTCACCGACCAGCACCGAGAGCTCGTCGACGATGTCGTCGACGTCCTCCCGGTCGGCCTGGGTGAGCTCCGACAGCCAGAACCTCAGCTCGACCTGGAGGCCGTCGACCGCGACGGCCACGGCGAGCGCGTGCTCCGGGATCACGCCGAGCGACGCCTGGACGACCTGGGCCACCACGTAGTTCTCCCAGACAGGGGCCAGACCGGGGTCGTCCGGCGTCGGGAACGTCATGGCTTGCAGCTCGGGTCGTCGGGGACGACCACGCCCACCGAGGTCGTACCGCTCATCGGACACTCGTCGGTCCGGCTGGGTCGACGTCTCACGCGGTCGCACTCGACACGCGAACGACGACGATGATCGCCCTTCCGTACGGCGCCGAGCGACCTCGGGTCTCGGCCTTCGCGGCGGCGGAGGGCGTGGGATTCGAACCCACGAGGACGGGGGTGTCCCGCCCCAACGGTTTTCAAGACCGTCTCTTTCGGCCGCTCAGACAGCCCTCCCGGTGCGGCCGGGTCCCTCTGCTCGATGCCCGCGCGCACGGTCGAGTCTCCCACAGCGGTACCTGCCGAGGGCCCGGATCCGCTCCGGGACCGACGTCATGCGGGCGGCCGCGCCCGCTCCCACCAGCCGGCCGGCCAGCCCGGGCTCACGACGCCCAACCCGTGCAGCGCCGCGACCTGCGCGAGCTGGACGTCGTACGTCGCGACCGCCCCGACCTGCGGGTGCGCGACCGCCGCGCCGACGTGCAGCGCGACGAAAGACGGCAGCACGTTCGCCACCCGCGCGGCGGCGTGCAGCGACTGGTCCGAGAACCGCACGACCTCGACGCGCCCGGTCACGTCGTGCGCCACGCCGTGCGCCTCGACCCCGCGGGGGCGTGCGACGCGGCGCAGCTCGCTCACACCCAGGAACGTCGTGACGAGCCGGTCCTCGTGGTCCGCGACCCACGCGAGCCATGGGTCACGTGACGGCGCGCCGACGAGGTACCGGCTGAGCGCCGAGCCGTCGACGTACACCCGCGGACGCTCACGGCGGGCGACCAGCGACCAGGGCACCGGGTCGGGCGGCGCGGAGGGGACAGCCCGCGCCCGGTCGGCCGGGGCAGCGTCGGCGGGGGTCGGCCGTTCCGCGGCCGGCTCGACGGCGGTCGGGTCGTCGGCGCCGGGCTCGTCGGAGGTCGGGTCGTCGACGGACGGCTGGTCCGCAGCCGGGTCGTCGGCCGACGGCTCGTCCGCACCCGGCTCGTCGGCAGCGGGGTCGTCGGCGGACGGCTCGTCCGCACCCGGCTCGTCGGGCGGTGGCTCGTCGGCGGGTGGGTCGACCCGCGGCCGCACCGGACCGAACGGGTGCGGGACGCCCCGGACGGGCGTCGGTGTCGCGGTCGGTGCCCACGGCACGGGGCGGTGCGTGGTCCCGTCGCCGGCCGGCGTGCGCTGCTGCGGCAGGGCGGAGACGCGGACGACTGCGTCGGGCCCGCGGTCGCGGACCGGCCCGTCGAGCAGCACCCCGCGCCCGAGCTCCGGACGGCGCTCGGGTGGCGGCGGGGGGACGACCGGCGGCACCCCTCCATGATCCCGCACCGCGCCTGGGACCCCCGCCCCCGTCGGGATCCTCGACGCGTCCGCACGCGCCGACGGCCGGCCCCCGTGCGGGGACCGGCCGTCGAGGGGTGCGGGACGGCTCACCGGTTGCGCAGACGCTCCATCGCGAGCTGCACGAGGGAGATGAGCGCCTGCTTGGTGGCGGCACGCGAGCGGGCGTCCGTGTAGAGCACGGGCACGTGCGCCGGGATGGCGAGGGCCTCACGGACGTCGTCGAGCTGGTGCTTGGCGACGCCGTCGAAGCAGTTGACACCCACGACGAACGGGATGCCACGGCTCTCGAAGTAGTCGACCGCCGGGAAGCACTGGTCGAGACGGTCCGTGTCCACCAGGACGACCGCACCGATCGCGCCGCGGACCAGGTCGTCCCACATGAAGAGGAAGCGGTCCTGGCCCGGCGTGCCGAACAGGTAGAGCCACAGCTGGCCCGGCAGCGCGATGCGGCCGAAGTCCATGGCGACGGTCGTGGTGGTCTTGCGGTCCGACACGCCACCGGCGTCGTCGACGCCGACGGAGTGCTCGGTCATCGCGGCCTCGGTGTTGAGGGGCTCGATGTCCGAGATGGACCCGATGAAGGTCGTCTTGCCGACGGCGAAGCCGCCCGCGACGACGATCTTGACGACGGTGGGTGCGACAGACCCCGCGGTCCCCGCCGGAGCGGCGACGGCGGCGTCAGAGGGCGGAAATGCCATTGAGAACACTCTCCAGCACGCTCAGGGACAGGGCGGGGGACTCACCGGTGTTGACCTCGACCGGCTGAGAGGTGTGCACGCGCACGTACTGCTGGTCGGAGAGGTCGGACACGAGGATCCGGACCACCCCGAGAGGAAGGTGGAGCAGAGCGGACAGCTCCGCGACGGAGATGTAGGTGTGCGCGGCGTGCTGCAGGATCGCCCGCTTCTCGGGCGGCAGCCCCGCGCTCGTCACGGCGCCCGGCATCACCTCGACCAGTGCCTCGAGAGGCAGGTCGGAGCGCGCCGAGCGCACGCGGCCACCGGTGACGGCGTAGGGCCGCACCGTCCTGGCCTCGTACTCGATGTGCTCACTCATGTTCGAGCCGTCTCCGTTCGGGTCAGGCCACGGGGGCGCGGGTCGCGCCGTCGACGGGGAGCTGGCCGCGCATCTCGGAGATGAGCTGCGGGGTCAGGGTCGCCTCGGTGCGCGAGACGAGCATCGCCATCTCGTAGCCGATGAGGCCGACGTCGCAGCTCGACTCGGCGACCACGGCGAGGACGGAACCGTTCGAGACGCTCATGAGGAACAGGAACAGGTTGTCCATCTCGATGATCGCCTGACGCACCTCCCCCGCACGCAGCTGGCGCGACGCGCCACGGGTCAGGCTCGACATGCCGGAGACGATCGCCGCGAGCTGGTCGCCGCTGGTGCGGTCGAGCTGCTCCGACATCGCCATGAGCAGACCGTCCGCCGACACCACGAGCGTGTGGCGAGTGCCGGGCACGGTCCGGACGAAGTTGTCCAGGAGCCAGCCGAAGTTGGCTGCCTCGGTGCTGAGCGCGGTCACACTTCCTCCTTGCTGGTGCAGTCGGTGACGACTGCGGGGTGAGACGTCACCTGGGCGGAGACGGCTGGTCGGGATTCGTAGGCCGTCATGAGGCCTGGCCGTTGGGGCCGGAGGGGCCGTCCGCGGCGCGACGGCCACGGCTGGTCCCGGACTGGAAGCTCGACAGGCGGGAGCGGAGCTGGTCCGCGTCGCGCTGGACGGGCTTGCCCTCGTCCGCGGCCGGGACGGCCGACGGCACAGCTGAAGGAACACGCCGCTGCAGGGTCTCACCGGTCATGCCCATCGAGGCGGGCCGGTAGGCCGACAGCTGGCTGAGCTCGGACAGAGCCTGCTCCTGGATGTCGGACCGCATCGCGAGCATCGCGGCGACCTCGTCGTCGAGCGTCCCGATGCGGGGCGCGACCGACGGCGGGAGCGACGGGTGCGGCACGGTCGCGGTCGGTGCGGCAGCCGCGGGCGGGCGCGGGGCCCACTCGGGCGGCGTCCAGCCGGCGGCGGGGCGCTGCTCGGTCGCGGCGGCGGCGGGCACCGGAGCCGGGGCCGGCGCGGGCGCCGGGGCGGCCGGGGCGGTCCACGTCGCCGCTGCCCACGAGGGCGTGGCGGCGGGCGCGGGCGGCTGCTCGGCGTTCCAGGCGGACGTGCGCGGCGGTGCGGCCTGCTCGGCGACGGGTGCCGGCGCGGGCGCCACGGGCGTCGGCGCGGACGCCGTCTCGGCGCCGTCCTCACCCTTGCGACGACCGAACAGGCCCCAGCGACGCTTGGGCTTGTCCTGCTCGCCACCCTGGACCAGCTCGGTGAAGCCGGCGCTCGGCGCGGCTGCCGGGGCGGCCGACGGCGCGGGCTGCTCGACCGGGGCGAACGCCGGCGTCGCACCGTGCCACGCGGGCTGCTCGGCGACCGGCGCCGCCGGGGCCTCCGCGACCGGCTGCTGCCACGCGGGCTGCTGCTCGGGGGCGGGCGGCTGCCACGCCGGCTGCTGCTCGGCGACCGGTGCGGCCTGCCACGCCTGCTCGGTGGGCGGCTGCCACGCGGGCTGCTGCTCAGCGGCGGGGGCCTGCCACGCCTGCTCGGCGGCGGGCGCCTCCCACGCGGGCTGCTGCTCGGCGGGCTGGTCGGCGACGGGCGCCTGCCACGCGGGCTCCGGCTCCTCGTCCGGCACCAGCTGCACGGGCTGGAACGTCGGCGCGGCGACGGGCTCGGGCTCGACGACCGGCGCGACGGGCTCGGCGGTCGCCTCGGCCGCCGTCTCGCCGGCCTCCCAGGCGGGCGCCTGCCACGTCGGCGGCTCCCACGCGGGTGCCTCCCACGCGGGCGTCGGCCACGCGTCGGCCTCGGCCGCGGGCTCCTGCGGCGCGGCGGGCGCCGCCGGGGCTGCGGTGGGCTCGGGGACGACCGGGACCGCACCGGTGTGCCAGGCGCGCGCCTCGTCGAGAGCCTTCTCGAACGGGACGTCGGTCTGCGGCGTCGCGGAGCGTCCGGCCCAGCCGGCGTACCCGCTGTAGGACGTGAAGCCCTGCAGGCGCGACGTCCACACCGGGGCGTCGGTGGCGGGGGCGGCGGCCGCGGCCGGCGCCTCCTCGACGGGTGCGGCCCACGCGGCGGCGGGCGCGGCCGCTGCGGCGGAGCGCGTCGGCAGGCCCGACGCGGCGGCGGGCACCTCGGGGGCGCTCCACCCCTGCTCGGCGGGAGCGTCGGCGGCGGGTGCCGCATCGGGCTCCGCGAACGTCGGCGCCCAGGCGGTGTCGGCCTCGGCGGCGGGGGTCGCCGACCACGCCGGCTCCTCGACCTCGGCCGCAGGCGTCGGCGCCCACACGGGCTCCTCCACCTCGGCGGCGGGCGTCGGCGACCACGCCGGGGCGTCGACCTCGGCCGCGGGCGTCGGCGCCCACGCGGGCTCCTCGACTTCAGCAGCGGGCGTCGGCGACCACGCCGGCTCCTCCACCTCAGCAGCAGGCGTCGGCGACCACGCCGGCTCCTCCACCTCAGCAGCAGGCGTCGGCGCCCACGCGGGCTCCTCCACCTCACCAGCAGGCGTCGGCGACCACGCCGGGGCGTCCACCTCGGCCGCAGGCGTCGGGGCCCATGCCGGCTCCTCGACCTCGGCCGCAGGCGCCCACACGGGCTCCTCCACCTCGGCCGCGGGCGCCGGTGCCCAGGCGGGCTCGTGCGTCTCGGCAGCCGCCTCGACGGCCACGTCGTCGGTCTGCGCGTGGTCCTCGACCTGCTCGGCCGGGGTCGGCGACCACTCGTCCTCGTCGTCGGCGAGCTGCGGGACGACGAGGGGCTCGGGCTGCGCCGAGTGCGCTCCCAGCGACATCCACGGCGCGCGCACCGGGTCGGCGGGACGGTCGTCGTCGGACGCGAGACCGGGGATCGCGATGCCCGACGCGGGCGTGCCGGTCGCGAGGTCGCCACGGCCGCGGAAGCCGGAGAACAGGCCGGCGCGGGCGGCGGTGCCCTGCCGACGCGCTCCGCGAAGACGTTCGACGAGGACAAGATCGTCCTGCCCGAGGTGCCGTCCGGGAACCTCACCGCC
>NZ_JAPESW010000032.1 GCF_028527925.1 Cellulomonas fimi
GCGTCCCTCTCCCCCGGACCCGCCCGCCCTCGGGCATGCGTCGTCGGCTCCCCGACGACGCTGGCGGGCATGACCGACGACCCCCACGGCCTCGTCTGGAACCCCGACCGCGACGCCCCTGACCGCCACGACCCTGACCGCGAGACGAGCGACGACGTCCCGGCGCCGGACGCCTCGACCTGCGGCACGCGTGCGCCTGCGCACGGCGACGACTGGTCCGACGTCCCGTGGCTGCTCGACCCCGCCGTCCCCGGCGACGGCGGCCTGCCGCGGGTCCCCACCAGGCCGCTGCGTGCGCACGAGGACGTCCTGGACCTGCTCCTGGAGGTCGTGGGGCCCGAGCGGGCCGGACCGCCCGCACTGTGGTTCGTCCTGCTCGACGCCGACGACCGGTGCCTGCCGGTGGTGCTGCCGCTCGCCGAGGTCCCGCTCACGGCGTCGCCGGGCGTCGCCGCGCACGTGATGCACGTGCTGGCGTCGGTGCTCGACCGCGACGCTCCCGGCGGTTCGGTGCTCGTGGGGCTCGTGCGCGCGTCCGGCGGTGACCGAGGGACGTTCGAGACGTCGTGGGCGCCGGTGTTGCGGGACGCCGCGGACGAGCACGGTGCCCGCATCCGTGCCGTCGCGGCGATCGGTGCGAGCCGTGCACGCGTGATCGAGTGGTGACCGGCGCCGCACCGTCCGGATGCGGCGCGTCGACGTCGTCAGGCGGGGCCGGGCGCCACGTCGTCGATCGCCGCGAGCTGCTCGAGCGTCGGCTCCCACAGGATGCTCGTGGCGTTCGCGCGCAGCTGCTCGGGCGTGCGCGCGCCCGCGATGACGCTGGTGACGGCCGGCTGCGCCGCGAGGCCGCCGAGCGCGAGGGTCGGCAGGTCGATGCCCCAGTCCGACGCGAGACCGGCCAGCGCCTCGATGCGGTCGAAGTCCGCGGCGGCGAGCCGCTGCGGCATGCGAGTGAGGCGGCTCCCCTCCGGCGCCCCCGCCCCGCGCTGGTACTTGCCGGTCAGCAGGCCGGACGCGAGCGGGACGTACGGGATCAGGCCGACGCCGGTCCGCTCGAGCGCCGGGACCAGCTCGGCCTCCGCGCCTCGGTCGAGCAGGTTGTAGCGGTTCTGGGCCGACACGAACGGCGTGGTGAGCGTCGTGCGGGCCGTCCAGTCGGCGTCGACGACCTGCCACGCCGCGAAGTTCGACGACCCGACGTACAGCACCTTGCCCTCGGTCACGAGCTCGTCGAGCGCGGCCAGGGTCTCGCCGATCGGCGTCACCGGGTCGGGCGCGTGCAGCTGGTACAGGTCGATGCGGTCCGTGCCCAGTCGCTGGAGCGACCCCTCGACCGCGCGGCGCACGTACCGCCGCGACCCGCGCGCACCCCAGTCGGTGCCGGCGAGGCCCCCGACGTCCATCCCGAACTTGGTCGCGACGACCACGTCGTCACGACGGCCGCGCAGCGCCGCACCGAGCAGCTCCTCGCTCTGGCCGGGACGCCCGCCGTACACGTCGGCGGTGTCGAAGAACGTGATGCCCGCGTCCAGGGCGGCGTCGACGAGCGGGCCCACCCCCTCCGGCGGTAGCGTCGCACCGAACGTGTTGCAGCCGAGTCCGGCGACGGAGACGGTGAGGCCGCTGGCCCCGAGCCGGCGGAAGGACATGGTCGGCGCAGAGGTCGTCGTCATCCGCAGCACTCTACGTCCCGGTCAGGCAGCGGCCACTCAGCAGAAACCGGGTCGCTCGGGTGCGGGCCCTCCTCCCTGTCGGCGGCGGCCGTTCACCAGACCTTCACGGCTTCCTGGAACACTGAGAGGTCGACCGCCGTTGACAACGGTGGAAGTTCTCACTCGACGGCCGGAACCCGGCACGGAGGTCCCCAGATGGCAAACCGGTCCCTGCGCGGCATGCGCATCGGGTCCCACAGCATGGAGACGGACGAGGGCGTCGACTTCGCCCCCCGCCTCCAGGCGCACTACGACTGCCCCAACGGGCACACCATCATCCTGCCGTTCTCGGTCGAGGCCGAGGTCCCGGTGGTGTGGGAGTGCCGTTGCGGCGCCGAGGCGCTGCTGCGGGACGCGTCCAAGCCCGAGGCGAAGGCGGGCAAGCCCGCTCGTACGCACTGGGACATGCTGCTCGAGCGCCGCACGATCGGCGAGCTCGAGGAGCTCCTCGACGAGCGCCTGGGTCTCCTGCGCGCCGGGAAGCTGCGCCGCAGCGCCTGACGCCCCGCGCCGAGGCACGCCCCCGCCTCAGCGCACCCGCGCGCTCCGCGTCCTGCCGAACGCTCCCGCCACCTGGCGGGAGCGTTCGCGTATCCCCCACCGGGTGACGCTCAGCAGCGCCTCCGCCACGATCGCCCGGCTCATCTTCGACCGCCCGACCTCGCGCTCGACGAACGTGATGGGCACCTCGACGACGCGCGCACCCGCCCGGACGGCGCGCCAGGCCATGTCGACCTGGAAGCAGTAGCCCTGCGACGCGACCTCCCCGAGCGGCAGCGACCGCAGCAGGTCGGCGCGGTACGCGCGGAAGCCGCCGGTCGCGTCGCGCAGCGGGATGCCCAGGACGAGACGCGTGTAGGTGTTGCCGCCGAGGGAGAGCACCTTGCGGTGCGACGGCCAGTTCACGACGCTCCCGCCCGGAACCCACCGGCTCCCGAGGACGAGGTCGGCGCCGGCCGTCGCGTCGAGCAGCCGCGGCAGGTCCTGGGCGCGGTGCGAGCCGTCGGCGTCCATCTCGACCACGACGTCGTAGCCGCGGGCGAGCGCCCACCCGAACCCCGCGACGTACGCGGTACCGAGACCGAGCTTGCCGGTGCGGTGCAGCACGGCGATCGAGCGGGGGGCGTCGGCCGACGCGGCCTCGTCGGCTGCGATCTTCTCGGCGAGCTCGCCCGTCCCGTCCGGTGAGCCGTCGTCGACGACGAGCACGTCGGCCGTCGGCACGTGCTCGCGGAGGCGCTCGAGGACCACCGGGATGTTCTCGCGCTCGTCGTACGTCGGGATCACGACGAGCACACGTGCCGCGCTGGGGTTCATGCCGCGCTCTCTTCTCGGTCCGGACGGGGCACGCGGCGGGCACCGAGAGCTCCGGCGACCACCATGCACACCGCGAGGGCGTCGACGACGAGCCCGGGCCAGGGGCCCAGCGCCGTCGCCGGTGTCCAGGTGGTGCGCAGGGGCAGGTCGGCGACCATCTGCTCGGCGGTGAACAGACCGGTCTGCTGGCTCACGGTCCCGTCGGGACCGATCACCGCGCTCACGCCGACGGTCGAGATCTGCACCGTCGCGCGGCCGTGCTCGACGGCCCGCAGCCGCGACATCGCGAGCTGCTGGGTCGACTCGTCGCTCCGGCCGAAGGACGCGTTGTTCGTCTGGACGACGAGCACCTCTCCCCCGGCGCGCACCGCGTCCCGGACGAGCGAATCGTAGGCGACCTCGAAGCAGATGACGTCGCCGATGCCCACGGTGCGACCCAGACGCTCCGACTCGAGCGGCACGTACCCGGGCCGGTCCCCCGGCAGCATGTCACGCGTGACCGTGTCGACGGCCGACGAGAAGTTGCGGACGAACGACCGCATCGGGATGTACTCGGCGAACGGCGCCGGGTGCTGCTTCGTGTACGTCGCGACGACGCCCTCGCCGGGGACCCACAGGACCGCGGTGTTGTAGCGGCCCCCCTCGGGCGGGTACTCGACCGTCCCGACGAGCATCGGGGCGTCGACGGCGCTCGCGGCGGAGTCGATGAGGTCGGCGGCGCGCTCGTCGACCTGCGGGTCGATGTCGGTGCCGTTCTCGGGCCACAGCACCACGTCGAGCTCGCCGGGCTCGACCTGGTCGAGCAGCGCGAGGGTGCCGGTCACGTGGTTCGCGAGGACCGCCGACCGCTGCCCGAACGCGTCGAGGCCCGTGCCGGGCACGTTCCCCTGCACCGCTCCGACGCGCAGCTCGCCGGCCTGCGCGGCCGTCGCGAGCGGCACCATCACGCCGCCCACCGCGACGACCGCGGCGAGGGCGACGGCACCGGTGGCACGCAGCACGCGCCCGCGCGCGACTGTGACCGCACCGCGTGCCAGGAGCACGCCGACCACGACGACGAGCGCGGAGACGAGCGGCGTGCCACCCCACGAGGCGAAGGCGACGAGCGGCGAGTCGGCTTGCGAGAACGCGAGCCGGCCCCACGGGAAGCCGCCGAACGGCCACGTCGAGCGGAGGTCCTCGGCCGCGACCCACAGCACGGTGAAGACGACGACCTGGAGGCCGCCGTTGCGCCACACCGCCTCCCCGCGGCGTGCCCACGCCCAGGCGGCGCCGAACAGCGCGACATAGGACGCCTCGAGCACGGTGAGGGCGAGCCACGGCACGACGCCGACGGCGTCGCCCGCCCAGGTGATGAGCGGCCCGAAGAAGGCGAGGCCCCAGACGAACCCCACGAGGGCGTTCCACCGCGCGCTGTCGCGGCGCATCGCGAGGTACAGCAGCGCCATCCCGACGAACGCGGCCGGCCACCAGCCGGGAGCCGGGAACGCGGCGCGCGTGACCAGGCCGCTGATCAGGGCGAGGCCGACCGCCCACCAGCGGGAGGGTTGACGCGCGAGCACCGCGCAAGAGTACGACAGCGGGTTGTGAGCCTCCGCGGGTGGTCGGGAAGCGCCGGGTGGTGAGCCCCGCGCGGGCGGCGCTGGAAGCGATCCCCTACCGACCGGCCCGCGTGTCCTTCGTACCGGTCCGCGCGCGCGGCGCGACCGTTGTCTGTTGAACACGCGGGCCCGGTCGGAGCCCAGGGATCCGCCCACCGGGCCTCGTCGGGAACCGTCGGCCGCCGACTGCTGCGTCGGCCCGCTGACGGTCTCGCCCGACCGGTCCCCCCCGGTCACGGATACCTTCAGGAACCTACCGAGATCGGCGGAGGTGTCAAGGCGCCGTCCTCGCAGGTGGTGGACCTCTGCCCAGGTCACCACGGCGCCGATCCGGGCCGGCACCCCGTGCGGTGCGGCGTGTCGTGTGGCGTGTCGCGAGAATCGGACATGCGTCCAGATGGCGACCGCGGCGGCAGCCGCAGAAGTTTCACCCGCTCGGGCCTCATGCCCGACCGCCCGGCCGTCCGGCAGCGCGGACCGCGGGCGCGCGATCGCGGATCAGCCGAGCGCGTCGAACAGCACGACACCGTCGCGCACGGTGCGCAGGCAGCGAGGCGTGTCCTCGTCCGGACCGAGGTACGGCAGCAGCGGGGTGCCCGCGCGTGCGTCGGTGCTCCACGACGCCAGCCGACCGTCGGGCGCCTGCACCACCAGGTGGTCGGCCCGCCACACCGCGAGGTGCGCGGGGGCGCCGACCCGCAGCTCGCCCGCCCCCGTGTGGTCGAGGCCCGCGAGCCGCCACCCGCCGCGCGTCGACGCGCGGAACGCGGCCCGCGCGGAGATCCGCTGCTCGGGCGCGGTGTGCAGGACGGCGGCCCGGACCCCCGCCCACGGGTCGACGGGCGTCACCGGCGAGTCGGACCCGAACGCGAGCGGGATGCCGGCACCGGCGAGGTCGGCGAGCGGGTTGAGCGCGGCCGCACGCCCGGCGCCGAGCCGGGTCGCGTACATGCTCTTCTCGCCACCCCAGGTGGCGTCGAAGGCGGGCTGCACGCTCAGCCGCACACCGAGCAGGATCAGCGACGCCAGCGTGGGCGCGTCGACCATCTCCGCGTGCTCCAGGCGGTGCCCGGCACGGCCGATCGCCTCGACGCCCTCGACGTCGGCGGCGGCGCGCAACCCGAGGGCGACCTCGTCCATCGCGCGGTCGCCGATCACGTGGAAGCCGCCCTGCACGCCGGCGCGCGTCACCGCGGTCACGTGGTTCGCGATCTGCTCCGCCGACAGGTACAGCGCGCCGCTCCCCTCGGCGTCCGCGTACGGGGTGCGCAGCGCGGCGGTGCGCGACCCGAGCGAGCCGTCGACGTTGAGGTCACCGCCGATGCCGGTCAGGCCGGGGATCGCGGCGAGGATCTCGCGCGCGTCGTCGACGGTCACGCACAGCTCGCCGCGGTACCCGACGACGAGCGGCAGCCGGCTCGCGGCGTCCGCGGTCGTCGCCAGCAGCTCCACGAGCCCGTCGCGCGTGTCGATGAACGGCGCGCTGAGCTCGTGCACCGACACCACGCCCCGGGACGCCGCGTGCTCAAGGGCGCGGCGGTACAGCGCGGAACGCCGCTCCGGCGTCAGGCGGCGCGCCGCCTCACGGGCCGCGTGGTGCGCCTCGCGCTCGACCCGGCCGTCGTCGGACCACCCGGGCAGCCGGTCGAGACCCTCGGCCTGCGCGAGCGCGGTCGACACGACCGCGGAGTGCACGTCGACGCGCGCCAGGTAGACGGGGGCGCCCCCGGCGGCGGCGTCGAGCTCGGTGCGCGTCGGCGGCCGCCCCTCGGGCCACTCGAGCTCGTCCCAGCCGAACCCGAGGAGCGGGGTCCCCGCGTCGGTGGCGGGACGCTCGCGGGCGGCACGTGCGACGGCGTCGAGCGCGTCCGCGAGGGACCGGACGCCCACGTCGGCGGACAGCGCGACGCTCTCGAGCGCGAGGCCCGTCTCGAGGACGTGCACGTGCGCGTCGACGAAGCCCGGCGCGACGAGCGCGCCGTCGAGGTCGACGACCTCGTCGGCGCGTGCGGCCAGTCCGTCGGCGGTGTCGTCGTCGCCGAGCCAGGCCACGACGCCGTCGTCGACGAGCAGCGCCTGCGCGAACGGGTCTGCCGGGGAGTGGATGACGCCGTTGCGGTAGAGGGTCGCGCTCACATCGGCTCACGATAGGGCAGGTCAGCGCGTCGCACCCGGGCGAAATCGGGACGGATCGCCATGCGTGGGACCGTCGGCCCCGTCACAGCGGTCGCGTCAGACCGACGAGTACGCCACGACGCCGCGCCGGACGGCGTCGACGGCCCGTCGTGCGGTGGTGCGGGTCCGCTCGTGCGGGGCGGCCTGGGCGACCTGATCGAGCACGTCGATGACCTGCTTGCACCACCGCACGAAGTCGCCCGCGGACAGGTCGCCGCCGCGCAGCACGGCGTCGAGGCTGCGGCCGGCGGCCCAGCGGTGGACGGCCTCGACGAGCCCCAGGTCGAGCGGCACGGTCGTCTCCAGCCGGTGCTCGGCCTCGAGGTCCTCGAGCTCCGACCAGGCGCGCAGGGTGCCGTCGAGCGCGACGCCGAGACGGCTCGCGGGGCCACCGGGGACGTGCGGGTCGCCCTGGTCCTCACGCCGGGACCGGTACACGAGCGTCGAGACGGCCGCGGCGAGCCCGGGCGGGTCGAGCTCGTCGAACGTGCCGCGGCGCAGGCACTCGGCGAGCAGCAGGTCGTTCTCGGCGTACAGCCGGCGCAGCCAGCGGCCGTCGTCGGTGACCTCCAGCGCGCCGTCCGTGCGGTCCAGGTAGCCGAGCCGGACGAGGACGTCGCAGATCCGGTCGAACACCGCGGCGATCGACCCCGTGCGTCCCTCGATGCGGCGCACGAGGGCGTCGTGCTCGCCGCGCAGCCGGTCCCAGCGCTCGGCCCAGCGGGCGTGCTCGTCACGGTCGGGGCACGCGTGGCAGGGGTGCGCGCGCAGCCGGCGGCGCAGCTCCGCGATCTGCGCGTCGTCCTGCGCGGCGGTGTGCCGCGGCGGGCGTCCGCGGCGGGCGCCCGGCCGGCGCTCGCCGCGCGGGTCGCCGTCACCCACGGCGCCCGACGCGACGGAGGACCGCAGCGCGGCGGCGAGCTCGCGGCGGGCGGCGGGGACGCGGGCGCTGAATCCCTTCGGGACGCGCAGCCGGCCGACGGTGCGGGCGCCGGTGCCGACGTCGGCGACGGTGAGGCGCCGCACCTGCCGGTCGGTCGTGAGGACCATGGGCCGCGGGCCGTCGAAGCCTCCGGCGCCGCCCGGGTCGATCACGACGGCGTGCCCGGAGCGTCGTCCGACGGGGATCTCGAGCACGTCGCCGACGTGCAGACCCTCCAGCGAGCGGGCGACGTCGGCGCGGCGGGCGGCGGCTGCGGCACGGGACTGGTCGCGCTCGAGCCGGGTGATGTCGCGCCGGATGCGCGCGTACTCGGCGAAGTCGCCGAGGTGGCAGCGCATCGCCTCGGCGTACCCGTCGAGCGCCTCGGCGTGCAACTGCGCCTGCCGGGCCAGCCCGACGACGCCGCGGTCCGCCTGGAACTGCGCGAACGACGTCTCGAGCACCTCGCGCGCGCGGTCACGGCCGACCTGCGCGACGAGGTTGACGGCCATGTTGTACGTGGGCCGGAAGCTCGAGCGCAGCGGGTACAGGCGCTTGGACGCGAGGCCCGCGAGCTGCACCGGGTCGAGCCCGGCGTGCGCGACGACCACCGCGTGCCCCTCGGTGTCGATCCCGCGCCGGCCCGCACGCCCGGTGAGCTGCGTGTACTCCCCCGGCGTGATGTCGACGTGGTTCGACCCGTCCCACTTGACGAGCTTCTCGAGCACGACCGAGCGGGCCGGCATGTTGATGCCCAGCGCCAGGGTCTCGGTCGCGAACACGACCTTGACGAGCCCGCGCGAGAACAGGTCCTCGACGGTCTCCTTGAACAGCGGCAGCATGCCCGCGTGGTGCGCCGCCACGCCCCGCGTCAGCGCGTCGAGCAGGTCCCAGTACCCCAGCACGTCGAGGTCCTCGGGCGGGACCGCCGCGCACCGCTCCTCGACGATCCGCCGGATCGTCGCTTGCTCGGCCGGGTCCGTGAGGCGCACACCGGCGGCCAGGCACTGCTGCACGGCGCCCTCGCACCCGGCGCGGGAGAAGATGAACACGATCGCCGGCAGCAGCTCGTCCTTGTCGAGCGCGTCGACGACCGCGAACCGCGGCGTCGGACGCCCGAACACCGCACCACCGCCCGGACGGTGCCCGCCGCGGCCGCGGTAGCCGCGGTCGCCCGGACCGCGTCGCCCCGGACCCTCCGAGCGCTCGCCGCGGCGCAGCAGCTGCACGAGGTCGGGGTTGATCGGCGGGTCGACGCCGGGGTCGGTGGGGTCCACGTGCCCCGCGTACAGGTCGAGCAGGTCGCCGCGGACCAGGACGTGCTGCCCGAGCGGCACGGGTCGGTGCTCGCTGACCACGACCGAGGTGTCGCCGCGCACCGTCGCGAGCCAGTCGCCGAACTCCTCCGCGTTGGACACCGTCGCCGACAGCGACACGAGCTGCACGTCGTCCGGGAGGTGGATGATGACCTCCTCCCAGACCGGTCCGCGGAACCGGTCGGCGAGGTAGTGCACCTCGTCCATCACGACGAAACCGAGCCCGGCCAGGGTCTGCGAGCCCGCGTAGAGCATGTTGCGCAGCACCTCGGTCGTCATGACGACGACCGGCGCCTCCCCGTTGATCGTCGTGTCACCCGTGAGCAGCCCGACCCGCTCCGGGCCGTACCGGCGCACCAGGTCGCCGTACTTCTGGTTCGACAGCGCCTTGATCGGCGTCGTGTAGAACGCCTTCCGGCCACCCGCGAGGGCGAGGTGCACCGCGAACTCCCCCACGACCGTCTTGCCGGCCCCGGTGGGCGCCGCGACGAGGACGCCGCTGCCGCGCTCGAGCGCCGCGCACGCGTCGAGCTGGAAGTCGTCGAGGGGGAAGCTCAGCAGCTCGCGGAACTCCGCGAGCTCACCGCGCTCCGTCTCCGCGCGGCGGCGCGCCGCCGCGTACCGCTCGGCGGGCGACGGCTCCGCGGACACCGTCGACGTGCCGGGACCGGAGGACGGACGACGCCTGCGAGACACCACACGCACACCCTAGGCACGTGGGGGCGCGTCGCACGCGACGGACCACGGGCACGCCGACCGGTCACCGGCCCGGCCGCGCTCGCGGGCGGCTCACGCGAGGACGGACAGCGCCCCGGGATCGACCTGCACGCGCAGCGGCAGCGGCCCGACGCGCTCCCCGTCCGCGAACGCCGCGGGCGGCACCGACCCGGCCTCGGCGAGCGGCTCGATCAGCACCGCGCGGCTGCGCAGCACGGTCACGGCCGGGTGGTGCACGTGCCGGCCCTGGTAGATGCCCGGGAAGATCCGCGTGACGGCCGTCCGTGAGAGCGGCCCGGCGACGACGACGTCGAGCAGGCCGTCGTCGACGCGCGCGTCCGGGGCGATCCGCAGCCCGCCGCCGAACGACGGCACGTTGGCGACCGCGACGAGCGTCCCGGCGGACTCCCACGTCCGGTCGTCGAGGGTGACGCGGTAGCCGTAGGGCCGGAACGACGCGAGCTCGGCGGCCAGCGCGCGGACGTAGCGCGCCGAGCCGCGCGGCCACGTCATGGTGTTCGCGCGCGCGTTGACGGCGGCGTCGATGCCGCACGACAGCACGCCGAGGTACCACTCGTGCGCCGAGTGCTCGGGGGTCCCGACGCGCACGGCGTCGATCCGGCGCGGACCGGTGTCGAGGGCCCGTTCGACGACGTCGACGGACGCCTCCACGTCGCCGCGCGGGAGGCCCAGGGCGCGCGCGATGTCGTTGCCGGTGCCGGCAGCGACGATCCCGAGCGGCAGGGCCGTGCCGGCGACGACGTTGGCGCCCAGGTGCACCATCCCGTCGCCGCCCACGACGACGAGCGCGTCGAGGCCCTGGACCGCCGCGGCACGCGCCCGGTCGGTCGCCTGCGCGAGCGTCGGCGCGGACAGGTCCTCGACCTTGAGGCCGCGGGCCACGAGCAGCTCGTGGACGTGACGTCCCGCGGCGGCGCCTCGACCCTTGCCCGCCGTCGGGTTCACGACGACGCCGACGTGCCTCACGTGGCGGCAGGCTCGGCGTCGTCCGGGAACGTGCCGTCGAGACGCGGCAGCCCCGCCGCGACACGGCGGCGGTCGACCCGACGGTCGTGCACCGTGCAGATCACCAGCGCCCCCGCGTAGAGGAGGCAGATCGGGATCGCGACCGCGATCATCGTGATCGCGTCCGGCGTCGGCGTCATGATCGCGCTGAACGTGAACGCGATCATCACCGCCCACCGCCAGCCCTTGCGCCACGTCGCGGCCGTGCCGAGCCCCGCGAAGTTGAGCGCGACCATCACGACCGGCAGCAGGAACGCGAGACCGAACACGAGCATCACGCGCATGACGAACCCGAGGTACGTCTGCGCGTCGACCAGGTTCGTCGCGCCCGACGGCGTGAACTCGATGAGCAGCTGCACGGCGTGCGGCAGCACGTACCAGGCCAGCAGCGCGCCCCCCAGGAACAGGGGCACCGCCGCCCCGAGGAAGCCGAACGCGTACCCGCGCTCGCGGCGCGTCAGCCCCGGCGTGATGAACGCCCACAGCTGGTACAGCCACCACGGGCTCGACAGGATCACGCCGAGGAAGATCGTGATCTTGACCCGCATGTCGAACGGCGCGGCCACACCGGCGAAGTTCAGCGAGACGAGCCCGTCACGCGTCGATCCGGCCGCCTCCAGCGGTTGCTGGATGGCCTCGAAGACGGGGTCGTAGAAGATCCAGGCGAGCACGGCGCCCAGGACGACACCGACGGACGCGAGGACGAGGCGCTTCCTCAGCTCGAGGAGATGGGCCCGCAGCGGCATCCTGCCGCCGGGGTCGCGCCCGCGGCGGGAGCTGCTCACGCGGTCAGACCTTCGGAGGCGTGGTGCCCTCGGTCGGCTCGTCGGGACGCTTGTCGTCGTCCCGCAGGTCCTTCACCTCGGACTTGAAGATCTTCATCGACTGGCCGACGCTCTTGGCGAGCCCCGGGAGGCGGTTCGCCCCGAACAGCAGCAGGACGACCAGCACCAGCACGATGATGTGCCAGGCGCTCAGGTTTCGGATCACGGGGCTACCTCCGTCGCGGTGCGAGTCCCGCGCATCCTAACCCCGCCGGACCTGTCCGGATGCTCCCTCAGCTCCAGTACGCACGCCACGACTGCCGCGTCCGCGCGTGCTTCTCCGCACGGTCGGCACGGCGCGCGTGACGCTCCTCGCGCAGCACCGCGCGACGCTCCCGCAGCGGTCCGCGAGGCGCCAGCACGGTCGGTCCGGTGTCGACCCGGTTCTCCGCCGCCAGCGCCTGCAGCTCGGCCAGCCGGTCGGACAGCTGCTCCCACGTCTGCCCGGCCCTCGCGAGCTCGCGCCCGAGCGCGAGCCCCGACCGCCACAGGCGTCGCCCGAGGACGAACGCGCCGGCGAGCGTGCCCACGACCAGCACCGTCCACACGGTGAACCACAGCACGGCGTCAGCCCTCCTCGTCCGCGAGCGGACCGTACGCGGCGAGCGCCGCCCGCGCGGCCGCCGCGACCTCCGTCGCCACCCGGGCCGGGCGCACGTCGAGCACCTCGTCCGCGACCTGCAGCACCAGGTGCCGCAGCCACGCCGGGCGCAGGACGCGCAGGTCCACCTCGAACGAGCCGTCGTCGAGGTTGCGCACGGCCTCCACGGGCGTGCTCTCTGCGACCCAGCGCGCCGAGCTGCGCAGGTGCAGCGTCACGAGCTCGCCGTCGGGGCCGGGCTGGAACTCCGCCGCGTCCGGCGCGACCGTGTGGTCCGCGACCGGTGCGTCGAGGACCTGCGCCGCCAGGATCCGGTCCACCCGGAACAGGCGCTCACCGTCCACCAGGCGGCACCACGCGAGCAGGTACGACCGCTCGTCGTCCGTGACCAGGCGCAGCGGGTCCACGTCCCGCTCGGTCGTCACGTCGGAGGCGTCGACGTAGCGCAGGTGCAGCCGCCGGCCGTTGCGCAGCGCCGTCGCGACCGCCGTCGCCACCTCGGGGGCGGCGTCCAGACCGAGGCGTACGTCGAGCGCCGCGGCCGCGTCACCCGCCGCCGTCGTGAGCTTGTCGAGCGCCGACGACAGCACCGCCGACTGCTCCGCGTCGAGCGCCGGGCGCAGCGACGAGTCCAGCGCCCGCAGCGCCGCGAGCAGCGCGACCGCCTCACGCGCCCCGAGACGCAGGGGCCGCGTCATCCCGCGCGACTCCGTCAGCCGTACCACGCCCTGCTCGTACGACGCCGCGTCGAAGTCGATCAGGTCGTGCGGGAAGTACCCCGGCGTTCCCGTGACCCACAACGTGTCGATGTCCGACAGCACCTGGTCCGCGGTCACCCCGAACTGCTCCGCGATCTCCTCGACCGGGACGCCCGCGTGCCGGTCCAGGTACGTGATCATCCCGAGCATGCGCAGCAGGCGGTCGCTCGCGCGCTCAGCCATCCGTCCCACCCCCGACCGTCGTGCGGTCCAGCGTCGCCGCCGTCCGCAGCAGGTGCAGCACCGCGTGCCGCACGCTCGGCGGGTCCAGCACGACCACCGCGTCGCCGTACCCGACGAGCTCCTCCGCGAGCTCCCAGTCGAGCCGGAACGGCACGTGCACCACGTCGCGGTGCGCCAGCACGGCAGCCAGCCGCGGGTCGGAGCGCACGTCCGGCGCGTCGTCGGGCGCCGGCACCGCACGCGCCCGCGCCGCACCCGCACGCTCCGGCAGCACCGCGAGCGTCGCGACCCGCTCCGGCCGCTCCTCCCACGGGTGCAGCGCCGACGCGAGCTCCTCCGCGGGCGGTGGTTCGAACGCACCCGGCGCGCCCACCAGACGCACCGTCCCCTCGACCCGGCTCAGCCGGAACGAGCGCGGCGCGTCGCGCTCGCGGTCACGCCCCACCAGCAGCCAGCCCCCGCGGCGCGCGAGGAGCTTCCACGGCTCGACGGTCCGCTCCCGCACCTCACCCGTGTTCGCCGCGCGGTACACGAACCGCACGACCTGCCGCGCCTGCACCGCGTCGAGCAGCGGGCCGATCGCCCCGCCCCCCGAGCGCACGCGCGGCGCGAGGCCCGCGACGAGGTCCGTGGACTGCGGCGCCGCGCCGACCGCACGCAGCTTCGTCAGCGCACGGGACGTGTCCGCGCGCAACGACTGGTCCTGCCACACCTGAGCCGCCATCGCCAGCACACCGAGCTCTCCCGCCGTGAGGTCCAGCGGTGCGAGCGCGTACTGCTCGGCGTCGATCCGGTAGCCGATGTCGTCCCCGTGACCCGCGTCCGTGACCGTCAGGACCGGGATCCCGAGCTCGCGCAACGTGTCCTTGTCCCGCTCGAACATCCGCTCGAACGCGTCGTCCGACGGCGCGTCCTGGTAGCCGGCGACGCTCGCGCGCACCTGCTCCTTGGTCATGCGGCCGGACGTGTTCACGAGGGCGATGACGAGGTTGAGCAGGCGCTCGGCGGGCGGGATCGCGGGGGGCATCGGGGAACACGGTAGCCGCCCCGGTACGGTGGGGCCGTGATCACGTGGCGTTCGGGTGTCGTCGTCGCGAGCGGGACGGCCTGGCCGGGCGCACAGGAGCTCACGGTGGCCCTCGACGACCCGGGCACCGGCCCCCTGCCGGACACCGTCCGGGCGCTCGCCTACCCCGCCCTCGTCGGCTCCCCCGGCGTCGGCGACCGGGTCCTGCTCAACGTCTCCGCGCTGGCCCGCGGGCTCGGCACCGGCGGGTACGCGCTCGTCGCCGCCCCCGGCGGCGAGCTCCCCGCCGATCCACCCCCCGGTCCCGGGCACCTCGTCAAGGCCCGCTACACCCCCCTCCAGGCGATGGTCCTGGGCGTCGACGACCAGGAGTCCCCCCACCACGAGACGCTGCGCGACGCGGACGACCTCGACGGCCTGCCCGTCGTCGTCGCCGACCTGCACTCCGCGCTCCCCGCGATCGTCGCCGGCGCCCGGTACGCCGCCGCCCGCGCCGGCCGGCCCGCACCCACGGTCGCCTACGTCATGACCGACGGTGGCGCCCTCCCCGCCTGGTTCTCCCGCACCGTCGCCGGCCTGCGTGACGCCGGCTGGATCGACGCCTGCGTCACCACCGGCCAGGCGTTCGGCGGCGACCACGAGGCCGTCACCGTCCACACCGGGCTCCTCGCCGCGCGGCACGTCGTCGGCGCCGACCTCGTCGTCGTCGCGCAAGGACCGGGCAACCTCGGCACCGGCACCCGCTGGGGCTTCTCGGGCGTCACCGCCGGGGAGGTCGTCAACGCCGCCGCGACCCTCCGCGGCCGCCCCGTCGCCTCCCTGCGCGTGAGCGGCGCCGACCCCCGCGAACGCCACCTCGGCGTCTCGCACCACTCGCTCACCGCCTACGGGCGCGTCGCGCTCGCGGCCGCCGACGTCCCCGTGCCGGTGTTCGACCCGGACCCCGAGGGCGGGCTCGACGCGCTCGGCCGGCGCGTGCGGCACCAGGTCGCCGCGCTCGCTGCGCCGCACGGGCGGCACCGCCTGGTCGACGTCGAGGCCGGTCCGAACCTGCTGAGCGCGCTCGCGGGCGCGCCCGTGCGGCTGTCGACCATGGGACGCGGGCTCGACGACGACCCGGCCGCGTTCCTCGCGGCCGCCGTCGCGGGCGTGCACGCGGTCGACCTGCTGACGTCCGCGCCCTGAGCGCGCCGTCGCTCGGGGTCAGTCGTCCCGGGAGGTGCGGGTGTGCTGCGCGACGAGCGTCGCGAGCCGGCGTGCCTCGGCCTCCGCGAGCTCGCCGTCGGCGCGCTGGATGCCCATGACGGCGAGCGTGTCCCCGTCGCCCAGGTCGAGCTGCACCCACGGCCGGCCGTGACCGAACCGGACCGACACGATCTCGGACCACTCGAGCCGCCGCGTGAGCATCAGGTTGCGGACGGTCAGGCCACTGTCGTCCGCACGCGCGCTCACGGTCGCCTGCCGCCAGCAGAACCACGCGATGAGCAGGCCGACGAGCGCGAAGCCGGCGCGGTCCAGCGGTCCGGCGTTCGGCAGCACCACGATGATGACGGCGGTGAGCACCAGGACCACCACGGCCAGCGCGAGCGTCACGAAGCGCGCGAGCCGCGGCCGGAAGACCGTCGGGGTGGCCACGGTGACCGTCACAGACGGCACGCGTGGATCGAGGTCACGAGGATCGCGCGCGCACCGAGGTCGTAGAGGGCGTCCATGACGCGGTTGGTCTGCGACCGCTGCACCATCGCGCGGACCGCGGCCCACTCGCGGTTGTGCAGCGGCGAGACGGTGGGCGACTCGAGACCGGGCGTGATCGCGACGGCCTGCTCGACGAGCGCGAGCGGGACGTCGTAGTCGATCAGCACGTACTCGCGTGCGGTGAGCACGCCCTGCAGTCGTCGGGTGAGCACGTCGAGACCCGTCGGCTCGTCGGTGCCCGCGCGGCGGACCAGGACGGCCTCCGAGCGCAGGATCGGCTCGCCGAAGATCTCGAGCCCGGCGGCCTTGAGCGTGGTGCCGGTCTCGACCACGTCCGCGATGACGTCCGCGACCCCGAGGCGGGTCGCGGTCTCGACCGCGCCGTCGAGGCGCACGATGCCGGCGGCGTTCACGCCGCGCTCGGCGAGATAGGCGGCGACCAGGCCCGGGTACGACGTAGCCACGCGGCGACCCTCGACGTGCGCGACGTCGCTCATCTCGCCGACCGGCGCGGCCCAGCGGAAGGTCGAGCGGCCGAAGCCGAGCGCGAGGTGCTCGACGGCCGCCGACTCCGAGTCGAGCAGCAGGTCGCGGCCTGTGATGCCGACGTCGACCGTCCCGGCGCCCACGTACACCGCGATGTCGCGCGGGCGCAGGAAGAAGAACTCGACGTCGTTGTCCGGGTCGGGCAGGACGAGCTCACGGGAGTCGCGGCGCTGGCGGTAGCCGGCCTCCCGGAGCATCTCGGCGGCGGGCTCGGAGAGCGAGCCCTTGTTGGGGACGGCGATCCTCAGCACGGGGGTCCTATCGGGGGTGTCGGTGCGGGCGGCGGCAGGCTCAGAGGTGCGTGTACACGTCGTCGAGCGTGAGCCCGCGGGCCAGCATGAGCACCTGCAGGTGGTACAGCAGCTGGGAGATCTCCTCGGCGGTCCGCTCGTCGCTCTCGTGCTCGGCGGCCATCCACACCTCGGCGGCCTCCTCGACGATCTTCTTGCCGATCGCATGGACGCCGCCGTCGAGCTCGGTCACGGTGCGGGAGCCGGCGGGGCGGGTGGCCGCCTTCTCGGCGAGCTCGGCGAACAGGACGTCGAAGGTCTTCACGTCGGACAAGCCTAGACGCGCGTCCGGGGTGGCCCGTCGCGCGTCCGCCTGTCAGGCGCCGGCCCCTCCCCTCCGGGCTGAGCACGGCGTGCGGTGAGCCGGAGATGCGGCGTGGGGTGCGGGCATGTCGGACATACACATGCAATGGCCTGTTATCGCACATCTCGGACCCGATGGTGCCGGAACACACCGGCGTCCACCTGCACCGCGTCCGCCTGCACCCGTCGGGCGGCCGCGGGTCGGCAGCGGCCCGTGTCGCGGGCACGGGCGCGACCCACGCACGCGCCTCGCTCCTCCCCCCTTCCCCACGCGCAGCGCACCCCCGGGCTCCGGCGACGGCCCCGGGGGTGCTGTGCGGGCTGAGGGGCCCGGGGTCAGGCGGTGACCTCGCGCCGCTCCCCCGCCGGCACCGCGGGCTCCTCGCCGCGCGCACGGAGCCACACGGTGAAGCCGTAGATCACGACGCCCGCGTAGACGACGTAGAGGACCGCCGACGGGTAGTAGCCCGCCGAGACCAGCAGCGGGACACCGACGACGTCGACCGCGATCCAGATGAGCCAGAACTCGATCCAGCCGCGCGCCATGCCGTACGTCGCGAGCAGCGAGCCGACGAAGATCCACGCGTCGGCCCACGGCCCCCACGAGCCGAGCGCCGAGAACAGGGCCGCGAAGCCGACCGTCCCGAGGACGGCCACGCTCCCGATGAGCACCCACCCGCGGGGTCCGGCCCACCGCGGCACGACCGCCGGGGTGTCGGCCGGCGCACCGTGCTCGAGCGCCGCGCGCTGCGTCTGCCGCCAGCGCACCCACCCGTAGACGGAGACCGCGACGAAGAAGACCTGGCGCCCCGCCTGGCCGTACAGGTCGGTCTGCTGCGGGGTGTGGAACACGCCGCCCAGGAAGACGGTGAACAGCAGGACGTTGCCGACGATGCCGACGGGCCACGCCCAGACGCGGCGACGCAGGCCGCCCACCGCTGACGCGAGGCCGAACAGGTTGCCGACGATCTCCCGCCAGAGGATGTCGTGGCCCGCGATCGTCAGGGTCGCGTCGAACAGCCAGCCGAGCGGCCCCACGTCACAGGCTCCGCAGCGTGACAGCGGTCGCGACGGCGGCCTCCGCGGCCTCGGCGCCCTTGTCCTCGCGCGAGCCCTCGAGGCCCGCGCGGTCGAGGGCCTGCTGCTCGTCGTCGCACGTGAGGACGCCGAACCCGACGGGCACGCCCGTCCGGACGGCGACGTCGGTGAGGCCGAGCGTCGCGCCCTGGCACACGTACTCGAAGTGCGGGGTGCCGCCGCGGATGACGACGCCGAGCGCGACGACCGCGTCCGACGTGCGCGCGGCGACGGCGGCCGCGACGGGCAGCTCGAACGTGCCGGGCACGCGCACGACGCGCACGTCCGTGACGTTCGCGTCCGCCAGTGCGCGGTGCGCGCCGGCGAGCAGCCCGTCCATCACGGTCGTGTGCCAGCTCGCGGCGACGACGGTGACGCGCAGGCCGGTGCCGTCGACGGTCAGGGTGGGTGCTCCGGCACCGCTCATGCCAGGTCCTCCAGGTTCTCGAACGTGTGGTCGGTGGTGTCGGCGCCGGGCGTCGCCGGGGCGGCGAGCACGGGCCGGACGGGGATCGGGTCGCGCTGAGCGCCGGTCGGCAGGTGCAGCAGGTGCCCCATCGACGTGGCCTTGGTGCGCAGGTACGCCTCGTTCTGCGGGGTGCGGCCGACCTCGAGCCCGCGGACCTCCGCGACGTCGATGCCGTGCGCGCGCAGGCCCGCGACCTTGGCGGGGTTGTTCGTCAGCAGGCTGACGCGTCGCACGCCGAGGTCGGCGAGGATCGCGGCGGCGGCCCCGTACTCGCGCCGGTCGGCGGGCCAGCCGAGGTCGAGGTTCGCCTCGACGGTGTCGCGCCCCTCGTCCTGCAGCGCGTACGCGGCGACCTTCGCGAGCAGGCCGATCCCCCGGCCCTCGTGCCCGCGCAGGTAGACGACCGCACCGCCCTGCTCGGCGGCGAGCTCCAGGGCCGCGTCGAGCTGCGGCCCGCAGTCGCACCGCGCCGAGCCGAACGCGTCGCCCGTGAGGCACTCGGAGTGGACCCGTACGACCGGTGTGGTCGCGAGGCCGCGGGTCGGCACGAGCGCGACGTGCTCGTCGCCCGTGCGCAGGTCGCGGTACCCGTGGATGCGGAAGTCGCCGTGCCGCGTCGGCAGGTAGGCGGAGTGCGTCGCGTGCACGCGCTCGCGCAGCGGCGCGGCCGCCGGGTCGACGGGCTCGACGTCGTCGTGCGCGGTGCGCCACGCGACGATGTCCTCGATCGTCAGCAGCACGAGGCCCTCGGCCTGCGCGAGCGCCGACGCGTCCGGCAGGCGGGTCATGGAGCCGTCGTCGTGCACGAGCTCGGCGATCGCGCCGACGGGCTCGAGACCGGCGAGGCGGCACAGGTCGACGGCGGCCTCGGTGTGACCCGCGCGGTGCAGGACGCCGCCCGGGACGGCGCGCAGCGGCAGGACGTGACCAGGGCGGATGAGGTCCTCGTGCCCGGAGGCCGGGTCGGCGAGCACCCGCAGCGTGCGGGCACGGTCGGACGCGGAGATGCCGGTCGTCACGCCGGTCGCGGCGTCGACCGTGACCGTGTAGGCGGTGCGTCGGGGGTCCTGGCTGTGCGGGACCATGAGCGGCAGGTCGAGCGCGTCGGCGCGGGCCGCCGGCATCGGGGCGCAGAGGTAGCCCGACGAGTGCCGGATGGTCCAGGCGACCCACTCGGGCGTCGCGGACTGCGCGGCGAGGATGACGTCGGCCTCGTTCTCGCGGTCGGGTGAGTCGGCGACGAGGACGGGCCGGCCGGCGCGCAGCGCGTCGAGCGCGTCCTCGACGGTGCCGAGCCGCACGTCGCTCACCGGGCGGTCCCAGCGGTGGCGAGCAGGCGCTCGGTGTACTTCGCGAGGACGTCGACCTCGAGGTTGACGCGCGCGCCGGGCGCGAGGGTGCCCAGCGTCGTGACGGCGAGCGTCGTGGGGATGAGGGACACGCCGAAGGAGTCGTCGCCGACGTGCGTCACGGTGAGCGACACCCCGGAGACGGTGATCGAGCCCTTCTCGGCGACGTACCGCGCGAGCGCCGGGTCGAGGCCGATCTCCACGTCGTCCCAGCGCGGGCCGGGGGTGCGCGACAGCACGGTGCCGACACCGTCGACGTGGCCCTGCACGACGTGCCCGCCGTACCGGCCGCCGACCGCGAGCGCGCGCTCGACCTGCCGCTCATGGTCCCGCACAGCCAGGACCGCGCACGCGACCCCGGACCCCCAGCCCACCCAGGAGGCCTGAATGTTCACCGGCATCGTCGAGGAGATCGGCACGGTGGAGGCCGTCGAGCCCGGCACCGACGCCGACGGGGTCGTCACCGACGCCCGCCTGCGCGTGCGCGGCCCCCTCGTCACCTCGGACGCCCGGCTCGGCGACTCCATCGCCGTCAGCGGCGTCTGCCTCACCGTGACGGAGCTCCCCGGCGACGGGACGTTCACCGCCGACGTCATGCCCGAGACGCTGCGGGTGGTGAGGCGGAGGGCGTCGCCGATGGTGGTGACGCCGAGGTCGGCGACGGCTGCGGGTCCGGCGCCGAGCAGGACGGGGGCGACGTAGGCGTGCACCTCGTCGACGAGCCCGGCGCGCAGGAACGCGGCGGCGAGCGTGGGGCCACCCTCGACGAGGAGGTGGCGGACCTCGCGCTCGCCGAGGACGCGCAGCACCTCGGCGGGGTCGTGCGTGCGGACGTGGACGAGCTCGCCGCCGGGGCCGTGCAGGCGCGCGCCCGCGGGGACGTCACGGTGGCCGACGACGACGCGGAGGGGCTGGTCGGTGTGGAGCTCGCCAGCGGCGTTGCGGGCCGTGAGGGTGGGGTCGTCGGTGAGGACGGTGCCGGTGCCGACCGCGATCGCGTCGACCTGGGCGCGCAGGTCGTGCGCGTGGTGGCGGGCGACGTCGGAGGTGATCCACCGGCTGGTGCCGTCGGCGGCGGCGGCGCGTCCGTCGAGGGTCGTGGCGAGCTTGAGGGTCACGAAGGGGCGGCCGCGCTCGACGGACTGCAGCCACGTGCCGAGCAGCGTGCGCCCTTCGTCCTCGAGGACGCCGGTGAGGACGTCGACCCCGGCCTGCCGGAGCCGGTCGGCGCCGCCGGCGGCGACGGGGTTGGGGTCGGCCACGGAGACGACGACGCGGGCGACGCCGGCGGCGAGGAGCGCCTCGCTGCAGGGACCGGTGCGGCCCGTGTGGTTGCAGGGTTCGAGGGTGACGACAGCGGTGGCGCCGGTCGTGTCGTGGCCGCGGCGGGTCGCGTCGGCGAGGGCGGCGACCTCCGCGTGCGGGGTGCCGGCGCCGGCGTGCCAGCCCTCCCCCAGGACGACGCCCGCGGTCCCGAGCAGGACGCAGCCGACGCGTGGGTTGGCGCCGTGCCGGGGTCCACGCCGGGCGAGGAGGAGCGCCTGCCGGAGGGCGGCGATCTCGACGGGGGTGGCGGCGCTCGTGGGGATGGCCGCCCCGCGCGTCGCGCTCGCGGCCGCCGTTCGGGGGGCGCCGGTGGGGACGGGTGCACCGGTCGTCGTGCTCGTCATGGTCCACCTCCGGGCGCCGTCGAGCCCCGGGGTCGCGCAGGAGGGTGAGTCCTGCCACGGGACGACGCCGAGCGTCGCCCCGCCACGTACTTCCTCCCATCCGGACTTTCACCGTCGGTCCTGGAGTTCCACCAGGTCAACCGCCCGGTCCGTGAGGACCGTGCGGGTCGCGGACTGTCACCGCCGGCTCGGAATTACACCGACCCCGGAGCACGTGTTCGTGTTCTGCACTGCGCCAACGATCTTGCCACACGGTGAATCCCCGCCCGGCGGGCGTGGACGCGCGTCTCACTTCCCGGACGATCCGTCCGGCAGGTGGTCCGACCGCCAGGGCTGCCCGGCAGCCCGGTGGGCGGACCGTCAGCGCTGGTGGGCCGCGTCGGCCAGGGAGCGCAGCGCGGTGATCTCCCCGGCGACGTCGTCCGCGCCGTACACCGCGGAGCCCGCGACGAAGACGTTCGCTCCGGCCTCGGCGATCCGCCCGACCGTGTCGCGCGACACTCCCCCGTCGACCTGCACCCAGGTGTCCAGGCCGGCGGCGTCGATCGCGGCGCGCGTGCGGCGGATCTTCGGCAGAGTGCCCTCGATGAACGACTGGCCGCCGAAGCCGGGCTCGACGGTCATGACGAGCACCATGTCGACCTCGGCGAGCAGGTCGAGGAACGGCTCGACGGGCGTCGCGGGGCGCAGCGCGACCGAAGCCCGCACCCCGGCGGAGCGCAGCTCGCGCGCGAGCCGGACGGGTGCCTGCGCCGCCTCGGCGTGGAAGGTGACCGACGCGGCGCCGGCCGCGGCGTACTCGGGGGCCCAGCGGTCGGCGTCCTCGATCATCAGGTGGACGTCGAGCGGGACGGGTGACACCTCGGCGATGCGTCGCACGACCGGCAGCCCGAGCGTGAGGTTGGGCACGAAGTGGTTGTCCATCACGTCGACGTGCACGAAGTCCGCCGACGCGATCGCGGCGAGGTCGCGCTCGAGGTTCACGAAGTCGGCGGACAGGATGCTCGGGCTGATGAGGGCGGGCACGCGCCTCAGCGTAGTGAGCCGCGACCTCGGCCGCCGTGCCGGTCCTCCCCCGGGGCGCGACGCGCGCCTCAGGACGTACGGCGCAGCAGCGTGAGGTGCATCGCGTCAGTGCCGTGCACGTGCGGCCACAGCTGCACGTGCGAGCGGTCGGTGAGGTCCACCTCGCGCCGCGCGACGCCCTGCACCACGGCCGCGGTGTCCAGGCGCTCGACGTCGATGCCCGCCTTCGTCGCCGCCCGCAGGGCGTCCTTCACGACGAGCCGCGTCTCGGCCAGGTGCGGCGAGCAGGTCACGTACGCGACGACTCCGCCGACCCGCACGGCCCGCAGCGCGGACCCGAGCAGGTCGCGCTGCAGGGCCGTGAGTGCCGTCAGGTCCGCGGGGGTACGGCGCCAGCGCGCCTCGGGCCGGCGCCGCAGCGCGCCGAGCCCCGTGCAGGGCGCGTCGACCATGACCCGGTCGAACGCGCCGGGCTCGTCGTCACCCAGCACCCGTCCGTCGCCGGTCCGGACGACCTCGACCGCGTCCGACGGGACCGCGCGCAACGACTGCCGCACGAGTCGCGCGCGGTGCGGCTGCACCTCGTTCGCCACGAGCCGCGCACCGCGGCCCGCGGCCTCCGCCGCGAGCAGGGCCGCCTTGCCGCCCGGACCCGCGCACAGGTCGAGCCAGCGGGCGTCGCGGCCCTCGAGCGGTGCCGCCGCGAGCGCGAGCGCGACGAGCTGGCTGCCGTCGTCCTGCACCCCCGCGCGCCCCTCGCGCACGGCGGGCACCGACGCGGGGTCACCGCCGGTCAGCACGACGGCGGTCGGCGAGAGCGGGGCCGGCGCGTCCGACGTGGCGCCGAGCTCGTCGACGGTCGCCAGGCCGGGTCGCGCGACGAGCGTGACGAGCGGGGCCGTGTTGTCGGCGGCGAGCAGGGCGTCGAGCTCGTCGACGGGCCGGCCGTCCCCCGCGAGCGCCTCGCGCAGGGCCCGTGCGACCCACAGCGGGTGGCTGTCGACCACGGCGAGCCGGGCGACGGGGTCCTCGCCGGCGGCGTCGGCGATGCGCCGCTCCCACGCGTCCCACGGTTCACGGGAGACGGCGCGCAGGACGGCGTTGACGAACTGGGCCGGTCCGGCGCCGAGCGCGTCGCGGGCGAGCCCGACGGTCTCGGACACGGCCGCGTGGGGCGGGACGCGCATGCCGAGCAGCTGGTGCGCGCCGAGCCGCAGGACGTCGAGCACGGGCGGGTCGATGCGGTCGGTCGAGCGGGCCGCGGCGAGCTCGAGCACGGCGTCGTAGCGGCCTCGCAGGCGCAGGGTGCCGTACGCGAGCTCGGTCGCGAACGCGGCGTCGCGCCCGGTCAGGCCGCGCTCGCGCAGCAGCGGCGGCAGGACGAGGTTGGCGTAGGCGTCGCTCTCGGCGACGGTCCGCAGCACGTCGTAGGCGACCCGCCGGGACGGGTCGGTGCTGCGGCGGCGCTGGGAGGGTGCCGCGGCGGTGCGGGACGAGCGGCCCTCGCGCCGTGCCGCGCCGCGCTGGCGTCCCTGCGCGTCGCGCCCCGCGCCGCCGTCGCCGCGGCCGCGGGCGTCTCGGGGCCCGTCCGGTCGGTCCGCCGGGCTCACGCGGCACCGTCCGCGCCGAGGACCGTGCCGTCCGCGGGTCGGGCACCGCGCGCCCAGTCGGCGGCGTCCATGGGTCGCTTGCCCGGCGGGGTGACGAGCCCGAGCCGGACGGCACCCCCGCCCGTGCCGACGAGCACCTCGCGCTTGGTGGCGCGCAGCTCGCCGGGCCGCAGGTCGCGGACGTCGGGCAGCGGGGTCACCGGGCCGAGGCCGAGTCGCGCGCCGTCGGGGAGCGTCGTCCACGCGCCCGGAGCCGGGGTGCAGCCGCGGATGCGGCGGTCGACGGCGTGCACGGGGTGCGACCAGCGGACCCGGGCGTCGTCGACCTCGATCTTGGGCGCGTGGCTCACGCCGTCGGCGGGCTGCGGGACGGGGCTGAGGATGCCGTCCTCGATCGCGTCGAGCGTGCGGACCAGGAGGCCCGCGCCTGCGTGGGAGAGCCGGTCGAGCAGGTCGCCCGCGGTGTCGCGCGGGCGGACGGTCTCGGTCAGCGTGCCGAAGACGGGCCCGGTGTCGAGGCCCTGCTCGATGCGGAACGTCGTCGCGCCCGTGACCTCGTCGCCGGCGATCAGGGCGTGCTGCACGGGCGCGGCGCCGCGCCACGCGGGCAGGACGGAGAAGTGCAGGTTGACCCAGCCGTGGGTGGGCACGTCGAGGACGCTCGCGGGCAGGATCGCGCCGTACGCGACGACGGGTGCGGCGTCGACGGCGAGCTCCTTCAGCCGGGCGACGAACTCCTCGTCGCGCGGGCGTGCGGGCGTCAGCACCTCGACGCCCGCGTCGAGCGCGCGTTCCTTGACGGGGCTGGGGTGCAGGGTGCGGCCGCGGCCGGAGCGGGCGTCCGGCCGCGTGAGGACGGCGACGACCTCGTGACGCGACGCGAGGAGCGCCTCGAGCGACGGCACCGCGGCCGCAGGTGTTCCGGCGAAGAGCAGTCGCATGCGGACGATCCTAGGTGGCGCCGGGGTCGGCTCCCGCGTCGAGCAGGCCGCGCGCGACGAGGTCCCGGCGCAGCGCGGCCGCGTCGGTGAAGACGATCCCGTCGAACCCGGCCTCGCGCGCACCGGCGACGTTCGCCGGGGAGTCGTCGACGAAGAGGGCGTCCGCCGGGTCGACGCCGTACCGCTGCGCGAGCAGCCGGAAGATCGCCGGATCGGGCTTGGCGAGACCCACCTCCCCCGACACGAGCACGTCCTCGAGCAGTCCGATCGCCGGCGCCGCGGGTGCGGCGTGGTGGAACGTCTCCGCGGACCAGTTGGTGAGGCCGAGGAGGCGCACGCCAGCGGCGGCGAGGTCGCGGACGACGTCGGCGCTGCCCGGGACGGGCCCCGCGAGGGTGTCGGCGAAGTGCCGGACGTACAGGTCGAGCGCGGGGACGTGCTGCGGGTGCGTCGCACGCACGGCCTCACGCGCGTCCGCCCAGGGCCGCCCCGCGTCCTGCTGGTGGTTGAGCGCCGCGAAGTCGACGTCGGCGAAGAACCGGTCGACGTCGGCCCGCGCCATCCGACCCGCGTACGCCCCGTACGGGTCCCACCGCACGAGGACGTTGCCGAGGTCGAGCACGACGACCGTCACGACAGGTCCGCCGGGTCGAGCTGGACCCGCAGCGTGCCGCCCTCGCGCCGCGCGCTCCGGACCGCGAGCGAGGCCGCCATCGCGCGGGCGAGCGCGCCACCGCGGGCTCGCGGCACCCGCACGAGCGCCCGCACGTCGGGCTCGAGGGCGGTCGTCGGGCCGCGGCCGGGTGCGACCGGCGCGGGGACGGGCCCGAGCACGTCGACGTCGTCGAGGTCGAGGCGTGCGACGACGGCCTCGACGGCGTCGCGCGGGCCGGTGACGGCGGCGACGCGGACCGCGGGCGGCAGCCCGAGCTCGACCCGCTCGTCGGCCTCGCGCTCCGCCAGCCCCGCGGGGTCCCACCGGACCAGGGCCTGCGTGGGCCGCTCGGGCGCGTCGCCGACGAGGAGGACCGTGCCGCCGTCGGCGGAGGGTCGCACGAGTGCGGCGGCGGCCAGCCAGCGCCGGAGGGCCGCGACCGCGCTGCCCAGTCCCGCGCCCGACGTGCCGACGGCGGCGTCGAGCAGGACCGCGGCCGCGTACCCGGCGGGCGCGACCGGCTCGGCGCCCGGGGTCGCGACGACCACGGCGGGCGCGTCGGGCACCTGGTCGAGCACGCCGCCCGACGCGCGCGCGCCCGACACCCGCACGGTCACGCCGGGGAACGCCCGGCCGAGCTCCTCGGCGGTCCGCTCCGACCCGACGCGGACCGAGCGCAGCGCGGTCGACCCGCACGCGCCGCAGCGCCACGACGTCGCGAGACGCCCGCACCAGCGGCACGTCGGCACACCGTCCTGACCGGTGAGGCCGAGCGGGCCGTGGCACGTCCCGCACCGGGCGTCCGCGCGGCAGCGGCCGCACGCGACGACCGGCACGTAGCCCGCCCGGGGCACCTGGACGAGCACCGGACCGGCCGCGAGCCGGTCCCGGATCGTCCGCCATGCCGGCGACGGCAGGCGGGCGGCCGCCGCGGGCCCCTCCCGCGCCAGCTCGACCGACGTGAGCGCCTGGACGCGGGGGGTGCGCGCGCGGACCGTCGGGCGGTCGGCCGCGACCTCGCGCGCCCAGCCCGACGCGACGAGCGCCTGCGCCTCGACCGTCCGCGCGTGCCCGCCGACGAGCAGCGCGCACCCCGCGAGGTCGGAGCGCAGCGCGAGCACCTCGCGGACGTGCGGGTACGGGGCGCGCGGCTCGGCGTGCAACGGGTCGCCGTCGTCCCAGCAGACGGCGAGGCCGAGGTCCCGCACGGGCGCGAACGCCGACGCGCGCGTCCCCACGACGACGTCGGCGGCGCCGCGCAGCGCCGCGAGGAACGCCCGGTACCGCGGCGCGGGCCCGTCGTCGGCCGTCAGCCGGACGACTCCCCCGGTCGTCTCGGGCGACCACGCCGGCACGCCCGCGGTTCTGAGCGCGGCCAGGACCCGGACGACGTCACGCGCGTCCGGCACGACGACGAGCGCGCCGCGGCCGCCCAGCACGCACGCGGCGACGGCCTGCGCGACCGCGTCCTCCCACCGGTCCCCGGGGCCCCCGGGCAGCGCCGTCCAGACCGCGCGCGGCGCACCGCCGGCCTGCACGTGCTGCACGAACGCGGGCCCGCCGCGGTAGGCCGACCACGCCGACGCGTCGGCGCCGGCGACGGGCGGGCGCGGGGCGCCGTCGGGGACGGCGAACGTCTCGGACTCGACGCGTGCGTGCCGCGTGGGCACCGCCAGGCGCAGCACGTCGGACAGGGTCCCGGCCCACCGGTCGGCGACCGCGCGCGCGAGCGCGAGCACCTCGGGCGACAGGACCGGCTCGCCCGACACGACGCGACGCAGCGGCGCGAGCGTGCCCGTGTGCTCGGCGGTCTCGGCGCGGTCCAGCAGGTAGCCGTCGACGTCCTGACCGCCGAACCGGACCTTGACCCGCACGCCCGGCACCGCCTGCGCGTCCAACCGCGCGGGCACCAGGTACTCGAACGTCCGGTCGAGGTGCGGCGGGGACAGGTCGACCGCGACCCGCGCCACCGGCAGCCGCTCCGCCGGCTCGAGTCCGGCCGCCCCGAGACGCGGGCGCGCGCGACGACGCGGGCCCGGCACCCCGTCCAGGACGAGCTGCTCGCCCGCCGTCACGTCGACGACCCCGTCCGGCGGGGCGCTCGGCTGCGCGGCACGCGTCGCGGCTCAGCCGACGGCGGCCAGCAGGTCGGCCGCGCGGTCGGTGCGCTCCCACGTGAAGTCGGGCAGCTCGCGCCCGAAGTGGCCGTACGCCGCCGTGCGCCGGTAGATGGGACGCAGCAGGTCGAGGTCGCGGATGATCGCGGCCGGGCGCAGGTCGAACACCTCGCGGATCGCCGCGGTCAGACGCCCGACGGGCACGACGCCCGTGCCGAACGTCTCGACGTACAGGCCGACGGGGTGCGACTTGCCGATCGCGTAGGCGACCTGCACCTCGCAGCGCTTCGCGAGGCCCGCGGCGACGACGTTCTTGGCGACCCAGCGCATCGCGTACGCGGCCGACCGGTCGACCTTCGACGGGTCCTTGCCGGAGAACGCGCCGCCGCCGTGCCGGGCGAAGCCGCCGTACGTGTCGACGATGATCTTGCGACCCGTCAGGCCCGCGTCGCCCTTCGGACCGCCGACGACGAACGTGCCCGTCGGGTTCACGAGGAGGCGGTGGCCCGACGCGTCGAGGTCGAGCTGCGCGAGGACCGGCGCGACGACGTGCTCCGCGATCGCGGGGCGCAGGTAGCTGTCGAGCTGGACGTCGGGGTCGTGCTGCGTGGAGAGGACCACGGTGTCGAGCGAGACCGCGCGGTCGCCCTCGTAGCCGATCGTCACCTGCGTCTTGCCGTCGGGGCGCAGACCCGGCACGAGCTCCTGGCGGCGGACCTCCGCGAGGCGCTCGGCGAGGCGGTGCGCCGCCCAGATCGGCAGCGGCAGGAGCGACGGGGTGTCGTCGCACGCGTACCCGAACATCAGGCCCTGGTCGCCCGCGCCCTGCAGGTCCAGCGGGTCGATGTCCGCGGAGTCCTGGCGAACCTCGATCGACTTGTCGACGCCCTGCGCGATGTCCGGCGACTGCTGCCCGATCGAGACGGACACGCCGCACGAGTCGCCGTCGAAGCCGATGTGCGACGACGTGTAGCCGATGCCCTTGACGACCTCGCGGACGACCTGCGGGATCTCGACGTACGCGCTCGTCGTCACCTCGCCGGCGACGTGCACGAGACCGGTGGTGACCATCGTCTCGACCGCCACGCGGGCCGCGGGGTCCTGGTCGAGGATCGCGTCGAGGATCGCGTCGGAGATCTGGTCGCAGACCTTGTCGGGGTGGCCTTCCGTCACCGACTCGGACGTGAACAGGCGCGCGGAAGCCTCAGTCATGGCGCACAGCCTAACGGGACGGAAACGGCCCCCTCACCGGCCGTTCACCAGCGCGTGAGCACCGCGTCCCACACGGCGTCCGCGACGTCGTCCTTGCTCCCCGCCGCCGACGCCACCACCTCACCCGCCCCGTCGAGCACGACGACGTCGTTCGTGTCCGTGCCGAAGCCGCGGCCGTCGCCGACCGCGTTCACGACGAGCAGGTCCGCCTTCTTGCGCAGCGCCTTGGCCCGGCCGTGCTCGAGCACCGACCCGTGCTCGTCGCCCGTCTCGGCGGCGAACCCCACGACGACCTGCCCCTCACGGAGGCGGTCCGCGGCGAGCTCGGCCAGCACGTCCGGGTTCTCGACGAGGTGCAGCGTCGGGGCGGACCCGTCGCCGCGCTTCTTGATCTTGGCGTCGGCGAGCGACGCGGGCCGGTAGTCGGCGACGGCCGCCGCCATGACCACCGCGTCCGCGTCCTTCGCGGCGGTGCGCACCGCGTCCCGCAGCTGTGCCGCGGTCTCGACGGGCACCGCGTCGACGCCGGGCGGGACCGGGACGGAGAGGTTCGCGGCGACGAGCGTCACCTGCGCACCGCGCGCGGCGGCGGCCCGCGCGAGCGCGACGCCCTGCCGGCCGGAGCTGCGGTTGCCGAGGAACCGGACGGGGTCGAGCGGCTCGCGCGTCCCGCCGGCGGAGACGACCACGCGGCGACCCGCGAGGTCGCGCGGGCCGACGAGCGCGAGGGCCGCGGCGGCGATCTCCTCGGGCTCGGGCAGCCGGCCGGGGCCGGTGTCGGCGCCCGTGAGCCGGCCGCTCGCGGGGTCGAGCACGTGGACGCCGCGGCGGCGCAGGGTGTCGACGTTCGCGACCGTCGCGGGGTGCTCCCACATCTCGGTGTGCATCGCCGGGGCCATGAGCACCGGGCAGCGCGCGACGAGCAGCGTCGCGGTGAGCAGGTCGTCGGCGCGGCCGGTCGCCGCACGCGCGAGCAGGTCGGCCGTCGCGGGGGCGACCACGACGAGCTCGGCCGTCTTGCCGACGGCGACGTGCGCGACCTGGTCGACGTCCTCGAAGACGTCCGTCGTCACGGGATGCCCGGACAGGGCCTCCCACGTCGCGCGCCCGACGAACTCGAGCGCGGCGACGGTCGGCACGACGCGCACGTCGTGCCCCGCCTCACGGAAGAGGCGCAGCAGCAGCACCGCCTTGTACGCGGCGATGCCGCCCGCGACGCCCAGGACGATCCGCATGTGCGGTGCCTCAGGCCTCCGTGGCCTCGGAGGTCAGCAGTCCGGCGTCGATCTCGCGCATGGCGATCGACAGCGGCTTCTCCTGCGGGCGCGTGTCGACGAGCGGGCCGACGTACTCGAGCAGGCCCTCGTTGAGCTGCGAGTAGTACGCGTTGATCTGACGGGCGCGCTGCGCCGAGTACAGCACGAGGGCGTACTTGGAGTCGGCGCGCTCGAGGAGCTGGTCGATCGGCGGGTCGGTGATGCCCGTGGGGGCGGCGACGGTTCCGGACACGATGGTCTCCCGTGAGGTCGATGGGGGGTGCGGCGCGGTGGCCGCGGGGCGGAGCCTGCCCACGATCCTACCTGGTCGCGATCCCCATCACCCGGACCAGCTCGTCCGTGGCCCGGTGCACGTCGTCGTTGACGATCACGGTGTCGAACTCGGACTCGGCCGCGAGCTCGACGCGCGCCGTCGCGAGGCGCCGCTCGCGCTCCTCCGCGTCCTCGGTCCCCCGCCCGACGAGCCGGCGCTCGAGCTCGGCGAACGACGGCGGGGCGAGGAACACGAAGTGCGCGTCCGGCATGGACGCCCGCACCTGGCGGGCGCCCTGCAGGTCGATCTCGAGGAGCGCCGGCTCACCGGCGGCGAGCCGACGCTCGACGGGCTCACGAGGCGTGCCGTACCGGTTGCGACCGTGGACGACCGCCCACTCCAGCAGGTCGCCGTTCTCGACCATCCGGTCGAACTCGTCGACGCTGACGAAGTGGTAGTGCACCCCGTCGACCTCGCCCGGTCGTGGCGACCGCGTCGTCGCGGACACCGACAGCCAGACCTCGGGGTAGCGCGTGCGGACGTCGGCGGACACCGTGCCCTTGCCGACGGCGGTGGGTCCGGCGAGAACGGTCAGCCGGGCGGGCGTCGTCGTCATGGGTGGTGCGGTACTCCTCGTGCGCAGCGGTGACGGGCGACCGTCACCCGAAGCGGTCGACGAGCGCCTTCACCTGGTGGGGTCCGAGGCCGCGGACGCGCCGCGTCTCCGAGATGCCGATCTCGGAGATGATCGCACGAGCCTTGACCTTGCCCACACCGGGCAGGGACTCGAGGAGGGCGAGCACCTTGAGCTTGCCGATCGTCTCGTCCTTCTGGCCCTGCTCGATGACCTCGGACAGGGTGCCCTGGGAGTACTTGAGGCGGTTCTTGACCTCGGCACGGGCCTGCCGGGCGGCGGCGGCCTTCTGGAGCGCTGCGGCTCGTTGTTCGGGAGTCAGCGGAGGAAGAGCCACGCGCGTCACCTTCTCGTCAGTGGGCCAGCGATCTCGACGGATGCGCAGGGATCGTGACAACGAAACTAGCGAGGCCCATCGAGGTCGGCAACGCGGACGCGCCGGAGCGACCTGCGAGGACGCCCGTTCGGGCAACCGACCCACGAGTGCCCGCGGCACCCACGCGGCCGCGGGCGCGGCCGGACTCGCGCACCGGCAGCCGCCCGCGCGGGGGCCGCCGGTGCGCGAGCCGCGCGGGTCAGGCGAGCGCCGCGGCGGCCTCGTCCGCGGCGCGACGGGCGGCCGTCCGCAGCCGCTCGACGTCCGGTCCCGCGGCCAGGACGCCCCGCGAGGACGACGCGAGGACCTGCCGGCGGGCGGCGCCGAAGACGGCCGTGAGCTCGCGCGGTCCCGCGCCCTGCGCCCCGACGCCGGGGGCGAGGAGCGGGCCGTTGACCGCGGTCAGGTTCGTACCGGTCCGCGCGGCCGCGTCGCCGACGGTCGCGCCCACGACCAGGCCGATCGAGCCCATCGGCTGGACGCCGGCGTTGAGCGCCGCGGCGCGCGCCGCGATCGTCGCGGCGACCGTCGAGCCGTCCGCGGTGCGGGCGTGCTGCACCTCGGGGCCCTCCTTGTTCGACGTCAGGCACAGCACGAACAGGCCGCGGCCCGTCGCGAGCGCGGCGTCGACGGCCGGGTCGAGCGACCCGAAGCCCAGGTACGGCGAGACCGTGAGCGCGTCCCCGGCGAGCGGCGAGCCGTCCCGCAGGTACGCGTCGGCGTAGCCCTCCATGGTCGAGCCGATGTCGCCACGCTTGGCGTCGACCACGACGAGCGTGCCCGTGCGACGGCCCTCGGCGACGACGTCCTCGAGCACGGCGACGCCCGCCGAGCCGTGCCGCTCGAACAGCGCGGCCTGCGGCTTGACCGCCGCGACCCGGCCGCCGACCGCCGCCATGACGGTCGACGCGAAGGCGCGCAGGCCGTCGGCGTCGTCCGTCAGGCCCCAGTCGGCGAGCAGCGCCGGGTGCGGGTCGATGCCGACGCACAGCGGGCCGTGCGCGGCCATGGCGGCGGCGAGGCGCACGCCGAACGGCTCGCGCCCCACCTCCCCGTCGACCGCACCGGTGCCGGCCGGGGCCGTCACGCGGTCACCACGGCTGCCTGTGCGCGGCGCTGGTCCGCCGCGGCGTCGTGCTCCTGCAGGCTCGTCACCGCGAACGGCCCGGCCTGGGCCGCCTCGATGGCCTGCACGGCCGCACCGAGCTGCTGCACGGTCGTGACGATCGCCTTGTCGGCGGCCGTCGTGGCGGCGCGGATCTCGTAGCCGTCGGCGCGCGCGCCCTGACCCGAGGGCGTGTTCACGACGATGTCGACCTCGCCGGCCGTGATGAGGTCGACGATCGTCGGCTCGCCGTCGACGCCCCGGCCCGACGAGTACTTGCGCACGACGCGCGAGCGGATGCCGGAGCGGTGCAGGACCGCCGCGGTGCCCTCGGTCGCGAGGATCTCGAAGCCGAGCTCCGCGAGCCGCTTGACCGGGAACACGATCGAGCGCTTGTCCCGGTCGGCGACCGAGATGAACGCGGTGCCGCTCGTCGGCAGCCCGCCGAACGCCGCCTCCTGCGACTTCGCGAACGCCGTCGGGAAGTCGACGTCGAAGCCCATGACCTCGCCCGTCGAGCGCATCTCCGGGCCCAGGACGGTGTCGACGACGACGCCCTCGGCGGTGCGGAACCGCTTGAAGGGCAGCACGGCCTCCTTGACGGCGACCGGCGAGTCGAGGTCGAGCACGCTCGCGTCCTGCTGCGGAAGCAGCCCCGCCGCCCGCAGGTCGGCGATCGACCGGCCCGCCATGACGAGCGCCGCGGCCTTCGCGAGCGAGACGCCCGTGGCCTTGGAGACGAACGGCACGGTCCGCGACGCGCGCGGGTTGGCCTCGAGCACGTAGAGCACGTCGGACACGAGCGCGAACTGGATGTTGAGCAGGCCGCGCACGCCGACGCCGCGGGCGATCGCCTCGGTCGAGAGGCGGATGCGCTCGAGCTCGGACGTCGACAGCGTCACGGGGGGCAGCGCGCACGCCGAGTCGCCCGAGTGGATGCCGGCCTCCTCGATGTGCTCCATGACGCCCCCGAGGAACAGCTCCTCGCCGTCGAACAGCGCGTCGACGTCGATCTCGATCGCGTCGTCGAGGAAGCGGTCGATGAGCAGCGGCGGGAGCGTCCCGGCGCGGCCGCCGTCGGCGGCGTTGTCGAGCGCGCGCTGCACGTACTCGGCGAGCTGGTGCTCGTCGTAGACGATCTCCATGCCGCGGCCGCCGAGGACGTACGACGGGCGGACCAGCACGGGGAACCCGATGCGACGCGCGGTCTCCCGGGCGCCCGCGAGCGTCGTCGCGGTGCCGAAGGCCGGCGCCGGCAGGCCCGCGGCCTCGAGCACCTTGCCGAACTCGCCGCGGTCCTCCGCGGCGTCGATGGCCGACGGGGGCGTGCCGAGGATCGGCAGACCCGCGTCCGCGAGGCGCTGCGCGAGCGACAGCGGCGTCTGGCCGCCGAGCGTCACGATGAGCCCCGCGACCGGGCCCGCCGCGAGCTCGGCCTGGTAGACCTCGAGCACGTCCTCGAACGTCAGCGGCTCGAAGTACAGGCGGTCCGAGGTGTCGTAGTCCGTGGAGACGGTCTCGGGGTTGCAGTTGACCATGACGGTCTCGAACTCGCCCTTGAGCGCCAGCGCGGCATGCACGCACGAGTAGTCGAACTCGATGCCCTGCCCGATGCGGTTCGGGCCCGAACCGAGGATGAGGATCGCGGGACGCTCGCGCGGCCGCACCTCGGTCTCCTCGTCGTAGGACGAGTAGTGGTACGGCGTGAGGGCAGCGAACTCCGCGGCGCACGTGTCGACCGTCTTGTAGACGGGCCGCAGGCCGACCGCGTGGCGGGCGCCGCGCACGGCGTCCTCGGTCGTGCCGCGCAGCTGCGCGACCTGCGCGTCCGACAGTCCGTGCCGCTTGGCGTGGGCGAGCACCTCGCGGGTCAGCGCCGGGGCCGCGGCGGTCTCGGCGGCGACCTCGTTGACGAGCTGGACCTGGTCGAGGAACCACGGGTCGATGCCCGTGCGCGCGTACACCTCGTCGACGCCCACACCGGCGCGCAGCACCTGCTGCACGTCGATGAGCCGCCCCTCGGTCGGTCGGCCGATCGTCCCGAGCAGCGCGTCGAGGGCCTCCCCCGTCGCCGGCTCACCGGCCCAGTGGAACACCGAGCCCTTCTTGTCGATCGACCGCATCGCCTTGCCGAGCGCCTCGGTGAAGTTGCGGCCGAGCGCCATGGCCTCGCCGACGGACTTCATGGTCGTCGTCAGCGTCGGGTCCGCGGCGGGGAACTTCTCGAACGCGAACCGCGGCACCTTGACCACGACGTAGTCGAGCGTCGGCTCGAACGACGCCGGTGTCGAGCCCGTGATGTCGTTCGGGATCTCGTCGAGCGTGTAGCCGACCGCGAGCTTCGCGGCGATCTTCGCGATCGGGAAGCCCGTCGCCTTCGACGCGAGCGCCGACGACCGCGACACGCGCGGGTTCATCTCGATGACGACGACGCGGCCCGTCGACGGCTCGACCGCGAACTGGATGTTGCAGCCGCCGGTGTCGACGCCGACCTCGCGGATGACCGCGATGCCGATGTCGCGCAGCTTCTGGTACTCGCGGTCGGTGAGCGTGAGCGCGGGCGCGACGGTCACGGAGTCACCGGTGTGCACGCCCACGGGGTCGACGTTCTCGATCGAGCAGACGACCACGACGTTGTCGTGCTTGTCGCGCATGAGCTCGAGCTCGTACTCCTTCCAGCCGAGGATCGACTCCTCCAGGAGCACCTCGGTGGTCGGCGAGTAGTGCAGGCCCTGGCCGACGATGCGGCGCAGGTCGTCCTCGTCGTACGCGATGCCCGAGCCGAGGCCGCCCATCGTGAACGACGGGCGCACGACGACCGGGTAGCCGAGGTCCTCGACCGCGGCCAGGGCGTCGTCGATCGTGTGCACGATCGCGGACCGCGCGGACTCGCCGCCGCAGACCTCGACGACCTGCTTGAACTGCTCGCGGTCCTCGCCCTTCTGGATCGCGGGGATGTTCGCGCCGATGAGCTCGACGTCGTACTTCGCGAGCACGCCGGCCTCGTCGAGCGCGATCGCCGCGTTGAGGGCCGTCTGGCCGCCCAGCGTCGGCAGGATCGCGTCGGGACGCTCCTTGGCGATGATGCTCGTGAGGACCTCGGTCGTGATCGGCTCGACGTAGGTCGCGTCGGCGAACTCCGGGTCCGTCATGATCGTGGCGGGGTTCGAGTTGACCAGGACGACCCGCAGGCCCTCCTCCTTGAGCACGCGGCAGGCCTGCGTCCCCGAGTAGTCGAACTCGCACGCCTGGCCGATGACGATCGGGCCGGACCCGATGACCAGGACGCTGGAGATGTCGGTGCGGCGGGGCATCAGGCGGCACCCTTCGTGGTCGGGTCGTCGGTGCCGGTCATGAGCCCGACGAAGCGGTCGAACAGGTAGGCGGCGTCGTGGGGACCCGCCGCCGCCTCCGGGTGGTACTGGACGGAGAACGCGGGCAGGTCGAGCGCGCGCAGGCCCTCGACCACGTCGTCGTTGAGGTCGACGTGGCTCACCACGACCCGGCCGTAGCGGCCGCCGTCGTGCGGTGCGGTGGACTCACCGTCGAGCGGCGCGTCCACGGCGAACCCGTGGTTGTGCGCGGTGATCTCGACCTTGCCGGTCGCGCGGTCGATCACCGGCTGGTTCACGCCGCGGTGCCCGTACCCGAGCTTGTAGGTGCCGTAGCCGAGCGCGCGCCCGAGCAGCTGGTTGCCGTAGCAGATGCCGAAGAACGGGATCTTCCGGTCCAGCACGTCGCGCAGGAGCTCGACCTCGTGCGTCGCGGCCGACGGGTCGCCCGGGCCGTTCGAGAAGAACACGCCGTCGGGCTGCGTCGCGAGGACGTCGTCGATCGTCGAGGTCGCGGGCAGCACGTGCACGCGCACCCCGCGCTCGGCGAGCCGCTGCGGGGTCATGGCCTTGATGCCGAGGTCGACGGCCGCGACGGTGGCGACGGGCGTGTCGAGCGGCGTGCCGTCGGGGCCGAGGGCCTCGACGACGTAGGCCTCGTCGGTCGAGACCTCGCCCGCGAGGTCGGCGCCGGCCATCGCCGGGGCCGCGAGCACCTCGTCGAGCAGCTCGTCGACCGGACGGCGCTCGCCGTCGGGACCGACCAGCGCGCCGCCGGAGAACACGCCGGCCCGCATGACGCCGCGCTCGCGCAGGTGCCGCGTGAGGGCACGGGTGTCGACGCCGCTGATGCCGACGACGCCCTGCGCGTCGAGCTCCTCGTCGAGCGTGCGGCGCGCGCGCCAGCTCGACGACCTCCGCGCGGGGTCGCGCACGACGTACCCGGCGACCCAGATGCGACCCGACTCGGGGTCCTCGTCGTTCACGCCGGTGTTGCCGATGTGCGGCGCCGTCATCACGACGATCTGGCGGTGGTACGACGGGTCGGTCAGGGTCTCCTGGTAGCCGGTCATGCCGGTGTTGAAGACGATCTCGCCGAGCGTCCGGCCGGTGGCGCCGTACGCCTGCCCGGCGAACGTCCGGCCGTCCTCGAGGACGAGCACTGCGTCGGTCATGGTGTCTCCTCCTGCCCGGCGGGGGCGCCGGGCGTGTGGTCGATGAGGGCGGCGACGGCGTCGACCAGCGCGGGGCGGTCGGCGGCGTGCCGGGGGCGCAGGCCGGTGTCGAGGCCGCGCGGGTCGTCGGGGTCGGGCTGCCAGGTGAGGACGACGAGCCCGTCGCCGCCGACGACCTTGCCCGCGATGCCGGGCGCCGTGCCCGCCGCGCGCAGGGTGCCGGCCGGGACGAACACGTCGGCCGCTCCGGTGCGGGTGATCCGCACGCCCGCGTCGTGGACCGCCACGACGGCCGGGCTGCGGACGCCGAGGTCGTGCGCGACGATCCGGTCGAGCCAGTCGCCGGCCCGGGTCGAGGACACGTAGAGCGCCTCGACCGGACCGAACCGGGTCTCCCCCAGCTCGGCGGGCTCCGCGGGCAGCGACGGGACGACCGCCTCGGAACGTCGTCGTCGGGCGAGCCAGCCCGAGCGCATGCCCCACAGGGCGAGCAGCGCGAGCGCGACGCACCCGGCGACGGCGAGCGCGGTGCGCATCAGCGGACCACCGCCGCGTCGCACGGCTCCCCGTCGAGGACGGTCGCGCGGCCGCGCAGGAACGTCGCGACGACGCGTCCGGGCAGCTCGCGGCCGCGGAACGGCGAGTTGACCGCCTTGGTGGCCTGCTGCGCCGGGTCGACCGTGGTGCGCGCGGCCGGGTCCCACAGCACGAGGTTGGCGGGCTCGCCGACCGCGATCGGCCGGCCGTGGTCGGTCACGCGGCCGATCCGGGCGGGTGCCTCGGACAGCACGCGCGCGACGTCGGCCCAGGTCAGGCGGCCGGTGTCGACCATCGTCTGCTGGACGACGGACAGCGCGGTCTCGAGGCCGGTCATGCCGAACGCGGCGGCCGCCCACTCGCAGTCCTTGTCCTCGCGCGTGTGCGGCGCGTGGTCGGTCGCGACGATGTCGATCGTGCCGTCGGCGAGGCCCGCCCGGACCGCCTCGACGTCCTCGGCGGTGCGCAGCGGCGGGTTGACCTTGAACACCGGGTCGTAGCCGCGGGCCAGGTCGTCGGTGAGGACCAGGTGGTGGGGCGTGACCTCGGCGGTGACGTCGATGCCGCGCGACTTGGCCCACCGGACGATCTCGACCGACCCGGCCGTCGACAGGTGGCAGACGTGCAGGCGGGACCCGACGTGCTCGGCGAGCAGCACGTCACGCGCGATGATCGCCTCCTCCGCGACGGACGGCCAGCCGGTCAGGCCCAGCTCGGCCGAGACGACGCCCTCGTTCATCTGCGCGTTCTCGGTGAGCCGGGGCTCCTGCGCGTGCTGCGCGACGACGCCGTCGAACGCCTTGACGTACTCGAGCGCGCGCCGCATGAGCACCGGGTCGTGCACGCACTTGCCGTCGTCGGAGAACACCCGCACCGCGGCCTCGGACTGCGCCATCGCGCCGAGCTCGGCGAGCTGCTCCCCCGCGAGCCCCACGGTGACCGCGCCGACGGGGTGCACGTCGACCCAGCCGGCCTCGCGGCCCAGCCGCCAGACCTGCTCGACGACGCCCGCGGTGTCCTGCGTGGGCGAGGTGTTGGCCATGGCGTGCACGGCGGTGAACCCGCCGAGGGCCGCGGCGCGCGTGCCGGTGCGGATCGTCTCGGCGTCCTCGCGGCCCGGCTCGCGCAGGTGCGTGTGCAGGTCGACGAGTCCGGGCAGCAGCACGAGGCCGGTGCCGTCGACCTCGACCGCGTCGTCACCGGCCTGCGCGCGGGCGTCCGCGCCGATCGCGGCGACCACGCCGTCCGCGAGGAGCACGTCGACGGGGTCCGCGCCCAGCGGGGCGACGGACGTCAGCAGGTACCGGGGGTTCACGCGTCCACCTTCGTCGTCGGGGCGGGCGACTCGCCCGCGAGCAGCAGGTACAGCACGGCCATGCGGACGGCGACCCCGTTGGCGACCTGCTCGACGATCACCGCGCGCGGCGAGTCGGCGGCGTCGGCGGAGATCTCCAGGCCGCGGTTCATCGGGCCGGGGTGCAGCACGATCGCGTGGTCGGGCAGCGCCGCGAGGCGCCGCGCGTCGAGGCCGTAGCCGCGGGTGTACTCCAGCGGGCTCGGGAAGAACCCGCCGCCCGCGCTCGACATCCGCTCGCGCTGGACGCGCAGCATCATGACCGCGTCGGGCTTGTCGTCGGCGATGACCTCGTCCAGGTGGTACGAGACGCGGGCCGGCCACGCCTCGACCCCGACCGGGACGAGCGTCGGCGGCGACACGAGCGTGACGTGCGCGCCGAGCGTGTGCAGGAGCTGCACGTTCGACCGCGCGACGCGGCTGTGCAGGACGTCGCCGACGATCGCGACCCGCAGGCCCACGAGGTCCTGCCCGCTCACGTCGGCGCGGCCGCCGTCGCCCACGAGGTGGCGACGCAGCGTGTACGCGTCGAGCAGCGCCTGCGTCGGGTGCTGGTGCGTCCCGTCGCCCGCGTTCACCACGGCGCCCGACGTCCAGCCCGCGTGCGCGAGCGTGTGCGGCGCGCCCGACGCCTGGTGCCGGATGACGACCGCGTCGGCGCCCATGGCCTGCAGCGTGAGAGCCGTGTCCTTGAGCGACTCGCCCTTCGAGACGCTCGACCCCTTGGCGGAGAAGTTGATGACGTCGGCGCTCAGCCGCTTCGCGGCCGTCTCGAACGAGATGCGCGTCCGGGTCGAGTCCTCGAAGAACAGGTTGACGACCGTGCGCCCGCGCAGCGTCGGGAGCTTCTTGATCTCGCGCGCCTGCGTCGCGGCCATCTGCCCGGCCGTGTCGAGGATGCGCACCGCGTCGCGGACGTCGAGGTCCGACGCGGACAGCAGGTGCCTCATCGGGTCCCCCCGTCGATGACGACGGCGTCGCGGCCGTCGGTCTCCTCGAGCAGGACGCGCACCCGCTCGGTCGTCGAGGTCGGCAGGTTCTTGCCGACGTAGTCCGCGCGGATCGGCAGCTCGCGGTGCCCGCGGTCGACGAGCGCGGCGAGCTGCACCGCGCGCGGGCGGCCGAGGTCGCTGATCGCGTCGAGCGCGGCGCGGATCGTGCGGCCCGAGTAGAGGACGTCGTCGACGAGGACGACGACGCGCCCGTCGAGCCCGCCGCCCGGGATGTCGGTCGCGCCGATCGTCCGGGTGGGCTGGTGGGCCAGGTCGTCGCGGTACATCGTCACGTCGAGGCTGCCCGCGAGCGCGCCCGGGTCGAGTCCGGGCTCGACGTCGGCGAGGCGCTGGGCGAGCCGCCGCGCGAGCGGGAGGCCGCGGGTCGGGATGCCGAGGAGGACGACGCCGTCGCCGCCCTTGTTGCGCTCGAGGATCTCGTGGGCGATGCGGGTGAGCGCCCGGCCGATCTCGGGGGCGCCGAGCACGACGTTCGCGTGCTCGAGGCTGCCGCTGGACGCGGGCATGCCTGTGCTCATGCGGACTCCTTCCCCGCCTCACGGGACGGGTCTTAAAGGACGCTGGTGGTGCTCGGATCCTAACCCGCACCGTCCGTCGGGGCGGGGTGCTGTCTCATGCGCGCGGCGTGACGAGGCCCGCGCGGCGCGCCTCGCGCAGCTGGTACGCCTTGTGCGAGGCACGGGTGTCCGCGTCGGGGTCGTTGACCCAGACGGCGGGGAGCAGGGCCCGCAGGCCGCGCCGGCCC
>NZ_JAPESW010000033.1 GCF_028527925.1 Cellulomonas fimi
GGCGGGTCAGAAGCCCGTGTAGCGGCCCGGCCGGTGGTTGAACGTCACGACGAGGCTCAGCAGGACGGCGCCCGCAGCGGACACGAGCACGTCGAGCGGCGGGGCCACGGTGAACGCCGCGAGCACGACGAGCGTGTCGAGCGCCATGAGCACGTGCCCGGCGCGGATCCCCGACCGCTCCTGCAGCAGGACCGCGACGATCGAGAACCCGCCGACGCTCGAGCGGTGCCGGAACACGACCAGGATGCCCGTCCCGCACAGCAGGTTGCCGACGACCGCAGCGAACCACGGGTCGACCGACGCGACGTCGAGGTGCGCCGCGGTGACCGCGGTGCCGAGCGAGACCAGCCCGACGGTCGCGGCGCTGCGCAGCGTGAACGACCAGCCCGACCGGTGCGCCGCGAGCGCGAAGAACGGCACGTTGAGCGCGAAGAACAGGACGCCGAGCGGCACGTCGACGACGTGTCCGAGCAGCAGCGCGGCGCCCGCGATCCCGCCCGTGACGAGCCCACCGGTCCGCAGCAGGGACATGCCGACCGCGACCAGGACGACGCCCGTGAGCAGGCCCAGCAGGTCCTCGGCGCGCCCGTGCGGGATCGCCGTGGGCAGCGTCGGGGTGTCGGTGGTGGCCATGGTGTCGTCCTCGGGTGGCGTCGTCGTGGCGGGCGACGCTGCCCGGGAGGGGTGCGCGGCTCGGTGCTTCGCGCGCGCAGGACATTGTCACCGACGACGACGCTGCCGCCTACGGGACGAAGGGCGGTCGGCCCTGAGTCGCGGAACTCGACCGTCGGTGCCGGACGCGGACGCGCGTACCGGCGGAGCTCGATCAGCGCACGGGGGCGTCGGGGTCGCGCGGCGGCGACCCGAGGACGTACGCCATGTGTCCGCCCAGGAACCCGCCGACACCGAGCGCCGCAGCACCGGCGGCCGACGCGAGCAGGCCGACACCCCGGTTGCCCTTGCGGCGGGCCAGCCACGACGCGGTGTAGCAGGCGAGCGCGACGCCGTTGGACGCCGCGTGCACGACGCCGACGCGCCGCGTCCGGTCGTCGGCCGTCGACCAGTCCGCCCACCCGGTGGCGACGACCGGTCCGGTCGCGAGGACGCCCGCACCGATGAGCCGACGGGCCGCCTTCTCCTGCCCGACCGCGTCGAGGACCGCCGCACTCATCCAGAGACCGATCGGGACGTCGGTGAGCAGCGGGTGCGCCGCGTGACCCAGCGGCTTGCCGCGCAGCAGCCGGCGCAAGCCGTCGTGCTGGAGGGGTCCGCGCCACAGCGCGGCGACCCGCTCGACGACCGGGTCGAGCTGGTGCGCGTTCTCGAGCGCCTGGGCCAGCCGGTCGGCGACCGAGTCGGCGCGCGGGCCGGCGTGCCGACCGATCGTGTGCTCCCCCGCGCTGTGCTGCCCGACGGGGTCATGCTCGCCGGACGCGTCGCCGTGCGTGGTGTCGGCCGTGACCATGAGGGCCTCCTCGGGTACGTCGCCGTCGAGGACTCGACGGCGGGCTCACCGGCCGCGTCCTGACCGTCCTGTCGACCCTACGCAGACCCCGGTGGACGTGCCCGCCCACGGATGGCGCGGTCCGGTGTCGCCCCGCTCGTCGCGCTCAGGCGGGCCTCACCTCCCGCCGGTGTCGTTGCTGGCACCATGCAGCCATGGCAGACCCGTGGTCATGGCGCGCGCGACTGCGGCGGCACCTCCGAGCGACCCGAGCGTCCAGCAGACGACGGCTGTCAGCGATCACACGCAAGGCGTCCTCGCTGGAGGGCCAACGCATCATCGCGATCACCATCGCCGTGACGCCGCTCTCCTGCTCTGGCTCCCACCCTTGTTCGCCCCTTCGGCACGAGACAGCGAGCACGCCCCAGGGCAGAGCCTCTACGTCGTGCCGACCCACCCACACGTGTACGACGGGGCCGTCGGCAACATGGTCGACGTCAGCGTCACCGGCGCCCGCACCTCCCTCCTGCAGAACGTCCGGCTGCAAGACCCCACGCCGCACATCGACGTGAAGCTCGTCTTCTGGGTCCGGCCCGAGCAGCTCACCGACATCTCGGTCACCGGGTTCGAGATCGGCCTTCCGGCGGCTGCGACCAAGCTGCGCTGGCGCGAGGGTTGCCCCGGCAGCCGCTGGGACGACGCGAACGGCGATACGGACCCGTGGAGCACCGACCTTTTCCCAGCGAGCATGAACGTCGCCGAGGGCTCAGCCACGACCGAGCTCAAGCCGTGCTTCTACCCGACGGCGGGCAGCCAGTGGGCACAAGGTGTCTTGCAGTTCCAGCTGCACCTGTCCACGCTCGCGCGATACAACCAGCGCTCGGAGTCGATCGAGAAGCAAGTCAACGAGCTCACGTGGGCCCTGCCCTCCGAGGCTGTCTTCCCGATACACGCCTATGTCACCGACAGCATCCTCACCATCGACCAGATGAAGGGGCTGCCCCCTGACGCCCCGGGCTCACCGACGCAGCTGGCACAGCTACCGGTGCTCCTCACGGTGTGCCCAACGTGCGAGGCGGACCCGGTCATCGGTGAGACCGCCGAGACAGGCTTGGACACCCACAGCAAGATCACGAACGTCGGCGCGCAGGACAGTCTGCTGTGGGCCACCAAAGACCGCCCATGGTCGACGGTCGACGAGGCACGCGGAGAACTTCAGGCCCTGCTGATCGGCAGCGCCCTGGCCGCTGGTGTGACCTGGGTCATCACCGCCGCACGCGCACGGCGGCGCGACCCGGATGGAGACGAGCAGTCGGCGTGAGCGCAGCCGGGCGCGCACCGTCGTCCGCGCTCTCCAGTGCTCCCGAGGGACGAGGCAAGGCTCTGCGGCGGGTGGTCTCGCGCGTCGGTGTACGAGGGGACCGTCGTCACGCGCGGACACGCTGGCGACGTCAGCCCTTCGAGCCCGTCGTCGCGATGCCCTGGACGAAGTGCCGCTGACCGAGGAAGAACAGGATGATCATCGGGATCGTCGTGATGACGCTCGCGGTGACCACGATCTCCCAGTGCCACTCCCCGCCGAACCCGAACTGGTCGAGCATGGCCTTGAGCCCGCGCGGCACCGTGAAGGTCGACGAGTCCTGCAGGTAGATGAGCGGGCGCATGAGGTCGGTCCAGGCGGCCTGGATCTCGAACAGCAGCGTGAGGATCAGCGCGGGCTTGCACAGGGGCGCGGCGATGCGGGCGAAGATCGTCCAGTTGCCGGCGCCGTCGAGGCGCGCGGCCTCGAACAGCTCGCGGGGCAGGCCGAGGAAGAACTGGCGCAGCAGGAAGATGTAGAACGCGCTGCCGAACAGGTTGCCGCCCCACAGCGGGGTGAGGCCGCCGACGAGCCCGAGCTCCTTCCAGATGAGGTAGGTCGGGACCATCGTGACGGCGCCGGGCAGCATCATCGTCGCGAGCACGAGCCCGAACAGCGGCCCGCGGCCGGGGAACCGGAAGTACGCGAAGCCCCACGCCACGAGCGCCGACGAGAACGTCACGGTGACCGCGGCGAGCGTCGTGACGATCACGGTGTTGACCAGCCACGTCGCCATCGGCGCGACCTGCCACACCTCGACGTAGTTCTGCAGCGTGAACGTCCGCGGGATCAGGCGGTTGTCGAACACCTCGCCGCGCGGCTTGAACGACGCCGACAGCAGCCAGACGAACGGGTAGACGAAGACGAAGGTCGCGACCACGAGGGCCGCGAGGACGGCGATCCGCCCGGCGAGCCGCCGGGGCGTGCGCCGCTTGCGGACGGTCACCGCCTGCGGGGCCGCCGTGACGACCCCCTGCGGCATGCGCGTGGCCTCGGCCGCGGACGTCATCGCGCGTCCCCCTCGTAGTAGACGACGCGGCGGCTCACGAGCATCTGGACGGCCGTGATCGCCATGATGACGAGGAACAGCAGCCAGGCGAGCGCCGACGCGTACCCCATGTGCAGGTACTCGAACGCCTGCTGGAACAGGTAGATGGCGTAGAACAGCGCCGCGTCGTTCGAGTAGGTCGTGTTACCCGAGCCGAAGAACGCGGTGTACGCCTCGGTGAACAGCTGGAGCGCGGCGATGGTGTTGACGACGACGACGAAGAACAGCGGGCCGCTGATCATCGGGAGCGTCACGGCGCGCGTGCGGTGCCAGAAGCCGGCGCCGTCGACGCGGGCCGCGTCGTACAGGTCGGTCGGGACGTTCCGCAGCGCCGCGAGCAGGATGATGACGGTCGACCCGACGGTCCACAGGCCTATCATCACGAGCCCGGGCTTGACCCAGTCCGGGTCGGTCGTCCACGCGGGCCCGTCGATGCCGAACCAGCCGAGCATCGTGTTGATCGCGCCGCGCTGGCCGTTGAACAGCAGCAGCAGGAGCACGCCGATCGCGACGGGCGGCGTCATCTTCGGCAGGAAGAACGCCGTGCGGAAGAACCCCGCCGAGCGCGCGGCCCGGTCGAGCAGCAGCGCGAGGCCCAGCGCGAGCAGGATGTGCGCGGGCACGGCCATCACGGTGTAGATCAGCGTGTTGCGCAGGGCCAGCGCGACCTTCGGGTCGGCGAACAGCTCGCGGTAGTTGTCGAACCCGACGAACCTCGGGTCGCTGATGACGTCGTAGTCCGTGAGCGACAGGTAGGCGCTGTAGATCATCGGCCACGCCGTGAAGACGAGGAACCCCACGATCCACGGGGCGATGAACCACCAGGCGTGGCGCGCGTCGCGGCTCGACACGCTCGACCGGCGCCGGCGCGGGGCCTCGACCCCGGCCGGCGCGGTCGTCGTCGTCGCCGCCATCAGTCCGTCGTCCCGCCGTCCCAGCGCTCCCAGGCCGCGTCGAGCGCCTTCTGCGCCTCCTCCTGCGCCTGGGCCAGCGCCTCGGCCGGCTCCTGCTGGCCGTTGAGCACGCGGTTCACCGCGTCCTGCCACGCCGCCTTGAACTCGCTGTCGGCGGGGTTCGCGGGCAGCGAGAACGTGTGCTCGTTCGCCTCGTACATCGCGTTCACGCCCGACGCCCACGGCTCGTCGGTGACCGTCACGAGCGTCGAGCGGATCTCCTCGTCGGCCTTCTCGTTGCCCGTGAGGACGCCCGTGAAGACCAGGCCCTCCTGCTCGCGCGCGTCGGCGCGCGCCTGCGCCGCGGCCATCCAGCTGTCGAACGACACCATCGACGCCGCGAACCGGCACGCGGCCTCCGCGTTCGCCGAGCCCGCGGGGATCGCCCACGCCGAGCCCGTCGCGTACGCGAGCGGCTCGCCCTCGGGCGTGCGGAACGCGTCGAACGCCATGGGTGCATCAGGCGAGTTCTCGTTGAGCACGTTGATGTACCACTGCTCCATCGGCATCGCGCCCAGCGTCGACGACGCGAACTGGTTGCCCGACCCGAAGAAGTCCGCCGCGTCGCGCGCCGACTTCACGCCCGCGAACCCGCCCTGCACGTCGTAGACGTTCACCGCGAACTCGAGCGCCTCGAGCACCTTCGGGTCGTCGAGCTGCGCCGTGCGACCGTCCTCGGACAGCAGGTCCGCGCCGTTCGCCTTGGCCCACAGCGGCAGGAACTCCGGCATCTTCGAGTCGTACCCGATGACGCTCACCGCACCGCCGTCGGACTTCGAGAGCGCCGTCGTCGCCGCCGTGACCGCGTCCCAGTCGGAGCCGTTGACGTCCTCGATGGTCAGGCCCGCGGCGTCGAGCAGCGACTGGTTCGCCATCGTGAGCTGCACCTGGTTGAACTCCGGCACGCCGTACAGCTGGTCCCCGAACGTCACCTGCGCGAGCGCGGCGTCCCGGAACGCGTCCTGGTCGATGTCCTGCGACGCGTAGCACTCGTCCAGCGGCACGACGGCCCCGCGCGAGGCGAACGTGCCGATCTGGTCGCGGTTCGCGTACACGATGTCCGGCGGGTCACCCGCGGCGACGGCCGACAGGAACGCCTGGATGTCGAGGTCGCCCTCGATCAGCGACACGTCGACGTCGGGCATCGACTCCTCGGCGCGCGCCAGACGGGTCTCGCCGATCTCGTCGCCCGCGCCGAAGCCCATCACGGTGAGCTTCCCGGAGACGTCCGCATCGGGGTCGAACGACGGCGCCGCCGTCCCCTCGCCGCCACCCGTCCCGCGGGCGCACGCCGTCAGGACCAGCAGCACCGCTGCACCCGGGACCGCCCATCGCACTGCACGCATCGGAGCCTCCGCCTGGCTCGAAGGGCGACGGACGTCGCCCCTGACGCGCTCCGAACTGCCTCAGGGCTTCCCCCAATATGAACCGCTTCTCCCGGCTCGGCGAGCCGAAGCGGTTCTCCCGACGTCGCGACCTGCGGCGTCGGTGCACGTCGCCCGTGGCGGCGGGCGAGGGGTCCCCCTGCTGTCAGCCCGCGTCCGAGCGGTCCTCCTCCGACGACTCCGCCGCGTCCGTCACGTCGATCTTGCTCGGATCGGTCTCGGACTCGTCGGGTCCCTGACCGGCGCTGAGCGGCCCCCGGTCCTTGTCGTCCTGTGCGCGGTCCATGCGGAGTCCTCTCCCGGGACGCCCGGCCGCCGGGCCCCGTCGCACGCGGGGCGTTCTCGACGCCTCCACGCTACGAGCCGGTGCGCCCGAGCGCCATCGAGGTCGCGGAACGGGAGGTCCGAGATCCTCTCGCGGGACGACGGGTCAGCGCGCCCCGTCGTCCCGGCGGGCGTCCTGGCGCGCGAGCTCGATCACGTCGAGGACGAACTGCTCCCCGTGCACGCGCACCGTGGTCTCGAGGAGCTCGGGGTCGCGCGAGCGAGCGGCGGCGACGATCGCGCCGAGCCGCTCCGCGAACAGCAGCCGGGGCACCTCGGGCCCGAACAGGTTGAAGGCGCGGCGGATCTGCAGCCGCAGGCGCGCCATCGACGCCACGAGCACCGCGTTGTCGCACAGGTCGACGAACACGTCGAGCACGCCGATGCCGAAGAGGGGGTCGACGACCGGCTGAGGCTCGGCGGCCTCGCCGAAGGCCCGCCGCTCCGCGGACGCGAGCCACTCGACCTCGACGTCGGTCAGGTGCGGTTGCGCCAGCCGGGCGGCGAGGCCGGCCATCGCGCAGAAGACGACGGCGGTCTCCGCCAGGAGGTCGAGGTCGAGGGGTGCGACCCGGTAGCTGCGGCTGGCCTCGATGCGGACGAGCCCGGACTCGGCCAGCCGGCGCAGCGCCTCGCGTACCGGTGTGCGCGACACCCCGAGCCGCTCGGCGACCTCGGCCTCGCGCAGAGCCGCCCCCGGAGCCAGCCGACCGTCGACGATCTCCCGCTCGAGCTGTCGGTGGACGCCGTCGGAGAGCGCCGCCGCCGACGGGTGCGGGACGAGCGGTCCCTCGGACGCAGGCACCCGAACCTCCCGTGACGTGGGTCTGTCAGGCGTCAGCGTAGGGCCCGCGCTCACGCGGTCACCTCGACGTTCTGCCGGGTGCCCCACGCGACGTTCCCGAACGTCGCCATGGCGTACCAGCGCAGCGCGCGCAGGACGGTGACGTTCCAGAGGCCGACGAGCGGCGCGCACGCGAGGACGGCGAGGCGCTGGCCGGTGGTCTGGTCGCTGCGCCGCAGCGTGAGGTAGGGCGTGGTGACGAGCAGCTGGGCGCACCCCACGACGACGGCGGACAGGAGCCACGCGGTGGGCGAGAAGAGCGTGCCGGAGACCGCGAGGAGGACGAGCGCCACGGTGACAGCGGCGTACAGGGCCCAGCGCAGCAGGTGGTACCAGTACGAGAAGCGGCGGGTCGGCAGACGGCGGAAGCGGGTCCCGCTGCGCACGAGCGACCCGCGCATCCAGCGCAGCTGCTGACGGCGGTGACCGTCGAGGGTCGAGGGCATGTGCGAGAACGCGAAGGCGCTGGGCTGGTGCACGGTCCGACCCCGCTGCTGCGCGTAGAGCGTCAGCATGCTGTCGTCCGAGGTGTGCACGGGGCGGCCGAACAGCGTCTCGCCGAGGTAGTCGTCGACGTTGTCCCACAGGACGGCCGGACGGTAGACGGCGAGCGGTCCCGAGTTGACGAGTACCGAGCCCCTGCGCGACAGGGCCGCACGGTCGACGGCCTGCATCGACAGGAACCAGGCCTCCTGCATGCGGGTCAGCAGGTTGGTGCGGTAGTTGGTGACGAGGATCGTCCCGGCGACGGACTGCACGTCGGGGTCCTCGAACGGCTGCAGGGCCTCGTCGAGCGCGTGCGCGTCGAGCTGCGTGTCGCTGTCCACGGTGAGGTAGAAGTCCGCGTCCGGGAACGACCGCGCAGCCGTCACCTGCGCGTGGCGCTTGCCGCCGTTCGGCGTGCGCTGCCACGTCACGGCGACACCCGCCGCCTCGGCCGCGGGCAGGAACCAGTCCCGGACCGCCGCGTAGTCGCCCGACGTGGAGCCGTCGTCCACGACGCACACGGCGGCGGGGAGGTGCGTCTGGCGCAGCAGCGACGCGAGGCTGGCGCGCAGGATGGCGTCGTCCTCGTTGTACGCCGGCACGAGGACCGCGACGCGCGCCTCCGCGAGCAGCGCGGCCGCGGCCCCTCGCGCGCGGACGGGACGGTCGAACGCCGCTGTCCCGAGCTGCCAGACCAGGAGCCCGATCGCGACCAGGTACACCCACAGCACGGGGTTGCGTCCCGATGCGAGGGCGGTGACGCGTGACGCCGCCCACGCCATCGCGATCCCCGCACCGCCCATCAGCAGCCACGGCAGGTGGCTCGTGACGCGGTGGGCGCTCAGCGGTGTCGGATCGTGCTGGGTCATGGCGGACTCTCCTGCGGGTGGGGTGCGGGGACGGGTCGGACGGGCGGTCAGTCGTGCACGGCGGCGCGACGGCGGGCCACGCGGAGCAGGACCGCTCCGGCGACGACGGCGGCGACGGCCGCCGTGACGATCCACGCGGCGCCGGTGAGACCGGTGGCCGCGAGGCCGCTCGCGGCGGCGCCGCCGGCCAGGACCTCCGAGAGGACCGGGGTGTTTCCCTCACTCATGACATCTCCTTTGCTCGGACGGACGGTATACCCGATGCCTCCAGAGTGCCGCGGAAACGGCGATATCGCTCAGGACCATCGTCCCTGTTTCCGGCTTTCGGTATACCGATAGCGTGGAACACGTCAACGCACCCGACCGGAGGAAGATCCCGATGACCACCACGACGCTGACCCGCCCCGCCGACCCGGCCACCTCGCCCGTCCGTGCCGCCCTGTACGACGTCGCGATCGTCGGCCTCGGCTACGTGGGCCTCCCGCTCGCCCAGGAGGCCTGCCGCACCGGTATGGCGGTGGCCGGGTACGACCTGTCGGCGCGCGTCGTCGACGGCCTGACGCACGGCCTCTCGCACGTGGACGACCTCAGCGACGACGACGTGCGCGACATGGTCGCCGCCGGGTTCACGCCCGTCACCGACGCGTCCACGCTCGCCCAGGCGGCCACGGTCGTCATCTGCGTCCCGACGCCGCTGTCCCCGACCGGGGGGCCCGACCTCGGCGCGGTGCGCGGCGCGGTCCGCACCGTCGGCGAGCAGCTCCGGCCGGGCACCCTCGTGATCCTCGAGTCCACCACCTACCCCGGCACGACCGAGGACGTCGTGGCCCCCATGCTCGAGGAGTTCTCGGGCCTGCGTGCCGGCCGCGACTTCGCGCTCGCGTTCTCCCCCGAGCGCGTCGACCCCGGCAACGCCCGGTTCGGCATCCGCAACACCCCGAAGGTCGTCGGTGGGCTCACCCCGGCCTGCACCGAGCGCGCCGTCGCGTTCTACGGCCGCGTCGTCGACCGCGTCGTCCCCGTCCGCAGCACGCGCGAGGCCGAGACCGCCAAGCTCCTCGAGAACACCTACCGCCAGGTCAACATCGCGCTGGTCAACGAGCTCGCGCGCGCGTTCCACGAGCTCGACATCGACGTGTGGGACGTCATCGGGGCCGCTGAGACCAAGCCCTTCGGCTTCCAGGCGTTCCGCCCCGGCGTGGGCGTCGGCGGCCACTGCATCCCGATCGACCCGATGTACCTCAACCACCAGGTGCGCGAGCAGCTCGGCCGGCCGCTGCGGATGGTCGAGCTCGCGCAGGAGATCAACACGTCGCAGCCCGCGTACGTCGTCGAGCGCGTCGCCGAGCTGCTCGCCGCCCAGGGCCGCGACCTGCGCGGTGCGCACGTCCACCTCCTCGGCGTCACCTACAAGGCGAACATCGCCGACGACCGCGAGTCGCCCGCCACCCCGCTCGCCGAGCAGCTCGTCGCACGCGGCGCGCGCGTCACGTTCCACGACCCGCTCGTCCGTGAGTGGGACGTCGAGGGCGTGCAGCGCGTGGCCGATGCCGAGCAGGCCGCGGCCGTGGCCGGTGCCGACGTCGTCGTGCTCGTCCAGGACCACGACGCGTACGACGCGGACGCGCTGGCCCGCCGCGCCCGCACCTTCCTCGACACCAAGGGCGTCACGAGCACGCCCGAGGCCCGCACCCTCTGAACCACCCACCAGCCGGCCCGGCGGTTCGCGGTGCGGTTCTCCGGGTGCGGGTCCACCCTGGGAAGGCACCGGACGGTCGGGCCAGCGGCCGCAGCACGTCCGAGAGGCTGCCGCCATGACGTCGTCCGCCGCGAGCCCGTCGCCGTCGTCCCGTCCCTCGCCCCGCGGCTCGTCGTCGCCGGGGCACGGGCGCCGGGCCGTCGTCACGGGCGGGGCCGGGTTCCTCGGCAGCCACCTGTGCACGCGACTGCTCGCCGACGGGTGGGACGTCGTGTGCCTCGACAACTTCCTCACCGGCGACGCCGCGAACGTCGCGCACCTGCTCGACGACCCCGCCTTCCACCTGCGGCGCTGCGACCTCGTCGACTTCGTGCACGTGCCCGGCGACGTCGACCTCGTGCTGCACTTCGCGTCGCCCGCGTCGCCCGTCGACTACGCGCAGCTGCCGATCGAGACGCTCAAGGTCGGGGCCGACGGGACGCTCCACGCGCTCGGGCTGGCCCGGGAGAAGGGTGCGCGGTTCGTGCTCGCGTCGACGTCCGAGGTGTACGGCGACCCGCAGGTGCACCCGCAGCCGGAGACGTACTGGGGGCACGTCAACCCGGTCGGTCCGCGCGGCGTCTACGACGAGGCCAAGCGGTACGGCGAGGCGCTCACGACCGCGTACCGGACGGTGCACGGCGTGCGGACCGGCATCGTGCGGATCTTCAACACCTACGGGCCGCGGATGCGGCCGTTCGACGGGCGCGCGATCCCGACGTTCGTGCGGCAGGCGCTCGCGGGCGAGCCGCTCACGGTCGCGGGCGGCGGGTCGCAGACGCGGTCGGTCTGCTACGTCGACGACCTGGTCGACGGCGTCCTGGCGATGGCCGCGAGCGAGGAGCCCGGGCCGATCAACGTCGGGAGCCCCGAGGAGCGGACCGTGCTGCGGATCGCGCAGGACGTCGTCGCGCTCACCGGGAGCTCGTCGCAGATCACGCTCGTGGGGCGGCCCGTCGACGACCCCGAGGTGCGGCGGCCCGACATCAGCCTCGCGCGCGCACGCCTCGGGTGGGAGCCGCGGGTGCCGTGGACGGACGGCCTGGAGCGGACCGTGGCGTGGTTCCGGTCGGCGCTGCAGGTGCCGGCGTGAGCGCGACGCGCCCGCGGTCGAGCTGAGCCAGCGCGGCGGCGAGCACCTCGCCGACGCCGATCCGGTCGAGCGCCGGGTCGACGCTGCTGCCGTGCGGGTCGCCCGTGCCGTCGCCGTGCCACAGGACGGTGTGCCGGTCGACGTCGAGCAGCGGGCCCCAGCGGTCGGGCGCGACGGGCCCGAACAGCAGCACCGACGGGACGCCGACCGCGGTCGCGACGTGCGCGACCCCCGTGTCCCCGCACACCACGAGCCGCGCCGACGCGACCGCCTGCACGAGCGCCGGCAGGGTGAGCGTGCCCGCGAGGTCGCGCACCCGGAGCAGGTCGCCGGGCGCGCGCAGGCCCGCCACGACCGCGGCGCACACGTCCCTCTCCGCCGCCGACCCCGTCACGTCGACGAGGTAGCCCGCGCGTGCGAGGTGTCGGGCGAGCTCCGTCCAGCGCTCGACGGGCCACCGTCGCGCAGCCGACGCCGCACCGGGGTGCAGGACGACCTCGCCGCGCGCGTGCGACACGCGCGCGGCGTGGCCCTCCGGCGCGGGCAGGCGCAGGTCGTCGAGGCTGCACGTGCCGCCGGCGGCGTGCACGAGCCGCATCCACCGCAGCACCTCGTGCTCGTCGGACCGCCAGGCCGGACCTGTGGGCACGAGCGCGTCGGCGAACGTCACCATGTGCCGGGGCTGCGTCGCGAGGAGCCGTCGCGTGCTCTCCGGACCACGGCCGTGCAGGTTGACGGCGACGTGGCCCCCGCCGACCCACGGGACCGCAGGCGGGGCGGCGATGCCGTCGGCGGGCAGCACGCGGTCGCACACCCCCGCCTCGCGCAGCCACGCGCCCACGGCCTCGGGCCCGACGACCGTGACCCGGGCGTGCGGCCACGCGCGCCGCACGCCCCGCAGCGCGGGCACGGCGGTGAGCGCGTCGCCCAGCCCGAGCGCACGCAGGACGAGGACGTCCTCGACGTCATCCGCGTGAGGCGGTGCGAGTCCGGTGAACAGCGCGCCGCCGTCGGCGGACACGTCCGCCGCGGCACGCCCGCGGTGGCCGTCGGCCCCGCCCGGCGCGTCGCGCGGCGTCAGGGCCACGACGACTCGCCCGGCGCCATCACGAGCATCTCCCGGATCTCGCTCCCGCGCGGCTGCCGCAGCGCGGCCAGCACGGCGACCGCGGTGTGCGCGGGGTCCTGCAGGTCCGCGTCGGGCCCGGGCTTGTACTGCTCGGTCCGGCCGTCGAAGAACGGCGTCCGCATGCCGCCGGGCACGAGGAGCGTCACGCCGACGCGGCCCGCGAGCTCGGCCGCGAGCGCCTGCGTGAACCCGCGCACGCCCCACTTCGACGCGCAGTAGGCCGTCGCGTCGGACACCCCGCGCAGCGCGAGCGTCGACGCGACCGTCACCACCGTCCCGTGCGACTCCTCGAGGTACGGCAGGCACGCGCGGACGGTCGCGACGGTGCCGAACAGGTTGACGCGCACCACGCGCTCCCAGGCGTCCGCGTCGATGTCGGCGAGCGGCCCGCACGCGTCGATGCCCGCGGCCGTGACGACCGCCGACGGCGGCCCGACCTGCGCGACGAGGTCCGCGACCGCACCCGGCACGGCGGACGAGTCGGCGAGGTCGACGGCGACCGACGGGACGTCGTCGACCGCGTGCAGGTCCAGGACCGCGGGGGTGCCGCCCGCGTCGTGCACAGCGCGCACCACGGCCGCGCCGAGGCCGCTGGCGCCCCCCGTCACGAACACGGTGCCGAGGTCGCGGGCGGTCGTGGCAGTCGTCGTCATGCTCTCTCCTGGGGTCGTGTGAGGGGTCCGGCCGACGCGCGCGCGACGAGGCCGGTCGTCGACCAGCCCGGGACGAACGGCACGAGCACGACGCGCCCGCCGTGCGCCTGCACGACCTGCGCCTCCGGCAGGTCCGCGAGGTCGTAGTCGCCGCCCTTGACCCAGACGTCGGGCCGCAGCTCGCCGAGCAGGCGGACGGGGTCGTCGTCGTCGAGGTCGACGACGACGTCGACGCAGTCCAGCGCCTCGAGCACGCGCCGCCGCGACCCGGCGGGCACGAGCGGCCGCGTCGGACCCTTGAGCCGGCGCACCGACGCGTCGGAGTTGAGCAGCACGACGAGCGACCCGCCGAGCCTGCGCGCGGCGTCGAGCGTCGCGACGTGGCCCGCGTGCAGCAGGTCGAAGCACCCGCCGGTCGCGACGACCGGGCCACGCGCCCCGAGCCGCGCCCGGACCATGGCCGGCGACTCCCGCTCGGGGGAGGCCGTGTGCGGTGACCCCTGCGGGAGCGACCGGTAGGCGGCGGCCCCGCCCGCGGCGACCCAGCCGGTCGCGGCCTCGACCGCGCGCACGACTGCGTCGAGCACCGTGCAGCCCGTCGCGAGGTGCAGCGCGGCCGTCGCCGCGAACCGGTCGCCGGCACCGCACGGGTCGCCGTGCTCGACGTGCCCGGCGGGGACGACGACCGCGCGCCCGTCGCGCCGGGCGAGGCACGCACCCTGCGCGCCCGCCGTCACGACGACCGCGTCGACGTCCCACCGCCCGCACAGGTCGGCGGCGAGCTGGTCGGGTCCGCCGCCCGCGGACCCGGTGGCGCGCATCGCCTCCGCGACGTTGGGCGTCACGAGCGCGGCACGGGGCACGGGCGGGCCGCCGCGCGGGTGCGGGTCCCAGACCAGAGGCGTGCGGGCCGCGGCCCGCGCGAGCAGCGTGCGGAGGCCGGGGTGGGTCGTGACGCCGCCGCCGTAGTCGGACACGAGCACTGCGTCGGCGTCGCGCAGCGCCTCCTCGACCGCGTCGAGCGGCACGTCGGTGGGCTCGCCGGGACCACCCTCGTCGAGCCGGACGAGCGAGGTCCCCGCGGCGCGGACGCGCGTCTTGCTCCGCGTGGCGCCCTCGTGGCCGACCGCCACGACGGTGAGACGCGGCTCGAGCATCGCCCGCAGCCGCCGGCCGGCGTCGTCGTCGGCGACGGGCGCGACCAGGCGGACGTCGGCGCCCGCGTCGGCGCACAGCAGCGCCGCGAGGCCCGCGCCGCCCGGGCTCTCGGCGGTCCGCTCGACGTCGACGACCGGGGCGGGCGCGTCGGGGCACAGCCGGTCGGACGTGCCGAGGACGTCGCGGTCCAGCAGCACGTCGCCGACGACGACCACGCGCGGCGCGCTCACGCCGGCACCCCGTCCCGTCCGCCCCTGCCGGGCCTGGCGTCGCCGGGCCGGCGACCGGTCGACGCCGCCCGTCGCTGCGTCGCGCGCCCGTCGGCCGACGGCAGGTGGTGGTCGACGGCCGCGCACAGCGCGTGCACGGCGACGAGGTGCACGGCCTGCACGACGGCGGTCGTGGACGCGTGTACGCACACCGCCGACGTCGCCGCCGCGGCGAGCGGGTTGGGGTAGCGCCCGGTGAGCGTCCAGACGTGCAGGCCGAGGCGGCGGCCGACCTCGGCGGCGTGCACGACGTTCGGGCTGCGGCCCGACGTGGACAGCAGCACGAGCACGTCGTCGGTGCGCCCGTGCGCCTCGACCTGGCGCGCGAACACCTCGTCGGCGCCGTAGTCGTTGACGATCGCGGTCACGCTCGCGGACTCGGCGCACAGCGCGATCGCCGACAGCGCCCGGCGCTCCCCGGCGAACCGTCCGACGAGCTCCGCGGTGAGGTGCTGCGCCTCCGCGGCGCTGCCCCCGTTTCCCGCGGCGAGCAGTCGGCCGCCCGCGGCGAGGTGGGTCGCGAGCCGGTGGCCCCACCGCTCGATGACCTGGCCGTCGGCCTGGAGCGCGTCGAGCGCGTCGTCGAGCTCGCGCCGGTGCACCGCGAGCCAGCGGTCGGTCGCCGACAGGGTCGGCAGCGCGGCGGTCATCCGGCCACGACCTCGGACCGGGCGCCGCCGACGAGCGACGCGTAGACCTCGGCGGTCGACGCGGCGACGTGCTCCCACGTGTACCGCGCGCACGCGAGTCGACGGGCTGCGCGCCCGAGCTGCTCGCGGGCCTCCGCGTCGCCCAGCAGGACACGCAGCGCGGACGCGAGCGCGACCGGGTCGCGCGGGGGCACCAGGACGCCCGTGCGCCCGTCCCGGACCGTGTCGAGCAGCCCACCGACCGCGCTGCCGACGAGCGGGACGCCGCACGCGGCCGCCTCGAGCGGCACGATCCCGAACGGCTCGTACCAGGGCGTCGCGACGACGACGTCCGCCCGACGCATGAGCGCGGCGACCTCGTCGTGCGGGATGCTGCCGAGGAGCCGGACCCGGTCCACGACGCCGAGGCGCGTCGCGAGGTCGACCAGCCGCCGCGCCTCGGGGTCGCTGTGGAGCTGCGACCACGGCGGCCCGCCCGCGACCCACAGCTCGGCACCGGGCACGTCGGCGAGCGCCGTGAGGATCGTGTCGACGCCCTTGCGCTCGACGAGCCGTCCGACGGTCAGCAGGCGTCGGCCGCGTGCGGCGGGCCGCCGAGGCGGTCCGGGTGAGAAGAGGTCGGTGTCGACGCCGCACGGCACGACCTGCACGTGCCCGACCGGGACGCCGAGCCGCGCGAGCTCGGACACCTCGTCGGAGCAGGTCGCCACGACCGCGTCGACGTTGCGCCCGATCATCGCCTCGGCCTCGACGCGGCCGGGCGGGCTCGTGTCCTGCACGCCCTGGAACCGGCGCTTGACCGAGCCGAGCGCGTGGAAGGTCTGGACGACCGGCACCCGCACGACGGCCGCCGCCTGGAGGGCGGCGAGGCCCGACATCCAGAAGTGCGCGTGCACGACGTCCGGCCGGTCCGCGCCACCCCACAGGCGTACGAGCTCGTGCGCCATGTCCGGCACGTACGGGAGCAGGTCGTCCTTCGGGACGGCCGTCGGCGGGCCGGCATCGAGGTGCCGGACGCGCACGCCGTCGCACAGGGGCACGTCGGGCGGCAGGTCGGGGTCGTCCCGCCGCGTGTAGACGTCGACGACGTGACCCGCCTCGGCGAGCGCCCGCGCGAGGGCAGCGACGTGGACGTTCTGCCCGCCCGCGTCGACGCCTCCGAGCACCGCCAGCGGGCTCGCGTGCTCCGACACCATCGCGATCCTCATCGGGTCACCTCCTTCAGCACCTGCTGCCAGTCGGACAGGAACCGGTCCAGGCCGAACCGGTCGAGGGCGTGCGCCCGGGCGGCCGCGCCGATCGCGCGGGCCTCCTCGGGGTCGGCGAGCCAGCGCCGGGCCCGCGCGACGAGCGCGTCGACGTCGCACGTCACGAGGCCGGCCCACGAGGGCACCGCCTCGGGCGCCGCGGTCGTCGCGAGCGCGAGCACGGGCATGCCGATCGTCATCGCCTCGATCAGCGACAGGCCGAGGCTGGTCCAGCGGAACGGGTGCAGGTAGACCCGGCAGGCGGCCATCGCGTGGTGCAGCGCGCGCTGGTCGAGGTCCGCGGTCCGGCCGCGCAGGGCGGGAGTCGTGAGCTCGAGCTCGGACGTGCCCATGCCGAACACGCGCAGCGGGAGGCGCTCGGCGAGGTCGACGACGAGGTCCGTGCCGACCGCGCGACCACGGCGCACGGGCTCGTTGACCACGACGGCGGCGTCGGGCCGCTCGCCCGTGAACAGGGCACCCGGATCGGGGATGCCGTGCGCGACGACGACGGTCGGCGCGCGCCCGCAGTCCCAGACGACGGCGTTGAACGTCGAGACGTGCACCACCGGCACGTCGGCGCGGTGCGCCAGCACGTGCCGCGCGGAGCCGTCGAGCGCACGGGGCGTGTTGTGCTCGACGTACACGGCCGGGACGTCGACGCCGGGCCGTCGTCCGGTCCACCGCTCGACGAGCTCGGCCTCGTGCGGGCGCTGCAGCACGACGACGTCGACGTCACCGAGGTCGTCGGGCGCGTGCTCCTCGACCGACCCGGGCCAGGTCCAGGTGCGCGCGCGCCCACGCCCGTCGGGCCCCCGGTCGGGCAGGACGGGCAGGACGTAGGTGTCGGGGCCGCGGACGAACGCGTCGGTCCACGAGCCGTGCACGTGCCAGAGCAGGATCCTCATGCGCTCACCACCCGGGCCTCCCGGAGCGCGTCGACCGCGGCCACCACCGCGCCCGGCGCGACGTCGGACAGGCACGGGTGCCCCGCGACCGGGCACCGGCGGGCGGAGGTCCCGGCGCACGCCGCGCGCTGGTCGCCGAGCAGCACGTGCGGCACGCCCCACGGACGCCAGCGCTCCGCCGGGACGACGGGTGCGAACAACGAGACGACGGGCGCCCCGACGGCCGCGGCGAGGTGCGCCGGGCCGGTGTTGCCGACGACGACCGTGTCCGCCCCCGCGAGGACGGCGGCCAGCAGCGGCAGGTCGGTCCGCCCGCCGAGGTCGGTGGCCCGGCCGCCCGCGACCGCCGCCGTGAGCGGTCGCTCGCCCGGCGAGCCCGTGACGACGACCGCGCCGCGGTCCGCGAGCGCCTCGACGACCGCGGCCGCGTGCCCGCTCGCGAGCGCCCGCGCCGGCACGGACGCGCCCGGGTGCACGACGACGTACGGCTCGTCGGGCACGAGCGCCGACGCGTCGGGCAGCGGCGAGCGGACCGCGAGGCGGTCGTCCGCGGGTCGCGGCACGCCGCACGCCTCGACCAGGTCGAGCGACGCGTCGACCTCGTGCCGGCCGGGGCGGCGGCGGTGCCGGACGTCGAGCAGCGACCCCGGGTAGTCGTCGCTGGTCGCGGCCACGACGGGCACGCCGGCGAGGCGCAGCAGCAGCGCGGCCGGCAGCGGGCTCTGGTGCCAGGACGTGAGGACGACCGCGCGGTCGTAGCGCGCGGCGCCGACGGTCGCGAGCAGCGCCTCGACCGCGGCGCGGTCCGTGGGCGGCGGCACGTACCCCGACCACGGCGCGTCGAAGACGTGCACCGCGCGCACGTCGGGCAGCAGGTGCGCGGCGGCGGCTCCGGCCGGTGACACGAGCAGGTCGAGCGGTCCGGCGACGGCGAGCGCGCGCACGGCCGGGCCGGCGAGCAGCACGTCACCGTCGCTGTCGAGGCGCACCACGAGCGTCGTCGTCATCGCGCACCCCCGACGGACACCGGGGTGGAGGCCGCAGGTGTCGTCGCCGCCGCCACCGCGCGCGCCTCGTCGTCCGGCGGGACCGTCGCCGCCAGCATCGGCCGCAGCACGTCGAGCGCGGACGCCAGGTCGCCGGTCACGCGCGCGGTCGACATCGCGTGCGCGACCTCGTCGGCGCGCGTCGCGGGCGTCGGGACGAGCACCGGGACCGCACCGGCGGCGAGCGCGCACGCGACGTCCGCGCCGATGTCGCCGACGACCGCGCACTCCCACGGCGCGACGCCGAGCTCGCGCGCGGCGCGCAGCACGAGGCCCGGCCCCGGCTTGCGGCACGCGCAGCCGTCGTCGGGTCCGTGCGGGCAGACCTGGATCGTGCCGAACGGCCCGAGCAGGCGCTCGACCTGCGCGTTCACCGCCGCGACCTGGGCCGGCGTCTGGAAGCCGCGCGCGATGCCGGACTGGTTGCTCACGACGCCGACCGCGACACCCGCCTCCCGGAGCGCGTCGAGCACGGCACGGGCTCCCGGCACCGGCTCGACCGCGCCCGGGTCGACGGCGTAGGGGACGTCGTGCACGAGCGTCCCGTCGCGGTCGAAGAGCACCGCGCACAGCGGTGGCCGCCAGGGTGGGGCGCCGCGGCGGTGCGCGAGCGTGCCGCGCAGCTTGTGGGTGACCGCGACGGGCGGGATGAGCAGCGTCGTCCACGCCATCCGGGTCCACTCGCGCGCCCAGCCCGCGTGACCGGGACGGGGACCGGGGGCGACGCGCCGCCACAGGAGCTCGCCGGTCAGCGCGGCCCACACCAGGGCGGGGAGCGCGGCGACGCGTCGCGCGCGCACCGTCCACGCGGCGAGCGCGAGGGCCCCCGCGCCGACCGTCAGGGCGTGCCGCCCCGACCGGCCCGGGCCGGTCTCCGCGACGTCCCGCCAGCGGCGGCCGTGCAACGCGCGCAGCAGCGCGTCGTCGGCGTTCCCGGCCTGGACCTTCACGCTCACGCCCGCCGTCGCCGGCCGCACGGGGTGCCACGTCGTGCGGGACCCGCGCTCGAGGTCCCACCCCGCGCGGCGGACCCGCAGGGCGAGGTCGGCGTCCTCGCGGTAGGCGCGCGGGAACCGCTCGTCGAACCCGTCGACCTCCGCGAGGGCCGCGCGCCGGTACGCCATGTCGGCGGTCGCCCACGCGGCGTCCTCGAGTCCCGCGGTCGACCGCTCCCAGTCCGTCGGCGGGGTCGGGCCCAGCGGCACGTGCAGGCGCGCCTGCACCCCGCCCGTGCGCGGGCCGGCCGCGGCCAGGTCGTCCGCGAGCCCGCGCGCCCACCCGTCCGGCAGCAGCACGTCGTCGTCGAGGAACAGGACCCACTCGGCTTCGACGCCGCGCCAGCCCGCGTTCCGCGCCGCCGCCGGGCCGCGACCGCCGCTGCGCACGACGCGTGCGCCCTCGACGACCAGCGGGGCCCGGTCGGCGAGCGGCCGGTCGTCGACCACGACGACCTCGGCGGGCGGTCCCAGGCGTGCGGGGACGTCCTGCGTCCGCAGGCCCGCGAGGAGCCGGTCGAGGGAGGGCCGGCCGACCGTGGGGACGACGACGGCCCAGGTCACGGCGTCGCCTCGAACAGGTCCCGGCGCCGGACGGTGTGCCCGCCGAGCACGAGGAGGTCGACGGGCGACGAGCCGAACAGCTCGAGCGCGTCGTGCGGGCTGTCGACCATGGGCCGCCCCGCGGTGTTGAGGCTCGTGTTGATGACGACGGGCAGACCCGTGAGCGCCTCGAACCGGTCGAGCATGTGCGCGAGCCGTTCGTGCGTGCGCCGGTCGACCGTCTGGATGCGCGCGGTCCCGTCGACGTGCACCGCGGCCGGGATGCGGTCGCGCCACGTGTCGGCGACCTGGTGGACGAACAGCATGTACGGGCTCGGGACCGGCCCGCCCGAGAACAGGTCGGCCGCGCGCTCGAGCAGCACCATCGGCGCCACGGGGCGGAACTGCTCGCGACCCTTGACGTCGTTGAGCCGCTCGAGGTTCTCCGCGAAGCCCGGGTGCGCGAGCAGCGACCGCTGACCGAGCGCACGCGGGCCGAACTCGCTGCGGCCGTCGAACCACGCGACGACCTCGTCGCGGGCCAGGGCCTCCGCCGCGGCCACGGCCGCGTCACCCGTCCGGAACGGCACCTTCGCGCGCCGCAGCTCCGCGGCGACCTCGTCGTCGGACCACCCGCGGCCCAGCGCGGCGCCCGGCATGGGCCGCGGCACGTCGCCGCCGTCCACCGCGACCGTCAGGGCGGCACCGAGCGCGGTCCCCGCGTCGCCCGACGCGGGCTGCGCCCACACCTCGTCGAACCCGGCCTCGCGCCAGATGCGCGAGTTCGCGACGCAGTTGAGCGCGATGCCGCCCGCGAGCGCCAGGCGCGTCTCACCGGTCCGGTCCCGCAGCCAGCGCGCGAGGTCGACCAGCACCTCCTCGAGCCGCACCTGCACCGACGCGGCGAGGTCGGCGTGCGCGCCGCCCCACCCGTCGGCGTCGTGCCGTGGGGGCGCCCACCGGCTCCAGTCGGGCGGCACGGCGACGAACCCGCCGTCGCCGGTCGCGGTCAGCAGGTGCCGCAGCTCGTCGAGGTAGCGCGGCGTGCCGTACGACGCGAGCGCCATGACCTTGTACTCGTCGCTCGACCGCAGGAAGCCCAGGTGCTCGGTCAGCGACTCGTAGACGAGCCCCAGCGAGTGCGGCAGCACCTGCGTCGACTCGACCGTCAGCCGCCCGTCGCGGTACGCGCCGAGCAGCGCCGACGCGCTCTCGCCCCGCCCGTCGAGCACCATGACCGCGCACCGGTCCCAGCCGACGGCCAGCGCGGCCGACGCGGCGTGCGCGACGTGGTGCGCGACGAACCGCACGCGCTCGCGCGGCAGGCCGGGCAGCGCCGACGCGAGGAAGCCGGGCGCGTGCTCGGCGTACGTGCGGCGCAGGTGGTCCCACGGGTCGTCGAGACCCAGGTCGGCGGCGTCCTTCGCGAGCGACGGGTCGAACCCGTACGCGACGGCGTCCAGGTCGGCCGGCGCCAGGGCGCCCGCGTCGAGGCACGCGCGCATCGCGAGCGTCGGCAGCTCCCAGGCCGCGAACGGGACGGGCCGCTTGCCGTGCTTGCGACGGCTGAGGCGCTCCTCCTCGATCGCGGCGACGACCTCCCCGTCGACGACGAGCGCCGCGGACGAGTCGTGGAACACCGCGTTGACACCGAGCACACGCATACCGGTGGCCTCTCGGCGGGGGCGCCCTGCGTCGCGGGCTGCACCACGTGCGGCGCCCCTCCGGACCAGCCGCGGAGCGCGGCATCGACCCGGATCAGGCCACCGTGGCCCACTTCTCGGAGAACCGCATCTCGAACCGCTTCTCGCCCGCGGCCCTCCCCGCGGGCGCGCGCACGAGCGGATGCCGCCCCGACGGTGACTGCGTAGCCTGGGCAGATCATCCGGTGGTGGGTGTCCAGCCAGGGGCCGATCCACCGTGCTTCACGAGGTGCACGCATGGAAGACCTCCTGTCGGGGCAGTTCCACCTGCCCGCCGACGGTGGTAGGCCGTGGTGGTCCGACGAGCTCTACACGCTGCTCGGCATGACACCCGGCGACGTCCCGCCGACCCTCGACGCCCTCACGCGCCACGTGCGCGTCGACGAGCGCGACGCGCTGCGCGAGGCGGTCGAGGCGTGCGCGCGCGACGGGATCGCGTTCGCGCAGGTCCACACGGTCAAGCGGCTCGAGGGCGAGGGCCGCGTGATGGCGGTCGCGGGGGTCGCCGAGGAGTCGGCCGGCGGCGGCCACGACGTCCGGGGCGTCGTCGTCGACGTGTCGTCGGACGTCCGGGCCCGCGCTGCGCGTGCGGTGAACTCGCGGCTGCCCGAGCTGCTCGCCGAGCGGCCCGTCGTGGAGCAGGCCGTGGGCTGCCTCGGTCTCGTCTACGGCGTCGACCGCGCGGGTGCGCTCGAGATGCTGCGCTGGAGCGCCGACCAGCGGGACGTCGACGTCACCGCGGCCGCACGGCTCGTCATGGCCGCGGCCGCGGCGGCCGGCGGCGACCTCGGCCTGCAGGGCGGCCGGCTCGAGCGGGCCGTCTCGGGCGCGCTGGACGACAGCACGCCCGCCTGAGCGCGACGGGTCAGTCGGAGCCCAGCATCATCACGAGGATCGCGCCGCTCACCCCGGCCCCGCTGCGGCGCAGCGCCGTGATCGTCACGTCCACCTCGACGGTGCGCCCGCGACGGTTCACCGCCGACACCCGCACGGTCGAGTCGGCGGCGTCCCCGACGAGCTGCTGGCGCACGAGCGGGAGGAGTGGTTCGAGCGGCATGCCGATGTCGAGGTCGGCGAGGCTGTGGCCGACCGCCTCGTCCTCGCGCAGGCCCCACAGGTCGATCGCGCCCGCGTTCCACGCGAGCACCTTCATGCCGACGTCGACCACGGCGACGCCCGCCCGCAGGCTCGACAGCACGGACTCCATGAGGTCGTTGAGCTCGCTCACCTGGACGGTGCGCAGCCGCAGCTCCTCGTTGCTGGCGTTGAGCTCGTCGTTCATCGACTGGAGCTCCTCGTTCATGGTCTCGAGCTCCTCGTTCGTGGACTGGAGCTCCTCGTTCGTCGTCTCCAGCTCCTCGACCGTGGACTGGAGCTCCTCGTTGGTGGTCTCGAGCTCCTCGTTCGTCGACTGGAGCTCCTCGAACGCCGCCTCGAGCTGACGGTTCGCGAACTGCAGCTCCTGCTGCAGGTGCCGGTAGCGCGTCACGTCGTTGAAGATCACGGTCGCGCCGAGCGGCTCGGAGTCCGGCCCGACGAGCGGCACGACCTGCACGTCAAGGGACACGCCCTCGTGGCCGGGCCGCTGCCACTCGACGTCGTGCTCCCACACCGACCGGCGCTCCGCCATCGCGGTCTGGATGGCCGAGCGCAGCTCGAGCGGCTTGTACGACACCTCGAGGTCCTGGAACGGGCGGCCCACGTCGCGCGCGGAGATCCCGAACAGCGCCTCCGCCCGGCGGTTGCTCGCGACGAGCTCCCCGGACGCCGCCACGACGACCTGCGCCGCGGGCGCCGACAGCAGCGCCTCGTCGCGCAGGCGCGCCATGTCACTGCCCCCGGGGGTCGGCGCACTCGGCTCGATGGCGGCCCGCCGCTCGGGCACGCCGGCGCCGGCCTTGCGGAAGAAGCGTCGCTTGAGGTCCTGAGGCGTGAACAGGTCGACGTGCGAGAGCAGCATCTCCGCCTTGCCGAGGAACAGCGTGCCGCTCGGCCGCAGCGCGAAGTGCAGCCGGCGGATGATGCGGCCCTGCGTCTCCGCGTTGAAGTACATGAGCGCGTTGCGGCAGATCAGCAGGTCGATGTGGGAGATCGGCGCGTCCTGGACGAGGTCGTTGCGGCCGAAGATCACCGCGCGGCGCAGGTCCTTGCGGATCGCGTGCTGGCCGTCGGGCGTCTGCTCGAAGTAGCGGTCCACGTGCGCGTCGTCGAGTCCGCGCAGCTCGCGCGGCAGGTACGTCGCCGACCGCGCCTTCGCGAGCGCCTCCTCGTCGACGTCCGTCGCGTAGATCTTCACGCGGTCACGGAAGTCGTCAGGCCCGAGCGCGTCCGCGAGCACCATCGCGGCGCTGTACGCCTCCTCACCCGTCGAGCAGCCCGCGCTCCACACCCGGATCGGCCCGTGGCCGCGCGTCACCATCGGCGGCACGACCTCGCGGCGCAGGAAGTCCCACGAGTCGGCGTCCCTGAAGAAGCTCGTGACGTTGATGAGCACCGTGTTGAACAGCGCGGTGAACTCGTCGGGGTTGACCGCGAGGAAGTCCTGGTACTCGTCGAACCCGGCGACCTCGACCGAGGCCATCTGGCGCCGGACCCGACGCATCAGGCTCTGGCGCTTGTAGCCGCTGAAGTCGAACCCGCGCTCCTCCTTGAGGTAGTCGAGCAGCTGCTCGAACTGCGCGTCGGGCCGGTCGTCCACTGTTCCTCCGTCGCCCCGAGGGCTGGTGCGTCACTCACGGTAGTGCCTGCGCGCTGTCGGCAGCGGGCGCCTCGGCTGCGCTCAGGCCGGGTTCGGGGACCAGCCCGGCGGTGCGTTCGACCAGGTCGCGCAGGGCGAGCGCGGACTCGCGCGCCTCCATCGCCTGTTCCGCGAACGTGCGGGCCGTCATCGCGTGGCCGCGCGACGTGGCGTTGCGGGCCATGCGGTCCGACAGCGCCGCCTTCTCCTCGAGCGCGCGCAGCGCCGTCCACAGCGCGCCCTCGACCGCGGCCGCCTGCTGCGCGGCGAGGCTGTGCGGGGACCACGCGTGCCCGACGCGGCAGCGGAACCGGCGCATCGTGCCCTCGTCGATCTCGAACAGGACGCCGTGGCAGTCCGGGCACGCGAACCCGGACGGGACGCCGGGCCGGTCGGGTGCGCTCAGGGCGTCGTCCTCGGGGACGGCCATCGCGACCTCCATGTCCATCAGCGCCGACGCGTCGTCCGGCACCGTGGCCGGACGCGTGCCCGCGACCTCCCGCAGGAGCACCGCGATCTGGTCCACGGGCAGGACCGCGTCGGGCGAGTCGCCCTCCATCGCCGCCTGGGGCATGCCCGCGTAGGTCGCGTCGTCCGGGTCCTGCACGACGCACATCCCGCCGCGTGCCCGGATCGCGACGAGCCCGGCCGTCCCGTCGTCGAGCGTCCCCGACAGGACGACGCCCACGACGCGCGGTCCGGCGGCACGCGCGGCCGAGCGGAACAGGACGTCCACGGCCGGTCGGTGGCCGTTCTCGTGCGGGCCGCGCGACAGGGTGACCGTGCCGTCCGCGACGATCACGTGCCGGTCGGGCGGCGCGACGAGGATGTGCCCCGGCTCGAGGCGGTCGCCCTCGCGCGCCTGCCGCGCCGGCAGGGGCCCCGCACGCTCGAGGATCGACGCGAGCGCGCTGCGGCTCGACGCGGGGATGTGCAGCACCACCACGACGGCGGCCGCGAAGTCGTGCGGGAGGCCCGCGACGAGCTTGCGCAGCGCCTCGACGCCGCCCGCGGACGCCCCGACGACCACGAGGTCGCGCACCGGGTGCGCGTGCGAGCCGTTCGTCGGCACCGGCGTGGCGTCGGTCGTCACTGCGTCGCCTGCTCCCGCGCCACGCCCGGCCGACGCTCGAGCACCTCACGGCTCCGACGCCAGTCCTCCTCCGCGGCCCTGCGGTGGTCCTGCGCGCGCTGCCGGTGGCGTCCCGGGTCCGAGCCGAGGCGCGCCAGCCGCTCGTGCACGTCGGCCGCGGCCTCGTGCGCGAGCGCGGCCCGCTCGAGCACCTCGCCGGACCGGGCGCGCGCGACCGCCGCCTCCCGCTGGGCGTCCCGTGCCGCAACCGCCGCGTCGTCGACGTGCTCGAGCGAGCTCGGCCGGCCCTCGCGCAGCTCGGCGAGACGCCGACGCGCCCGCTCCGCCCGCTCGCCGGCGCCGGGGGACCGCTCGGGCGCGACGGGATCCGTGAGCGACGCCGACCACGGTGCCTGCTGCGGCGCGTCCTCGAGCTCGCTCACGCGCTCGACGACCGTCTCGTCCGGGAGGTCGATGAGGTGCGGCCGCCCGAGCCGGCGCGCCGTGCGCCGACCGCGCGCGATCGCGTGCCACGCGTCGGACGTCGGCTCGCCCTCGACGCGACGTCCGACGAGCGTCACCCAGCCGCCGTCCCACCGGACGGTGCGCACCGCCTCGTCCATCGTCCCCACCTCCGCCCCCGCGAGGTCCCGTCGTGCTCTGCTCACCGTGCGGTGGCGACACCGTGCCGGCGTCTCACCGCCTCCTCGTCGCTCCCGACCCGCACGACGCGTGCGGGCACCACCCCGACCAGCCGCGCCGGGTCGCCGACCGGGACGACGACCCGCACGCGGAGCCGGTCCGACTCGGCCCGCCGGACCGTGCCGGCGAGCAGGTGCCGAGCCGCCGCGCCGACCTCCGCGGTGCGCTCGAGGTCGACGACCAGACCGCCCTGGCCCCGCGCCTCCGACCACGTCGCGGTGATCGCCTCCGCGAGCTGTCGCGCCACGCGCAGGTCGACCCGGCCCGTGACCGTGACGACGGGGCCGTGCGGCCCGTACGGCGTCGTGGTCACCTCGCCACGGTCGACGCGTCGGCGGGGCTCGGCGGCCGGCTCGTGCAGCGCACGCTCGAGCGCGTCGCGCGCCGACGGTGCGAGCCCCTCGGCGTCCCGGACCACGGCGACGACCCGCTGGGCGAGCAGCGCGAGCTTCACGTTGAGCCGCATCGAGCTCCAGCGCAGCAGGTCGAACGCCTCCTGCTCCTCGATCCCGTAGACGAGCATGAGCGCGCCCTTGGCCTGGTCGATGAGCGCGTGCGACGCGAGCGCGGTGCCGAGCTGCAGCTGCGCGTCGCGCTTCGCGGCGGCGGCGACGGCCTCCTCGACGTCGAGCACGAACCCGCCGACGCGGGGCCGCCCGTCGTCGGTGCGCTCACGGGATCCCGTGAGGGTGACGCGCCGCCGGCCGCCCTCGGGCCCGTGGACGCGGTGGGAGACCGCGAACGACGTGCCGTCGCTCACGCACGCGGTGAACGCGTCGCGGACCCGGGCGTGGTCGTCCTCCGGGACGCGGTGGAGGAGCCGCTCCACCCCCGGGGTCTCGGGCCCGTCGACGGGTGACGCGTCCGGGCCGTACGTCGCGTGCATGGTCTCGGACCACCACCAGCCGCCGTCGGCGGCGTAGGTGTAGCGCCCGACTGCTTCGGCTGCGTGCACGGGCATGGGTCCTCCACGCGGCATCACCGCGACACAGGGAAGAGGCTGGGTCCGAACCCCCGAGGTCCGGCGGAGACGCCGATCCGTCGACACTACCGTCGGCCCGCTCGGGGCGCCTCTCGCGGGGACGGACCGGCGGCAGCGGTCCGGCGCGGCGTGGGACGGGCTCTACGCCGTCCCGGTCACCTCCCGGAGACGCGCGTCGTGGACACGTTTCACCTGACTCTTACTAACAGGTCGGTAAGTGTGGTTTCCTCCCGTGTGTCCACCCTCGACGGAGAGGAACCCCGCATGGACCCGCACGTCCCTGCGAGCAGCCGGTCACGACGACGTCGTCGCGCCCCGCTGATCGCGACCCTCGCCCTCGCGCTCGCCGCGACGGCCGCCGCACCCGCCACCGCCCACGGCGGCAGCGCGCCCTCCACCCCGGACCTCGGCCCGAACGTCGTCGTCTTCGACCCGAGCATGCCCGTCGCCGACATCCAGGCGAAGGTCGACCAGATCCACGCCCAGCAGGTCGACGCCGAGATGGGCACCGACCGCTGGTCGCTGCTGTTCAAGCCCGGCGAGTACGGCACCGCCACGCAGCCGCTGCAGATGAAGGTCGGCTACTACACCGAGGTCGCCGGTCTCGGGGCGTCGCCGACGGACGTCGTCGTGCACGGCAAGATCGAGACGTACAACCGCTGCCTGTCCGACGACCCCGCGAACCCCAACTGCATCGCGCTGGTCAACTTCTGGCGCACGCTGTCCAACCTCACGCTCGACATCGACGGCGCCGGCCAGGACGGCTGCCGCGCGTCGGCGAACTTCTGGGCCGTGTCCCAGGCCGTCTCGGTGCGTCGGCTCAACGTCCTCGCGAACGAGGGCGACCCGGGCTTCTCGCTCATGGACTACTGCACCGCCGGCCCGCAGTACGCGAGCGGCGGGTTCATCGCCGACTCGAGGTTCGGCGACGTCGTCAACGGGTCGCAGCAGCAGTGGCTCACCCGCAACAGCTCCGTGCGGAGCTGGTCCAACGCCGTCTGGAACCAGGTGTTCTCCGGCGTCGAGGGTGCCCCCGCCGACGCGACGTTCCCCGACCCGCCGTACACGACGCTCGACACCACGCCCGTCAGCCGGGAGAAGCCGTACCTCTACGTCGACGCGCGCGGCACGTGGCAGGTCCGCGTCCCGTCGGCCGCCGAGGGCACGCGCGGCATCACCTGGGCGAACGGCACGACGCCCGGCCGCTCCATCCCGCTGCGCGACTTCTACGTCGCCAAGCCCGGCGACTCGGTGCTCAAGATCAACGCGCAGCTCGCGCGCGGCAAGCACCTGCTGCTCACGCCCGGCGTCTACGACGTCGCGTCGACGATCGCCGTCTGGCGGCCCGGCACGGTCGTGCTCGGCACCGGCCACGCGACGCTCACCTCCGCCCGTGGGGCGATCCCGCTGTTCGTCGCCGACGTGCCCGGCATCGTCGTCGCCGGCGTCACCATCGACGCGGGCCCGACGAAGTCGCCCGTGCTGCTCAAGGTCGGCCTCGACCACCGGCACGCGCCCGACTGGGGCACCAAGAGCCGCCGCGACCCGATCACGCTCAGCGACGTCTACTTCCGCGTCGGCGGCCCGCACAAGGGCAGCACTGACGTCGCGCTCGAGATCAACGCCGACGACGTCCTCGTCGACCACACCTGGGTGTGGCGCGCCGACCACGGCGTCGAGGGCTTCACCGAGGGCGTGAACGGCGACACCCAGCGGTGGCGCACCAACATCGGCCGCAACGGCGTCGTCGTGAACGGCGACGACGTCACCGCGACCGGCCTGTTCGTCGAGCACTTCCAGCAGCACAACACGATCTGGAACGGCGAGCGCGGACGCGTCGTGCTGTACCAGAACGAGCTGCCGTACGACCCGCCGACGCAGGCCGACTGGACCGAGCCCGACGGCACCCTCGGGTGGGCCGGGTACAAGGTGGGCGACAAGGTGAAGACGCACCAGCTCTGGGGCGCGGGCGTCTACGTGTTCAACCAGAACAACCCGTCGATCGTCACCGAGAACGGGTTCGAGGTGCCGCAGCGTCCGGGCGTGACGCTCGAGCACGTCATGACCGTGAACCTCAGCGCGGGCACCATCCGCCACGTGGTGAACGGCGTGGGCGGTCAGGTGGACAACACGAACACGGGGACCCCGTCGTTCGTCACGTCCTACCCGTGACAGGTCCGGTGGGTCGCGGGCCGTGGCTGCCTGCGACCCACCGGGTCCTCGCGCCGTCGGAGCGGCGCGCCCTCGGCGGGCGTCAGCTCGCGCGCTTCGCGCGGAAGTCGTCCGCCATCTGCTGCGCCTGCGCGTTGATGACCCGGCGCAGGCTGTCGTACAGCAGGCGCGTGCGGACCTCGCTCTCACCGTTGTCGACGGCGCGCTGCCAGGCGCGCTTGGCCGCGGCGACGTCCGCGTTCGTGACCTCGACCCGCATGTCCATCCTCCGAGCATCCCGAGAAGTCCTGGGATGACTCACCTCGAATCGGCCCAGGTCACTCGATCGTGTGCCGACGCCGTGCGCCGTCCGGGTGTGCCCGTCGCCGCCTCGGCGCAACGGCGCCTCGACGACCGCTGCTGGACTGAGACCCACGGTGCGGCGGCCCTGTCGCGCACGCAACCGCAGGGGGACGGCGAACGCGCCGCGACACCGGGCGGGCGTCGCGGCGACGATGTCCCCGTCGGGCAGGAGGAGGCGCCATGGGTCACGACGTCGTGGTTGTCGGGTCGGTCAACGCCGACCTCGTGCTGCAGGTCGACCGGCGCCCGCTCCCCGGGGAGACGGTGCTGGGCCAGGACGCGGTGACGCTGCCCGGCGGCAAGGGCGCGAACCAGGCGGTCGCCGCCGCCCGGCTCGGGGCGTCCGTCGCGATGGTCGGAGCCGTCGGCACCGACGCGCACGCCGCCGTCGCGCTCGACCTGCTGACGTCCGCCGGCGTCGATCTCACGCACGTGCGGACCGTCGACGGCCCCACCGGCCTGGCCGTCGTGACGCTCGCGGGCGACGGCGAGAACTCGATCGTCGTGGTGCCCGGCGCCAACGCCGCGGTGACCCCGGCGTCCGTCGACGCGGCGGACGCGGTGCTGACCGGTGCGCGCGTGTGCGTGCTGCAGGCGGAGATCCCGCTCGGGACGGTCGCGCACGCCGCCCGCCTCGCCCACGACGCCGGGGTGCGGGTGCTGCTCAACGTCGCCCCCGCGACCGCGCTGCGCGACGACGTCGTGCGGCTCGCCGACCCGCTCGTCGTCAACGAGCACGAGGCCGCCCTCCTGCTCGGCCACCCGCTCGACGCCGGGGTCGAGGCTGCGCAGGGCGCCGCCGCCGAGCTCGCCGGGAGGGGCGCGGCGTCGGTCGTCGTGACGCTCGGCGCGTCGGGCGTGGTCGGCCATGAGCACGGTGCCGCGTGGTCGTGGCCCGCCGTGCCCGTCGAGGTCCGCGACACCACCGGTGCGGGCGACGCGTTCGTCGGGGCCCTCGCCGCCGCGCTCGCCGCGGGCGACCCGCTGCGCGACGCCGCACGGTTCGCGACGCGCGTCGCGGCCGCCTCCGTCACGCGCCTCGGCGCCCAGCCGTCCTACCCCTGGGCGACGGACCCGCTGCCATGAGACCGGTCCGGCCCCGGCCGGCCGGACGGTCGCAGCGCCGTCGGCTACCGAGCGCCTCCCGCGGACCGCGTGCGTCAGCCGTCCGCCGAGGGGCGTTCGACCAGGTACGGGCGGCCGTCGTGGCCGGTGACGCGCTCGAACGACTGCCGCATCTCGACCTCCCGGGCGCGCTCGTCCTCGCTGAGGGCGCGGCCGTGGCCGTCCGGCGAGCCGACCGAGGGCGGGCCGACGAAGCGCAGGAAGAACAGCGTCACGTGGTTGTTCAGCGCGTCGAACCGGTCGGCGAAGCCCATCGTGGAGTCCATTCGTGCGCGGATGATTCGTGCACGAACTTATCACTAGGATGCTCGCATGCCGACCACCGTGACCGACGCCTCGGACACCGACCCCCTCGCCCTGGAGGCGCAGCTCTGCCTCGCCACGTCCGCCGCCGCCCGGGCGCTCGTCGGCGTCTACCGGTCGCTGCTCGAGCCGCTCGGTCTCACGCACCCGCAGTACCTGGCGATGCTCGCGCTCTGGCAGCACGGCGACCTCTCGCTCAAGCAGCTCGCCGCCGTCCTGCAGCTCGAGCCCGCGACCACGTCCCCGCTGGTCAAGCGGCTGGAGTCGCTGGGCCTGGTGACGAAGACGCGCGCGGGCGGCGACGAGCGCCAGCTCGTCATCGCGCTCACCGACGAGGGCCGGGCGATGCGGGCCGACGCCGTGGGCATCCCCGCCGCGATGGTCGACCGCCTCGGGCTGACCCGGGAGTCGATCGACGAGATCCGCGTCGGCATGGAGACCCTCCTCGCCGCCTGCCACCGCGCGTCGTCACCCGAGGCCTTCGCTACGACTCCGTAGCGTATCCTGGGCCCATGACCACGCCCGCACCCCGTGCCGTCGAGCGCGTACGCCCGCCCGCGGCCCCGTTCGACCTGTGGAACCGCTCGGTGCGATGGATGCTCTCGTCGCCCCGACGGTCACGGCGCATCGGCGCGCACCTCCTGATCCTGCACGTGCGGGGTCGCCGCACCGGACGCGTGATCGACGTCCCGGTCGCCTACCGCCCGCAGCCCGACGGACGGCTGCTCGTCCTGACCAGCTCGACGTGGCGGCTCAACCTCCGCGACCGCACCGACGTCGAGGTCACGCTGCGCGGGGTCCGGCGCCCGGCCGCCGCGGAGCTCGTCGAGGAGCCGACCGCGGTCGCCGCGGTGTACGCCCGGCTGATCGACGAGGTCGGTCCCCGCCGCGCCGTGCGACAGCTCGGCGTCCGCGTCAACGTGGGCCGCACCCCCACCCGGGACGAGCTCGTCGAGGCCGTCGTGCGCGACCACCTGGCCGTCGTCCTCCTGCGCGTCGAGGACCCGGGCTCATGACCGCGCCCGTGCTCGTCGTGGGCGCCGGCGGCAACGTCGGCGGCGCGGTCGTGCGCTCGCTCACGCGCGACGGCGTGCCCGTCCGCGCGGCCGCGACCGACCCGCGGCGGCTCACCACGCCTCCGGGGGTCGAGACCGTCCGCCTCGACCTGCTCGACCCGTCGACCTTCGCGCCCGCGGTGCGCGGCGCAGGCGCGCTGTTCCTCGTCCGCCCGCCCGCGATCGCCCGCGTCGGCCCGACGTTGAACGCCCTGCTCGACATCGCGGCCGAGGAAGGCGTGGACCACGTCGTGTTCTCCTCCGTGACGGGCGCCGACCGCAACCGCGTCGTGCCGCACCACCGCGTCGAGACCCACCTGCAGGCGTCCGGGCTCCCCTGGACGATCCTGCGGCCCGGGTTCTTCGCGCAGAACCTCGCCGACGCCTACCGCGACGACATCGTCGCCGACAGCCGCATCCTGCTGCCCGCGGCCGACGGCACCGCGGCGTTCGTCGACGTGCGCGACGTGGGCGACGTCGTGGCGGTCGTCCTCGCCGATCCCGACGCGCACCGCGGCGCCGGCTACGTGCTGACCGGCCCGCGGGCGCTCGGCTTCGACGAGGTCGCCGCGATCCTCACGCGCGAGCTCGGACGGCCCGTCACGTACGAGCCGACGAGCGCTCTGCGCTACCTGCGGCACGTCCGCCGCCAGGGCAGGCCGTTCGCCCAGGCCGTCGTCCAGACCGTGCTGCACACCGGTCTGCGCCGCGGCCAGGCCGAGACGGTCGACCCCACGCTCGAGCGCCTGCTGGGGCGCCCCGGCCGCACGCTCGAGCAGTACGTGCACGACCACCGCGACGTGTGGGCGCCGCGGTGACGCCGGACCAGCCCGTCCGCCAGGACCCGCGGGTCGCCCGCTCGCGCGCACGCGTCCTCGCCGGCACGGTCGAGCTCCTGATCGAGCGCGGCATCGCGGGCACGACCATCGACGCCGTCGCCGAGCACACCGGCGTCGCGAAGACGACCATCTACCGGCAGTGGGCCGACCAGCCGTCCCTCGTCCTCGACGCGTTCGGCTCGCTGCTCGACGCACCCGCACCCCCCGACACCGGATCCCTCCGCGACGACCTGCGGGTCCTGCTGACGGGGTTGGCGGCCGCGCTCACCGTCAGCCCCGCCGCGCGGCTGATGCCCGCCCTGATCGACGCCGCAGAGCGTGACGCCCGCTTCGCCGAGCTGCACCGCCGGGAGGCGGCGACGCGGCACGCGCCCGTGCTCACGGTCGTCCGGCGGGGGATCGCACGCGGCGAGCTGCCGGCGGGGACCGACCCCGCGCTCGTCGTCGACCTGGTGACCGGCCCGCTGTTCCACCGTCGCTGGGTCACGGGTGGACGCATCGACGACGCCTTCGTGAGCGCGGTCGTCGACGCCGCGCTGGCCGCACCCGTGGACGTCTGACCGTCCGGGACCTCGCGGACGCGGTGCGGCGCCGGGCACGCCGACGCCGCACCGCCTCGCGTCAGGACCCGCGCAGCACCTCGCGGACGAACCGCGCGGAGTGCTCGCGCAGCGTCTCGATGCGCCGCTGCACGACACCCGCCGGGTCCTGGCCCGCCTCGACGAGCGTCGGCTTGCGGCGCACGTTCTGCGAGCACGCGAAGTCCGTGCACACGAGCGTGCCGAGGGTGTCGCCGTTGCGACCGGCCGCGCCGGCCCGGCGGGCGACGTACATCGACACGTCGTCGGTCGCGTAGACGTCCTCGCACCACGCGCACACGGCACGACGGCGCGACGCGACCTCGGGGGCACGCAGGGCCACGCCGACCAGCCGGTCGTCGACGGGCACGACCACGTAGGAGCGCAGCGGCGCCTTGCGGTCGATCCACCCCAGGTAGTCGAGGCGGTCCCAGCGCAGGTCGGCCAGGTCGGACGGGAGGGTGAGCTGCTGCGCCTCGCGGCGCGAGCAGTTCACGAAGGACGTGCGGATCTGCTGTTCGGTCAGGGGAAGCATGGGTCTCGGCTCTCGTGCGGCAGGAACCGTCGCCGGACCATCGAGGGCCGGGGACGGTACGGGTCAGGGAGACGGCCCGCCGGGGTGCACCGAGAGACCCGCGCGGACCGGGTCCGGACGGGTCGTCGCCGTGAGGCGTCAGGCGTGCGGGGCGGGCGTCGGGCCCGCGCCTGAGGAGGCCAGGACGGCCGCCTCGCTTCCCTGCTGCATCGAGATGCACTCCGTGCTCGCGGTCGCGGGCTGGTCCCACGACGCAGATCGCCGTCCATGGTGCACCCGGACGCTCGCACGACCAAACACAGCGAGGTCGAGAACCCCGTGAGGTCCCGTCAGCCGACCTCAGGCCGACCGCGTGCCGAGCGCGTCACGCGGCGCGGCGTCGACGACCGGCGCCCGCTTCGCCCGCTGCGCCACCACCACGCCGAGCACGACCAGCACCCCACCGACCGGCTCGTACCAGTGCACCCGCTCGCCCAGGACGAGCGCGCCCAGCACCACCCCGACGAGCGGGGTGAGGTACGTGACCGTCGACGCGCGCTGCGCGCCCCACGCGTCGACGATCCGGTTGAACCACACGTACGCCGCGCCGGTGCCCAGCGCGCCGAGCGCGACCATCGCGCCGACCAGCGACCACGACACGTCGAGCGTGCCCAGCGCGCTCGCCGGCACTACGAACGGCGACGCGGCCAGCACCATGAGCGCCCCGGCGCCGATCTGCCCCGCCGCGACCGACTCGGGCGGCAGGCCCAGCGGCGTGACGAACCGGCGCAGGTAGGTCGTGCCGATCCCGTAGCTCGCCGTCGCCCCGAGGCATGCCAGCACGGCCGGGACGCTCGCGGACACGCCACCCGCGCGCCAGGTCCACGGCGCGACGACCACCACCACGCCGACGATGCCGACGAGCAGGCCGACGCGCTGCCGGGCGACCAGCCGCTCGGTGGGCAGCAGCGCCGCCGCCCATGCGGCGGTCATGAGCGGCGTCGTCGCGTTGAGGATGCTCTCGAGCCCCGACGTCAGGTGCAGCCCGGCCCACGAGAAGAGCAGGAACGGCACGACGCACAGGACGACGCCGAGGACCGCGAGGTGCCCCCACGTCCGCGCACCGCGCGGCCAGCGCCGCCGCAGCACGAGCATCGCGACGAGCAGCGCGGCCGCCCCCAGCGTCAGCCGCGCCAGCACGACCTGCGCCGGACTCAGCCCCTCGTCGAGCCCCACCTTGATGAACAGGAAGCTCGCGCCCCACACCAGGGCGGCGGCGAGGTAGTAGACGACGATCGTCCGGTCCCGGGTCACGTGCACCACCGTGGCCGAGACCTCTGACATGAGGCAAACGCATCTGGTTCATGCCGCGATACGGTCAGTTCATGCCCACGCTCGTGCAGCTCCGGGTCCTCGTCGCTGTGGTCGACCGCTCGTCGTTCACCGAGGCCGCCGCGACCCTCGACGTCAGCCAGTCCGCCGTCTCGCACGCGGTCGCCGCGCTCGAGCAGGAGGCCGGCGGCCGGCTCGTCGAGCGCACGACGCCGGTCGTGACGACAGCGCTCGGCGCCCGCCTGCTCCCCCACGCGCGCGCCGCGATCGCGTCCGCCGACGCGTTCACGGCCGAGCACGCCTCGGCGCGGTCGGCCGGGACCGTCCGGCTCGCCGCCGTGCCGACGGTCTGCCAGGGCCTCATGCCGTCGCTCCTGCGGACGTGGGGCGACCGTCTGCCGCTCGTCCACGTGCGCGTGTTCGAGGGCGACGACGACGAGCTCGCGGACTGGCTCGAGGGCGGCATCGTCGACGCCGCGGTGCTCGTCGACCCGGACCCGGCGCCGGACGGTGCCCGGCTCGTCGCCCGCGACGACTTCCGTGCCGTCGTCCGCACCGACCACCCGCTCGTCGACGCCGGTCCGATCCCGCTGGCGGAGCTCGTCGACGACGGCCTGCTCGTGTCCGGGGGCGGGTGCGAGGCCCAGGTCCGACGCCTGCACCGCACCGCCGACCTGCCGTTCTCCCCCGGACAGCGCGTGCGCGAGCTGGCGACGATGCTCCGCATGGTCGACGAGGGCATCGGGGTGTCCGTCATGCCCAGCCTCGGCGGCGGCCTGCTCCCCGACGGCGTCGTCATGGCCCCGCTCGCGCCCACGCTGACGCGCGACCTCGTGCTCACCGGCCCGACGACCCGCCCGTGGCACCCGCTCGTCCGCGCTCTCGTCGCGGCGACCGACGAGCACCCGCTCGACGCGACGAGCGAGGCCGTCCCCGCCCTGGCCGGACGCTGACCCCGGCCCGACGTCGGCGGCGTCCTATCATCACGACGTCCGCGACTGACGCGGGCGAGGCGTGCCGGAGGTCGACGATGACGTCTGCGGGGAGCGACGCGCGCCCGCACGTCGTCGTCGTGGGATCCGGGTTCGGCGGGTCGGTCGCGGCGCTGCGGCTCTCCGAGAAGGGGTACCGCGTCACCGTCCTGGAGGCCGGCCGGCGGTTCACGCCGCAGACGCTGCCGCGGACCTCGTGGGACGTGCGCCGGTTCCTGTGGGCACCGCGCCTCGGCTGCCACGGCATCCAGCGCATCCACGTGCTGCCCGACGTCGTCGTCCTCGCCGGGGCGGGTGTCGGCGGCGGGTCGCTCGTCTACGCGAACACGCTCTACGAGCCCGAGTCCGCCGCGTTCTGGGACGACCCGCAGTGGGCCGGGATCACCGACTGGCGCGACGAGCTCGCCCCGCACTACGACCAGGCGCGGCGGATGCTCGGGGTCGTCGACAACCCGACGGTCACGCCCGCGGACCGGGTGGTCCTGGCGGCGGCACGCGACCTGGGCGTGGCGTCGTCGTTCCGGCCGGCGCCCGTCGGCGTCGTGTTCGGGCCGCCGGGGGCGCCGGTAGCGGACCCGTTCTTCGGCGGCGTCGGGCCCGAGCGCCGCGGCTGCCTCGAGTGCGGCGAGTGCATGACGGGGTGCCGGCACGGGGCCAAGAACACGCTCGAGACGAACTACCTGTGGCTCGCCGAGCAGGCCGGCGCGCGGATCGTCCCGGACACGACGGTCACGTCGCTCTCACCGCTGCCGGGCGGCGGGTGGACCGTCTCGACGCTGCCGACCAGGCGTCGTGGGCCCGTCCGTCGGCTGGTCGCCGACCAGGTCGTCGTCGCCGCCGGAGCGTGGGGCACGCAGTCGCTGCTGCACCGCCTCAAGGCCGACGGGACGCTGCCGCGCCTGTCCGACCGGCTCGGCGCACTGACCCGCACCAACTCCGAGTCGCTCGGCGGCGCGGCTCGACGCATGCGTGGCTGGCGGCGGCGCGAGCCGCTCAACAGCGGCGTCGCCATCACGTCGTCCGTCTGGCTCGACGAGCACACCCACCTGGAACCGGTCCGGTACGGGCGCGGGTCGAACCTCATGGGGCTCCTCGCGACGGTGCTCACCGACGGCGGCGGACGCGTCCCGCGGCCCGTGCGGTGGCTCGGTCAGGTCGCGCGGCACCCGGCGCGCGCCGCGTCCGTCCTCACCGGCCTCGGGTCGTGGTCGCAGCGCACCGTCATCGGGCTCGTCATGCAGACCGGCGACGCGTCGATCACCGTCTCCCCGCGCCGCACCCGGCTCGGTCGTTGGCGGCTCACGTCGACGCCCGGCGACGGCGAGCCCAACCCGACGTGGATCCCGCAGGCCAACGCCGCCTACCGGCGCATGGCCGCGCACGTCGACGGCGGCGCGTTCAGCAGCCTCGGCGAGATCGTCGACGTGCCGATGACCGCGCACTTCATCGGCGGCTGCACCATCGGCACGACCGCCGCGGACGGCGTCGTCGACCCCTACCACCGCGTCTTCGGCTACGACGGGCTGCACGTCCTCGACGGCTCGACGATCTCCGCGAACCTCGGCGTCAACCCGTCCCTCACCATCACCGCCCAGGCCGAGCGCGCGTGCGCGCTGTGGCCGAACGCCGGCGACCCCGACCCGCGCCCCCCGCTCGGCGAGGCATACGTGCGCGTCGCGCCGGTCGCCCCGCGAGCGCCCGTCGTGCCTTCGGGAGCCCGCGCCGCCCTCCGCCTGACGGTCGTCCGCCCCGCGTCGTAGCGGCTCGGCCGGGACGGCGCGACCCCGCCGGGCGTCGGGCGCGCTCCAGCGAGGTGGTCGCGTCAGAGTCCCGTCGTGCTCACGCCGTACTCGGCCTGCTGGGCGGTAGGTCCTGACCGCGGGTGAAACCCGTCCCGAACCCCCGAGCAGACCCCGGACCGGCCGCCGACGTCGTCGGCCGTCAGCAGCCCGCCGAGTCGAACGGGCAGAGCAGCTCCCAGCCCTGCTGGGCCAGGCCGGACACCGTCGTGCGGGCCGAGCCGACTGTCCCCTCGCCACCGTCCAGCCCGACGAGCATCACGGCGTTGCCGCGCCGCGTCACCGCGACGTAGGTGCCCATCGCGTCGTCCAACGAGCCCGACGCGGACGCGCCGTAGTAGTCCGTCGCCAGCCCGAGACCCTGCGCGCCCACCGCGAGCGGCTCGCTGACGTACCGCGTCGGCGGCTCGCCCTCGGTGCACGCGCCGAGCGCGGCGGTCAGACGCTCCGCCTCGGCGACGGCCGCGTCGGCGTCCGCGAGCACGGCGACCTGCTGCACACCGACGGGACTCTCGAACTCACCCGTGCCCTGCGAGACCGTGCGCATCGCCGTGGCGTCCGTCGGGGCGCCGGCGGCGCACGCACCCGGCAGGCGCCAGTCGACGGCGCCCGTCGACTCGTCGCGCGGGCCCGCCGGACCGACGGCCGTCCACGCGGCCTCGGTCAGCATCACCTCGGGTGCGACGTCCGTCGCGACGGAGCCGGTAGGCGACGACGACGCCGCGCGGGTCGACGCCGACGCGACCGGGTCGGGCGTCGCCGAGGGTTCGGCTTCGGCCGTGCAGGCGGTCAGCGCCAGGGCGCAGAGGGCGCTCGTCGAGGTCAGCGCGAGGGTCCGCATGCCCACCACCCTGACAGACGAACCCGCGCGCCGTGGCTGGTCACTCCCCTGATCCGCGTCCGCGGCGGGCCTCACCCAAAGGTGAACGAGTAGACCGTCACACCCTCGGGGACGTCGAGCTCGACGGTCCCCTCCGCGACCTCGTCGCCGTCGACGACCGGGTAGGACCGCGGCGGGCCGGCCACGTCGAGGGTGCCGCGGTCGACCACGCGCCCGTCGGCGTCGCGCACGACGAACCCGACCTCGCCCGTCCCGCCGAGCACGGTCTGCACGACGGCGGCGTGGTAGCTCAGCCGCAGCGCGGCGTCGGCACCGGCGTTCGCGCCCTGGAAGTCGGTCGTCCACGTGCCGCCGAGCGCGACGGTGTCGGGCGCCTGGTCGGGCGGCAGCGTGTACGTGTGCTCACCCTCCACGTACTCGCCGGCCACGTTCTTGCGCTTCGAGACCGACAGGAACGTCTCGGGCGTGACGTCCTGCTGCGGCGTCGCGTCGTCGACCTGCGTCCGCGGCGGCAGGTCGACGTCCGGGTCGGCGGCGACGAGCAGCTCGCGGATCATCGTCTCCGTCGCCTCGTAGTTCCCCTCCCCCTGCGACACGTGGCGCACCTGCCCGTCGGCGTCGACCAGGTAGGCGGCCGGCCAGTACCGGTTCCGGTACGCGGTCCACGTCGCGTACGCGTTGTCCTGCGCGACCGCGTACTCGATGCCGAACCGGCGGGCCCCGTCGACGACGTTCCGCGTCTCCTTCTCGAACGCGTACTCCGGCGTGTGCACGCCGATCACGACCAGCCCGGCGTCGCGGTACGCCTCGTCCCACGCGACGACGTGCGGGACGGACCGCTGGCAGTTGATGCAGGAGTAGGCCCAGAAGTCGAGCAGCACGACCTTGCCGCGCTGCTCGGCCAGGTCGACGGGCGCGCCGTCGGGCGTGTTGAGCCACGTGTCGATGCCGCGGATCGCGGGCGCCGGGCCGCACTCCTCGAGCTCCTCGGCGCCGTCGGTGCAGCGGCTCAGGCCCTCGTTCTCCGCCGTG
>NZ_JAPESW010000034.1 GCF_028527925.1 Cellulomonas fimi
CGTCGGCGTGTACGTGCTGGTCGAGGCCGTGCAGCGGCTCGTGGACCCGCCGGAGTCACCAACCCCGCCGCCCACCGGCGACCCCGTCTTGGCGCCCGCTTCGGCACCGTCGGCGGGCTCCAGGACGGGGTGGTCCGTCTCGGAGCGAGGACGCGGACCGGGACGTCAAGTCGCGACGTGCGCCACCCGATGACTCCTGCGCGGGCACCCGCGAGGCTCGGTACCGCCTGGAGCAAGGAGAGGTCGAGGGCGTGGTGGTCCATCGGTTCCGTGTCGGTCTCCGGGTCCCGCTGCGGTTCTCGGCGTCGTGGCCTCTCGTCGGTCTGCAGGTCGACGACGAAGGCATCCGGTTCCGTGGGCCGTTCCTCCGCTCCTTCGTCTCCCGGGCCGTCGGGATGACCCACGAGTGGGGCCAGATCGCCACGATCAGTGACTCGGGTCGCCGTGTCACCCTCGCGCTCGAGGACGGCCGACGCGTCGCGCTGGTCGGCCTGACACGCGGGCGACGAGCACGTGTCGTCGCGGCTGCGCGCGCGGGCGGGGTGAGGATCGTCTAGCGGTGCTCGCCGGTCCGCCCGACCGGGTGCGCGTCGAGAGGGTCAGGCGCAGACCGCGGTCGTGTCGTTCACCGTGAACGGTTCGCGACCGGCCTCCCGGGTCTGCGACGGGACGGGCGTGTCCGGCGGCGCGGTCGTCGCACCGCCTGCCCCGCCTGCGTCTCCCGTGCCGCCGGTGCCGCCCGCGCCGCCTGCCGAGCCGGAGCCGGAGGCGGGGTCGTCCGTGACGGGCGGGGGAGCGGACGCCTGTGTGAGCGGTCGGTCGGCGAGGAGGTTCGCCCAGAGGGTGTCGGCCTCCGCGGTCCAGTCGACCTTGTAGCGCTTCTCCGTGCTGTCGACGAACGGCACCGTCAGGAACGTGATGTTCTCCGCGCGCACCGACCGGAGGCTGAACGCGAGCCCGATCATCGCGTCCTTGAGCGCGGGGTCGACGGTCAGGGACTGCGTCGCCGCCCCGAGGAAGCCGACGAGCTGCGGCACGTCCGTCAGCACGTTCTTCGCGAACACCTCGTCGACCATCGCCGCGACGAGGCGCTGCTGGTTGCCGATGCGGTTCGTGTCCGACCCGTCGCCGAGGCCCTTGCCCGTGCGGGCGCGCGCGAAGTTGAGCGCCGTCGGGCCGTCGAGGACGTGCTGACCCGCCGCGAGGGTGAGGTCGACGTACTCGGCGTCGATGTCGGCCGGCACGCAGATCGACACCCCGCCGATCGCGTCGACCATGCCCTGGAACCCGCTGAAGTCCACGACCACGGTGTGCTCGGCGAGGATCCCGGTGTTCTCGTAGACGGTCATGATCGTGCAGGCGGCGGCCGACTCGAGGTCGCGGCCGTGGTCCCAGCCCAGCGCGAACGCGTCGTTGAAGTTGCCGCGCCGCGACTCGATCGCGCCACCGCCCGTGAGGTTGCAGGCGGGGATGTCGACGCGGGAGTCGCGCGGGATCGAGACGACGTCGACGCGCTCGCGGTCGGCGGACAGGTGCACGAGCAGCGTCGTGTCCGACCGCTGGCCCTCGACGTACCCGCCGATCCGGCCGTTCTCGCCGCTGCGGTCGTCCGACCCGATCACCAGGAGGTTCACCGCGCGCCCGGCGTTCGGGTCGTCGGGGTCGGGCGGCTCGGTGTCCGTGGGGAGCGGCACGTCGATCAGGCTGCTCGTGTCGACGGTGTCGACGTTGCCGCGGAGCCTCACGTAGAGCGACGCGGCCGCGGTCCCCGCGAACGCCACCACGGCGACGGCGGTGACGGCCGTGACACGCAGCCAGGGGCGGCCCCGCAGGCGTCGGGCGTGCCGGGCGGAACGGGAGCGGGGAGCGGCGGTGTGACGCGTCGTGGGCACGGTCCGACGGTAGGAAGCCCCGCCCGCGCGCGGACCCGGTCGCGGGGCGGTGCGGTGGAGGGTGTGTGCAGATCAGCGCACAGATCCGGTCCCGCGTCCGGTTCGTCCGGCCGGCGTGCGCGGGCTGGCGTCAGGCGTGGCTCGGGTGCTCGTGACGACGGTGCGACGCGGTCTCGACCTGGAACGTCGAGTGCTCGACGGACAGGTCGAAGTGCTGCGCGACGCACTCCTGGAGCTCGTCGAGGATGCGTCCCGCGTGCCCGTCGGAGAAGCACCCGTCGTCGACGACGACGTGCGCGCTGATGACCGGCAGCCCGGTCGCGATGAGCGACGCGTGCAGGTCGTGCACCTCGCGCACGTGCTCGACGCGCAGCAGGTGCGTCCGCACCTCGTCGAGGTCCAGCCCGGGCGGGGTCGACTCGAGCAGGACGCTCGTCGTCTCGCGCAGCAGGCGCATGGCCCGGGGCAGGATCAGCGCGCCGATGACGAGCGCCGCGACCGCGTCCGCGCGCAGCCAGCCGGTGGTCGCGATGACGACGGCTGCGACGACGACCGCGAGCGACCCGAGCGCGTCGTTCGCGACCTCGAGGAACGCGGCGCGCAGGTTGAGGTTGTCGGAGCGGCTCGACGCGAGCACGCCCAGCGCGACGAGGTTGCCGGCGAGACCGATGAGGCCGAAGACGACGAGCGTCGTCGACGGGATCTCCGGCGGGTCCACGAGCCGCTGCACGGCCTCGACCAGCACGTACACGCCGACGACGAGCAGCACGGCCGACTGCGCGAGCGCGGCGAGGACCTCCGCCCGCCGGTAGCCCCACGTGCGGGTGGGCGACGGCGGACGCAGCGAGAGGTGCGCGGCGACCAGCGCGAGCGCGAGGCCGCCCGTGTCGGTCAGCACGTGCGCGGTGTCGACGAGCAGCGCGAGGCTCCCCGTGACGACCGCCCCGACGGCCTGCGCGAGCAGGATCGCGAGCGAGATGCCGAACGCGACCGCCAGCCGACCGCGGTGGTCCGCGGCGCCGTGCGCGTGGTCGTGCCCCATGCCCCTCCGTCCGGTCGTCGACGAGCACCCGGGGTGCAGGCTGCCGTCGAGACGTCGAGCCTTCCCTCTGTCGGTGGTCCCCGCAAGGATCGTCCACGTGCGGGCGCACCGCAGGCCGCCTGACCTGCGGCAGCGCAGCGCGCACCGCACCCGTCGCACCCACCGGAGGACCTCATGTCGTTCCAGGCCTACCTCGACGCCGTCGAGGAGAAGACCGGCCTCACACCCCGCCAGCTGCTCGACCAGGCGACCGCGCGCGGGTACGGGCCGGGCACCAAGGCGGGGGAGATCCTCGCGTGGCTGGCCGAGGACTACGGCCTGGGCCGCGGGCACGGGATGGCGATGGTGCACGTCATCACCAAGGGCCCGTCGATCAGCCAGAAGCACGTCGGGACGTCAGGCACCCACCGCGACGAGTCCGACACCCTGTGGCTCGACGGCAAGGCGACCCGCCCGTCCTGACGCTGCGGCCTCGACCGGCCTGCCGTCGCGTCGCCGCGCGTGCGGTCAGGCCGTGAGGTCCTCGACGAGCGCGTCCCACGACGGGCGGACCAGGGCGGCGAGCCGCGCGTACCCCGCCGCACCGGGATGCGCCCCGTCGCCCGCGGCGACCTCGGCCCGCCACACCGGGTCGTCGAGCAGCGACCCGACGGTGGGCACGTACGGGACGTCGACCGCGGCGGCCGTCACGTGGAGGTGCGCGTCGAGCGCCACCAGGCGCGCGTCGACGTCGTCGTCGGCGATCGGCGGCGGCCCGACCACCAGCACCGCGAGGTCACGGGCCCGGGCACCCTCGACGAGCCGGCGGAGGTTGTCGCCGGTCCGGTCCTCCGGGACGCGACGACGCCCGTCCTCGAGCGTCGCGTCGTTGACCCCGAACGAGACCACGACGGCACCGACGCCGACGCCCGGGAGCCGGACGTCGGCCTCGCGCTCCCAGCGGCTGAGCACGTCGTCGGAGGTCTCGCGGCGCACGCCGAGCACGTAGCCGGTGAGGTCGCGGTCGGGGCGGTGGGTCGCCGCGAGGAGGCGCCCGGTCCAGCCGAGCGCGGTCGGGTCACCGACGCCGGCGACGAACGAGTCGCCGAGGAACAGCACGGTGAGGCGTGTCATGGCGGCATCGTGCCGGACACGTCACCGAAGGGTCGCGATCACCCCGCACGCCGGCGCGCGCGGGGTGATCGGCGCCGCGCACGCACCCCGTCGTGCCGCGCGGTCCGCACCCGCGCCGGCCGGTCCCTCCTCCGACCGGCGCGGGTGCGTGCCCCGGTCAGGACGCCCGGTCCCACCCCTCCTGGTGGCCGTACGTCCCGACGCCGCTGCGACCCTTGCCGGGCCCGTGCCCGTGGCCGGGTCGCGGCTTGGTCGGGCTCTCCACGCCGTTCACGGCGGACGTGTCGAGCGCGAGGCTGTACGTCGCGTAGGCGATGGCGCCCGTCATGATCCGCAGCGCGTCGCGGTTCACGTTCGAGATGTCGTCGCCCGGCGAGTGGTAGTTCGGGTCCATCGTGATGCCGGCGGTGCCGCCGAACAGCGCGACCTCCTCCTCGGTCTTCACGTCGTCGGCACCGGTGAACAGGCCGGACGCGGGGATGCCGTTGAGGATGAACGCCTGGTAGTCGGACCGGCCCGAGAACGGGGTGTCGACCCAGGGCTGGCCGATCGAGTCGAAGTAGTCGGTGAAGACGTCCTCGGTCTCGGGCGAGCCCGGCGGGACCGGCACGGGGGCCGGGTAGGTCGACTGGTCGGCGTCGTACACGCCGATCACGTAGTTCGGCGAGCCGACCATGTCGAAGTTCAGGTAGGTCGCGATCTTGTCGAGCTCGCCCGGCTGCGCCGCCAGGTCCTCGACGTACGCGGTCGACCCGATGAGGCCGAGCTCCTCGGCGCCCCACCACGCGAACCGCACGGCGTTGGGGATCTTCTTGTCGCGGCCGAGCTGGACGGCGGTCTCGAGCAGCGCCGCCGAGCCCGTGCCGTTGTCGTTGATGCCCGGGCCGTCGTCGACGCCGTCGAGGTGCGCACCGAGGAAGACGACGTTGTCCTGCCGGCCGGCCTTCGTCTGCGCGATGACGTTGAAGCTCTCGCTGGTCTCGGTGTGCACGCGGGTGTCGAGCGTGACGGTGACGCCCGGGGTCGCCACGATCGCCTGCCCGTCCTCGAGCGTGGCGCCGGCGGCGGGGATGGTCACGCCGCTGTTCTCGCCGAGCGTGCCGATGAGCAGCGTCTCGGGGAGGTTGTTGTAGACGACGACGCCGACTGCCTGGGCGGCCTGCGCGAGCTGCGCCTTGACCGAGAAGTTGCAGCCGCCGCGGCTGATGACGGCGATCCGGCCCGCGACGTCGACGCCCTGCCACTGGTCGGCCGTGCAGCCGAACGTGTCGAGCGGGGACGCGGTCGGCGCGGTGACGCCCACGTCGGGCGTGTTCACGGCGAAGGTCATCTGGTCGACGTCGTACGTCGCGCCACCCGCGACGGTGAGGGTGGCGGCGTCGACGACCTCGCGCTCGAACGTGAACGGGTCGCGCGTGGTGGTGTAGCCGGCCTTGCGGAGCGTCTTCTCGACGTACCGGGCGCTGGCCTCGTAGCCGGGGGTGAGCGCGGCGCGGTTGCCGTCGTTGCGGTCGGCGATGCGCTGCAGCTCCTGCAGGTGCCGGAAGACGGCGCGCTCGGTGACCTTCTTCGAGAACTTCTCGGCGGCGCTGGGCGGGTAGCCGTGGCCTCCGCCGTGACCGGGGCCGCCGAGGGTGTCGGCGGCGGCGGGTGTCGCGACGGCCGCGCCGGCGAGGGCGAGGGCCGAGACGAGGACGGTGAGCTTGTGGCGTTGCTGCACAGCGGACCTCCGTCGTGGTGCGAACCGGACGGTGCATGGTAGCCATGACGGCAGTCACAGGGGAATAGGACGAGCGTCCGATCCGTCGCGCAGGCGCGTCAGGAGGTCGGGCGGGTCGCCTCCAGGACGTCGGCCGCGTGCGACGTACGGACCAGGAAGTCGTGGATGGTCGCGCGGCTCGCGGTCAGGCACGCGATGCGTGCGTCGAGCCCCTGCAGCTCGTCGGCCAGCATCTCCGCGACCGTCCGCGGGCACGACGCCGCGAGGTCCTCGTCCTGCGTGCGCTCGAGGTCGAGGACGACCTTGGCCAGACGCGTCGGGAGCCCCGCCCGGACGAGCCCCACCGCGCGCTCGACCTGGGCCACGTCGGCCTCGTCGTACTCGCGGTAGGTGTTGGCGGAGCGCGCGGGGGAGATGAGGCCCTGCTCCTCGTAGTAGCGCAGCAGGCGCGTCGAGACGCCCGTGCGGCGGGACAGCTCACCGATCTTCACGACGACCACCGCTCCCTCGACGAGGTCGACGTCGCGGTGCGTCGACCCTTGACCTTCACACTGATGTCAAACTCTAGCGTCGCGCTCATGGACACCACCGGCCGTCTTCCCTGGCCCAGCCTCCTCGTCCTCGGCGGGGCCACCTTCGTGATGGTCACCGGCGAGATGCTCCCGACCGCGGTGCTGCCCGCGATGAGCGCCGACCTCGACGTCCCGCAGGCCCGCACCGGGCTGCTCGTGTCGTTGTGGGCGTTCACCGTCGTGGTCGCGACGTTCCCGCTGGTCCGGCTCACCGCCAGGTTCGACCGGCGGGCCGTCGTCGCCGCCGCGCTCGTGGTCTTCGCCGGCAGCGCCGCGCTCACTGCTCTCGCCCCGACGTACTCCGTCGCCGCGGGTGCACGCGTGGCAGGTGCCGCCGCGACCGGGCTGCTGTGGGCCGCCGTCAACACGCACACCGCCGACCTGGTGGCGCCGTCGCACCTCGCGCGCGCGATCGCGGTCGTCCTCGGCGGGGCCACGCTCGGGACCGTCCTGGGGACGCCGCTCGCGAACGTCGTCGCGCGGGCGTGGGACTGGCGCGGGGCGTTCGTGGCGCTCGCGGTCCTGGCGGTCGTCGCGGCGGCGCTGGTGCGGGCCATGGTGCTGCCGGCGGGTGCGCCCGTGCAGGGTGGCCGAGCCGCGGACGCGCGCGAGGGCGCGGACGGTGCCGGCGGTGCGGACGGTGCCGCCGGTGCGGACGACGGGCGAGGCGCGGAGGGCCGTGCGGGGGACGGCAGCGGTGCCGGGGTCGCGGGCGTCGGCGCAGCATCGCGTCCGTCGCTGCGGCCCGTGCTGGTCGTCGCCGCGCTGGTCGGCCTCGTGCTCGTCGGCCACTTCGCGGCCTTCACGTTCGTGACCCGCCTCGTCGAGCAACCCGCCGCGCACCTGCCCGGAGGCGTGAGCGGCCTGCTGCTCCTGTTCGGCGTCGCCTCCGCGGTGGGCGTCGCGGTCGTCGGGCGGGTCGGGGACCGGCGGCCCGGGGCGACGCTCGTGGTGACGACGGTCCTGGTCGCCGCCTCGCTCGTCGCGCTGCTGGCCGTCGGCGCGCACCCGGCGGTCGCCGTCCTCGTCGTCGCCGCGTGGGGCCTCACGACCGGTGCCCTCCCGCCGCTCGCGCAGACCGCGATCCTGCGCGCCGCGGGTCCCGAGCACCGCGCGACCGCGGGCACCGTCATCCCCGTCGTCTTCAACCTCGGGATCGCCGTCGGGGCGGCCCTGGGCGCGGCCGTCGTGGACCGGGCCGGCCCGGCCGCGCTCCCCGTGCCCGCCGCGGCCGTCGTCCTGGTCGCCGCCCTCGCGCTCAGCGCCGCCGGACGTCCGCGACGCGTCGCGACGACGTCGGCCGCCGATGTCGAGAACCGCGAGACGGCTCCGTTCCCCGGGTGAGAGTGCCAGTCTGGGCACGACGAGCACGAGGAGTGAACGACATGCCGCGCTACCTGATCGGGGTCGACTTCCAGCCGGGGACCGACCCCACGCCGATGGAGGAGTGGACGCCCGAGGAGATCACCGCCCACCTCGACTACTACGCCGCGCTCAACCGGGAGCTCGAGGCGAACGGAGAGCTGGTCGAGTCGACGATCCTCACCGGCCCCGACCTGGCCAAGATCGTGCGCGTCGACGCGACCGGCGCGCCCGTCGTGACGGACGGCCCGTTCCCGGAGTTCAAGGAGTGGCTCGCGGGGTACCAGGTCGTCGACGTCGAGACGGAGGAGCGGGCGGTCGAGATCGCTGCGCTCGTCTCGGCGGTGCCCGGCCGCGGCGGTGTCCCGACGGGCCAGCCGATCCACCTGCGACGCGTCATGGACGACGGCGGTGCGTCCGACGTCGAGGGCATGCGCGAGTACCTGCGCACCGCGGACGGCGTCGCCTGACCACGCCGGACGACGCCGGTCGGCTGCCCGAGGACCTGCTGCGCACGCTCGCGCCGCAGGTCCTCGGCGTGCTCGGCCGGCGGTCCGGCGACTTCGCGGCCGCCGAGGACGCGGTGCAGGAGGCGCTCGTCGTCGCCGTGACGCACTGGCCGCGCGACGGCGTGCCGGAGAAGCCGTTCGGCTGGCTGCTCCAGACGGCGACCCGACGGCTGCTCGACGCCGTGCGGTCGGACCGGGCGCGACGAGGGCGCGAGGAGCGGTGGGCGGCCGAGGACGCCGTCACGCCGGACGCCCCGGGCGACGACGACTCGCTCACCGTGCTGTTCCTCTGCTGCCACCCCGCGCTCACGCCGTCGTCGGCGATCCCGCTCACGCTGCGCGCCGTCGGGGGCCTGACGACGGCCGAGATCGCGCGGGCGTTCCTGGTCCCCGAGGCCACCATGGCGCAGCGCATCAGCCGCGCGAAGCGCCGCGTCGCCGAGGCCGGGTCGACGTTCACGATGCCCGCGCCCGACGAGCGCGCGGCGCGGCTCCGCAGCGTCCTGCACGTGCTCTACGTGATGTTCACCGAGGGGTCGACCAGCACGTCGGGCGGGGACCTGCACCGGGTCGACGTCTCCGACGAGGCCGTCCGGCTGACGCGCTGGCTGCACGCGCTCGAACCCGCCGACCCCGAGGTCACGGGCCTGCTGGCCCTCATGCTGCTCACCGACGCGCGCCGCCCGGCCCGCACGGACGCAGCGGGCGAGCTCGTGCCGCTCCCGGAGCAGGACCGCACCCGTTGGGACCGTGCGCTGGTCGCCGAAGGGCTCGCGCTGCTCGACGAGGCGATCGCCGCGCGGTCCGTCGGCGAGTACCAGCTCCAGGCCGCCGTCGCCGCCGTGCACGACCGCGCGGCGACCGCGGCGGACACCGACTGGCCGCAGATCGTCACGCTGTACGGGCTGCTGGAGCGGATGACGGGCAGCCCGGTCGTCGCGGTCAACCGGGCCGTGGCCGTCGCGATGGTCGACGGTCCCGAGGCCGGGCTGCACCTGCTCGACGACGTGGACCTGCCCGGTCACCGCCTGGACGCGGTCCGCGCCCACCTGCTCGAGTCGGCGGGCGACATCGCCGCGGCACGCACCGCCTACCGGCGCGCCGCCGCTGCGGCGACGTCCGTCCCCGAACGCCGCTACCTCACCCTCCGCGCCGCCCGCCTGACCCCGTCCGCGTGACCTCGCCTGCCTGACCCCGCCCGCCTCGCGCGCCCGACGCGAGCGGGGTCGAGACCGACATGGTGGCCGTTCGCGGCGCCCGAGCGGCAGCCATGTCGGTCTCGCGCGCCTCGCGGCGTCAGGCAGCCGTCGGCGGGGCCGGCCAGAGGGTCTCGCGGAGGCGGGCGGCGAACGCGGGCGGGTCCTCGACGAAGCCGATGTGGTCGCTCGGGAACAGGACCGGCTCGACGCCGAGCAGGGCGGCGAGCGCACGCGACGAGCGGTCGCACAGCTGCCCGGCGGACTCCTCGCCGATGCCCACGACGACGCGCGTCGGCGAGGTGCGCAGCGCGTCCACGTCAGGCCGGTAGCGGACCGTCGGCCACAGCATGTGCGCGAACTGCATGTGGTCGTCGGCGACGTCCTGCGGCGTCCGGTCCCCGCCGAACATCTGCTCGACCAGCTCGGGCGGCATCGGGATGTCCGCGATCTCCATGAACTGCTGCCACGCCCCGACGACGTCGCCCGACAGGTGCGTGTCGACCATGCGCCGGGTCCGCACGGCGAGCTCGGCGTCGTCAGGCAGGACCGCGTGCAGCGGCGGCTCGTGCGCGAGCACGACCCGGGCGGCGTCGGGGTGCCGGGTCGCCAGGTCGAGCACGGTCACCGCACCACCGGACGACCCGAGCACGAGCTCCGCAGGCCCGAGCCCCACGTGCGCGACCAGCGCCGCCACGTCGTCCGCGCGCAGCTCGACCGTCGCGTCGGCGTCCGGGTCGACGACCGTCGACCGGCGGATGCCGCGCGGGTCGGTCGTGAGGACCGTCCGGTCCGTCGCCAGCAGGTCGGCGAGCGGCGCGAACGCGTCGGCGTCCATCGGCGCCGCGACGAGCACGACGAGCGGGCCGGACCCGCGTACCTCGTAGTGCAGCCGGGCGTCGCCCACGTCGAGCAGGCCGGTCGTCGGGGCGGTCACGGGTGTCGCAGTCATCGGGTCCTCCGTCGTCGTTCCGGGTGCGTGAGTCGTGCGGGTGCGGTGCCTGCGGGCGCGTGCCTGCGGGTGGCGGTGCCGCCGTCGACGACCGCACCTGCCCTACGGACCACCGACCACGCGCCGACTCATCGGCCCGCCCCCGTCGTGCGGACCACCGGCCCGCGGCGCAGCATGGAGAGACGCTCCAGCAGTGCGGCGTCCCGGCTGGACCGAGCAGGGGAGCACCCCATGGGCATCGACGACCTGGGTGACAAGGCGTCCGACGCGCTGAAGAGCGACAAGGGCGAGAACGCCAGCGACACCGCGCTGGACAAGGGCGCCGACGCGGCGTCGTCCGCGACGGGCGGCTCGCACGACGAGCAGATCGACAAGGCGCAGGACGCGGCGGACCAGAGGCTCGGCGACCAGTAGCCACCGACTGCCGGCAGCGCCCCGGGCGTCAGCGCGATGCCGCGGCGTCCGGGGCGCGCAGGCCGCGCTCGGCGTGGAACCCGCGGTACACGGCTGTCCGCAGCTCGATCGCGTACGCCTCGACGGTCGGCATCCCCGCGGCGACCGCTACGGCGATCTCCGCCTCGACGTCGTACGGCACGCGCACGACCGTCAGCGCGAACGGGTCGGACCGCGTGCCGCCCACGACGCCCTCGAGCACGAGGTAGGACGCCGTCGGCTCGTCCAGCGGGTTGCCGACGCTGCCCGCGTTCGCGAGCGTGCGGCCCTCGCGCGTCTCGACGTACACGTCGTGCACGTCGCCGTAGACGACCAGGTCGGGCGTCGGGCCGTCGCCCGTCAGCGGAGTCGTCGCGAACATGCCGTCGAACTCGTCGTCGGTGTGCTGGAAGAACACGCGCGTGTAGACGCTCGTCGCGGACGCGTGGAACAGCCGCACGTGCCGCCCGGAGACGACGAGGTCGTGCGACAGCGGCAGGGACGTCAGCCACGCGCGGTCGTCGGCGGTGAGCTCGTCGCGCCACCAGGTCACGGACGGGTCGTCGAACGGTCCCGGGCCCGGCATGAAGTCGTCCCAGTTGCCGCGGACGGTGACCGCGCAGCGCTCGCGGGTGCGCGCGACGGCGGCCGAGCCGCGCGGACCCTTGCCCGCGACGTCGCCGAGGTTGAGGACCGTCCCGACCCCGCGGGCGTCGATGTCGGCGAGCACCGCGTCGTACGCCGTCATGTTGCCGTGCACGTCGGACACCAGCGCGATGCGCTCGACCGGCACGACGACCACCCCCAGGTCTGGACGAGCGTCAGGCTAACCGGTCGCGATGGCCGCCGCGGGCGGTCCGACCTACGCTCCGGGCATGACGGCTCCCGTGGAGGCCGGTGGCTGCCCGGCCCGCAAGCTCACGCAGCCCGGCGACGGGACGGCGCCCGACCTCGAGCAGGTCGGTGAGAGGCGCTGGCGCATCCGCTCGTTCGAGCTCGCGCGCACCGTCCTGCGGCACCCGGAGCACACGCGGCAGGCCGGGTTCAACGCGGAGAACTTCCACCGGACGGGCGGCGCGGGCGGCACGACGGGCCCGCGGATCCGGCCGCCGATCCTCTACCTCGAGGGCGAGCAGCACCACGCGCAGCGGCGGGCGGCCGCGCGGTTCTTCGCACCGCGCACGGTCGAGTCGTACCGCCCGTGGCTGGAGTCGACGGCCCGGCGGCTGGTCGCGACCGTCGGCCCGGACGCGTGGTCGGACGTCGCACGGCTCGCGATGGGCATGGCGGTGCAGGTCGCGGCGACGGTCATCGGCATCGACCGCGCGTCGTCGGCGGGTCTGCACCGCCGGCTCGACACCTTCTTCGCCCCTGACCCGCCCGCCGCCGGCCCGTGGCTGCGGCGGTGGCTCGCGGCGCGGCGCAGCACCGCGATGCTGCGGTTCTACCTGTTCGACGTGCGCCCGGCGATCCGCTCACGCCGGCGTCGTCGTCGCGACGACCTCATCAGCCGCCTGCTCGACGACGGTTTCAGCGACCTCGACGTCCTCACCGAGTGCGTGACGTACGCGGCCGCGGGCATGGCGACGACGCGGGAGCTCATCACCGCGGCCGTCTGGCACCTGCTCGACGACGACGTGCTGCGCGCCCGGTACCGCGTCGCGCGGCGCGACGAGCGGCTCGCGATCCTCGACGAGGTGCTGCGGCTCGAACCGGTCGTCGCGCACGTCCTGCGCGAGACGACGGCACCCCTGACCCTCGACGGTCCCGACGGCCCGGTGCACGTGCCGGCCGGGTCGGTGCTGGACGTCGACGTGCGGGCCGCGAACGCCGACGCGCGCGTCGCGGGTGCCGACGGCGACCGGCTGTGCCCGGGGCGCGCCGTCCCACGCGCGGTCCCGCCGACCCTGCTGAGCTTCGGGGACGGGCACCACAAGTGCCCCGGCGCACCGCTCGCGATGGCCGAGACGGAGGCGTTCGTCACGACGCTCCTGGCCGTCGACCTGGAGGTCGCGGGGCCGCCCGTCGTGCGGTGGAACGAGGTCGCGCAGGGGTACGACCTGGTCGACCTGCGGGTGCGTCGGGCGACCCCGAGGACGACCGCGGCGACCGCTGCGGCGGCGACCTCGACGGCCTGACGCGGTGTGCTCCGGACGACATCGGCGACCGCCGGTGGGCCGTCGCCGGGCACTGCGTCGAGGAGCCGTAGGGTGTGCGGAGCGTCGCGCCGCGGCGCCCGACGAAGGGATCCCGACGTGTCGCTGCAGCCCGACACCCAGCCCGAGACGCCGGCGTCCGCGCACGAGCCCGTGCGGGTGCGCGACGACGTCACCGTCGAGCTCGTGCGGCACTCCGCGCACGACGCGGACGTGCTGTTCGCGGCCCGGGTGTCGACGGCCGGCGAGGCGTCGCTCGAGGAGCTCGAGAAGGACGCGAGCCGCTCGCAGGGCCTCATCAACTACCTCATGCGGGACCGGCACGGCACGCCGTTCGAGCACAACTCGATGACCTTCTTCGTCTCGGCGCCGATCTTCGTGTTCCGCGAGTTCCACCGGCACCGCGCGGGCTTCTCCTACAACGAGGAGTCGGGCCGGTACCGCGAGCTGCAGCCGGTGTTCTACGTCCCGTCGCCCGAGCGCAAGCTCGTGCAGCAGGGCAAGCCGGGCCGGTACGAGTTCGTCGACGGCACCCCCGAGCAGCACGACGTCGTGTCGCGCTCGATGCTCGAGGCGTACCAGGGTGCGTACGACGCCTACCAGGACATGCTGGCCGCCGGGGTGGCCCGTGAGGTCGCGCGCGCGGTGCTGCCCGTGGGCCTGTTCTCGTCGATGTACGCGACGTGCAACGCGCGCTCGCTCATGCACTTCCTGTCGCTGCGCACCAAGGACGAGCGCGCGACGGTCCCGTCGTTCCCGCAGCGCGAGATCGAGATGGTCGCCGAGCGCATGGAGTCCCTCTGGGCGGGCCTGATGCCCCTGACGCACGCCGCGTTCAACGCCCACGGCCGCGTCGCCCCCTGACCCACCCCCGACCCCTCACCCCACCCCTGCGCCTCGCGCGAGGTCGCTACTTCGCGCCGAGTTCGTCAGCTGCAGCTCACGAACTCGGCACGGAGTGACGAACTCGGCGACACGGAGGGCGAGGTGGGACGGACGTCCGGTCGGTCTGGGGGCCGGCGGCGGAGACGACGCGGCGGCCGGACCCCCTCCAGGTCGCGGCCGCCGGTCATCGGTCGGGTCAGGCGCGCGGCGGCCCGTAGGCGTAGGCCGGCTGCGGGGACTCCGACGGCATGAGGATCCAGAGGATCGGGTAGACGAGGATCTGGCTGCCGGGGATGACCATGAGCAGCAGGACGAACAGCAGCCGAGCAGCCCACGGCGAGATGCCGAACCGCTGACCCAGGCCGGCGCAGACGCCGGCGAGGACGCGGCCCTGGACGGGTCGGACCAGTCCCTGGCGGCTCATCTGGTCGTGGATGTTCACGGGGGTTCCTTCCTGGGCCGCCGGACGCGACGGTCGCGTCTCGGCGGTGATCCCAGCCTCCTGCGCCGACCGCCCCCGCCACATCGGGGACCGACCCGGACCGGACCCTGGGACCGGGGCTGCCGGCCTCAGGGTCCGCCCGTGCGTCCACGGGTGGACGCGGGTCGACGCGGGCGGGTTCAGGCGACCGTGAAGCGGGCCTTCAGGAGCACCTCGTCGCGGGAGGACGGGCCGACGAGCAGGTCGAACGCGCCGGGCTCGACGACGCGGCGCTCGCGGCGGTCGACGATCGTGCAGTCCGCGACGGGCAGCTCCAGGTCGACGACGACGGACTCACCGGGCGCGAGGTCGACCTGCCGGTAGGCCTTGAGCTCCTTGTCGGCCCAGGTGACGGACGTGACGACGTCGCGCACGTACACCTGGACGGTCTCCCGCGTCGGCCGGTCCCCGGTGTTGGCGACGGTCACCGTCGCGCGGACCGTGTCGTCGACGCCGACCTCGGGCGTGGAGATGCGCAGGTCGGAGTACGTGACCGTCGTGTACGACAGCCCCTCGCCGAACGCGAACGGCTGGCGCTGCGTGAGGTCGGCGTACCGGTCGCCGTGCTGCCCGGGGATCTGGTTGTAGTACGTCGGCTGCTGGCCGACGTGCGCGGCGAACGAGATCGGCAGGCGGCCCGTCGGCTCGACGAGCCCGAGCAGCACCTCGGCGACGGCCTGACCGCCGCGCATGCCGGGGTTCGCGGCCCAGAGGATCGCGGCGGCGCGGTGGGCGGACGGCGGCAGGACGAGCGGCTTCGACGCGACGACGACCACGACCATCGGCGTGCCGGTGGCCTCGAGCGCGTCGAGCAGCGCGACCTGCCCGCCGATGAGGTCGAGCGTCGCGGTGGACCGGCCCTCGCCGACGAGCTCGATGCGGTCGCCCACGACGGCGACGACGTAGTCGGCGCCCTGCGCGGCAGCGACGGCCTCGGCGATCAGCGCGTCGTCGACGTCGGCGGGCACGACCACCGGCGGGCGCGGCTGGCCGTCGGGGAAGAACGCGCCGGCCGGGTCGGGCTCGAGCGTGAGGATCTCCGCGCCGCGCGCGTGCGTGACGGTCCAGTCGGCGGGGACGTGGTCGCGCAGGCCGTCGAGGACGGTCGAGATCAGGTGCCGCGGGTGGCCGTCGGGCAGCCAGTCGGCCTGGCCGGACCGGCCGGCCCAGTCCCCGAGGGTCGTGTCGGGGTCGTGCGCGTTGGGTCCGACGACGGCGACGCGTCGCGGCCGGTCGCCGGGCAGCGCCCGCCCGGAGTGGCCGTCGGCGGTCAGGCCCCCCGCGAGCGGCAGCGTCCCGTCGTTGGTCAGGAGCACGAGCGAGCGCCGGGCGACCTCGACGTTGAGCGCGGTGTGCTCGGCGGACCCGACGACCTCGGCCTGCCGGGCGGCGTCGGGACGACGCGGGTCCTCGAACAGTCCGAGCTCGAACTTGAGCGTGAGGATGCGCGCGACGGCGGCGTCGATCGCGGACTCGTCGAGCATCCCGGCGGCGACGGCCTCCTGGGCACCCGCGAAGAACTGCGGCGTCGTCATCACCATGTCGTTGCCGGCGTTGACCGCGGCCGCGGCGGCGTGCGCGTGGTCGGGCTGGATGTGCTGCTCCCAGACCATGCGGCCGACGTTGTCCCAGTCGGTGATGAGCGTGCCGGTGTAGCCCCACTCGCCGCGCAGGACGTCGGACAGCAGCCAGTCGTTGATGGTGACGGGCACGCCGTCGGTCGACTGGTAGCCGAGCATGAACGTCCGGCAGCCCTCGCGGGCGACGCGCTCGAACGGCGGCAGGAACCAGGACCGGAGCTTGCGGTGGCTGATGTCGGCCTCGGACGCGTCGCGCCCGCCCTGCGTCTCGGAGTACCCGGCGAAGTGCTTGGCGGTCGCCAGGATCGCGGTCGGGTCGTGCAGGCCGGCGCCCTGGTACCCGGCGACCATCGCCGACGCGAGCTCGCCGATGAGGAACGGGTCCTCGCCGAACGTCTCGTCGACGCGGCCCCACCGCAGGTCCCGCGTGATGCACAGGACGGGCGAGAAGGTCCAGTGGATGCCGGTCGCGGCGACCTCGACGGCGGTCGCGCGCGCGACGCGCTCGGCGAGGGAGCGATCCCACGAGGCAGCCATGCCGAGCTGCGTCGGGTAGATCGTGGCGCCCTCGAAGAACGAGTGGCCGTGGATGCAGTCCTCGCCGACGAGCAGCGGGATCTGGAGCCGGGTGCGCGCCGTGAGCTCGACGGCCTCGTGCAGGTGCTCGGGCGACGCGTGCAGGATCGAGCCGACGTGCATGTCCTCGACGAGGCTGCGGACGTCCTCGCGCGCGTCGAGCTGCATCATCTGGCCGACCTTCTCGGGGAGGGTCATCCGCCCGACGAGGTCGGCGACGCGCTCGGCGACGGGGAGCGCGGGGTCCTGGTACGGGTGCGGCACGGACGGGTCCTCTCACGGCGGCGGTGCAGGGCGGGACGGGCGAGGGCGAGCGGGTGCGACTGCGGCGCGAACCGACGGGCGAATCGATTCGAGCGCCGTCGGAGTCTAGCGAAGGATTACCAACTGGTCAGTAAGTAAATCGGGCGCATGCGGATCGCGCTGAGCATCCGCCGGGTGGCGGGCGCCGCGGCGCAGGACCAGTGTGGCCCGCGGAGGTGGTCCCCGATGCCCGACGCCCGCCCTGTCATCCGCCAGGTCGTCCTCGACACCACCGACCCGCGCGGGCTCGCCGAGTTCTACCGCGAGCTGTTCGGCCTGCGGTACCGCGACGGCGACGAGCCGCCCGCCCCCGGCGAGCCCGACCCGAACGGCGACGACTGGCTCGTGCTCCGCAACGACGACGGCGTGCCGCTCGCGTTCCAGAAGGTCGAGCACCTGCCGCCGTCGACGTGGCCCGACCACACCGTCCCGCAGCAGCTCCACCTCGACACGAGCGTGCCCGACGTCGCCGCGCTCGACGCCGCCCACGAGCGCGCGACCGCCCTCGGCGCCCGGCTGCTCTTCGACCGCACCGACGACCCCGTCGAGCCGCTGCGCGTCTACGCCGACCCCTCCGGCCACCCGTTCTGCGTGTTCGTCGGCTGAGAGGCGGGCGCGGCGGGTCTGGTCCGGCCACGCGACCGCGATCGGCCGGGTCACGCGACCCGTGTCGCGCGGGGGTCAGCACCGTGACCGGCGGCGGTCAGGACGCGGGTGGCACGGAGCAGACCTGGTCGCGCAGGAGCCGGTCGACGACCTCCGGACCGCCCGGGCGGGCCAGCAGGAACCCCTGCAGCACGTCCGCCCCCAGGTCGACGATCATGTCGCGCTGCTGCGCGGTCTCGACGCCCTCCGCCACGACCGTCAGGTCGAGCGCCCGCCCGAAGTTCACGACGCCCGCGGCGACCGCGGTGCCGGTGCTGTCGACGCCGAGCGACGCGACGTAGCTCGCGTCGACCTTCAGGCACGACACGGGCAGGCGTCGCAGGTAGTCCAGCCCGGCGTACCCCGTCCCGAAGTCGTCGATCGCGAGGCGGACACCCAGGCCGGGCAGCGCGTGCAGGTCCGAGAGGGTCGAGTGCGCGCTGCTGAGCGCCTGGCGCTCGGTGAGCTCGACGCACAGCTTCTCGGGCGGCAGACCCGTCTCGGCGAGCACGTCGGCGAGCCGCGCGGCGAACTCGTGACGCCCGAGCTGGCGGGTCGACACGTTGACCCAGAGCTCGGGGCACCGCGACCCGTACGTCCGGTGCCAGGCGGCGGCCTGCGTGCACGCGGCCCGCAGCACCCACAGGCCGAGCGGCACCATGAGGTCGCGGTCCTCGGCGACGTCGAGGAAGTCGCCCGGGTTCAGCCGTCCGCGCGACGGGTGCTGCCACCGGATCAGCGCCTCGACCGCGACGAGGTCGCCCGACCGCGCGTCGAAGCACGGCTGGTAGTCGAGCAGCAGCTGGTCGGAGGCCCGGCCGGACGGCTCGCCGTGCGCAGCGAGCGTCGGGACGCTCTGCACGTCGAGCGCCGCGCGCAGGTCCGCCTCGAGCTCGAGCTGCCGGACCGCCCGGATCCGCGTCGGGGCGTCCGCGAACTCGTAGCGCGAGCGACCGTTGGCCTTGGCGCGGTACATCGCGATGTCGGCCGCCCGCAGCAGGTCGTCGGACCGGTCGTGCACCGTCGTGGAGTGCGCGATGCCGATGCTCGCCGACACCGTGACCGTGCGGCCGGCGATCGGGACCTGCACCGCGAGGGCCTGCGTGATGCGGTGCGTCACCGCGTCGACGTCGTCCATGCTCGTCAGGTCCTCGCAGACGACGACGAACTCGTCGCCGCCCAGCCGTGCGGCGGTGTCGGTGTCGCGCATGACCGTGGTGAGCCGCCGCGCGATGTGGACGAGCAGCTCGTCGCCGGCCGCGTGCCCGAGCGAGTCGTTGACGTCCTTGAAGTTGTCGATGTCGAGGTAGAGCACCGCGACCGTGGTCCCGTCGCGCGCGGCGCGCACGAGCGCCCGGTCGAGGCGCTCGGTCAGCAGCGCCCGGTTCGGCAGGCTCGTCAGCGAGTCGTGCAGCGCGTTGTGCGTGAGCTCCGCCTCCGCGCGCTTGCGCTCGGTGATGTCGGCGAGCTGGCCGATGAGGTAGTCAGGGCCGCCGTCGCCGTCGGGGACGAGTGCGAGGTTCATCTGCACCCACACGTCGTCGCCGTCGCCGCTCGTGTACCGGTGCTCGAGCCGCTCGCTCGTCACCGTGCCGTCCACGAACAGACCGAGCGCCGCGACGAGCTCGGGCAGCGACTCGGGGTGGACGAGCGCCGTGAGGTCGGTGCCCAGCAGCTCGGGCTCGTCGAACCCGAGGATCTCGCACAGCGCGCGGTTGACGCGCAGGATCTGCCCGACCGCGCCCGGCCTGGCGTCGAGCAGCGCGACACCCACGGGCGCGTTGTCGAACGCGAGCCGGAACCGCTCCTCGCTCCGCGCGAGCTCGGCCTCGCGCGCGAGCGACGCCGTGCGGTCCGTCGCGACGATGATGAGGCCCGCAGGTCCGGACGGGCCGCGACGCACCGTCACCGACACGAGCACGGCGCGGTCCTCCCCGGACCTGGTCCGGTAGATCCACGGACGCGTCGTCGCGACACCGGAGCCGACGAGCTCCCGAACACGCACCTCGGGCGGGACCTCGGGGTCCATGCCCCAGTCCGCGCCCAGGTCGGCGACGGGGCTGTCGAAGCGTGCGGCGGGCGTCCCGAGCACCTCCGCTGCGGACCAGCCCAGCAGCCGCTCGGCGCCCGCGCTGTAGACCTCGACGTTGCCGTCGAGGTCCGTCGCGATGATCGCCTGCTCGGTGGCCGCGCTGAGGATTCCCGCCATCAGGTCGTGCGAGGCGCGCAGGTCCTCCACGGCGCGCCGGGACTCCGTGACGTCCCGGACCGACGCCACGACGCCCGGCCCGTCAGGCAGGTCGACGGCCGCGAGGCTGACCTCGACGGGCACCTCCGAGCCGTCCTTCGTGCGCGCTGCGATCCCCGGGCCGGTCGACATGGGCTGCGCGTGCGGCGCCGCGGCGTACCGGTCCCGCAGCCAGCGGTGCGCGTGGGCGCGCGGGACGGGGACGAGGAGCTCGACGGGCTGCCCGACGAGCTCGTCGGCCGCGTACCCGAAGAGGACCTCCGCCTGCCGGTTCGCCTCGCGGATCGTCCCGCCCGCGTCGCACACGAGGATCGCGTCGGGCATCGCCGCCACCAGGGCGCGGGCGCGCTGTGCGTGCGCCTCCTGCGCGCTCGCCGTCCGACGCGCCTCGCTGTCGTCGAGCGCGACGAGCAGCAGGTGCCGCGGTGCGGAGTCGGGGCCGCGCTCGACGGTGACCGACGCGCGCACGGGCCGCGTCCCGTCCCGTGCGCGCAGCTCGAGCGCCAGGTCGGCCGTGTCGAGACGCCCGTCGGCGAGCGCCGCCACGACGTCGCGCACCCGCGCGCGCTGACGCGCCGTCACGAGGTGCGCCAGCTCGCGCCCGACGAGCGGGGCACCACCGACGAGCGACGACATCGCGGCGTTGACGCCGACGACGCGCCCGTCCGGGGTCGCCTGCAGGACACCCGCGCCGGCCAGCGCGAGGGCGTCGATCACGGGAGACGGGGGGTCGAGCCCGTCGCGCGCGGTGGCGCTCTCGGCCGGCAGAGCCTGCTGCGCAGGCACGCGCGCGTTCCGGTCGGCCACGCGCCCTCACCCCCCAGTGAGCACGAGGGGGCGTCCGCGCCTTGGCGCCCACGACGATCGTCGTCGGACCAGTCGCCCCGTGCAACCAGCGGCTGGGGTGAAAGGCCGCGGGGGCGACGACCGACCCTCGAGCACCGGCCACCCGGCCGCGAGCCGGACCGAGCCGCGCGCGGCGTGCGACCCCCGGACGACGCCCGCACCTGCCACGATCGGGCCGTGCAGCACCTCGACACCGCCGAGCGGCGTGCGCGGCTCGCCCGCCGCCACGCCGTCGCCGCCCCGTACCGCCGGCGCACCGTCGAGGACGCCGCCGCGAGCGTCGTGTGCCTGCACGCGACCGACCCCGCCGGGCTGTACCTGTCGGCGTGGGCGCGCACCGACGGGTTCACCGTCGACGACCTCGACCGCGCCTTCTACGCCGACCGCACGCTCGTCAAGCACCTCGCGATGCGCCGCACGCTGTTCGCCGTCCCGCGCGACCTGCTGCCCGTCGTGCAGGCCGCGTGCAGCGCGAAGGTCGCCGCGACCGAGCGTCGTCGCCTGGTCAAGGACGTCGTGGCGGCAGGGCTCGCGACCGACGGCGAGCGGTGGTTCGACGAGGCCGTCGCTGCGACGGTCGCCGAGCTCGCGGGCGGGGAGCCGCTCACGTCCACGCAGCTCCGGCAGCGGCTCGCGGTGATCGACGCGCGCGTCGCCTACGGCGGCGACAAGCCGTGGGCGGGCACCTTCTCGATCGCGTCGCGCGTGCTCACGTGCCTCCAGGCCGCCGGGGCGGTCGTGCGCGCGGGCAACCTCGGCCGGTGGACCGCGTCGCGGCCGACGTGGGTGCTCGCGCGCGACTGGCTGGGTGGTGAGATCGAGCCCCTCGACGAGCACGAGGCCCGCGCGACGCTCGTGCGCGCGTGGCTCGGCCGGTTCGGACCGGCCACCGAGGCGGACGTGCGGTGGTGGCTCGGCTCGACGCTGCGCGACGTGCGGCGCGCGCTCGCCGACGTGCGGGCCGTCGAGGTCGCGCTCGACGGTGGCACGACCGGGTGGGTGCTGCCCGACGACGTGGACCTGGTCGGGCCGGTCGAGCCGTGGGTCGCGCTGCTCCCGTGGCTCGACCCGACGACGATGGGCTGGACCGACCGCGACTGGTACGTCGGCCCGCACCGGGCCCAGGTGTACGACGCGGTCGGCAACGGCGGCGCCGCGGTCTGGGTGGACGGGCGGATCGTCGGCGCGTGGACCGTCGCGAAGGACGGCCAGGTCGAGCTGTACCCGCTGGAGGACGTCGGGCGGGAGGCGACCGCCGCGATCGAGGCGGAGGCGCACCGGCTGAGCGCGTGGCTCGCGGGGACGTCCGTCGTGCCGCGCTTCCCGGCACCGCTCGTCGGCGGACGCGGTGCCGCACGTCTCCTCGGCGGCACCTAACGTCGCGCCCGCACCGCCCGGCGGCGGTGCGGCGGCTCAGCCCAGGACGACCGGCTCCGACGCGAACGCCAGGAGCCGGTGCCCGAACGGGATGACGCCCTGCACCCCCGTCGGCATGCTCACGTCGCGCACGTGCGCCCCCGTCCGGCGGTCCAGGACGACGAGCACCGACGCGTCGACGCCCCGCGGGTCCACCTGCTCGACCAGCACGTGCGGCCCGTCGGTGAGCAGCTGCGACGTCGTGCTGCCCGGCGCCAGGTCGTACGTCCACAGCACCTCGCCGGTGCGGCCGGAGAGCGCCGCGACACCCGTGCGGGTCGCGACGTGCACGCGCCCGTCGACGACGAGCGCCGACCAGATCTGGCCCGCGTCGAGCTCGACCTGCCAGCGCTGCTCGCCCGTGCCCGCGTCCCACCCGTGGACCTGACCGCCCGTCGACGAGAGCTCGAGCCCCGGAAGGCTGCCGTCGTCCAGCTGCCGCACCGCGAAGTCGCCGAGCACCTCGAGGTCGGGCCGTCCCGCCCGGACCACGAGGGTGCGCCCGTCGCGCGACGCCTGCAGGAACGGGCCCGCCCACGTCTCGGCGTCGCGCAGGTCCTCGCGGAGCCGGCCGGTCGGGTCGAGGACGAGCACCTGGAGCGGCGTCTGCACGACTGCGTGCCCGGCCGACTCCGCGACGTACGACCAGCGGTCGTCGCGCGCGCCGGGGAGCACCGTCGGGTGGCGGTAGCGCCACGCCTCCTCGCCCGACACGGGGTCGACCGCGGTGACCTCGACGTACCCCTGGGCGTCGACCCGCAGGAGCGCGGTCAGGTCCCGCAGCACGGCCGCGTGCAGCGCGGGCTCCTCGAGGTCGTGCGCCGCCACCACGGTCCCGTCGCGCAGGTCCACGACCGTCAGCCGCGACCACGTGCCGGGTCGCGACGCTGCGTCGGGGTCGATCGAGCCGGTGGCGCTCTGGCCGTCGGTCGCGAAGCACACCATCGTCGCGGGCTCGGGCGCACCCTCGCCCTCGGGCGGGACGCAGCGCGCGTCGACGGGCGCCGCTCCGGGGACCGCGGGCGCGACGGTCACCGACCAGCGTTCCTCGCCGGTGTCCACGTCACGCGCGACGAGCGCCGTCGTCCCGTCGCTCTCCAGGACCGTGCCGAACGCAGCACCGCCGGAGGTCGCCGTCGGCCACCACGCGTCGCCCGGCATCCACAGCGGTTCGAGGGTCTCGCCGACGTCCGCCAGCGCGCCGGGCAGCGCCGCGATCCGCGCGTCGACCCCGCGCGCCCGCGCGTCCGAGACGCCCTGCACGACGGCGAGGGCCAGCACGACGCCGGCGACCACGCCGCCGACGACCGTCGCGGGACGCCGCCACCGCCGGACGGGCGTGGGCTCGGTGCCCCGCGTCGTGGCGTCGGGCGTGCGGGCGTCGTGGTCGTCGTCCTCGACGAGCTCGACGAAGGAGAGACGCTCGCCACGGGCCATGCGCGAGGGTACCTCCGCGAGGCGGGGCGGCCGCCGGCGGCGGGACCGCTCAGCCGAGGACCACCGCGCGCTCATCGGTCGCGCCGAGGACGTACGGTCCGAGCGGGTAGGCCCACGACACGTCCGCGGGCAGCGGGACCCTGCGGACGAGCCCACCGGTGCGGCGGTCGAGCACGACGAGCGCCAGGTCACCCTCGGCGCTGCCCGCGCTGGTGAGGAAGGTGACGTGCGGGCCGTCGCACATGACGCCGCTGCGCACGACGCCCTCCGGGACGTCGTAGGACCACAGCAGCTCGCCGGTCCGCGCGTCGAGCGTCCTGACACCGGACGTGGCCGTCGTGTGGACGCGTCCGTCGACGACGGCGACCGTCTGCTCGAGCGGGGACGACAGCGCCACGTCGCTCTCCCAGCGCTGCGCACCGGTCGCCGCGTCCCAGCCCCACGCGCGCGAGCCGATGGTCGACACCTCGAGACCCGGCGCGCTGCCGTCGTCGAGCGTGCGCGGCGCGAGGGTGCCCCGCACCACGAGGTCGGGCTCGCCCGGACGCAGCACGCGCTTGGTGCCGTCGCGGGCGGGGATCGCCAGCCACCGCGCGTCGATCCATCCCGTGTCCGCCCGGAGGTCGTCGACGCGCGCGCCGTCGGCGTCGAGCGCGTACGCCTCGCCGTCGGGGCCGTGGACGACGACGTGCCCGCCGGCCGCGCTCAGGGAGACCCACGACGCGTCGTCGGCGTACTCCGGCAGCGCCTCGGGGTCGCGGTACCGCCACCGCTCGGCGCCCGTCGCCGTGTCGACCGCCACGACCTCGACGTGCCGCTCGTCGTCGAGCAGACCGAGGGTGACGACGTCGCCGAGCACCGCGGCGGACGGGGTGCGGGGGACGTCGACGGACGAGCGGACGGTGTGGGTGCGCAGGTCCACCGCGACCACGCGGGACCACGCCGCCGGCGCCGGCGCCGTGCCCGGCGCATCGGGCGTGTCGAGCGTGTCGGCCCGCACGTCGGACGTGTGGCACACGAGGACGTCCGGCACGTGGTTCGGGTCCGCGAGGCCCGCCGCCGGCGGTGCGCAGGTGATCGAGCCCGTCCAGCCGCCTTCGGGCACCTCGACCGGCGGACCGATCGGCACCGACCACGCCACCCGGCCGGTGCGCAGGTCGCGCGCGACGACCGCGTGCGCCCCGTCGTCCAGCATCGCCGGGCCGATCCCGGCCGTGCCCTGGGTCAGCAGCGGGTACCACAGCAGGTCACGCGGGAGCTCCCAGAGCGCTGTGAGCGCGGTGCCGACGTCCGCGCTCGCCCCCGGCAGCGCGGCGATCCGCGCGTCGGCGGCCGCCGCCCGCCGGTCCAGCACGACCTGCACGCCGCCCAGTACGAGGACCGCCGCCGCGACGGCCGCGCCGACCACGAGGGCCCCGCGCCGGGCGCCGTGGTGGGCGCGCCATCCCCCGGTGGCACCGGGACCCGCGTCGTCGTCGTCCCGCAGTGGCGCCGGGCGCGGGCCGGGATCGCCGTCGTGCTCCTCGAGCTCGACGGGCCGGAGCCCTCCGTCGCGCGCCATGCCCGGACGCTACCCCCGGGCAGCGTCCGGGCGGGGGCGGTTCAGGCGTCGGCGCGGGCGCGGGCGTGCGCGACGGCCCAGTCGAGCGCCTTGTCGGCGACGGCCTCCCAGCCGGGGGCCGCGCACGTCCAGTGGTCGCGGTCGGGGAACTCGAAGAGCTCGGTCACCGCCGGGGACCTGTCGTAGTGCTTGGCGTTCGAGCGGTTCACGGACGCGGGCATGATGTGGTCCTTGCCGCCCGCGATGAACAGCAGCGGCGCACGGTCCTTGCTGTAGTCGACCCACGTCTCCTGGTGGCCGGGCTTGTAGTTCGCGATGAGCCCGTACGCCCAGATCCACGCGCCGGGCGCCGCGATCGCGTACCGCTCGTACGCCTTGTCGGACTCCTCGCGGCTGAGGGTGTTCGCGAACGCGTAGTGGAACTGCTCCGGGCTGAACGCGACGGCCTCGTGCCGCTTGTGCAGGCTCGTGAACGCGGGGCTGAGCGACTTCAGCTGCGACGGCGGCGTCACGCGGACGCCCTCCGTCGGTGCGGAGTCGACGGCGACGCCGGCCGCGCCCAGGCCGCGCGCGAGCAGGAGCTGCGTGAGCGTCCCGCCGAAGGAGTGACCGATGATGATGGGCGGCGCGTCCAGGCCGTCGATCACGGCGGCCAGGTGGTCGACGACCTCCGGCACGGTGAGCCGCGCGATGACCTCGGGGTTCTCCCGCAGGCCCTCGACCTCGATCTCGAAGCCCGGGTAGCCGGGGGTGAGCACCCGGTAGCCCTTCGCCTCGTAGTACGGGACCCAGTGCTCCCACGAGCGCGGGGTCATCCACAGGCCGTGCACGAGCACGACGGTGTCGGGTGTCGTCATGGTCCGTCCTCTTCTCGGGCGTTCGGTGCAGGAACGTGGAGCGTCGTTGCGGTGTGACGGGACGTGCCGCGGGCCGCACCGGACGAACCGGGCACCCGTGCCGATCATGACCCGGGGGGCGGGCGTCGCGGAAGAGGGGTCGCGACGCAGGTCAGACGACCGACACCGGTATCGGTGTCGGACGTGGCGAGCGTGCCGGGCCGTCGACCGTGCGGCAGGCCGACGCCCGCGTCAGCGGACGGTCAGCAGCTCCGAGTCGAGGGCCACGGCCGCGTCGAGCGTCACGTACCCGTGCTCCTCGAACAGGACCGTCAGCCGGTCGGCCTCGACGACCGAGACGGTCCCGTCGCCGAACCGCTCGTGGCGCACCGCCTGGCCGGGACGGACGCCCGTCGAGCGGGCCGGTGCGCTCGTGCCCCGGTCGCACGAGTCGCACGCGCCGCACGGGTCGGGACGCACCTCGCCCAGCAGCTCGAGCAGCAGGCGCCGACGGCAGTCGGTCGTGTCGGTGTACGTCCGGACGAGCTCGACACGCGACGCGTCGAGGGTCGCGCGGCGCTCGCGGGCCCCGGTGACCGCGGCGACGGCCTCGGCGGCGGACGTGCCCGTCGCGGTCCAGAGCCCGTCGTCGTCACGCACCGCTCCGGCCGCGGCGAGCTCGGCGAGCGCGCGGGACACCGTGCGGGCGCCGAGGCCCGACCGCTCGGCGACGGTGGACCGGTCCGCCGGGCCGTCGGAGGTCGCGGCGAGCACCGCGCGCAGCGTGCCGGGCTTGGCGCCGCCGCCGCTGCGCAGGAACCGGTTGAGCGCGGTGTCGTCGGGCCGGTGCACGACGACCGCCCGCGCGTGCTCCTCGTCGCGTCCGGCGCGGCCCACCTCCTGGTAGTACGCGTCGAGCGACGGCGGCGGACCCGCGTGCACGACGGCCCGCACGTCCGCCCGGTCGACGCCCATGCCGAACGCGCTCGTCGCGACGACCGTGTCGTGCCGGCCGCTCAGGAACGTGTCCTGCACACGCGCCCGCTCCTTCGCCGCGAGCCCGGCGTGGTAGACGAGCGCGGGTCGTCCGGCGCGGTCGAGCAGCCCGGCGAGCTCCGTCGTGTGGGCGCGCGTGCGGGCGTAGACGACGACCGCCCCCTCGGTGCGCAGGACCTCCTCGACGACGCGCGCGTCGCGGTCGGCCGGGGTCGACGCGGGCGTCGCGCCGAGCCAGATGTTGGGGCGGTCGGCGTCGTGCACGAGCACGCGCGGGTCGGTCAGCGCCAGCCGCTCGACGATCTCCTCGCGCGCGTGCGCCGACGCGGTCGCCGTCATGGCGAGCACCCGCGGGCCGCCCAGCGCGCGCACGGCCGACGCCACGTGCAGGTAGTCGGGCCGGAAGTCGTGCCCCCACTCGCTCACGCAGTGGGCCTCGTCGACGACGACCAGACCCACGTCGGCGTCGCGCAGCGCCTCGACCACCGGCCCGCGGTGCAGCTGCTCGGGTGCGAGCAGCAGGACGTCGAGCCGGCCGTGCGCGGCGTCGTCGAGCGCCTGCGTCTGACGGGCGCGCGACACGGCCGAGCTCACCGTCGCGGCCCGCAGGCCGACCTCGCGCAGCGACTGCGCCTGGTCCCGCTGGAGCGCGACCAGCGGGGAGACGACGAGCGTGAGACGCGCCGCCACGAGCGTCGCGATCGCGTACACCGCGGACTTGCCCGCGCCGGTCCGCGCCACGAGCAGCGTGTCGCGCTCGGCGAGCCCGCGCAGCGCGTCGGCCTGCGCGTCGCGCAGCGTCGCGTCCGGTCCGAGCACCTGCGTGACGGCGTCGTCGAGGGCGACACCGCGGACGGGCGGCAGGGCAGTCGGCACGGGACCTCCGGGAGGGGCGCAGCGGGCGGGGCCTCAGCCTGCGGCAGCGCGACGGGTCCCGCATCCCGGTGGTGGTGCGCCCTGACGTCCCGCCGCGTGGGCCTGGCACGATGCTGCGCGGACGGCGACGGAGGCGAGGCGCGCGCGGGAGGGCGGATGGGCGACGGGCCTACGGTCGAGAAGGTCGACCTCAAGAGGGAGATCCCCACGTACACCGCGCGGCGCGGGCGGTTCGACGTCGTCGAGGTCTCACCGCTGACGTACCTCGCGGTCGACGGCCACGGCGACCCGAACAACGCCCCCGAGTACAGCGCGTCGGTGTCGTCGCTCTTCCCGCTCGCGTACGCGCTGAAGTTCCTCAGCAAGAACGAGCTGGGCCGCGACTACACCGTCATGCCGCTCGAGGGCCTGTGGTGGTCCGACGACATGGAGTCCTTCACCGGCGCGCGCGACAAGTCCCGCTGGGACTGGACGCTGCTGATCCTCACGCCGGACTGGCTCACCGCCGAGCACGTCGAGACCGCGCGGGCGACCGTCGCGCGCAAGGGCGGTGCGCCGCGGCTCGACGACGTCCGGCTCGAGCGGCTCGACGAGGGGCTGTGCGTCCAGACCCTGCACGTCGGCCCGTACGACGCCGAGGGGCCCGTGCTCGACGCGCTGCACCACGAGTTCGTGCCCGCGCACGGCCTGCGTCTGACGGGCAAGCACCACGAGATCTACCTCGGCGACGCCCGCCGGACGGCCCCCGAGAAGCTGCGCACGATCCTGCGCCAGCCGGTCGCACGGCTCGCCTGACGCCGGCGCGCCGTGCGGGCCGACCGGGCCTCGCGTCGACGGTGACGGTGGCGGGCGGTGCTCAGGCGTCGGTCGACACCGCGTCCGTCGTCGCGGCGTCCTCCGGCGTCCCGGCGGCCTGACGTCGCGCCTCCTCGACGGCCCGCCGGCCCGACGGGAGCGCGAGCGCGACGCCCACGACGACGAACAGCGCCGCGCCCGCCAGCACGAGCAGCAGCTCGACGCTCACCACGTCCGCGAGCGGCCCGAAGACGGCCATGCCGAGCGGCATCGCGACCGCCATGACGATGCCGACGAACCCGAAGACCCGTCCCTGCATCTCGGGCTCGACCGTCTCCTGCAGGACGGTCGTCGACGGCGTCGAGAAGAACGGCACCGCGAGGCCGAGCAGGAACATGAACCCGAGGAACACCCAGAGGTTCGTCGAGACGCCGAGCCCGATCGAGATGCCGCCGAACGCGAGCGTCGACCCGACGATGAGGCCCACGCGGCTGCGGTTCGCGGCCCACGCCGCGACGGCGCCGCCGCCGAGCAGCATCCCGACGCTGAACGCGAGCTCGTTCGCGGTGAGCTTCCAGACCTCGGGGCCGAACGTGCGCGCGACCATGAGCGGCGTCAGGTAGGACGGCGCGACGATCAGCACGAACACGACCGCGAACAGCACGAGCACCCAGCGGACGAACGCGTGCCCCGCGACGTAGCGCACGCCTCCGACGAGGTCACCGAAGTAGCTCGTCGGACCGTCCTCGCCGTGCGTCCGGACGATCGTCGCGACGGGCACGAGCAGCAGCATCCCGATGCCGAGCACCGCGGTGACGACGTCGACGAAGAACACCGCGACGATGTCCGCGCTCGCGTACACCGCGGCCGCAGCGGCCGGGGCGACGAGCATCATCGCGGACTGGATCGTGGCGTTGATGCCGTTGACGCGCATGAGGTGGCGGGTCGGGACGATCTGCGGGACGAGGGCCGCGACCGCCGGGGTCTGCACGCCGGCGCCCGCCGAGCGGATCGCGAGAGCCGCGTAGATCAGCCACAGGTCGTCGTGGCCGGACAGCATGAGCAGCGCGAGCGCGAGCGTCGTGACCGCGATCGTCGCGTCGGCGCCCACGACGAGCAGCTTGCGGTTGTGCCGGTCCGCCCAGACGCCGCCGAAGATCGAGACGACGGCCTGCGGGAGGAAGCCGAACACCGACGACAGCGCCAGGACCGCGCCGGAACGGGTCTCGAGCGTCAGGTGCCACAGGACCGCGTACTGCACGAGCATCGAGCCGAACAGCGACACCGTCTGGCCCGACAGGAACACGACCGTGTCGCGCACCCACCCCGGGCGGTCGGGCTGGGCGTCGTCGTCGGGCAACCGTTCAGCCGCCGGGTCGGACGGCTCGGACGGTGCCGGACCGGCCGGGCTCGCCGGTGCGTGGGCGTCGTCGGTCACGCGGCCATCCTGCGACGGACCACCGACATCCCCAAGGCCTTTCGTGCGGCACCCGGCGGCCGGGGGATGTCGGAGGTCGTCGCTAGCGTCGCCGGCATCGGCTGCGACGACAGGGGAAACGATGAAGTTCGGCATCGTCGGCACGTTCGGCACGACGGAGCAGGTGCTCGGGATGGCGGTCGACGCCGAGGAGTCCGGCTGGGACGGGTTCTTCACCTGGGACGCGATCGACCTCGGGCTCGACGACGACGTGTGGGACCCGTGGGCGGTGCTCGCGGCTGCGGCGGTCCGGACGCAGCGGATCACGCTCGGCGCGCTCGTGTTCGCGCTGCCGCGTCGGCGGCCGTGGGTCGTCGCGCGCCAGGCCGTGACCGTCGACCACCTGTCGCACGGGCGGCTCGTCATCCCCGCGGGGCTGGGCGTGCCGATCGACCGCGGGTTCGTCGGCGTGTCCGGTGAGCTCACGAGCACGCGCGAGCGCGCCGAGCTGCTCGACGACCACCTCGCGATCCTCGACCTCGCGTTCCGCGGCGAGACGTTCTCCTACGAGGGCCACCACCACAAGGTCGAGGACCTGCGCATCAGCACCCGCCCGGTCCAGCGGCCGCGCGTGCCGATCTGGGTCGTCGGGGCGTTCCCGAGCGACCGGTCGATGGGGCGCGCGGTCCGCTACGACGGCGTGGTGCCGCAGCTGCGTGGCGACCGCGCGATGGAGCACCTCGGCCCGGAGCACGTCGCCGAGATCGCCGCGTGGGTGCGCGAGCACCGCGCGCCCGACGCCGGCCCGTTCGAGATCGTCCTGCAGGGTGTGCTGCCCGAGGACCCGGCGGAGGCGCACGACCACGCCGCCGCGCTCGCGGAGGCCGGCGCCACGTGGTTCGTCGAGTCGCGCTGGGAGGGCCCGGGGTCGACGTACGAGGCGCTCACCGACCGCATCCGCCGCGGCGTCCCCCGGTTGTGACGCCGCCGCCGTCGGAACCTCCCGATCGACCGGGCCCACCGCCGCCGTCGGACCCGCCGGCTCCACCCGGCACGGTGCCGCCGTCGCGGCGGGCGTGGGGGTCACGACGGCCGTGGGCGACCGTCGTCGCCGTCGTCGTCGTGGCGGTGCTCGGCGTCGTCGGGCTGCTCGTGCCGGCGGTGCACGACGCGCTGGCCCGCGACCCGGCGCTCGTCGCGGACGGTGAGTGGTGGCGCCTCGGGTCGTCGATGCTCGTGCAGTCGTGGTGGGGCCAGTACGCGTTCAACCTCGCGGGCCTCGCGCTCGTCGGGTGGGCCGTCGAGCGCCGGTGGGGGACCGGGTGGTGGCTCGGCGGCGGGCTCGTCGCGGCAGTCGTGCTCACCGTCGCGGACCCCTCGCTCGTCGAGGCGGGCACGTCCGACGCCGTCGGCGGCCTGGTGGGCTTCCTGCTGGTCCGCGCGTGGCGCGAGCGCGCGACGCCTCCGCTCCTGCCGTTCGTCTACGCGACGTTCTGGGTCCCGTACGTCCTGCTCACAGGCCTCGGCCCCGGCTACCTCGTGGCGGGGCCTGTCGCGAGCGTCGTCGTCGCGCTGCTCGTCGCCGACCTCCGCCACCGCGGCGGCCGCGTCGCGCTCCCGGCCGCCGCCGCGCTCGCGGGCGTCGTCGCCGTCGCGCTCACCGTCGCGCTCGACGGCCACGGACTCGGCCTCGCCGCCGGCGCCCTCCTCGGTGCCGTGCCGTGGCGGCAGACACGTCCGGAAACTCGTCGGGAAGGCGTGTCGAAGAACGGTGGGGCCGTTCGACGAGGGGAGTGAGAGGCGCCCCGGCACTACCGTCGGGGCGGACCACCACGAGGAGGAGACGGTCATGAAGGTCCTGGTGATGATCGAGGGTGCGGGCGCCGACGAGGACAAGATCGAGCCGACCACCGAGATGTTCGAGCAGATGGGCCGTTACAACGACGAGCTGGTCCAGGCGGGGATCATGCTCGGCGGCGAGGGTCTGCTGCCGAGCGCGCGCGGGGCTCGCGTCGTGTTCGAGGGCGGCACGACGTCGGTCGTCGACGGCCCGTTCGTCGAGGCGAAGGAGCTGATCGCGGGCTACTGGATCTGGGAGGTGTCCTCGCTCGAGGAGGCCGTCGAGTGGGCCAAGCGCTGCCCCGCGAACCAGTCCGGGCCGCGCGCGGTCCTCGAGATCCGGCCGATCGCGTCGATCGAGGACTTCGGCGACGCGTACACGCCCGAGGTCGCGGCGGCGGAGGAGAAGCTCGCCGAGCAGATCAAGGCGCAGCACGGCTGACGCCCGGCGGCGAGGCGACGGGACGCGACGATGACCGACCCGCGACGCACGGTCGAGGCCGTCTGGCGGATCGAGTCACCGCGGCTCGTCGCCGCGCTCACCCGGCTGGTCCGGGACGTCGGGCTCGCGGAGGAGCTCGCGCAGGACGCGTTCGTCCAGGCGCTCGAGCAGTGGCCGCGCGACGGCGTCCCGGACCGGCCGGGCGCCTGGCTGATGACGGCGGCCCGGCGCCGGGCGGTCGACACGATCCGGCGGGAGCAGACGCGGGACGTGAAGTACGCGCTCGCGGCGGCGGACGGGCGGCACGAGCCCCCCGCCGACGCGGTCGTCGACCGGCCGGTCGAGGACGACCTGCTCGCGCTCGTCTTCCTCACGTGCCACCCGGTCCTGCCGCGCGAGTCGCGCGTCGCGCTCACGCTCCGGCTGTTCTGCGGCCTGACGACGGACGAGGTCGCGCGCGCGTTCCTGGTCCCGTCGCCGACGATCGGGCAGCGGATCTCCCGCGCGAAGCGCACGCTCGCCGAGGCGCAGGTGCCGTTCGAGGTGCCGCAGGCCGACGAGCTGCCCGCGCGGCTCGCGTCGGTGCTGGAGGTCGTCTACCTCGTGTTCACGGAGGGGCACTCCGCGACCAGCGGCGACGCGTGGGTGCGGCGCGACCTCGCGGCGGAGGCGATGCGCCTGGGGCGTGCGCTCACCGGCCTGCTGCCGCGCGAGCCCGAGGTGCACGGGCTCGTCGCGCTCATGGAGCTGCAGGCGTCGCGGTTCGACGCGCGCACCGACGCGTCCGACGAGCCGGTGCTGCTCGCGGACCAGGACCGCAACCGGTGGGACCGCACGCTCGTCATGCACGGGCTCGCGGCGCTCGACCGGGCGACGACGCTCGGCCGGCCGCTCGGCCCGTACACGCTCCAGGCGGCGATCGCCGCGTGCCACAGCCGCGCCGCCCGGTTCGAGGACACCGACTGGGAGGCCGTCGTCGCGCTGTACGACGCGCTCGCGCAGCTCGCCCCGTCGCCGGTGGTCGACCTCAACCGGGCCGTCGCGGTGCTGCACGCCGACGGTCCCGAGGCGGCGCTCGCGGCCGTCGACGCGATCCGCGACGACCCGCGCCTCGCGCTCTACCACCTGCTCGGTGCCGTGCGCGCCGAGGTGCTCACGCGGCTCGGCCGGTACGACGAGGCCGCCGTCGAGCTCGAGCACGCCGCGACGATCGCGCCGACGCCGCGCGAGCGTCGGCTCCTGACGGAGCGGGCCGCCGCAGCGGCGGAGCGGGCAGCGACATGAGCACGCCCGGGGGCGGGGCACCCCTGGGCAGGAGATGTCCGGATCGCTAGATTCGCAGAGGACCCGACGGCGCGTCCGCCGGGTCCGGGCGGGTGGGCCGACGGTCGCGTCAACCGCGGACCGCCCGAGCGCCGGTGGCGTGCCACCCCCCTCTCGGCACGCCACCGGCACCCCGTCCGTCCGCGGACATGCCCCCGGCAGACCCGCCGTCCGACCACGGGCTGATGACCTGCGAGGCCACGGCTGGCACCGTGGCGCCGTGCCGTCGACGCGTCGACGTGCCGGAGCGTCGTCGCACAGAACAGGTCACGCGTGTTTCGTCAGGTCCCCGTCCTCCCGGTCGTCGTCCCCCTCGCCGTCGCGGTCCTCGCGGTGCTGCTGTGGTCGCTGGCCCGCCGCGGCCGGTTCTCCGTCCCGCGCGCCGCCGTCGCGGTCGTGCTCTGCGTCTACGCCGCCGGCGTCGTCGCGCACACGGTCTTCCCGATCTACCTCGACAAGCCCGTGAGCAGCGGTCCGTGGAGCGACCACGTCCTGCTCGCGCCGTGGACGCCGTACGAGGTCGCCGACGCGGTCATGAACGTCGCGGTGTTCGTGCCGCTCGGGTTCCTCGTGCCGCTGCTCGTGGCCCGGGCGACGTGGTGGCGGGCCGTGGCGGTCACGGCCGGCGTCAGCCTGGCGATCGAGGCCACGCAGGGCGTCACCGCCCACCTCCTCGGCGGAGGTCACGTCGCCGACGTGCACGACCTGGTGTGCAACGCCCTCGGGGGCGCGGTGGGGTACGGGATCTTCCTGGCGTTCGCGCGGCTGCCCGCGACGCGCACGCTCGTCGGTCGCGCCCGCTGGCACGACGCCCCCGCGGACGACGACGCCGCCCGTCCGGCGCCCGTGCCCGCGTAGGGACGGTCCCCGACGCGCGGTCGCGGCCGTCCGGACGTAGCGTGACGCGTCCCCGACGCACACGGAGCGTGGTCCCGATCGTGACCGGTCCCCATCACCACGACGTCCTCGTGATCGGCGGCGGCAACGCCGGCATCTCGCTCGCGGCGAAGCTGCGCCGCGACGGGTGCCGCGACGTCGCCGTCGTCGAGCCCAAGGACGTCCACGAGTACCGGCCGCTCCTGTCGTACGTCGCGGGCGGCATGGCGACCCTCGACGACCTGCGCCGGCCGCAGGCCGAGGCGATGCCGCCGGGGGTGCGGTGGTACCAGGACGCGGTCACCGCGGTCGACCCCGCGCGGTCCGCCGTGCGGCTGGCGAGCGGCGGCGAGCTCACGTACACCGACCTCGCGGTCTGCCCCGGGTCGCAGGTGGACTGGGACGCGGTGCCGGGTGCGCAGGACGCCGTGCGCGCCGGGTCGGCGTCGACGAGCTACCTGCCGGAGCACGCCCCGGCGACCTGGGACCTCCTGTCGTCCCTCACGTCCGGGACGGCGGTGTTCGCGATCAGCGACCGGCACGTCCCGTGCGCCCCCGTCGGGCTCAAGCCGCTGTTCCTCGCCGCCGACCACTGGCGACGGACGGGTGTGCTCGACGCGATCACGATCGAGCTGCTGCTCGAGGGCGACCGGCTGGTCGACCTGCCGGAGTCCGACCGCGAGCTGCGGGCGGCCGCCGAGGAGTACGGCGTGCGCGTCCGGACGTCGACCGCGGTCGAGCACGTCGACGGCCCGGCACGGCGGCTCCGGCTGCGGACCCCGCAGGGTCCCGACGAGCTCGCGTACGACGCGCTGTACGTCGCCCCGCCGCACCGCGCGCCGCAGTGGCTGGCGTCCAGCGGTCTCACGTCGCCCGCGAGCGACGGCTTCCTCGCCGTCGACCCGCAGACCCTGCAGCACCGCGACCACCCGCACGTGTGGGGTCTCGGCGACGCCGCCGAGGTCGACGCCCTCCCGTCGGGCGGCGCCCTGCGCAAGCAGGTCCCCGTCGTCGCGCACAACATCGCCGCACGTCGCACGGGTGCCACGATGCGCCACTACGACGGGTACTCCGTCGGCCCGGTCACGACGTCACGCAGCCGCCTGCTGCTCGCCGAGTTCGACCGTGGCGGCCGGCCCGAGCCCACCGTGCGCGTCCCGGACCTGGCCCGGCCGCGGCGCAGCCTCCTGGTCTTCGACCGCTACCTCGAGCCGCAGATCTACTGGCGACGCCTGCTACGGGGTCACGTGTCCTGAGTGCTGCCGGCGCCCGCGAGGGGCTCGGGCACCGACGGGTGGTCCCAGCCGCACAGCCAGGTGCCGTCCGTCGGGTCGTAGGAGCCGACGACGTGCACGGGCGCGGTGACCCGGAGCCCTGGCGGGGTGAACGTGATCTCACCGACGGTCTGGTCGACGTGCCAGGCGGCACGGTCGAAGCCCAGGGCATCCGTCGAACCTCGCGGCGACCGGTCGTCGTCCGGCCGTCGCCACATCCCGTATCGCAGTATTTCGCCCGGTATCGCCCTGTCGTGGGGCCCGTGACTTTGCGAGGATCGCCGAAGAGGTGCCGGCGACGGGGGCTGCCCGGCACCCAGGGGGTCCGGGGGGCTCGATGTCGCGAGGGCGCGATGCCGTCGCCGACCCGGCGGTGGGCGCGAGCGTCCCGGCCGCCGGTCGAGGCGTGGTCAGGCGTGCGCTGATGCACCGGCTGGACGACGTCCTGACGACGCGGTGCGGCCTGGTGGTGGGGCCGCGCGGCTCGGGCAAGACGACCGTCATGCGGCAGTGGGCGCGCACGAGCCGGCTGCCCGTCGTCTGGGGGCGGTGCACACCCGCGGGCGTCGCGGTGCGGTCGGGTGCGCACACCGACGTCCTGGCCCCGGACGAGGTCGGGCGGGCCGTCCTCGCGCGGCACGCGCCGACGCTGCTGGTGCTCGACGACGCGCACGAGCTGCTCGTCGGGCGCGTCGAGGACGACCTCGAGCGGCTGCTGCTGTCGTCGTCGCCCGACGTGCACGTGCTCATCGGGACCGTGCGGCGGCCCACGTTCAGCCTCGCGCGCTCGGAGTTCCCGCCGCCGGTGGTGCTCGACGCCGACGACCTGCGGCTGCGCGTGTGGGAGGTCGACCGGCTGTTCCGCGACGTGTACGGGCACCCGCTGGCGCCCGACGACGTGGAGCTGCTGACCGACGAGACCGAGGGCTGGGCCGCGGCCGTGCACCTGTTCCACCGGTCGACGTCGGGGCTGCTGCCCGCGGACCGGAGGCGCGCGGTGCGCAGCCTCGACACCGACACCGGGTACGTGCGCGACTACCTGGTCGACGAGGTGCTCGCCCCGCTCGACCGCGCGCACCTCGACGTCCTGCACTGGGGGTCGGCCTTCGACGAGCTCACGGCCCGACGGGTCGCCGACCTCGTCGGTGACCCGGACCCGGCGGCCGACGGTGCGGCGGACGTGCTGCGCACCCTGGACCGGCGCTGGTCGCTCGCGCGCACCGACGACGGCGTCCGCTACCGCCTGCCCCGCGTGCTGCACCGCCACCTGCGGAGCGCGCACGCCGCGCACCTCGGCCCCGCGGCGACCGCCACGTGGCGGCAACGGGCCGTGCTCGTGGCGCGCGACGACGCCGCACCCACCCCGTCGGTGCACGTGCACGACGCCGACTGGACGTCCACCGCCGCGGGCACGTGGGCGTCCGTCGTCCGGGCGGCGACCCGGCGGGACCCCGCGGCGGCTGCGCAGGGCGCCGCGCTGCTCACCGGCGTGGACCGCGCGCTCGCGGAGGGGCTGTCCCTCGTGCTCGCGGGCGCGCACCGGTCCGGTCGCGACGCGCTGCGCCGGGCGGCCGCCGACCCCGACGCGCCACCGGCGCTGGCCCTGGCGGCCGCGCTCGCCGACGCGGTCCTCACGCCCGGAGCTTCCGGGCGGACCCTCACGACGCTCGACCGCGTGCACACCGCGGCGCGGGCGCACGACCTGCCGTGGCTCGCCCGGCTCGCGCACGGCCTGGTGGTCGGCGCGGACGGCACGCGCACGGCGAGGGCGGAGGCGGCGGCGATCGCCGCCCGGTCGGAACGGTCGGGGGACCCGTGGGGTGCGGCACTGGTCCTGACGTGGTCGGCCCTCGCGGCGCTGGCCGCGGGGTCGCCCGAGCCCGACGTCTGGGACGACCTCGACCGGCGGTGGCGCGACCTCGACGCGGCGGTCCCGGCGGCGTGGACGACCGCGTGCCGTGCGCTCGCGTCCGCGGCACAGCAGCTCCCCGAGGCGCGCCAGGACGCCCGGACCGCGGAGGCCGTCGCCCGCACGGCGGGATCACCGGGCGCGCTCGCCTACGCGTACGCCGCGCTCGCGGCGACCGACACCGACGGCGGCGCCGAGCTGCGCGCGCTCGCCGCCGCGACCGCCGACGAGCACGGCGTCGACGTGCGGCCCTGGGCGGTGCTCGACGCGGCCACGCCCGGCTCCCCGGTGCGGCGTCCGCGCGCGGTCGACGACCCGGTCTGGGGCGGCGTGCCGCTCGTCGACGTCCGCTGCCTGGGGGAGTTCCGGCTGCGGGTCGACGGGGTCGACGCGGACCTGACGGGCGTCCGCCCGCGGGCCCGTGCCGCGCTGCGGGTGCTCGCGGTGCACGCCGGACGGCCCGTGCACCGCGAGCAGCTCGCCGAGGCGCTGTGGGGCGACCTCGACCCGCGCGCGGCGCTGCACAACCTGCACGTGAGCCTGTCGGCGGTCCGGCGTGCGCTCGAGCCGGGCGTCCCGACGCGCAGCAGCCGCCTCGTCGTGCGCGACGGCGAGACGTACACGCTCGTGCTGCGCCCCGGGTCGACGAGCGACGTCGCCCAGCTCGACCGTGCGGTGCGCGAGGCCCGGCGGCTGCGGGCCGCGGGCGACGACACGGGTGCGCGCGCCGAGCTCGCCCGGGCCGTCGACCTCTACACCGGCGACCTGCTGCCCGAGGACGGGCCCGCCGACTGGGTGGTCGCCGAGCGGGAGCGGCTGCGGCTGACGGCCGCCGACGCCGCCGTCGAGCTCGCCGAGCTGGAGATGGAGCGGGGCCGCTTCGACCGCGCCGTCGTCGCCGCGACCCGGGCCATCCGGCTCGACGAGTGCCGGGACCACGCGTGGCGCGTGCTCGTGACCGCGTTCACGGCCGCCGGGGACGCGGCTGCGGCGCACCGCGCGACGCAGGGCTACCGCGCGATGCTCGACACGCTCGGGCTCGCCGTCGGTGACGCGCTGCCGCCCCCGGTGCCGGTCGCGGCGGGGTCCGGCGTCACGAGCGGCCGCGGAACTCCACCTCCGCGATCGCCACGTGCGTCTCGGGCGTCGCGCGGTACGTGGAGCTGATCGTCAGGCGGACCGCCACGACGTCGTCGATCGCGGTCGCGACGCTCTGTAGGCCGACGCGGTCGGCGAGCGGCAGCTCGACGGTCTGCTGGGTGCCCGCCGACGTCGTGGCGGTGAGCGTGAGGACGCGCGGGCTCGACCCGGCGAGGTAGTCCTTCTCGACGTCCGACGACCCCGGGATGACGAGCACGCGCGTGAGCCGGAAGGGCTGCGCGAACGCCATGTCGACGAACTGCCCCACCCCGTCGCCGGGGGCCGCGGGCGACCACGGCAGGTTGGTCGCGCCGTCGCGGATCTGCCTGGCGGGCCGTTCGGGGAGCTCGCTCGACGCGGCGATCTGCGTCGGGTTGACGGCGGTGTTGCCCTGGATCCGGTCGAGGACCGAGATGCGCGCCCGCTCGATCTCGGGCCGGAACGCCAGGACGGCGGCGACGATCGCGCCGATGACGACGATCGCCACGACGGGCCGCGTCGGGAAGCGGCGCCGGCGCGGCGGCCGGTAGCCCGCTGCGCGCGCAGCCTTCGGGTCGGGGCGCCACAGCCGGCTCCACCACGACCGGCGCTGCGCGACGGGTGCGTCGGCGAGGCTCGTGCCGCAGCGGCGGCAGAACTTGCGGGTGGGCGCGTTGCCCGCCCCGCAGCTCCCGCAGATCAGGTCCCCCGGTGCAGGTGGGGCCTCGTCGGCCTTCGGCGTGGGGCGCGGCTTGCGCGGCGCCTGGGGCGTCCCGGGCTTGACGGCGGCCGGCTGCTGCGGCGCCACCGGGGCCGCCGGGCGGGCCGGGGGCGGCGGGGCGACCAGTGCGGCCGCGGCGGCGGTGCGCGCGGCGCGCTCCTGAGCGGCCTTCTCCTCTGCGGCCTTCTCCTCCGCCGCGCGCTCGGCGGCCGCCTTCTCGGCCGCCGCCCTCTCCGCGGCGGCGCGCGCCTCGGCGGCCTGCTGCGCGGCTGCGGCGTCGGCAGCGGCCTGACGTGCGGTCTCCTCGTCACGGGCAGCCTTCTCCGCGGCGGTGCGCTCGGCGGCCGCGCGGTCGGCGGCCTCCCGCTCGGCCGCACGTCGCTCGGCCGTCGCGCGCTCGGCGGCGGCCTGGTCCGCGGCCGCACGGTCCGCTGCCGCCCGCGCCTCGGCCGCGCGCTCGGCGGCAGCGGCGCGGTCCTCCGCGGTCGCAGCCGCGGCCTCCGTGACGTGCGCGCCAGGACGCCCGTCACCGGTGGCCGGGGCGGGCGCGCCCGACGACGGGCTCATGGATGCGTCGGTCGAGGACTGGTGGCGTGGCGTGGTGCGCGGCGTCGGCACGTCGGGTGCGGTCACCGCCGCGGCGGCTGTGCCCTGCGCGGGTCCTGCGGCGACGACCGGCCCGGCGGCCGGTGCGGGCTCGGCCGGCGCGGGCTCGACGACGGACGTCACCGGGGCGGGCGGAGCCGGCGCGGCGGCGGAGGTGGGCGCGGTCGACGACCTCCGGGCGGACACGGGATGGATCGACGCGCGGTGGCTGGCGATCCCCGCCCGCGACGGCACCAAGCGCGTGCTGCGTCCGGGCGAGCCCGACCTCGTTGTGCGGGGCCCCCTCG
>NZ_JAPESW010000035.1 GCF_028527925.1 Cellulomonas fimi
ACGCGGGCCTGCAGGTGGGCGTCGTGCGACCGCAGCACGTGGGCGGGGAGGACCCCGCGGCCGTCGCGTCGTCGGCCAGGACCAACGGAGAGCCAGGGGTCGCGGCGACCGGGACCGGGGTCGGGAGGTTGGCGATCTCGTCGTACCAGGCGCCCGCCGCCTCGGACAGGCCGCCGGGCTGGACCGTCGGGCGGGCGCGCGCCTCGGTGTCGGCGTAGCCCGTGCGCGGCCCGACGACGAGGTGCCCACCGGCCTGCGCGAACCGGCGCAGCCAGTCGAGCTCGTCGTCGGACGCGGCGTAGAACCCGGCCGCCACGAGCACCGGGAGGCGCGCCGCGACGGCCGCGGGGTCCTCCCCGCCCACGTGCTGCGGTCGCACGACGCGCACCTGCAGGCCCGCGTCGAACGCGCCGCGGTAGAACGCGGCGACGATCCGCGGGTACGACAGCGGGTCGCCCTCGCCCGACGCCGTCTGCAGCGGCGGCTGGGCCGCGAGCGCCCACCGGCTCGCGCCGTGGTGCCAGATCGCGACGTCGGCGTCGGGCGTCGCGTCGGCGAGCAGCCCGCCGACGCGTCCGAGCTCGGCACCCAGGCCGGCGATCTCCCGGTACGCCCGGCCGGGCACTCCGCTGTGGGGCAGCACGCCGCCCCAGTACGTCTCGGCGCCGTAGTGGAGCGTGCGCCAGTGCCAGTACTCGACCATGCGCGCGCCGCGCGCGACGAGCGCCCACGCGGCCTGCCGCCACTGCCCCGGGTAGGCGGGCAGGTTCGTCGACGGGCCCCCGATGGCCTGCGCGTCGGTCTCCGTGACGAGGAACGGCTCGTCGCGCGACGACCACATGACGTCGGCGACCTGGAACAGCGCCCACGTGCCCGAGGCGGTCCAGGACTGCGGCACGACCGCCGCCGACGGGTGCGCGAGGCCGTCCTGCATCGTGTAGTACGCGTTGCCGCTGGTCACGTCGAGGACCGACGCGAGGTCGGCGTCCTCGAGCGCGGGCCGCTCGTAGGCGATGCACGTCGTCACCCACTGCCCCGGGCGAGCCAGCGAACGCACCGCCCGGGCCTGCCAGTCGATCATCTCCGTCGTGAGCGACGCCTGGAAGCGGCGCCACGCGAGGTCGTACTGCGGCTGCGCGTTGCCGTCGGGCGTCCACAGGTCGGCCCAGTCGGACAGCCGGTGCGACCAGTAGACGAGGCCCCACTCGCGGTTGAGCGTCTCGACGTCGCCGTACGTGTCCTTGAGGTGGTCGACGAACCGCTCGAAGATCCCGCGGTTGTGCAGCAGGTGGAGGCCGGGCTCGTTGTCGACCTGGTACCCGACGACGGCCGGGTGGTCGCGGTAGCGCTCGACGATCCGGCGCAGCACGCGCTCGGCGTACCAGCGGAACACCGGGTGCGTGAAGTCGACCTCCTGCCGCGCGCCCCAGCCCAGCGACCGGCCCGTCGCGGACTCCCCCGCGATCTCCGGGTACCGGCGGACCAGCCACGGCGGCACCGCGTACGTCGGGGTGCCGAGCACGACGTCGATGCCGCGCTCGTGCGCGCCGTCGAGCACCGGCTCGAGCCAGTCGAGGTCGAACCGCCCGTCGGACGGCTCCCAGGTCGACCAGACCGACTCGCCGACGCGGATCACGGTGAACCCCGCGGCGGCCATGAGGTCGAGGTCGCGCTTGAGGTCGCCGGGCGTCGGGTCGGCGCCGGGGCCGTGGTACTCGTGGTAGTACGCGGCGCCGAAGCGGACGCGGTCGTGCTGCACGGACATGAGGTCTCCTCAGCCGGGTGGCTCGGTGGAACGGGGGCCGCGGGCGACGGCGCGCCGACGGCGGGAACAGGAGGGACGCGTCAGCCCTTGACGGAGCCGGTCGCGAGCCCGGACTGCCAGTACCGCTGCAGGAACAGGAACGCGACGATCAGCGGGATGATCGAGATGAGCGACCCGGTGATGACGCTCGAGAACAACGGTCGCGAGCCGGATCCGCCGGCGGCGGTGGCCTGCCACTGCGCGAGTCCGACGGTCAGCGGGAACAGGTCGGGGCTGTTGAGCACGATGAGCGGCAGGAAGTAGTTGTTCCACGTCGCCACGAGCGTGAACAGCAGGACCGTGACGAGCCCCGGCACGAGCAGCCGCAGGGCGACCCGGAAGAAGATCCGCAGCTCTCCGGCACCGTCGACGCGGGCCGCCTCGATGAGCGTGTCGTCGACCGCGTCGGCCGCGTACACCCGCATGAGGAACACCCCGAACGGGCTGACGAGCGAGGGCAGGATGACCGCCCACGGCGTGTTCGTCAGGCCGGCCTTCGCGAACAGCAGGTACGTCGGGATCGCCAGGGCCGTCGTCGGGATCATGATCGACCCGAGGATGCCGCTGAAGATCGCGTTGCTGCCGGGGAACCGGTACTTCGCGAAGGCGTACCCCGCCGCGGTCGCGAGGAACGCGGCGCCGACGGCGGCGGTCCCGGCGTAGATGACCGTGTTGCGCATCCACAGCAGGTAGACGCCGTCCTGCGCGGTGAACACCGCCTGGACGTTCTCCCACAGCGACATCGACTGCGCGAACCACAGCCCGAACGAGGAGAACAGGTCCGCGTTGGACTTGGTCGACGCCACCACCAGCCAGAACAGCGGCAGCAGGAAGTACACGAGCGCGAGGAGCATGAGCACCGACAGCAACGGGCTGCGGCGGGGCTGGTCGCTCGAGTACGCGCGTCGCCGACGGCTGCGCGGTACGGCCGGCTGGGCGGGCCCCGACGCGCGGCGGTCCGCGGGGGTGCTGATCGTCGTCGTGGTCATCGGGCACGCTCCTTGCGCTCCCTGCGCTGCGCCGACAGCTGCACCACGTAGGAGACGATCATGATGACGATGCCCAGCACGAAGGCGATCGCCGCGGCGTAGTTCAGGTCACGGTTGATGAACGAGAGGTTGTACGCGTAGAGGTTCGGCGTGTAGTCGGTGCCGATCACGTTGGGCGCGAGCGACTGCAGCAGGTTCGGCTCGGTGAAGAGCTGGAACGTGCCGATCACGGAGAAGATCAGCGTCAGCAGGAGCGCCGGGCGCACGGCCGGGATCTTGATGCTCCACGCGGTGCGGACCGCACCGGCACCGTCGACGGACGCCGCGTCGTAGAGCTCCGCGGGGATCGCCCGCAGCGCGGCGTAGATGATGATCATGTTGTAGCCGACGAACTCCCACGTGACGATGTTCATGATCGAGAACAGCATCCAGTCGGCCGACAGGAAGGGCGGCGCCGGGACGCCGACCGCGTCGGCGATCTGCGCGGCGGGCCCGAAGTCCGGGCCGTACAGGTAGCCCCACATGAGGGCGGCGACGACGCCGGGCACCGCGTACGGGACGAAGATGCCGAGCCGGATGAAGCGCTGCAGGTACAGCACGCCGGCGTCGAGCAGCAGCGCGAACAGCAGCGACAGCCCGAGCATGACCGGCACCTGGATGACCAGGAACAGCGTCATGCGCCCGACGCCCGACAGGAACGACGGGTCGGAGAGCGCGCGGCTGTAGTTCTCGAGCCCCACGAACGCGGTGCCGCCGACGAGCTGCTCGCGGAACAGGCTGAGGTAGCCCGCGTAGACGAGCGGCGTGACGAGGAACAGGACGAAGATCGCGACGAACGGTGCGATGAGCAGGTACGCGGTGGCGTTCTGCTTGCGGCGCATCGGCGACGAGTGCCGGTGCTTCCGGGGCTGCGCGACGGTGCGCTCGGGCGTGACGACGTCGGTCATCGGTGTCTCCCGGGGTCGGTGAGAGGGCCGGTCCCGCGGCCTGCGGAGTGCCGCGGGACCGGCGGTCCCTCAGTCGGCGACGGTGAAGCCCTGCTGCTCGGCGTACGTCGTGAGCTTGTCCTCCCACGCCTGCATGGCCTCGACCAGGTCGGTCTTGTCGGCGATGGCCTTGCCCACGGTCTCCTCACCGGCGGAGTAGGCGTAGTCCATGAACGGCAACCAGCCGAAGTCCGGCTCGACCGTCGAGGAGATCTCCGCGAACAGCTTGTTGACCTCCTGGCCGCCGTAGAACTCGGCCTGCTGGTCCGCGAACTGCGGGTCCTCGAGCACCTCGGTCGTGGTCGGGAACAGGAACTGCTCGGTGGCCATCGTCATCGCCGACGCCTTGTCGTGGTTGATCCACAGCGCGAGCTGCGACGCGGCGATCGGATTCTTCGTCGACGCGAGCACCGCGTCGGACGAGCCGCCCCAGTTGGCGGAGACGTCCTGGCCCTCCTCCCACTGCGGGATCGTCGCGGCCCGCCACAGGCCCGACGTGTTCGCGGCCGTGCCCTGCAGGAACACCGGACCCCACGCCGCGGCGACCCACGACGCGTACTTGCCGTTCGCGAGCCCCTGGTACCAGGCGTCCGTGAAGTCCGGGTCCACGGAGACCGCGTCGGACGCGATGAGGTCGCCCCAGTACTGCGCGACCCGCGTCGCCTCGTCCGAGGACAGGTCGATCGTCACGGTCTCCTCGCCGTCCCAGCCGAAGGGCCGCGCGCCGGCCTGCCAGAGCAGCGCCGTGAACTGGCCCATGTCGTTGCCGGGGATGTTCGTGAGGTAGAGGTTCGGGTCCGCCGCGTGGAGGTCGGTCGCCGCCTGGGCGAACGCGTCCCACGTCGTCGGGACCTCGATGCCGTGCTGCGACAGCAGGTCCTCCCGGTACAGCAGGCCCATCGGGCCCGAGTCCTGCGGGACGCCCCACACCTTCTCGCCGTCGGTCGACTTGACCTGCTCCCACACCCACGGCACGTAGTCGTCGCCGATGTCCTCGGGCATGTACGGCGTGAGGTCGAGCAGGTTGTCACCGAGCGCGAACGACGACAGGTGCTGGAACTCGATCTGCGCGACGTCGGGAGCGCCCTCGCCGGCCTTCAGCGCGCTGCGCAGCTTCTGGTAGTGGTCGGCGCCCTGGCCGACGTTCACGACCTCGACGTCGATCGCCGGGTAGGCCTCCTCGAAGAGCCCGACCTCCTTCTCGATGTCGGGGACCCACGTCCAGAAGGTCAGCTTGGTCGGCGTCTGCATGGCCTCGTCGATGTCGGCCTGGCTGACGGGGCCGGTCGTCTCGCCGCCGCCGTCGGTCCCGCCGCCGCCGCTGCAGGCGGTGAGGGCGAGCGCCGCCACGGCGACGCCCGCGGTGAGCCCGGCGGCCTTGCGCCGCCACGTGATCGTCCTCGACATGCTCCACTCCTTCGTGAAGGTCGTGCTCGGTCCGGTCGGTGCGCGCGCCCCGCCGCGACAATTCGCGGCGGGACGCCCGGGATGGCCTGGTGGGCCGGTGGTGCGGGTGCGGCCGGGTCAGCCGCGCCCGCGGGGTGCTGCTGTCGTCTCCCGGACCACGAGCTCGACCGGGACGTCCTCGCGACGGTCCTGCCGTCGTGGGTTCTCGATGGCGTCGACGAGGAGCCGGACGCCGAACGAGGCCAGGTGCGTGAGGTCCTGGCGGATCGTGGTGAGGGCGCGCGTGAGGTACGCGGCCTCGGGGATGTCGTCGAAGCCGACGACGGACACGTCGCCGGGGACGTCGCGGCCCGCGTCGGCGAATGCGCGGAGCACGCCGATCGCCATGTGGTCGTTCGCGACGAAGACGGCGGTGACGTCGGGGTCGGCGGCGAGCCGCTGCCCGACGGCGTAGCCCGACGGGGCGCTCCAGTCGCCGTGCTGGACCTCCGGGACAGGGGCGCCGGCGCGGACGAGCGTGTCGCGCCAGCCGTCGGCGCGCAGGCCCGCCGACCGCCAGCCCGACGGACCGGCGACGTGGTGGACCGTGCGATGGCCGAGGCTCAGCAGGTGCTCGGTCGCGGCCCGGCCGCCCCCCGCCTGGTCCGCGTCGACCATGAGCTCGTTCGTGGAGATGCCGTACCGGCCCGACAGGCTGAGGAGCGGCAGGTCGCCGACCTGCGCCGCGTCGAGCGTGAAGACGCCGACCGGCTCGTTGACCGCGATGCCGTCGACGCCCTGCTCGACGAGGTCCAGCAGCGAGCCCGTGATGCTCTCCGGGTCACCCTCGAGCGTGTTGACGACCGACATCGCGTAGCCGGCCTCGCGGATCGCCTGCTCGATGCCGACCATGATCGACGCCGGGCCGAAGTCGGTGGAGCCGACGGACAGCACGCCGATCGTCCTGCTGCGCCCCGAGACGAGCTGGCGGGCCGCGCGGTTGGGCCGGTAGCCGAGCGTCGTGGCGGCCTGGCGGACGCGGTCGCGGACCTCCGGGCGGACGTGGGGATCACCGTTGATGACGCGGCTGACGGTCTTCTGCGAGACGCCGGCGGCGCGCGCGACGTCCATCGCGACGACTGCTCGCTCCACGGCCACGGCGGTGTCCCCTTCGGTCGGCTCTGCCCGATGACTACGTAGTCAAACCACTGGGTGACTACGTAGTCAAGTGGCGTGGATCACAGGATTGTGACGATTCAGAGACGGTCGCGCTCCCACGGCTGCGCCGCGTCGGGCCGACCCACGAGCGCGCCACTGGCGGCGCGTGGCCGCCGGGAAGCGTCGCCGATGGGACGTTCGACGACGTCAGGGCGTGCGGCGGCGGAGGGTGGACGCGCCCACGACCAGCGCGCCGACGATGAAGAGCGCCACGACGCCCACGTCACCGCGGACGTCCGCCCAGCCGGACCCGGCCGCGAGCTTCTGCATCGCGTCCAGCGCGTACGTGAGCGGGAAGACGCGCGACAGCCACTCGAGCAGCTGCGGCATCTCGTCGCGGGGCATGAGCAGCCCGCACGTGATGATCTGCGGGAAGATCACCGCCGGCATCAGCTGCACGGCCTGGAACTCCGTCCGGGCGAGGGCCGACGCGCCGAGACCCAGCGCGCAGCCGAGGACTGCGTCGAGCACCGCGACGAGGATCACCAGGCCGATCGGCCCGGCCACGTCCATGCCGCACACGCCGACCGCGAAGCCGACCACGACGAGCGCCTGCACCGACGCGAGCACCGCGAACGCGATCGCGTACCCGACGACGACGTCGGCGCGGCCGATCGGGAGCGTCATGAGCCGCTCGAGCGTGCCGGACGTGCGCTCGCGCAGCGTCGCGACGCTCGTCACCAGGAACATCACGAGCAGCGGGAACAGCCCGACGAGCAGCGGCCCGAACTGGTCGAGGACGGGCGTGCCGTCGAACATCCACGCGATCAGGCCGATGAGGAGGCACGGGAGCACCAGGACCAGCGCGATCGTCCGGTGGTCGTGCCGGAGCTGGGTGAGGACGCGCTGGGCGGTCGCGGCCGTCAGGCGAGGGCTCACGACGACCTCCTCGAGCCGGCGTCCGTGCCGTCGCCCGGCTTCCCGCCGGGCCTCGCGTGCCGGCCCCCGGCACCGGCCGCCCCGGCGGCGCCCGCGACGTCCGCCGGGTGCGACGAGCTCGCCGCGTTCGCCGCGTCGACGAGCGCGAGGAACGCACCCTCCGCGTCCGTGGCGCCGGTGCGTGCGAGCAGCTCGGGCAGCGTGGCGTCGGCGAGCACGTCGCCCTCGCGCATGAGGATCAGGCGGTCGCAGCGGACCGCCTCGTCCATGACGTGGCTCGACACGAGCAGGCTCGCCCCGGCGTCGCGGAGGCGCCCGAACAGGTCCCACAGGTCGCGACGCAGGACGGGGTCGAGGCCGACGGTCGGCTCGTCGAGGACCAGCAGGTCGGGGTGGCCGAGCAGCGCGACCGCGAGGGACACGCGCGAGCGCTCGCCGCCGGACAGGGTGCCGATCGACTGCTTCGCGTGCGCCGTCAGGTCGACCTCGTCGAGCGCGCGGTCCACCTCGCGCTGCCCCAGCCCGAGGATCGCGGCCGCGTACCGCAGGTTCTCGGTGACCGTGAGGTCGGCGTAGACGCTCGGCGCCTGGGTCACGTAGCCGATCCGGCGGCGCAGCGCGGGCGTGCCGGCCGGCTCGCCGAACACGCGCACCTCACCGCCCGCGACCACCTGCGCGCCGACGACCGCCCGCATGAGCGTCGTCTTGCCGCTGCCGCTCGGACCGAGCAGCCCGACGACCTGGCGTCGTGGCACGGCGAGGTCGAGCGACGCGATGACGGGCCGCCCGCCGCGGACCACGCGCAGGGCCGCGACCTCGATCGCCGGCGCGTTATTCCCCATGTGAGGAATTGTGCTCCCGCGCGGGGGCTCAGGGCAAGACCCTCACTGGCTCGACTCGACGAGCACGGCCCGCAACCGGTCGACCACGGCGCGCTCCCCCTCGACCGTGACGGCGTCCAGCGGGCCACGGCCCCACAGCCACCGGTCCAGGTCCCACGCCGAGCCCGTGAGCGTGACGGCGACCTGCGCGTCGCCGGCCGTGACGTCGCGCGCGACGAGCTCGCCCGCGTCCAGGTCGTACGTGTTGCCCGTCCGCGGCGACGTCCCCGTGAACCGGCCGAGCTCGACCAGCCACGAGCGCCCGGCGTCCGACGCGACGACCAGGACCCGGCCCGCGTCGTCCGGCGTGAACGTCGCCCACGGCGGCAGCCCGCTCATCATGACCGCGAGCATCTCGTCGACCCCGTCGGCCGCCACCTCGACGGCCGGTTCCGTCACCGGGAGTCCCGCGACCTGCTCCGCGTCCACCCGGTGCACGAGCGCCTCGTGCGCCTGCCGCCGCAGCGCCCACGCGACGTCGCCGCCGTTCGGGGACCACGACCAGCAGCGCTCCGACGGGTCGTGCCCCGCGAACGCGTCGAGAAGGGCGCCGGTCCGCGTGCGCAGGAACGGCACGAGCGCGTCGTCCGGCTCGCGCTCCGGGCCGTCGAAGCCGCCCGGCGGGTCGCCGCCCACGTCCACCACCGCGTCCGGCGCGGCGAGGCCGACGATCCTCGACCAGAAGTCCTGCGTCTCGCCCAGGTGGTACGCGAGGTCGGCCGCCGACCAGTCCGGGCACGCGGGGACGCGCGCGTCGGGCGGCGCGACGGTCAGCGCGTCGGCGGCGCGGGCGGACTCCTCCCGGATCACCTCGGCGAACGGCAGCGGGGACGGGGACGCGCTCGATGACGTCGTCATGGCGCGACAGTAGCGACCCGCTCCGACAGCCCGGCCCGGCGCCGACGGACGGGCGCCGGCCGCGCGGGTGCCGTGCGTCGGCGTCGCTCCTAGGGTGAGGCGTGCTCCCCGACCCGGTCCGCCGTCACGGACCCGCCCTCGCGCTCGCCGCCGTCCTCGGCACCGCGGGCGTCCTGCACCTGCGCCGACCCGCGATCTTCACGCCGCTGATCCCCCGTGCGCTGGGCGACCCGGAGCCGTGGGTGCTCGGCAGCGGGGTCGCGGAGCTCGCGTGCGCGGCCGCGCTCGTCCCGCCCGCCACGCGCCGCGTCGGCGGTCTCGCGTCGGCGGCGCTGCTGGTCGGCGTCTTCCCGGGAAACGTCACGATGGCCGTCCGCTCGCACCGGCGCGGGCGGCACTGGTCGCGCGAGCCCGTCGTCGCGTGGGGACGGCTGCCGCTGCAGGTGCCGCTCGTCGCGTGGGCGGTCGCTGTCAGTCGTGCAGCGGACCCAGCCACTGGCCGATGACGACCGTCGCCCCGAGGTCGTCGTCCTCGACGACCCGCGGGACCAGCCCGGCCGACGACATCGCCGCCGCGGTCGCAGGCGCCTGACGCTCGCTCGTCTCGATCAGCAGGTGGCCGCCGGGACGCAGCCAGCGCGGTGCCGCCGACGCGACCCGCCGCTGCACGTCCAGCCCGTCCGCTCCCCCGTCCAGGGCGACGAGCGCCTCGTGGTCCCGGGCCTCCGGCGGCATCAGCCGCACCTCGTCGGACGGCACGTACGGGGCGTTCGCGGTGAGCACGTCGACCCGGCCGCGCAGGTGGTCCGGCAGCGGCGCGTCGAGGTCGCCGAGCAGTGCGACCCCGCCGACCGGGTCGAGGTTGCGGCGCGCGACGGCGACCGCCGCGGGGTCCACGTCGGCCGCGACGAGGACCGCGTCCACCAGCGACGACACCACCGCGAGACCCACGGCACCGGTCCCGCAGCACAGGTCGACCACGACCGCGTCGCGCGCCGAGGCGAGCGCCACCGCCTCGCGCACCAGCAGCTCCGTGCGGCGGCGCGGCACGAACACCGTCGACGCGACCGCCACGCGCAGCCCGCAGAACTCCGCCCATCCGACGACCTGCTCGAGCGGCTCCCCGGCGACGCGGCGCGCCACCATCGTCTCGAGCGCGTCGGCGTCGGACGTCGCGTCGAGCAGGACGCGCGCCTCGTCCTCGGCGAACACGCAGCCGGCGGCGCGCAGCCGCGCGGCCAGGGTGGGCATGTCGGGCAGCACGAGCGGAACCTACGCGTCGGGCAGCGGGTCGACCAGGTACCGCTGAAGCGTCGGCCCGACGAGCGCGGCGAGGCGGTCCGCGTCGATCGACGCCACCGGCTCCACGCCCAGCACGTGCCGCGCGACGAGCACGCCGACGACGTGCGACGCGACGAGCGAGATCCGCAGCGCCTGGTCCGGGCCGGGCAGGACCTGCGCAACCTGCGAGAACACCTCCCGACCGACGTAGCCCATGACGAGGTGCGGCGGGACGTCCTCCGAGCCGATCGCCGAGAACACCGCCCGGAACGTCACCCCGTCGTCGGAGTCCCACACGCCCAGCACCGTCCGCAGCAGCCGCTCGCCCAACCCGTCGACCCCGTCGGCGACGAGCCCGGCCGCGATGCGTCCCGGGTCGACGCCCTGCGGGATCACCCCGGCCGCGAACAGCGACGCCTTGTCGCCGAAGTAGTGCCGCACGAGCGCCGGGTCGACACCCGCCCGGCGCGCCACCGAGCGCACGCTCGCGGCGTCGAAGCCCTTCTCGGCGAACTCCGCGCGCGCCGCCGCGACGATCGCCCCGCGCGTGTCCTCGCCGGCGGGTCGCCGCCCGCGCGGGCGTGGCGCCGCGACGGGCGCGGCATCGGTGTCGACGTCCGGCTCGACGTCAGGCGCGGGCTGCACGAGCCCAGCGTAGGAGCGTCGCGGCGGCACCGAACGGCCGCCGGTGCGGTGGGACGGCGCGTGCGCCGTCCGGGCCCGGGACGCCCCGCCGTCGTGAGCCGTCGTGAGCCGAACGCTCAGGAGCGCTGCGGCGCGGCCGCACCGGCCGTCGCGACCAGCGCGTCGCCCGTGAGGCGGTAGCCCGTCCAGTCGTCCATCGGGAACGCGCCGAGCGAGCGGTAGAACGCGATGGACGGCGCGTTCCAGTCGAGCACCGCCCAGTCGACCCGGGCGTAGCCACGCTCGACCGCGATCGCCGCGAGGTTGCGCAGCAGCGCCTGCCCGTAGCCGTGGCCGCGCTGGTCGGCGCGCACGTACAGGTCCTCGAGGTAGATGCCGTGGCGGCCTGTCCACGTCGAGTAGTTGAGGAACCACACCGAGATCCCGACGACCGCGCCGTCCCGCTCGACGACGTGCGCGAACACCGCCGGGTGGTCGCCGAACAGCGCCGCCGTCAGGTCGGCCTCGGTCGTCTCGACCGCGTCGGGCTCGCGCTCGTACTGCGCGAGCTCGCGGATGCAGGCGAGGATGCCGGGCTCGTCACCGGGCTGGGCGGGGCGCAGGACGGCGCCGCCGGAGAGCGTCGTGGTCACGGGCCGTGACGTTACCCGGGCACCCGCCCTGGACCGTCCGACGGTCCACGCAGGACGCCCGCTGCTCGGCCGGCGCGAATGCGGTCGCAGGTCGCCGGCGCCGAGCGGCACGCGGCCGGCCGGGCGGGAGCGACAGCCCGCCGGCCACACGTCGGCGCGGGTCAGGGCACACCCGTGGGGCGACCGTCCTCCGGCCGCCCCACGGGCCCGGGTTCACCGCGTCGGCGGCGCCTGACGCTGCGTCGGCACGTGGTCGAGCAGCTCACGACGGCCGTGACCGCGGGTCGACGACGCGGCCCGACGCAGGGTCAGGCCGACACCGAGCAGCGCGACCGCGGCGAGACCGCCCACCCACGGGGAGACACCCGTCGCGGCGAGCGCGGACGGCACGCCGGCGGCAGCCATCGGAGCCGACCGCGCCCCGGACGCCGCTGCGGCAGCCTCGCCGCTCGTCGCCGAGGAGGCCGATCCAGCCCTGGTGGCCGTGGACGCCGGGACGGCGACCGTCGCCCCGCCGCCGGTGACGGCCGGCAGCGTCCCCACCGCGCTGCCGCCCGTGCCGACCGTGCCGCCGCCGGACACCGACCCGCTCGACCCCGTCGAGCCCGTCGAGCCGGTCGAGCCGGTCGAGCCCGGGACCGTGCCCGGCGCCGACCCGGCTGCCACACCCGCGGTCGCGTCACCGCCGATGCCGACGGCGACCCCCGAGGCGTCGACCGGCACGGTCACGGGGACGGAGACCAGGGCGTCGTCCGACGTCGCCCCGACCGACCCCGGACCCGTCGAGGAACCCGCCGACGCACCTTCGACCGCCGCGTCCCCCAGCACGCCGAGCGCGACGCCCGACACGTCGACCGGCACCGTCACCGGCGCCGAGACGAGCGCGTCGTCGGACGTCGCACCGGTCGATCCCGGAGCCGCCGGAGCCGTACCGGACGCACTCTGGACGTCGGCGTCGCCCAGGACGCCGACGGCCACCCCTGAGACCTCGACCGGCACGGTCACGGGCGCCGTGACCAGCGCGCCGTCCGCCGCGGGACGGCTCGCCGAGCCGCCGCCCGTGGCGCCCGGCGCCTGTGCGACCACCGCGTCACCGAGGACGCCGACAGCGATGCCGGAGAGGTCCACCGGCACGGTCACCGGCGCGCTGACGAGCGTGTCCGGAGCGGGTGCCGGCGACGTGCTCGACGTGGCGGACCCCGGCCCGGCCTCGACAGCGGCGTCGCCGAGGACCCCGAGCGCGAGCCCGGACACCGTGATCGGCGCGGTGACCGGAACCGCGACGAGGGTCTCGTCGTCACCCTCCAGGTCCGGACGGGAGCCGCCCGCTCCCGTCGTCGCGCCGGGCGACGTGACGACGGCGTCACCGAGGGCGCCCACGGCGACGCCGGAGACGTGCAGCGGGGCGGTGATCGGTGCTGACACGAGGCCCGCGTCACCGGAGGTCGCGGGGACCGCCCCGGGCGTCGGTGCGGCCGGCGCCTGGTCGGTCACGGTCGCGTCGCCCAGGACGCCGACCGCGACGGAGTCGACGGAGACAGGCGCGACGACGGGCGCGTCGACGACCGACCCCGACGTGGACGGCCCCGACGAGGCCGGCGTCGACCCGGCGGCCGGTGTCGATCCGGCGGCCGGTGCCGTGCCGGACGACGTGGCATCGCCGCCGACGCCCACGGCCACGCCGGAGACGTCGACCGGCGCGGTGATCGGCGCATGGACGAGCGTGCCGCCGTCGGGAGCGAGCCCGAGGACGCCGTCGTCACCGCCGAGGTCCACGTCGACGGCGATGGTGAGAGGTGGGGCGGGTGGTTCAGCAGCATGGGCCAGGCCGGCCCCGGCGACGACGATGCCGCCGCTCACGAGCGCTGTCTGCAGCGCTCGACGGACGAACGTGTGCATGGTGGTGCTCCTCCGTGCTGATGCGGGTGGCCCGTGCGGGCCGTGGACGCGTGCCGCGACGTGCGCGGCCGGTCCCCCGTCAGGCGGGAGAGCTGGGGACCTCGTCGGCCGGAGACGTGGCGGGCGCGGCGAGCGTGCCGCCGAGGAGGCAGCGCCCCGCACCGGGCTGGAGCGCCCCACTGGCGAGCACCGCCGGGGTGTCCCCGCCGCGCGGACCGGACGCGCCGGAGGGCGTGGTCGGCGCACCGTCCGGCGCGTCCGGCAGGCCGGGGCGGGTCGGGTCGAGCGGTCCCGGCGTGCCGGTCGAGGGGGCGGTCACCGCCGGGCCGGTCGACGGACCGGCGGGCACCGCGACGCCGGCCTGCGTGAAGCCGGTCGAGGCGTCCGCCGGGGTCGTACGGCCGGCGAGGCCGACGGCCGCGCGGAGCGCGGGCACGGGGACCGTCGACGCGGGCTGCGTGGCTCCGGTCGCGTCGGCGTCGGGCGCGGCGACGCCTGGGACGGCGGGCCCGACGACCGGACGGAGGCGGTCGACGACGGGGTCGAGGACGTCCAGGCGGTCGGTGACGGGCGCGAGCGCCGCACCGACGGGTGCGACGACGTCGACGACCGGTCCGAGCGGGAGGGCGAGCGCGCCGACGAGCGGCGTCAGCCCGTCGAGGACCGGCGCGAGGTCCCCGACCACGGGCCGCAGCGGTGCGACGGCGGTGTCCACTGCGTCGACCGTCGGGACGAGCGCCTCGGCGACCGGTGCGACGACGGCTTCAGTGAGAGGCGCGGTGATCTGGTCGATCGGGGTCGCCATCGGTGCGACGACCGCCTGCACGGCGGGCTGCGCGACCGGCACGACGACCGCCTCCGCCATGGGCTGCGCGACCGGCGCCACAACCCGCTCCACCACGGGCTGCGCGACCGGCGCCACAACCCGCTCCACCACGGGCTGCGCCACCGGCGCCACGACCCGCTCCACCACGGGCTGCGCCACCGGCGCCACGACGCTCTCGACGACGGGCTGAGCGACGGGCGTCACGACGTCCTCGACCAGCGCGGGCAGGACGCCCGCGAGCCCGGTCGGCGCACCGCCGGCCGCCGCGGCCTGATCGGCGACGACGTCAGGGGACGACGGTTCGGCCGCATGAGCGCGCGGTGCTGACAGGACCGCTTGCACGAGGACGACGAGCGCGAGGCCGACGAGCGCGAGGAGGCCGCGCAGGAGCCACGTGGCTCCTGTGGCCGTCGCACCGCTGCGCGTCGTCGACATCGTCGTCACTCCCCCTGAGCAACTTCTCCGTGCGACCGACCGTACGAACACCGGTTGCGCCCAGCAACCGCAGGACGGTCCGGCCGTGGACGCGGGAGCGACGGCGCGAGCGCCGCCCCGTCCGCGACGTCGGCGCAGGTGGACGCAGGTCGGCACGGTTCCGACCGCCGTCGCTCCTGGACGAGGCGCGGGCGGAACGCGCTGGAGGCGTCACCCGTTCGGACCAGCGGAGCGCCGACGCCGGGGCGTGCGCGACGGCGCCCGAACGGCGGATCGGCCCGCGTCGCCGGTGGGATCAGCTCAGACGGCGCACTCGCAGACGAGGTTGTACTCGACGACCTCGTCGCCCTCGTCCGGCCGGGCCCAGGCCTCGGCGTCGGCGCGCGACGCGAACTTCCGGCCGGCGAGGCGGCCGTTGGCGAGCAGGACGCTGAACTCGATGAGGGTGCGCGGGTCGTCCAGGTCGACCGTCGTCGTCGTGCCGGGTGCCTCGCTCATCGTCCGTCCCTCCTCCTGACCGCCGCATGCGTCTCGCGGCGGCTCGTCCTCGACAACGCCCGCCGCTGATGCGGCATTCCACGGGCAAGACGCCACGGACGGGCCCGACCTCGTGGGTCGGACCCGTCCGGGAGGCGCCGGTGCGACGCCGGGAGCGGTGCGCGGTGCGGAGCCGCGGACCGCGGTCTACAGGCCCTGCGCGAGCCGCCAGTACGCCTGGTTCCAGCGGACCTGCTCGCGGAAGCCGCGTCGCGTCGTGGACTCGTCGATGACGAGCAGCTCGGTGCGCGCGATCTCGGCGAAGTCCTCGAACACCTCGATGCCGACGGCCGTGGACAGCACGGTGTGGTGCGCGCCGCCCGCGGTCAGCCACGCCTCGGCGGACGTGCGGAAGTCGGGTCGGGGCTGCCAGACGGCACGCGCGACGGGCAGGTTCGGGAGCTCGGCGGTCGGCGGGACGACGTCGACGACGTTGGCGGTGAGGCGGAACCGGTCGCGCATGTCGGCGAGCGACACGACGACGCCGACGCCCGGGTCGGTGTCGAACACCAGGCGGACGGGGTCCTCCTTGCCGCCGATGCCGAGCGGGTGGATCTCGAGCTTCGGCTTCGACGTGGTGAGCGTCGGGCAGATCTCGAGCATGTGGGCGCCGAGGATGCGCTCGTCGCCGGGCGTGAGGTCGTAGGTGTAGTCCTCCATGAGCGACGCGCCACCGGGCAGGCCCTCGCCCATGACCTTCGCCGCGCGGACGAGGACGGCGGTCTTCCAGTCGCCCTCGGCGCCGAAGCCGTAGCCGTCGGCCATGAGCCGCTGGACCGCGAGCCCGGGGAGCTGCTTGAGGGCGCCCAGGTCCTCGAAGTTCGTCGTGAACGCCTTGGCGCCGACGGACTCGAGGAAGGTGCGCAGCGCGATCTCCTGACGCGCGCCGTAGCGCAGCGACTCGTGCTGGTCGCCGCCACGGCGCAGCGACGGGACGACGTCGTACAGGTCCTCGTACTCGGCGACGAGCGCGTCGACCGCGGCGTCGTCGACGGCCTCGACCGCGGCGACCAGGTCGTTCACGCCCCACGTGTTGACGGAGACGCCGAACCGCAGCTCGGCCTCGGTCTTGTCGCCCTCGGTGACGGCGACGTTGCGCATGTTGTCGCCGAACCGGACGAGGCGGAGCTCGTGCGTCGCGGCCCAGCCGGCGGCGGCGCGGACCCACGTGCCGATCGAGGCGCGGACGGCGGGGTTCGACGCGTGCCCGACGACGGTCTTGCGCGCGGTGCCGAGGCGCGTCGCCATGTACCCGAACTCGCGGTCGCCGTGGGCGGCCTGGTTGAGGTTCATGAAGTCCATGTCGATGGTGTCCCACGGCAGCTCCACGTCGGCCTGCGTGTGCAGGTGCAGGAGCGGCTTGCGCAGGGCGTCGAGGCCGGCGATCCACATCTTCGCCGGGGAGAACGTGTGCATCCAGACGACGACGCCGAGCACGTTGTCGTCGGCGTTCGCGTCGAGCGCTGCGCGGCGGATCGCGGCGGAGTCCTTGAGGACGGGCTTCCAGACGACCGTCGCAGGGACCTCGTCGGAGTCCTGCAGCAGGCGCGCGACCTCCTGCGACTGCTCGGCGACCTGGCGCAGCGTCTCCTCGCCGTAGAGGTCCTGGCTGCCGGTGAGGAACCAGATCTCGCGGTCGGCGTACGGCTTGGTCATCGGGCGTTCTCCTGCTCGGTGTCGGTGGTGGTGCCGGCGGCGGGGGCGGCGGTGCCCTGGCCGTAGACGTTCTGGTAGCGGTCGTACAGCGAGTCGACGTGCTCCTGCGCGAGGGGCAGCGGCTCGCCGAGCTGACGCGAGATGTGCACGGTCCGGGCGACCTCCTCGACCATGACCGCGGCCTTGACGGCCGCCTTCGCGTCGCGGCCGATCGTGAACGGGCCGTGGTTGCGCATGAGGACGGCGGGGCTGCGGGACTCGCGCAGGGTCTCGACGATGCCGCGGCCGATGGAGTCGTCGCCGATGAGCGCGAACGGCCCGATCGGGATGTCACCGCCGAACTCGTCGGCCATCATCGTGAGCACGCACGGCACCGGCTCGGCCCGCGCGGCCCAGGCCGTCGCGTACGTCGAGTGCGTGTGCACGACGCCACCGACCTCGCTCATGTGCGTGTAGACGTACGCGTGCGCCGCCGTGTCGGACGACGGGGCGCGCGTGCCGTCGACGAGGTTCCCGTCGAGGTCGCAGACCACCATCGACTCCGGCGTCAGCTCGTCGTACGTCACGCCCGACGGCTTGATGACGAACAGGTCGCGCTCGCCCGGGCCGTCCGGGTCGACGACGACGCGCTGCGAGACGTTGCCCGCGGTCCACACGACGAGCCCCCAGCGCGGCAGCTCGGCGTGCAGGCGCGCGACGACCTCGCGCGTGGTCGCGACGGCGGCGCGCACGTCGTCGGGGTAGGCGTCCAGGGGTGTCGTCATGCGGGTCTCGCTCCGTGTCTCGTCGTCGTGCGGCTGTCGTGGTGCGCGCGGGGCGCGGGTGGGCTCAGACCGACCGGCCCGCGGCCTGCGCGACCGGCAGCCCGGCGGTGTACCGCTCGAGGTAGGCGGCGAACCCGCGCACGTCGTCCGCGTCGGGCTCGACGACGTCGACCTTCGCGTCCGCGAAGATGCGCGTGCTCAGGTACGTCCCGAGGTCGAGCTCGTCGGAGGCGTCGAGGTACGCGGCGAGCACCGCGATCCCCCAGGCGCCGCCCTCGCTCGCGGTGTCCCCCACCGCGACGGGCGCGTCGACGGCCGCCGCGAGCAGCCGCTGGGCGACGCCCGCGGTGCGGAACAGGCCGCCGTGCGCGAACAGCGCGTCGACCTCGACGCCCTCCTCGGCGAGCAGCCGCATGCCGAGGCTGAGCGTGCCGAACGCGCCGTAGACCTGCGTGCGCGCGAAGTTCGCGAGCGTCAGACGGCTGTCGGGCGTGCGGAGCACGAGCGGGCGGCCCTCCGCGAGCCCCGCGATCGGCTCGCCGGACAGGAAGTTGTACGCGAGCAGGCCGCCGCCGTCGGCGTCGCCGTCGAGCGCGGCGCGCAGGAACGTCCCGAACACGGCGTCCGCGTCGGCGTCCTGCCCGGAGGCGGCGGCGAACTGGCGGAACACCTCGGCCCACGCGCCGAGCTCGCTCGCGCCGTTGTTGCAGTGCACCATCGCGACGAGGTCGCCCGCGGGCGTGGTGACGAGGTCGATCTCGGTGTGCACGCGCTCGAGCGCCTTCTCGAGCACGATCATCGCGAAGATGCTCGTGCCGACGCTGACGTTGCCGGTGCGCGGCGCAACCGCGTTCGTGGCGACCATGCCCGTGCCGGCGTCACCCTCGGGAGGGCAGAAGGGGGTGCCTGCGCGCAGCGTGCCGGACGGGTCGAGCAGCGCGGCGCCCTCGTCGGTGAGGCGGCCCGCCTCCTGCCCCGCGGCAAGGACCTCGGGGAGGACGTCCGCGAGGCGCAGGCCCGGCTGCCGCTCGGCGACGAGGTCGTCGAACTGGGCGAGCATGCGCGCGTCGTAGTCGCGCGTCGCGGGGTCGATCGGGAAGACGCCCGACGCGTCGCCGACGCCCAGCACCTTGCTGCCCGTGAGCCGCCAGTGCACGTAGCCGGCGAGCGTCGTGACGAACGCGACCTGCGGGACGTGCGGCTCGGCGTCGAGCACCGCCTGGTAGAGGTGCGCGATCGACCAGCGCAGCGGGATGTTGTGGCCGAACAGGCCCGTGAGCTCGGTGGCCGCGGCCTCGGTCGTCGTGTTCCGCCAGGTGCGGAAGGGGACGAGCAGCTCGCCGTCGGCGTCGAACGCGAGGTAGCCGTGCATCATCGCCGAGACGCCGAGCGCGCGCAGGGCCGTCGGCCGTACCCCGTGCGTGGCCTCGGCGTCCGCGAGCAGCGCCGCGACGGACTCCTGCAGGCCGGTCCACACGGCGTCGAGCGCGTACGTCCACATGCGGTCGACGAACTGGTTCTCCCACGCGTGGCTCCCGGTCGCGAGGACCGTGCCGTCGGCGGCGACGAGGCACGCCTTGATGCGCGTCGAGCCGAGCTCGATGCCGAGGGTCGTCTCGCCTGCGCTGATCGCGGCTCGTGCCTGGGCGGGGTCGACCATCGTCGCGGCTCCTTCGTCGCTGGTGGGCGGGCGCCGGCGCGTGCCGGACACCCCTCGCTCGTGCACCGTCAGATCGCGGTGCGCGAGCCAATGTTAGCGCTCACATCGGGTGGGGGGTCCAGCCCGCAGGTCCCACGTGCACCGTCGCCGGGCATGCCTCGCGCAGCGCCTCCCGGCGTGCCGGCCGGCCGTCGCCGCGTCACGCCGGCGCCCCGCTGCTCACCCGGACCACGAGCTCCGCCGGGATCAGCCGGTGGCCGGGCTCGCCACCCGACATCGCCGTCTGGAGCGTGTCGATCGCCAGCGCCCCGAGCGCCGAGAAGTCCTGCCGCACGGTGGTGAGCGGCGGGACGTAGTGCGCCGACCCGACCTCGTCGTCGAAGCCGACCAGCGCCACGTCGTCCGGGACCCGCACGCCGGCCTCCCAGAACGCGTGCAGCAGGCCCAGCGCGAGCTGGTCGTTCGCGGCGAACACCGCGTCGGGCAGGCCTTCCCGGACCAGCCGGCGGCCCACGTCGTAGCCGTCCGACGCCGCCCAGCCCACGACCACCGGCTCCTCGACCGGCACGCCCGCCGCCTCGCACTCCGCGCGCCAGCCGACCAGCCGGTCCTGTGCGTCGAACCAGTCCTGCGGCCCCGCCACGTGCAGCACGCCCGAACGCCCCGCGCCCAGGAGGTGCGCCGTCGCGAGCCGGGCGCCCTGCTGCTGGTCCACGCCGACCGCGTGCAGGTGCGGCTCCGAGGGGACGTCCGCCGCCGACGACACGACGACGACCGGGACCGGCGAGTCCAGCGCCGCGAGCACGTCGACCGCCTGCACCGTCGGCGCGATGATCGCGACGCCGTCCACCCCCTGACCGAGGAAGTGCTCGAACGCCCGGTGCATCGCGTCACCGTCGAACTGCCGCAGCGTCGCCACCGACACGAACCAGCCCGCCACGCGCGACGCCTCCTCGACGCCGACCAGCGTGCTCGTCGGGCCGTACAGCGCCGTCGCGGGCGTCACCACGCCCACCGTGCCCGTACGGCGGGTCACCAGCGCGCGGGCGGCGCTGTTGCGGCGGTACCCGAGCTCCGCGATCGCCGCGAGCACCCGGTCGCGCGTCTCGGGGCGCACCGAGGGGTGGTCGTTGAGCACGCGCGACACCGTCTGGTGCGACACCCCGGCGCGGGCCGCGACGTCGCTCATCGCCGGTGGTCGGCCCGCCGTCCCGTTGCGCGCAGCGGCCGGGCGCCCCGTCGCCCCGTCCGTCCCGATCTCGGCCACGCCGCCTCGACTTCCCGTGCTCGTCCGGGGTCCGTCCCCGTCCGCCGTCCGCCGCCCCGCGACGTCCGTCCCGCCAGTCCTACCGCCTCCCCCGCCCCCGGGAGGCCTGATCGCGACGACCTGTCCCGTCGCGCCCTACTTTCGATAGCCCACGGCGCCGCCAGGCCGCCCTCGCACCCCGTCGACAGGCTGGTCCGGCGCCGTGCGGTCGGCCCGACGTCCGGTCGGCGGTGGTCCCGTCGCCGACTCGGTTTCGGTGCCCGCGAGGCCCGCGGACCCGGCTCGGCCCGCCGACGGGCGCGCCGTGCGCGCTCAGCCCGCGTACTGCGCGCCGAGCTCCCGCGAGCGCTCCGCCGCCGCGCGAGCAGCCGCGACGACGCCTGCCCGGACGCCGTGCGCGTCGAGCTCCGCGACCGCCGCGACGGTCGTCCCTCCCGGCGACGACACGCGCTCGCGCAGCACCACCGGGTGGTCGCCGGACTGCGACGCGAGCGCGGCCGCGCCCTCGACCGTCGCGACCGCGAGCCGCGTCGCGAGGTCGCGCGTGAGACCGAGCAGCACGCCCGCCTCGGCCATCGCGTCGACCAGGTAGAACGCGTACGCCGGACCCGAGCCGGAGATCGCGGTCACCGCGTCCAGGTCCTTCTCCGCGACGCGCACGACCAGGCCGGTCGCGGCGAGCAGCCTCTCGACGAGCACCAGGTGCCCCTCGGTCGCGTGCGCGCCGCCCGCGATCGCGCTCGCGCCCTTGCCGACGACCGCCGGGGTGTTCGGCATGACGCGCACGACCGGCGTGCCGGCCGGCAGCCGCTGCTCGTAGAACGCGATCGGCAGGCCGGCGGCGACCGACACGACGAGCGCGCCGCCGCGCACCGCCGACGCGATCTCGTCGAGCACCGCACCGACCACGTTCGGCTTCACGGCGACCAGCACGACGTCCGCACGGGCCGCCGCGTCGACGTTCGACGCGCCCGTCCGTACCGCGTACCGGCCCGCGAGCTCGTCCGCGCGCGCCGTCGCCTGCTCCGTGACCTCGACCTGCTCGGGCGTCCAGCCCGCGGTGAGGAGCGCGTCCAGGAGCGCCTCCCCCATCACGCCGCCGCCCATGACCGCCACCCGCGGGGTGCCGCCCGCTGCGTCCGTCATCGTCGTCCTCCCTCGCGCCCGACGTCGGGCGACGCCGCGAGCCTACCGACGCGCGTGGCGAGCCCTCGTCACCACCCGGCCCGGCGGCCGCCGTCGTGAGGTCGTGACGTCGCGGCGAGGTCGTGAGGTGCAGCTCACGACCTCGCCGGGGAGTCACGACCTCGTCGGACCGGTGGGCCGGTGGACGGGGGCGGATCGTCGGCGGTGGGTGGTCGAGCGCGCGCCTCTCAGCCGCCGGTGCGGGTCGACGGAGGGCCGCCCTGGAAGCCCGCGGGCGGGCCGCCCTGGATGACGACCGGGCCGCGCTGGTCGTCGCCGAGGCCCGACAGGCCGGTCGACGTGCTGCCCGCCGCGCCCTCGACCGGCTGGTCCAGGTCGGCGAGGACGACCTCGTCGCCCTCGGTCACGCCCGAGACGATCTCGGCGCGCTCCGCACCGACAGCGCCGACCTCGACCTCGACCGTGCGCGGGGTGTCGCCGTCGAGCACCTGGACCGTCGTCGCGCCGTCCGCGGTGCGGACCGCCGACGTCGGCACGGTGAGGACGTCGTCGACGCCCGCGACCCGAACGACGACCTGCGCCGACGCGCCGTCGAACAGGCGCTCCTGCGTCGCGTCGAGCGCGATCTCGACCCTGTACGACGGGTCGGAGGTCGTGGACACGTCGAGCACGCCGATGCTGCTCACCGTGCCCGTGAGGGTCGCGTCGGTGCTCGGCGTCGTCACGGTCGCGGGCTGGCCGACGGCGACGAGGTCGACGTCCGCGAGGGAGACGGTCGTCGAGACCGTGTGGCCGTCGCTGCCGAGGACCGTGACGACCGCGGTCGACGACGACGCCCCGACGGCGTCGCCCGGGGCCAGCGCGACCGCCGCGACGGTGCCGGTGATCGGGCTCGTCAGGGTGGCGAACGGCAGGGCCGCCCGTGCGAGGGCCACCTCGGCCTCCGCGGCGGCGACGGCCGCCTGGTCCGCGAGGACCGTCGCCGCCGACGCGGCACCGCCGGTCGAGTCGTCGGGCGTGCTCGTGGAGGTGCCGTCGGTCGCGCTCGAGGCGGACGGGGTCGGGGTCGGGGTCGGGTCGCTGGACGGGGTCGAGCTCGACCCCGTCGAGCCGGTGCCTGAGGTGTCGCCACCTGTCGGCGTGGTGCCGTCGGTCGACGCGAGGGCCGCCGCGACGGCCTGCTGGAGCGCCGCCACCGCCTGGTCGAGCGCCGTCGCGAGCGCGGTGAGGGCCTGCTGCGCGGCGTCCGTGGCCTGCTGCGCGTCGAGCGTGCCGGCGATCGCGTCGCGGCACGCGGCGAGGGCGTCCGTGACGGCGTCGACGTCCGGGTCCGCGGCGCCGTCCTCGCTCCCCGTGCCGTCCGAGCCGTCGGCGCTCCCCGCGCCGTCCGCGCCGTCCGCGCCGTCACTGCCGTCCGCGCCCGCGGTGCCGGTCGCGTCGCCGGTCGGCGCGGTCGTCCGGCTCGTGCCCGACGGCTCGCTCGACGCCGACGGGTCCACCGTCTGCTCCGGGCTCGGGGTCTCGTCGTCCACGAGGTCGAGGAACGCCGTGCACGCGGCCTCGGACGCCTCGACGCTCGTGCTGCCCGCCGTGAGCGCCTCGTGCGCCGCAGCTGCCTGCGCCAGCAGGTCCTGCTGGGCCTTCCGGACGGCGGCGACCGCCGACTGCACCGCGGCGTCCGTGGCCGACCCGCCGCCCGGGCCGGTCGCGCCCGGGTCGGTCGCGCCAGCGTCCCCGGTGGGCGCGGTGGAGCCGGTCGGCGACGTCGAGCCGGACGTCGAGCCCGTGGGCGACGTCGAGCCCGTGGACGACGACGTGCTCGACGTCTGCGACGCGAGGTCGGCGTCGAGCTGGTCCTGCGCGTCCGCGAGCGCGGCCTCGGCGTCGTCGACCGCGTCCTGCAGCGCGCCCCCGTCGAGCGTGGCGAGCGTCTGACCGGCGGTCACCTGCTGCCCGACGCCGACGTCGACCGTCGCGACCGTGCCCGCGACGGAGAACGACGCGTCGCGCCGCGTGGCCGACGCGAGCGAGCCGACCGTGTCGACGGACTGCTCGACGGACGCCGTCTGCGCCGTGGCGGTGCGGTACCGGCCCGACCCGTCGCCACCGAGCGCGAGGGCGACTCCCCCGCCGGCTCCGCAGAGCACGACCGCCCCGGCGGTGACGAGCGCGACCGTCCGGCGCCGGGCTCGACGGGCGGACCGCGCACGCGACGGCCGGTCCGTCGCTCGCGGGCCGGTCACGTCGCCGGTGGCCTCGGTCCGGGGAGTGGGAGTCGTGTCACGCATCGGTGCCGTCCTCGTCCGGGGCGCCCGCGCCCGGCATGCCGCCCGGGCCGCCGCGCATGACCATCCCGCCGAGCGCGGTGGTGCAGCCGTCCTCGGTGGGGTCGCTGACCTGCACGGACGTCGCCGTGACCCGGCCGCTGTCGTCGGCCTCGCCGCGCACCGCGGCGCAGCGGCCGAGCGTGAGGGCGGACGCGTCCGCGTCGGCCGTGCGGGTGTAGGTGGTGGCGTCGGAGACGACGACCTGCCGGTCGGCGGGCTCGTCGGTGGAGTCGTCGTCCGCTCCTCCCGGGCCGCCCGCGACCGAGACGGTGAGGGTCGTGCCGGAGACGGCCGTGACCTGCCCGCTCACGACGCCGCCGAACGCGCGGGTCATCGGGGCACCCGACGGCAGGTCGGTCGGCGCACCGTCCGGACGTTCCCCGGCCCCGCCCCACGGACCGCCCGACGGGAGGTCGGTCGGCAGGTCGGTGGGTGCACCGCCCGGCACCGCGCCGCCGCCGGGTCCCCCGCCGCCCGGCCCGACGCACGTGCCGTCGAAGGAGCCCTCACCATGACCCGGACCGCTCTCACCCTGCCCGCCGTCGGTCTCGTCCTCCTGCTCGCCGCCTGCTCCGGCGCGGCCGGGGACGCGGGTGCCGACCCGTCGGCGAGCGCGCCCGCGGACGGCGGCGGTGGGGGACCGCAGACGCAGCGCGTCGACGACCCCGGCCGCGTGGTCGGCGAGATCGTCGCCGTCGACACCGCCCTGATGCAGGTGCGGGCCACCGACGAGCAGACCGCCGTCAGCTGGTCCGACACGACGACGTTCACGCAGACGGTCGCGGCCTCGCTCGTCGACGTGACCGTGGGGGCGTGCGTCGTGGCCGTCGCCGCGCCGTCCGCCGACGCGTCGTCGCCGTCCTCGTCCTCCGACGACGCGACCGACGCGCCGCTCGCGGCCACGACGGTGACCATCGCGGCACCCGGCGACGACGGCACGTGCGTCGGGCCGGGCGGCGGGGGACCCGGCGGCGGCGCGGTGCCGGACACGACGACGGACGTGTCGAGCAGCCCGGGCAGGACGTGCGCGCCGACGATGCCGAGCGCGGCACCGAGCACGCCGCCGCCGAGCCCGAGGACCCCCGCCTCGACGAGGAACTGCCGCCGGATCGCCCACGGGGGCGCGCCGAGGGCCTTGCGCAGGCCGATCTCGCGGGTCCGCTCGGTGACGGACACGAGCATGATGTTCATGACCCCGATGCCGCCGACCAGGAGCGAGAGCGCGGCGATGCCGGTGAGCAGGACCGTGAGCGTCCGGTAGACGGCGGTCGCGGTCGAGACGAGCGCGTCCTGGCTGTTGATCGTGAAGTCGGCCGCGTCGGCGTCGGCGATCCCGTGCAGGTTGAGCAGCGTCTGCTCGGCCTCCTGGTAGGCGGCGCCGAGCGCGTCGGCGGACTTCGCCTGCAGGTAGATCGTCGAGACGGCGTTGCGGTCGGTGCCGCCGAACAGGGTGTCGGCCGCGGTCGACATGGGCACGACGGCGACGTCGTCGAGGTCGCTGTCCCCGCTCGCGCCGGCGGCCGCCAGGACCCCGACGACCTGCAGGTCCGTCCCGTTGACGGTCACGGTCTGCCCGACGACGCGCGTCGTGCCGAACAGCTCGGTAGCCGTCTCAGGGCCGAGCACGACGACGGCCGCGCCGGACGCCTCGTCGTCGGCGGTGAAGAACTGACCCGACGCGACCTCGCGACCGCGCACGTCGAGCCACGACGGCGTCGTGCCGACGACCTGCGTCGTCCAGTTCGTGTCGCCCGCCTCGACCGACGCACCCGACGACTTCTCCGCGGCGACCCCCGCGATGTCGGGGGCGTTGACGTCGGACGCGAGCGCCTCGGCGTCGGCGCGCGTGAGCGTCGTGCCGGTGCCGAACCCGCCGCGCACGCCCGAGGAGTCGGTCGACGACCCCGGCCGGACGATCAGCAGGTTGCTGCCGAGCGCGCTGATCTGCGCGGACACGTCCTTCTGCGTGCCGAGGCCCAGCCCGACCGTGAGGATGACCGCGGCGATCCCGATGAGGATGCCGAGCACCGTGAGCGTCGACCGCAGGACGTGCGTGCGGATCGCGGACCACCCGGTGCGCAGGGTCTCGGTCCAGCTCATCGCGCACCCCCGCCGTCGGTGCGGACGAGGCCGTCGAGGACGCGCACGACCCGCTCGGCGCGTTGCGCGACCTCCTCCTCGTGCGTGATGAGGACGATCGTGCGGCCCTGCGCGTGCAGCTCGTCGAACAGCGCGAGCACGTCGCGCGTCGAGACGGAGTCGAGGTTGCCGGTGGGCTCGTCGGCCAGCAGCAGGTCGGGCTCCCCGACGAGCGCCCGCGCGACGGCGACGCGTTGCTGCTGCCCGCCCGACAGCTCGCCGGGGCGGTTGTCGAGCCGGTCGCCCAGCCCGACGCGCTGCATCGCGGCCACGGCGCGGTCGCGCCGGACCGCCGCGGGCACGTGCCCGTAGACGAGCGGCAGCTCGACGTTGCGCCACGCGGACAGCGACGGCAGCAGGTGGAACTGCTGGAAGACGAACCCGATGCGCCGGTTGCGGATGTCGGCCAGGTCGACCTCGTCGAGGTCGCCGACGTCCTCCCCCGCGAGCCGGTAGGTGCCCGCGGTCGCGACGTCGAGGCACCCGAGGATGTGCATGAGCGTCGACTTGCCGGACCCGGACGGCCCCATGATCGCGACGTACTCGCCCGCGTCGATGCGCAGGTCGACGCCGCGGAGCGCCTCGAACTCGACGGTGCCGGTGCGGTACGTCTTGCGGACGCCCGTGAGCTCGATGACCGGGGCGGGCGCCGCCGCATCGGCGGGCCGGGACGTGGTCAGCGTCGTCGACTCAGCCATTGCCGCCGCCCTGCATCGGGCCGCCCTGGAACGTGCCGCCGCCGGGGGCCACGCCGCCCGGGCCGCCCTGGAAGACCATGTCGCCGTCGCCGGGCACGGGGAACGACTGCTGGCCGCCGCCGTCCTGCGTCGCGCGCGGCGTGAACACCGCGAGCACCACGGAGTCGCCCTCGGACAGGCCGTCCGTGATCTCGGTCAGGTCGTCGGACGTCTCCCCGGTCGTGACCGGCGTCTCGACCTGGGTGCCGTCGGCCTCGACCTTCGTCACGACGGTCTGCCCGTCGACGGTCGACACGGCCATGCTCGGCACGGTCAGCACGTCGGTGCGACGCTCGTACACGACGTTGACCTCGGCGGACACCCCGTCGTGCAGCCCTTCCTGGTCGCCGGTGACGTCGATCGTCACGGGGTACGACGGGACGCCGTCCTCGCTGGTCGACAGCAGCCCGATCGACGCGACCGTGCCGAACACGGTGCCGTCGGCGCCGTCGACGGTGAGCTCCGCCTGGTCGCCGACCTCGACCAGCGCGACGTCCGCGTCGGACACCCCGATCTCGACCTGCCAGTCGTCGGTGCCGACGATCGTGAACTGCGCCGTGGCGGTCGTGTCGCCGCCCTGCGGGCTCGTGGCGCCGGAGTCGTCGCTGCCGGTCACCGCGTCGCCGACCTCCACGTTCACCGCGGTGAGCAGGCCGGCGACCGGCGCGACGAGCGTCGCGTCCGCGAGCGCCGCCTGCGCGTCGTCGACCTGCGCCTGCGCGACCTCGACCTGCGCCTGCGCGGACGCGATCTGGGCGTCGGCCGTCGACGTGCCGTCGTCGGCGTCCCGTGCGTCGTCGAACCGGGCCTGCGCGGTCGCGAGCGTCGCCTTCGCGGCGAGCAGGTCCGCGTCGAGGCGCAGCGTGTCGACGGTCGCGAGCGTCTGCCCGGCCGTGACGGTCTGCCCCTGCGTGACGGCGACCGACGTGACCGTCCCGCTCACGGCGAAGGACACGTCCTCCTGCACGGCGGGCGTCAGAGTCCCGGTCCCGTCGACGGTCTTCTCCATCGTGGTGAGGCTCGCGGTGACGGTCCGGGTGACCGGCTCCTGCGCCGCGGCGCTGCTCGGGTCGCGGACGCCGAACCACCACACCCCCGCGCCGACGGCGCCGAGCACCACGGCCGCGGTGACGGCCCGGACCCACCAGCTGGCCCGCCTCCAGACGTGCAGCATGTTCTCCCTCATCACGACGACGACAGCGACCCGGCGACCGTAGGAAGGCCGGCTGGAGCGGTCGTAGCACCGCCCTGTGCGCGACCTGTGAGGGGGGCGGGGCATCGCGTCGCTGCGACCGGGCGGCGTCGGACGAGCGGTCCCGGCCGCGCTCCTGCTCCGGTCCCGCACCGACAGGCCGGGTCCGGGCGCCCGCACGGGCACGGTGCCTGCCCGAACGCGCACCGTCCGCCGCGGCGCCCCCTGCCACGTGCGGGTCGCGCTCGATACTGGGTCGATGCCCAGGCGGGACCGGGATCCGCTGGACGACGTCGACCGGCCTGGGAGGCCCCGGCCCGACGTCGCGCCGGTGCGCGCCGCCGCCCCTGCCGAACCGCGTGCCACGGCCGTGCGACCGGGCACCGGTCCCCCTCGCCGGCCGGGCGTCGGCTCGCTGCGTCTGGTCGCCGGGCTGCAGCGGGCCGCGGGGAACGCGGCCGTCAGCGCGTGGGTCCGCGGACGTCCCGGCGCCGCCGCGGCCGGCACGGCGCACGCGCAGCGGTCCGTCGAGGCGCCGCCCCGGCCGGGGGCGACCGCGCTCGAGGACGGCGCGACGGTCGACGGCGCCACCGGCGCGGACCGGACGGCGACCGCCGGTGCCACCACGGGATCGGGGTCCGCGGGGTCGGGCGACGCCTCGGCGCCGGCGGGCGGTGCCGTCGACGCGGCCCCCCGCGAGCAGGCGCCGAGCACGTCGTCCGCGACCGGCGCCCGCACGGGCGCCCCGGCGCCTGCGGCGGACGGGCAGGTCACGGCCGGTGGGCCGGTCACCGCCGCGGAGACGGGCCCGGCCGCCGAGGCGCGCGCGGCGACCCAGGCCGGTCCGTCGGACGGGGGTGCACCGGCCGGCGCCGCGGCCGCGACCGGAGCACCGACGCCCGCGACGGCGGCGGCAGGCGGGGGCGGTGCAGGCGGGGCAGACGGTGGCGGTGGAGCGGCGGTCATGGCCACCGCGCCCGCGGCGACCGGCCCGACCACCGGGTCGACCGCCGGGCCTGCCGCCGGTGCCGCGACGACGAGCGGCGCGCCAGCCGGCGGATCCGCGGCTGCGGGGGGCGCACCCGCGGGCGGTGCCGCCGCGGCGGTCGCCCCACCGGGTGGCGCGGGCGCCGCGGGTGCGACGGTCGCGACCGCCGACCAGGCGCCCGCGCCGGGCGGGACGACGAGCACCCTCGTGGTCGGCGACGCGGCGGTCGCGGCGCGGCTGGGCCCGATCGACGAGCAGCTCGCGGCCGCGACGCTCGCGCGCCGGCAGCGCGTCGCGACCGCCGCGACCGCGCAGGCCGCGGCCGTCAGCGCGCTCGTCGAGCAGCAGGTCGCGGCGCTGGAGGGCGAGTACGACCAGGCCGACGCCCGGTTGCGGGACCTGGCGACGCAGACGGTCGCCCGGATCCGGCAGGACGAGCGGGAGTCGGTCGCCCGGCTCGTGCAGGGCGCGGTCGACGAGTCGGGGCGTGTCGAGCGCATCGTCACGGACCGTCGGACCGAGGTGCTCGGCGTCGCGAACGAGCGCGGTCAGACGGCGCGGGCGGCGGGCGAGACGGAGGCGGCGCGCGCGGTAGACGGCGCGGAGCAGCGGGCGGCGCGGGCCGCGGAGGTCGTCACGGCGGCCCGGGGCACGTACGGCGACAACGAGGGCAGCCGCGAGTTCGTCGAGAAGGTCGGCCGGGAGCAGCTGCCGGGCGTGCAGTCGAAGATCCGCCGGTCGGGCACCGAGGCCGCGGCCGGTGCGCGGGGCAAGGCGTCGGAGGCCGCGTCGCACGTGGCGTCCGAGGCGCAGGACGTCGCCGCGGAGCTGCGCGGGCTCGCACCCGACGCGCACGGCGCGATCCGCGGCAGCCGGGACGAGGGTGTCCGGGCCGTCCACGAGGCGGCGGACGCCGCGGTCCACCAGATCACGCAGGCCGTCGCCACGAGCAGGGCGCAGCTCGCCGCGGACCGGCGCGCGAAGGTCGCGGACCTGCGGTCCACCGCGGCGGCGGTCCTGCCGGTGCTGTCGGACCAGGCAGCCGCCGTCGACGGCCGCCTCGCGACCGGGCTCGAGCAGAACCGCGCGGAGCTCTCCTGGCTCGGCGGGCAGCTCGAGGGATTCGGCGAGGGCGAGGTGCTCGACGAGGTCGTCACCGAGGCGGCGACGCGCACGACGCAGGCGGACGCGCAGCACGAGCAGGCGGTCGTCGAGGTCGAGGGTGCGTTCGCGCAGGTCGGCACGGACCTGGGGTCGCAGCTCGCGGCCCTGGTCGCGCAGGTCGTGGGCGGGCTCGGGCAGCTCGTGTCGACGATGACGACGACCGCGGACGACCTGGTCGTCGAGACGTCGTCGCAGACCACGCACGCGGCCGACGAGGGCACGACGCAGGAGTGCGCGCCGGGCGACGACCTCGACGAGGTCACGGGTGAGGCGGTCGAGCAGGCGCGGTCGACGTGGGACGAGCAGATCTCCGAGACCACGAGCACGCTGACCGACGACGTCACGGGCGTGCTGACCGAGCAGGACCAGCAGGTCGACGACTTCCGGCAGGAGGTCGACGACGGTGCTCGGGAGGCGCGCGTCGAGGAGTCGGACGGCGGCTGGCTCAGCAGCCTCGGCAACGCGCTGAGCAGCATCGGCTCGTTCGTGCTGGGCGTGTTCGAGGGCTTCTTCATGGCCATCGGCGACCTGTTCGTCGGGCTCTGGAACCTCGTCACGACCGGGCTCGGCTGGATCATCATCGCGGTCGTCGCGATCGTCGTGACGATCGCCGTGCTGGTGTTCGGCTGGGCCGCGGTGCTCGTCGCGCTGGCCGTGATCGGCGCCGTCATCGGCCTGTCGATGGCCGCGTACCACGTGTACCTGGCGATCACGCAGCCCAACCTGTCCCCGCGCGAGCGCGGCCGGCTCGTCGGGCGCGCGCTGTTCGACGTCGCGATGGTCGCGCTCAGCATCGCCGAGCTGCGTGCGCTGGGCGCGCTGGCCCAGGTGGCGAAGTTCCGGCAGCTCATGGTGCTCCTGGGCGGCTTCGACGAGGCGCTCACCGCGGTCCGGCTGCTGGGCAGCATCGAGCGGGTGCTGCTGGTCGTCGACCGCGTCGGGGACGTCGCGCTCGCGATGCGGCTGATCCGCACGGTCGGCCGGTTCGAGACGATCGTCCGGCTGCTCGACGAGCTCGGCGACGCCGGCCGCATCCTCCAGCTGATCGAGGACGTCGGCAGCGCGGCGCGGCTGCTGGCGCTCGTCGACGACCTCGGCGGCGGCGCGCGGTTCACGGCCTACGTCGACGGGTTCGGCGGGATCCAGGGACTGCTCACGGCGACGGCGGGCGTCGGCGGCGCGCGGAACCTCGCCCGCTTCGCCGGTCAGCTGGGCGACGACGTGCCGCGGCTGGTCCAGCTGATGCAGGACGTCGGCGGGCCGCAGGCGCTCGCGCGGTACGCCGGTCAGCTCGGCGACGACGCGGCACGGCTCTCCGCGCTCGTCACCGAGGTCGGCGGGCCGGCGACGTTCCTGCGGTACGTGCAGGCGCTCGGGAACGACGCGAACCGCCTGCGGCTCGTGATCGACCGCGCGGGCGGCATCGGGGACTTCCGGGCGTTCCTGGCGCACATCGGCGACGACGTCGCGCGCCTCGAGACGTTCCTCGCCCGCACGGGCAACGACGCCCACCTGCTGATGGACCTGCTGACGGCGCGCGGCGCGATGACGATCGACGAGTTCGCCGTGTTCCTCGAGCGTGTCGGCGGCGACACCGCGGCGCTCGCCCGCATGCGCACGCACGTCCCCGACCTCGCCCGGCTCAGCGAGTGGCTGCGCCTCGCGGGGCAGGGCAACGCGGGCGCGCTCGCCGACCTGATCGACCTCGCGGTGGCACGCGGGTTCCCGCCGGAGCGCGTCGAGCGGATCCTCACCCTGTCGAACGGCAGCCCGGCCGAGTTCCAGCGACTCGTCACGGCGCTGCGGCGGTTCACGTTCCCGCAGGCCGCCGCGGCCCCGAACGCCCCGGTGCCCGCCTCCATCGCGGCCGGGAGGTTCTTCGTGGGGGCCGCCCGCATCGTCATGCACCGCATGGGCCACTACCTCGAGCGGCACGTCGACACGTTCTTCCGCTTCAACGACATCAACCTCGACAACACCCAGTGGCCGGCCGGCACCACGCCCGCCGACGTGGCGCAGCACCTCGACGACGCGCTCGCGGTGCTCGACGCGCAGGGGCGCCTCGTCGGCAGGAACCTGGGGCAGGAGCTGCGGCTGTTCCTGCCGAACGGCATCGAGGTCGGCATCCGCATCGACTCGGTCGGCGGCAACCTGTCGGTGACCTCGTTCTTCCCGCGGTCCGGTCCGGGCGTGGTGAACTTCGTCCGGGACGAGATGCGGGCCTTCCGCGCACTGATCACGGGGACGCCATGACCGACGTACGTTTCCTGCTCGGGATCCGGGCACAGCCCGACGACGACGACCTGACGTTCGTCGCACCGGAGGTCGTCCTCGCCGACCGGGACGCGCACGCGGCGACCCTGTCCGACGTGGTCGCGGGGTACGCGGGTGGCGCGCTCGAGCTGACCGTCGGCCACGACACCGCGCACGTCGAGGACACCCTGCGCTACCTCGTGCTGGGCGTCTGCTTCCAGTCGGTGCCCCCGCTGCTGCGCGGCGAGGAGTTCGTGCACGACTACACCGAGTCCGGCTTCCCCGCGCTCGTGCTGCGTCCGCGGGGCGACCTCGTCGAGGTGTCCGGGCGCGAGGTCGTGCCGGTGAGCAGCCCCCGGGACACCCTGGTCGCGGCGCTGCTCGCGTGCGGCGAGCGGTACCTCGCCCTGCTGCGTGACCTGGGCGCGCACCCGGACGACCTGCGCCTGCTCACGGACGCGGCCGACGAGGCCCGGGCCGCACAGCGAAACGTTTGAGGACGCGCGCGACCGAGACCTTCCTCTTTCGATCGGGGAACTTAGTTTGGTAACTTGACGAACTCTGCCCGAGTTCGCCCGAGTCCGCGGGACGGGGGTTGAACCGACCCAGGAGGTTCAATGACGAACCGCAGCCTGCCCCGCCGCCCGCGCGGACGGTCCACGTGGCGCACGCTGGCCGCCACGGCCACCGCGCTCGCCGTCACCGGGTTGGCGGCGCTCCCCGCCCAGTCAGCCCCGCACGTCCCCGCCGCGCCGGCGGCACCTGCCGCGCTGGCGGCACCTGCCGCCGCCGCCGGCTCCGTCCACCTCGTCGACACCGGCGCGACCGCCGAGACGCGCTCCCTGTTCTCCTACCTCGACGACGTGCGCGGCGACGGCATCCTGTTCGGCCACCAGCACACGACGTCGTTCGGCCTCACGACCGGCCCGACCGACGGCACGACGTCCGACGTCAAGAACGTCACGGGCGACTTCCCCGCCGTCTTCGGCTGGGACACCCTCATCATCGAGGGCAAGGAGCGGCCCGGCGCCGCGGACAACACGCGCGACCAGAACATCGCGGTCATGGCCGACTACATCGCGAAGGCCGACGCGCTCGGCGGCATCAACACCGTGAGCGCGCACGTCGAGAACTTCGTGACCGGCGGCTCGTTCTACGACACGTCGGGCGACACGCTGCGGGCCGTCCTGCCCGGCGGCTCGCACCACGCCGAGCTCGTCGCGTACCTCGACGACATCGCCGAGCTCGCCGACGCCTCACGCGACGCCGACGGCGACCTCATCCCGATCATCTTCCGACCGTGGCACGAGAACGCCGGCTCGTGGTTCTGGTGGGGCGCCGCGTTCGGCTCGCCCGGCGAGTACCAGGAGCTCTACCGGTTCACCGTCGAGTACCTGCGCGACGTCAAGGGCGTCTCCAACTTCCTCTACGCGTGGGGCCCCGGCGGCGGGTTCGGCGGCAACCGCGACGTCTACCTGCGGACCTACCCCGGCGACGCGTTCGTCGACGTGCTCGGCCTCGACACGTACGACAACACGGCCTCCGACGCGTTCCTCACGGGCCTCGTCGCGGACCTGCGGATGATCGCCGAGATCGCCGACGAGAAGGGCAAGATCTCCGCCTTCACCGAGTTCGGTGTCACCGGCGGCGTCGGCACGAGCGGCTCGTCGCCCGCGCAGTGGTTCACCAAGGTCCTCGCGGCGATCAAGGCCGACCCCGTCGCGAGCCGCAACGCGTACATGGAGACGTGGGCCAACTTCGACGCGGGCCAGCACTTCGTGCCCGTGCCCGGCGACGCGCTGCTCGAGGACTTCCAGGCGTACGCGGCCGACCCGTACACGCTCTTCGCGTCCGAGGTGACCGGGGCCTTCGACCGCACGGTCGACGCCGCGCCCGCGCAGCCCGTCGCGCACATCGCGTCGCCCGCCGACGGCGCACGCGTCGCGACGTCGCCGTCGACCGTGCGCGTGCGCGTCACGAACGCCGAGGCCACAGCGGTGAGCGTCGCGATCGCCAAGGGCGGCACGGTCGTCGACACGCTCGACCTCGCGGACGACGGGTCGCTCTGGTGGAGCGCGCCGTGGTCGCCGACCGCCGCGCAGCTCGACAACAGCACGTACACGGTGTCGGCCATGGCGACGCTCGCAGGCGGCGGCACGCTCGACGTCACGAACCAGGTCGTGCTCGGTCCGAAGCCGACGTTCGCGCCGGGCGTGGTCGACGACTTCGAGGGCTACGGCGACGACACCGCGCTGCGCGCCGAGTACGTCACCTACGGCGCCAACACGATCTCGCTCGAGACCGGGTCGGTCGGCAGCGGCGCCAAGGCGCTGCGGCTCGACTACGACTTCGCGACGCAGACCTACACGGGCCTGGGCAAGCAGCTCAGCGGCGACTGGTCGGACTTCAACGAGCTCGCGCTCTGGGTCGACCCGGACGGGTCGAACAACAAGATGGTCCTGCAGCTCAACGCCGGCGGTGTCGCGTACGAGGCGTACCCGTCGCTCGCCGGGGACGCGCCGCAGCTCGTCACGATCCCGTTCGTCGACTGGCGTCCGGCGCCGTGGGACACCGCGCACGCCGACCGGCGGATCTCCGACGCCGACCTCCAGGCCCTGACGTCGTTCAACGTCTACGTCAACAGCGTCGACGGCGGCGCCGCGTCCGGGTCGATCGTGGTCGACGACATCGCCGCCCTGCCCGGCGTCGAGCCGCCGCCGCTGTTCTCCGACGTCCCCAAGGGCCACCCGTACGAGACCGAGATCCTCTGGCTGCACGCCCAGAGCCTCGACGACGGCTACCCGGACGGCACGTTCAAGCCGACGCACGTGGTCAAGCGCGCCGACGCGGCCCGGCTGCTCTACGCGTACGCGAAGGCGTCGTTCACACCGCCAGCCAAGCCGTCGTTCTTCGACGTCAGGAAGAGCAACGCCGCCTACACCGCGGTCGAGTGGCTCGTCGCCGAGGGCCTCGTCGACGACGGGCTCCTGTTCCTGCCGAACGCGCCGCTCGACCGGTCGTCGACCGCGGAGCTCCTGTGGCGGCTCGCCGGGTCCCCCGAGCCCGAGGGCACCGAGGCGTTCCGCGATGTCCCGACGTGGCACCCGTACCGGACCGCGATCACGTGGGCGACCGAGGTCGGCGTGATCGTGCCGGTGTCCTCGTCGCGGTTCGGGGTGCTCGAGCCGGTGCAGCGGCAGGAGGTCGCCCGGTCCCTGTACCGGTTCGACGCGCTCCCGTCGCCGCTGCTGCCCGTCGTGCTGTCGGACTTCGCCGACGGCGCGCAGGGCTGGGGGCCCCTGGACAACGGCCCGGGCTCGGCGACGGCGTCCGGCGGGGCGTTGACGATCGAGGCGGCCGCACCCGACGGCGGGTGGTTCTCGTTCACGCCGTCCGTGACCGACTGGACCGGCCGCACGTCGCTCGCGCTCGACGTCGTCTCGACGACCGGGTTCGACACCAAGGCGGCGATCCAGCTCGGCTCGTCGTGGCAGTGGTGCGAGACGGCGCAGGTCGGCTGGGTTTCGGGGCCCCGCACCGGCGACGACCCGCTCGTCGTCGACCTGACGACCCTGACCGCGGAGTGCCGTGCGCTGCTGTCGGACGTCAAGCGCGTGAACCTCTACTTCAACGCGGGCACGCACGTGATCGACGATGTCGAGCTCCGCTGACGCGAAGGCCTGACACGCGGCCGAGGGCCGGTCACCCGCCGGGAAGCCGGCCCTCGGCCGTCAGCGGTCGCGCACGCCCGCGTAGCCCCAGGCGGCGAGCCCCACGACCGCCGTGCCCGCGACCCACGCGGCGAGACCCCACGCCAGGGGGTCGACGAGGGCCAGGACCCCCCCGGCGGCGAAGAGGAGGAACCAGCCGACCCTCCGCGGGTCGGTGCCGCCTCGCGGCCGCGCTCCTCGCCGGCGGCGCCGGCGCTGCGGGTCGACGTGGCGTCCGACCGCGCCCGCGGCCGGGTCCGACGTCGTCGCCCTGGGCACCCTGCCTCCTCACCTCGTCGTCGCAGCCCGCCCGTCGGGATCACTGTGGCAGCAGGAGGCCGTCCGTCACCAGTCCGCGGACCGACGGGAGGACGTCCGCGGCGACCGCGTCGGCGCCCACCTCGAGCAGCGCGCCCAGCGCGCCGACGATCTGACCGACGGTGAGCTCGCCGTCGCACACGCCGACGAACCCCGCGAGCGCGGTGCCCGCCTGCACCGTGCGGCCGAACCCGCCGCCCTGCCGCAGCAGCACGACCTGCGGGTCCACGGCGCCCGGCGTGAGGTAGCGCTCCTCGGTCACATCGGGCGCGACGACGAGCCGCGCATCGGCCAGGTCGGCGTCGGTGCGGGCCTCGAGCCAGTCGTGCGCGTCGAGCGCGGCGCCGATGACCGGCCCGAGCGGCTGCGCGACGGTCCCCGTGACCTCCTCCAGGCGCCGCAGGCTCCGGCGGGCACCGTCGAGCGGGCGTCGGAGCGTCACGATCCCGAACCCGATCGCCTCGACGTCGCGGCTCGCGAAGTCGTCGAGCCACGCGCCGTACCGGGCCGCCCACGCGTCGCGGTCCCGGTCGGGCGTCGTTCCGCCGTCGCGGATCCACGTCTCGGCGTACTGCGCGGGGTCCTGGAGCTCGCGCTGCACGACCCACGCGTCGAGCCCCGACGCGTCGACCCACGCGCCGATCCGCTCGTCCCACGACTCGCCGCGCCGCACCTCCCAGTTGCCGAGCAGCTGCGCGACGCCACCCGGCTCGAGCACGTCGCCCACGCCCTCGACGAGCTCACGCACGATCGCGTCGCCCGCCCGGCCGCCGTCGCGGTACTCGTACGCCGGCACGTCCGCGGACCGCGGTGTGATGACGAACGGCGGGTTGCTGACGACGAGGTCGAACCGCTCGCCGGCGACCGGCTCGAGCATCGATCCCTCACGCAGCCCGACCCGGTCACCGACCCCCGCCAGGGCCGCGTTGAACCGCGCGAACGCGAGCGCGCGCCGCGAGATGTCCGTCGCGACGACAGCGTCGGCGTGCCGTGTCGCGTGCAGCGCCTGCACCCCGCACCCGGTGCCCAGGTCGAGCACCCGCCGACGCGGCGACCGCACCGTCACCTGCGCCAGCGTCGTCGACGCCCCGCCGACGCCGAGCACGTGGTCGGTCCGCAGCGCCGTACCCGTCGCCAACTCGCCGAGGTCGGACGCGACCCACCAGTCCACGTCGCCCGACCCGTCGGACGCCGCGTACGGGCGCAGGTCGACGAGCGCGCGCACGTCGTCGTCGGGCGCCGCGCCGCTCGCGTCGACCAGCCCGAGCGCGTAGGCCCCGCGCGAGCCCAGGGTCGCGAGCGCCCGGTCGAAGGCGTCGCGGCGCACCCGGCAGCCGAGCAGGAACGCGCGGACCAGCGTCGCGACGGGCTCGTCGGACGCGGCCGTCGCGCGCAGCGCGGGCACGGGCTCCTCGCGGTGCAGGGCCGCGGCGGCCACCGGGCCGAGCAGGTCCTCGACCGCGGCGACCGTGAACGACGCGCGCCGCAGGTCGTCGCGCAGGTGGTCGAGCAGGGCGGGGTCCGGCTGCGGGACGTCGACGCTCATGCCCCGATTCTCCCCGCACCGCGCCGCCGGTCGGCGCGCGACGTCCTCCTCGGCGGCATGAGGTGCGGCAGGTGGGCGGCCAGGCGCGGGGGGCGCGTGTCACCCGAACGAGCGGTCCTCCTGCGCCGTCCGAGGCGCGCCGCGACCGATCCGTCCCGGTGTGCCGGATTCTGCGCCACGATGACGCCCTGGGGCCGCCCCGTCCCAGGTCCCCCGCCCGGGACCGTCGCACGCAGAAGGTACGTCGGCAGCATGGCACTCGAACTCGCGCTGGGCGCACGGCCGCGCACAGCAGACCCGTCCGCCCTCGCGGTGCCGTCGTGGTCCGAGGTGACCGCGTGGGCCGACGCCGCTCCCCTGTGGCTGCCCTGGGCCGTCGCCGGCCTCTTCGCGGTGGGCATGCTCGTCGCGCTCGTCGGCCGTCGCCGCGCGCGGCGCCACGACCGGTACACGACCGCGCGGTTCAAGCAGGCGTGGTCGACGCTCAAGGACACCGAGAAGAAGCTCGAGGACGAGCGCGCGTGGGCGCAGGAGCAGGCGCGCGCGGTCGAACCGGCGCTGCAGGTCGGCCAGGCGCTCGCCGTCGAGCGGGCGCTCGCGGCCGAGCGTGCGCACGCCGCCGAGCGCGCCTTCGCCGCCGGGCAGTGGCCGCAGCTCGACGACGCGGCCGTCGAGGAGCTCCTCGCGCTCGCCGACCTCGTCACGACCGACGAGGCGGCGCTCCAGCTGCGACGCGTGCTGTCGGCGGTCGGGATCCGCGAGCTCCCGGTGCAGTCCGGCGACCCGTTCGACCCCGACCTGCACGTCGTGTGCCACGCGCGCCCCGCACCCGCGCCCGAGTACCTCGGCACGGTTGCGACGGTGCACGCGTCGGGCTGGGCGACGACGACGGACGTGCTGCGCCCGGCGGACGTCGAGCTCTACGTCGACCCGCGCTGACCGCTGGGCTCGAGATCGACGACGAGCGGCCGGTGGTCGCTCGCGCGCTGCACGAGCGCGTCGTCCCGCACGTGCGCGGCCGCCACCCGCAGGCCCGCGTCGTGGAGCACGACGTCGATCCGGTGCCGCGCGTCGACGGCCGGGTACGTCGGCGGGCCGTCGGGCGCCGCATCGAGCAGACCCGCGAGCCCCGCCTGCGCCCCCGCGGTACCGCCGACACCGCCGACGGCTCGCCCGCGTCGTGGCTCGTCGCGAGGTCGCGCGGGCCCGCGCGGGGCCCGCGCGGGACATCCGAGGCCGTCAGCGTGGCGGCGCGGTGACGGACGACGCAGGAGGTGGCGCGTGGC
>NZ_JAPESW010000036.1 GCF_028527925.1 Cellulomonas fimi
CTCGATCATCCCGCTGATCGTCGCGTTCCTGTTCCTGCAGCGGTACTGGCAGTCCGGGCTCGCGACCGGCTCCGTCAAGGGCTGACGCGTCCCTCCTGTTCCCGCCGTCGGCGCGCCGTCGCCCGCGACCCGGGCCGCCCTCGACCCGGCGCTCGTCGCCGGTCGTGGTGCCGACCTCGGCGTCGTCGAGCAGGAGGCCGAGGCCGCCACGACGAACGGCACCGTCATCGGACCCGACCGCACCGCGTACACGCTGCCCGCGGAGGCGTCCGGACGGTCGGCCGTGCGGCTCCTGCCCGGCCAGTTCGTGGAGTTCCGGCTCCCGAAGGCGGCGAACGCGCTGACCGTCCGCTACGCGATCCCCGACGCGCCGACCGGGGGCGGCATCACGTCGCCGCTCGACGTCACGGTCGGCAACGACCGCGCGCGGACGATCACGCTGACGTCGGAGTACTCGTGGCTCTACAACCAGTACCCGTTCACGAACGACCCGGACGCCGGGCTGCTGCACCCCGACTGGTGGATCACCGAGTGCGGGTGCGTGCCCGCCGCGACGACCCCGGCGCCGACGATCACCACGCCGTTCCGGCCCATGCACTTCTACGACGAGCAGCGCGTGCTGCTCGACCGGACGTACCGCGCGGGCGAGACCGTGCGGCTCACCGTGCCGAAGCGGGCCGCCGCGGCGTGGACCGTGATCGACCTGCTCGACTCGCAGCTCGTCGGCGCACCGCACGTGCGGCTCAAGGCCGCCAACGCGGTCCTGTTCGGCGCCGACCCGACCGGCCGTCGCGACGCCGCCCCCGCGATCGAGCGGGCGATCGCGTTCGCGCAGAAGCGCGACCTGCCCGTCTACCTGCCGCCCGGCACGTACCAGGTGAACCGTCACATCGTGGTGGACGACGTGACCATCGAGGGCGCGGGTTCCTGGTGGACGACGCTGCGCGGGCGCGAGGTCGCGCTGGAGACGCCCGCACCCGACGGGTCCGTGCACACCGGCGTCGGGATCTACGGGAAGCCGGCCGCGGACGGCGGGTCGCGCGACGTGCACCTGTCCGGGTTCGCGATCCAGGGCGACGTCCGCGAGCGCATCGACACCGACCAGGTCAACGGCGTCGGCGGTGCGATGAGCGACTCGACGATCCGCGACCTGTACATCCAGCACACCAAGGTCGGCATGTGGTTCGACGGGCCCATGTCGAACCTCGTCGTGAGCGACACCGTGATCGTCGACCAGATCGCCGACGGCGTGAACTTCCACACCGGCGTCACCGACTCCGTCGTGCGCAACTCGATCATCCGCAACACCGGTGACGACGCGCTGGCCATGTGGGCGCAGGGCACGACGAACGCGCGCAACACGTTCGAGCGCAACACCGTCCAGACGCCGACCCTCGCGAACGGCATCGCGATCTACGGCGGCGAGGACATCACGGTCGTCGGCAACCTCGTCGCCGACCCGGTCCGGGAGGGCAGCGCGCTGCACGCCGGGTCGCGGTTCGGGGCCGAGCCGTTCACCGGGTCGCTGCGGTTCGTCGACAACACGACCGTCCGCGCCGGGACCTACGAGCTCAACTGGAACATCGGGCTCGGGGCGCTGTGGGTGTTCGCGCTCGACCGCAGCATCGACGTCGACCTGCAGGTCGTCGGCGACCACTTCCTCGACAGCACGTACAACGCGCTCATGCTCGTCACCGACTGGCCCGTCAAGGACCTGTACTCGATCACGAACGTGGACGTGCGGGACGTGCGCGTCGACGGGACCGGCACGTCCGTCCTGTCGGCCCGGTCCGCGGGGTCCGCGACGTTCACGAACGTCGACGCGCGCAACGTCGGGGCCGTCGGGATCAACAACTGCGGCGCGTTCGGGTTCACGCCCGCGGGCTCGGAGTTCACGGTCGTCGACGGCGGAGGCAACGACGGCGGCGGGACGACCGGCCCGTGGATGGCGCCGTGGGAGCTGCCGAACACGATCACGTGCGACGACCGGCCGCCGGTGGTGCCCCCGCCGCCGCCGTCGGCGTGGTGAGACGGTCGCCGACACGGGGCGTCGAGCACCCCTGAGACGAGGGCTCCCGGGCCGGAGTGCGCACCGGTCCGGGAGCCCTCTTCGCTGCGGCGGGGTGCCGGCGCCGGCGACGCCCGCCCTCGGTCAGTGGTCCTGACGCAGCACCAGCACACCCCGCGCGGGGACGGTCGCGCCGCCGTCGTGGACCTCGCCCGCGACCAGGTCGGTCCCTGACGCGTCGATCCGCGCGTCGGCGTCGGTGTGGTTGATCGCGAACAGCCACGCCGCGTCGTCGCCGACGCGCCGGACCACCTCGACCCCCGCGGGCACGTCGCGGACCAGCGGCTCGACGCCCGCCGCGTCCAGGACCGAGCGCAGCAGCGCCGTCGTCGACGCCGGGTCGAGGCGCGTCGCGACGTACCAGGCCGCGCCGTCGCCGACGTCGCGACGCGTCACCGCCGGGAAGCCCGCCGACGGGCCGTCGGCGAACGACGCCACGACCGTCGCGTCGGTCACCGTCGCCCGCTCCGACCACACCTCCCCGACGGACCCGTCGTCCAGCGCCACCCGCGCACCCTCCGCGAGCGGCGCGAACTCCTCGCCGCGCACGCCGAGCAGGTCCCGGAAGGCGCCGGGGTAGCCGCCGAGCAGCACGCGGTCGTGCTCGTCGACGATGCCGGAGAAGTACGTGACGACGACCTGGCCGCCGCGCTCCGCGACGGTACGGAGCCGGTCGGCGAGCCCGTCGGGTGCCAGGTACAGCGTCGGCACCAGGACCACGTCGTGCCCGTCGAGCGAGGCCGAGACCGGCAGGACGTCCACCGGGACGCCCGCGTCGAGCAGCGCCCGGTGCAGGCGTCGCGCCTGGTCGAGGTAGCGGACGTCGACGGTCGGGTGCGCCTCGAGCTCGGCCGCCCACCACGCCTGCGTGTCCCACAGCAGCGCGACGCGCGCCCGCTCGACGACGCTCCCCCGCACCTCCGCGAGCCGCCCCAGGGTGGCGCCCAGGTCGACGACCTCCCGGAACAGCGCCGAGTCGCGTCCGGCGTGGGGCACCATCCCCGAGTGGTACTTCTCGGCGCCCGCGCGGGACTGCCGCCACTGGAAGAACAGCGCGCCGTCGGCGCCGCGCGCGACGTGCTGCAGCGAGTTCCGCAGCAGCTGCCCGGGGTTCTTCGCGAGGTTGCGGGGCTGCCAGTTCACCGCGCTCGTCGAGTGCTCCATGACGAGCCACGGCTCACCGCCCGCGAGCCCGCGCACGCGGTCGGCGCTGAACGCGAGCTCGGCCCAGCCGTCCGGGTCCGCCGCCCACAGGTAGTGGTCGTTCGCGACCAGGTCGAGCAGCGGCGTCGTGGCCGCGTAGTCGAGCTGGTGGAACTCGCCCATGACCATGTAGTTCGTCGTGACCGGCAGGTGCGCGGCGACCTCCCGCAGGACCGCGGCCTCGGCGGCGAGGTGGTCGACGAACGCGTCGGACGAGAACCGCTCGAAGTCGAGCCGCTGCCCCGGGTTGGGGATCGTCGTCGTGCGCCGCGGCGGCAGCACCTGGTCGAACGACGCGTACCGCTGACCCCAGAAGGCCGTGCCCCACGCCGCGTTGAGCGCGTCCACGTCGTCGTAGCGCGTGCGCAGCCAGTCGCGGAACGCCGCCGCGGACACGTCGCAGTAGCAGCGCCCGTTGTGGCACGCGAGCTCGTTCGACACGTGCCACATGCGGACCGCGGGGTGCTGCCCGTACCGCTCGGCCAGCACGCGGGCGATGCGCAGCGCGTGCTCGCGCAGCACCGGGCTGCTCGGGCACCACGACTCGCGGCTGCCCTGCGTGTAGCGCAGCCCGTTCGCATCGACCGGGAGCATCTCCGGGTGCTTCAGGTGGAGCCACACGGGCGGAGCCGCGCTCGGCGTCGCGAGATCCACCCCGATGCCGTTCTCGTGCAGCAGGTCGAGCACGCGGTCCAGCCACTCGAACCGGTACACGCCCTCCTCGGGCTCGAGCTCGCCCCACGAGAAGATCCCGACGCTGACGAGGTTGACCCCCGCCTCGCGCATGAGCGCGACGTCCTCCTGCCAGACCTCCTCCGGCCACTGCTCCGGGTTGTAGTCGCCGCCGAACGCGAGGCCCTCGGTGGGCCAGCGCGCGCTCACCGGGTCACCGCCACGAGCACGTCCCACGCGCCGAGCGTCACCGTGGCACCCGCGTCGAGCGGGCCTCCCGGCTCGTCCGGCGGGGGCGGGTCGGCCGGTCGCTCACCGCGCGCGGCGACGAGCACGTCGAGGTCCGCCGGGGCGACGACGTCGACCGCGTCCCACGACCAGTTGTGCAGCACGTGCACGCGTCGGCCGTCGGTCGTGGTCGAGGTGTGCACCGTGACGCTCGGCGGCAGGTCCGACCAGGCCGCGAGCGGCTGCGGCACGAGCCAGCGGGCCAGCGACCGCGCGAACGACGCGCCCGGCACGGTCCCGACGACGGTCACCCGCCCGTCCCCGTACGCGCGCGTCGTCGCCGCGGCCCACGCCCCGTGGTGCGGGTGCACGTACCGCGCGAGCACCTCGGCCTCCTCCCCGCCCGCCGTCTTCCCGCCCAGCTCCGCCGAGTTCGTCAGCTCGTGGTGAGTTCGTCAGTCGCAGCTGACGAACTCAGCCCCGAGCGACGAACTCGCGGGCGCGGCTAGGCGCGAGGGCGGAGGGACGAGTGAGGGCGGCGCGGCGCCGCCGAGCCGGTCAGGCGCGGCGGAGGCGCAGGCCGACCCGGTCAGGCGCGGCGGAGGCGCAGGCCGACCCGGTCAGGCGCGGCGGAGGCGCAGGCCGACCCGGTCAGGCGCGGCGGAGGCGCAGGCCAAGCAGGTAGAGCTCGCAGCCGAGGCACAGGCCGAACGCCGCGTTGAGGAACGCTGCGACGAGCGCGACGGCGGCTGCGACCGGCACGGCGACGGCGACGCCCAGCGCACCGAGCAGCACGCCGACCCCTGTCACGAGCAGGCCGACGAGCTGCGCGAACCGCGGCGGCCGCGGGTCCTCCCGCTCGACGACCGGCCCGACCCGCGGCGCGACGACCCGCCGGAACACCGCGGCCTGCCACGTGCCGGACACGCCGCGCGCGACCCCGAGGGCGAAGCTCGCGGCGACGACCGCGAGCAGCGCGAGCGCCACGCCGGGCCACGCACCCAGCAGCAGGACGAGCACGAGCAGGACGGCGGTCACGCCGGCGCCGAAGCGCGGGCCGCGCACGTCGATGCCGTCGGGCCGCTCGGCGGCGACGGCGGCGGTGGTGGGGTGGGGTGCGGGGGCGTGCTGGTTCACGGGATCTCCTCAGGGGCGCTGTCGGGGGGTGCACGGGGCGTCGCACCGCGCGGCCGGCGATCAGTTCGCGAGCGGCCGACGTTCGGGTCGCCCGGCCGACGGTGGGTCGTCAGGGGCGGAGCTGCGACGGGGCCGGGGCCGCCGGGCCGGTCCGGGCGGTGCACCCGGACGGGCCGCACGCCGACGGCCCGTGAGAGGCGCGCGTCAGCGCGGGGCGACCCCGCGGCGACAGGAGTCGAGCGCGGCCAGCGCCTGACGGCGGTCGGTCGCGCCGGACATCCGGCCGACGACCGCTCCGCTCGCGTCGAGCAGCAGGACGGTGGGCGTGCGCATCACGCCGAAGCGTCGCACGAGGTCCAGGTGCTGCGCGACGTCGAGGTCGACGTGCGAGACGCCGTCGTGCTCGTCGGCGACGGCGGCGAGGACCGCGTGCGTGCGCCGGCACGGCGTGCACACCTCGCTCGACAGCTGCACGAAGGTCGCGACGGCACCGAGCGGGGCGCCGATCTCGGCGGCGGTGAGCCGGTCGTCTCGCCGGCCGTCGGTCCCGCCCGCGCCACCGGCCGCCGGCCCGCCCGAGGACTGCCCGTCGGCCGCGTCGGGCGACGGGGCCGCGAGGACGCTCGGCGGCACCGGCGTGAACCGTCCGTTGCGCGACCGCCAGACGAGCCCGACGACGACCGCGAGCGCGAGCACGCCGAGGACGAGCAGGACGCGGTCCACGGTCAGCCGACCAGCACGCGTCCGACGACGTACACGAGCAGCCCGGTGACCGTCACGGGCAGCACGACGACCGCGAGCGAGGGCCGCCACCGCTCGAGGGCCTCCATGCGGTCGAACAGCGCGTGCAGCGCGGCGACGAGGATGCCGACGGCGACGCCGAGCAGTCCCCCGGCGACGGGGTCGAAGTCCGGCAGCACGAGCCCGGCGACGGCGCCCGCCGCGGCGGACGACAGGGTCGTCGCGAGCACGCCCATCCAGACGGGCAGGTGGATCGCGACGACGACGGACCCCACCGCGAGCGCGAGCGCGGCGGTGACGACGAGCGCCTCCCCCTCCGGCCCGCGGGCGATCGCGATCCAGCCGGTCGCGGCGACGGCGACGAGCGCGCCCGCGACGGTGCCGGACACGGACTCGACGAGCCGCACGCGCCCGTCGCGCCGCACGAGCTCGGCGACGAAGGCCAGCACGACGGCCGCGGCGAACACGATCGGCAGGCGGTCGAGGTAGGGCTGCTCCTCCTCGAGCGTGACGACCGCCACGGACCCGAGGCCCGCGAGCGCGACGACGGCACTGGTCCCCGTGCCGAACGGCAGGTTCGCGAGCGGGGGCCACCCGACGGCGACGAGGAGGACGAGGACGGCGCACGCCGCAGCGAGCGGGTAGAGGCCCACGTAGCCGGCGACGGCGACCGCGGTCGCGAGGACGGCCGTGACGACGGCCCTGGTGGCGAGCTGCATCCCGCGCTTACCGCCCCGTCGTCCGAGGGGTCGTGGCGGGCACCCGCGCGGAGGTCGCGCAGGTCGTCACGGGGGCCGCGGAGGGGATGAGCACGGCAGCGATTGTCGCAGACGCGGCCCGTCCACCCGCTCGTCACCGCGCACGACCTCGGCGTGCGGCGCGGTACCGTGTGCCTCACTCGCACGCGGGGAGGAGGTTCCACGTGGCAGATCTGCTGCTGCTCACTCCCGCGTCCGGGGGCTCTGCTCAGGTGCTCCCGGCGCTCGGTCTGCTGTCGCACCGGGTCCGGGTGCTCCCGGTCGAACCGTCCGCCCTGGTGGATGCCCCGGACGCGGACATCGTCGTGCTCGACGCACGCCGTGACCTGGTCACGGCCCGCACGACGTGCCGGCTGCTGCGCGCCACCGGCCTGACCGTCCCGCTCGTGCTCGTCCTCACCGAGGGCGGGCTCACGGTCGTCACGGCCGAGTGGGGTGCTGACGACATCATCCTCGAGTCGGCGAACCCGGCCGAGGTCGAGACGCGCTTCCGGCTCGTCATGGAGCGCGCGGCGACGGCCGGCTACGACGACGCCCCGCAGGAGATCTCGTCGGGCGAGCTCACGATCGACGCGGGCGGGTACACGGCCCGCCTGCGCGGCCGGCCGCTCGACCTCACCTACAAGGAGTTCGAGCTCCTCAAGTACCTGGTGCAGCACCCGGGCCGCGTGTTCACGCGCGCGCAGCTGCTGCAGGAGGTCTGGGGCTACGACTACTACGGGGGCACTCGCACGGTGGACGTCCACGTGCGTCGCCTGCGCGCCAAGCTCGGCCCCGAGCACGAGCAGCTCATCGGGACGGTCCGCAACGTCGGCTACCGGTTCGACCCGCCGAAGGACCGCCGCGCGGCGGTCGACGACCGCGGCGACGTCCCGGCCTCGGCGGACGCCTGACCCCGCACGCCTGACTCCGCGCGCCTGACGCGCGTCGGCGGCGGCGGTCGCGAACCCCCACGGTCCCGCCGCGCGTCTCCCGCGTGGACGCTCCACCCCGGCGGCACCGGTCCTGGCTACCCTGGTGCACGGTGAGCCGGGAAGTCTGGTCGGCAGTCCCGCTGTCGCGCCCGGAGGTCCCCTGTGCCCCGTCCCACCCCTCGCCTGTTCGCCGCCCTGACCCCGGGCGGCGAGCGCAACCTCCTCGACACGCTCCGTGAGGAGCGCACCGGGGGGATCCTGCTCCTGGTGGGCACGGTCGTCGCGCTGCTGTGGGCCAACGTGTGGCCGTCGTCGTACGCGTCGGTGTCTGCGACCGTCGTCGGCCCGGCCGCGCTGCACCTCGACCTGTCGCTCGCGGCGTGGGCGACGGACGGGCTGCTCGCGATCTTCTTCTTCGTCGTCGGGCTCGAGCTCAAGCGCGAGATCGTCGCGGGCGAGCTGCGCGACCCGCGCACGGCGGTCGTGCCGATCGTCGCGGCGGTCGGCGGCATGCTGGTCCCCGCGGCGCTCTACCTCGCGGTCAACCTGACCGCGCCGGACGGGAACCCCACGGGCTGGGCCGTGCCGACGGCGACCGACATCGCTTTCGCCGTCGCCGTGCTCGCGGTCGTGGGCCGGTCGCTGCCCAACGCGCTGCGCGCCTTCCTGCTGACGCTCGCGGTCGTCGACGACCTGCTCGCGATCATCGTCATCGGCGTCGTCTACACCGACCACGTCGCCCTCCTCACGCTCGCGGCCTCGCTGGCCGTCGTGGCCCTGTTCGCGGTGGCCGTCGCGCGCGGCATGACGAGCCCGTGGCTGCTCCTGCCGCTCGCGGTGCTCGCCTGGGGGCTCATGCACGCGTCGGGCGTGCACGCGACGATCGCGGGCGTGCTGCTCGGCCTCGTCGTCCCGGCGACCCCGGAGGCGACGCAGCGCGCGCTGCGGCTGCGTGAGACGCCGGCCGAGTCGCTCGCGGAGCGCTGGGAGCACCGCTGGCGTCCGGTGTCCGCGGGCTTCGCCGTCCCGGTGTTCGCGGTGTTCGCCGCCGGTGTCACGTTCAGCGCGGCGACGGTCCGGGACGCGGTCGCCGACCCGGTCGCGCAGGGAGTCGCGCTCGGCCTGGTCGTCGGCAAACCGCTCGGCATCCTCGGCGCGACGTGGCTCGTCGCCCGGTTCACGCGCGCGTCGCTCGCGCCCGGGCTCGGGTGGGCCGACGTGCTCGCCGTCGGTCTCGTCGGCGGCATCGGGTTCACGGTGTCGCTGCTCGTCGGCGAGCTCGCGTTCGGGGCCGGCAGCGCGCACGACGAGCACGTCGTCGTCGCGGTGCTCGTGGGCTCGCTCGTCGCCGCGTGCGCGGGCGGTCTGGCGCTCTGGCAGCGGGACCGGCACCACGCGTCCGCCCACGGGACCCCCGCCACCGGGTAGGTTCGGCTCCGATGAGCACCGTCGACTCCGCGACGCTCCTGATCGAGGGACCGTGGCGGCACCGGTTCGTCGCCGCGAACGGCGCCCGGTTCCACGTCACCGTCTCCGGTCCCGACGACCGCGACACGCCTCTCGTCGTGCTGCTGCACGGCGTGCCGCAGTTCTGGTGGGCCTGGCGACGGCAGATCCCCGCGCTCGCGGACGCCGGCTACCGCGTCGCGGCGATGGACGTGCGCGGCACCGGCTCGTCCGACAAGCCGCCGCAGGGCTACGACGTCCCGACGCTCGCCGCGGACGTCGCGGGCGTGGTCCGCTCGCTCGGCGCGTCGCGCGCGATCGTCGTCGGCAACGGCACGGGCGGCGAGATCGCCTGGGCGACGGCGGCCCTGCACCCCGACGTCGTGCAGGCCGTGGCCGCGCTCGGCGCCCCGCACCCGCTCGACGTGCACGGCCACCCGCGCACCGCCCTCCGGGCCGGTGCCTGGCGTCGGCTCGCGTTCGCGCAGCTCCCCTCGTTCCCCGAGCGCGCCCTCCAGCGCGGCGACCTGGTCCGCACGCTGCTGACCGAGTGGGGCGGGGCTCCGGGGTGGCTCGACGCGGCGACCGAGCAGCAGTACCGCGAGGCCGTCCGGGTGCCGTTCGCGGCGCACAGCCAGATGGAGCAGCTGCGCTGGCTCGTGCGGTCGATGCCGCGGCTCGACGGTCGCCGGTACCACGCGGCGCTCGAGCAGACCCGGCCGCTGCCCGTGCTGCAGGTGCACGGCGGGCGCGACGGGCTGCGACCGGCGACGTACGCGCCGCTGTCGGCCGCGACGAAGGCGCTCGTCGCCGAGCGCTACCGGTACGAGCTCGTGCCGTCCGCGGGCCACTGGCTGCCCGACGAGGCCCCGGACGTCGTGTCCGAGGTGCTGCTCGACTGGCTCGCCGAGACGGCGCTCGTCAGCCCTTGAGCCCGCAGGCCGCGCGCGGCGGCCGTGCCGCCTCGACGTCGCGCGTCAGCCCTTGAGCATCGCCGTCGCGCGCACCGGGTCGTTCTCGCCGATGCCCGCCGACGGGCACCACGCCGCGACCGGGCACGCGCCGCACGCGGGCTTGCGCGCGAAGCACGTGCGCCGCCCGTGGAAGATCAGCCGGTGGCAGGCCATGGTCCAGTCCTTGCGCGGCAGGAGCTCCCCGAGCTCGCGCTCGACGACCAGCGGGTCCTCGCTCGTCGTGTAGCCGAGCCGCAGCGACAGGCGCAGCACGTGCGTGTCCGTCGTGATGCCCGGGATGCCGAACGCGTTGCCGAGCACGACGTTCGCCGTCTTGCGTCCCACCCCGGGCAGCGTGACGAGGTCCTCGAGCCGGTGCGGCACGACGCCGCCGTGCTGCTCGACGAGCGCCGCCGACAGCCCCGTGACCGCGCGCGCCTTGGCCCGGAAGAAGCCCGTCGGCCGGAGGATCTCCTCGAGCTCGTCGGGGTCGGCGGCCGCGAGCGCCGCCGGGTCCGGGTAGCGGGCGAAGAGGGTCGGCGTCGTGAGGTTCACGCGCACGTCCGTCGTCTGCGCGGACAGCACGGTCGCGACGAGCAGCTCGAACGGCGACGTGAAGTCGAGCTCGCAGCGTGCGTCGGGGTAGCGGACCGCGAGCGCCCGGTCGACGCGGCGCGCGCGACGGGTCCGTGCGAGGGGGGTCTCGGTCGTGCCCGGCGCGTCGCTCACGCGTGGCAGCGTAGGCCGCACCGGTGACACCTGCCGGGCGGACGGTCGGGTCGGATGTCGCCCCCTCGGCGCAGCGCCCGTCGCCCCGTCGGCCCAACGCGCTGACCTGCGGACGAACTGGTCGCGCGGACGGCTCAAGTCCCGGCCTCCGCACGCCGAACGACGGGATGAGGACCTGGAGGCTCACCCCGATGACTGCACCCACCGAGCAGCGCGTGCGCGACCTGCGTCTCGACCGCCGCGCGCTGCGCGCCGAGCGTGCGCGCGTGGGGTGGTGGCGCCGGCTGGTGCGCGCCCGGCTCGACCTCGCCGTCGCGCAGGTCGCACGGCCGCAGACGCTCGGCGAGGACGTCGCCTTCCAGCTGCCCGTCGACGTGGGCGTGGACGTGCCCCGCCCGGCCGAGCTCGCCGCCGTGCTCACCGGGACACCGGCCGACGAGCTGGCCGCGCTCGACGACCTGCGCGCGCTCGACGAGCAGCTCGCGCGCTACGAGGCGGGCGTCGCGTCGGCCCTGTCGGACACCACGGACCAGCTCATCACGCGGCTCGCGCTCGACCCCGAGGCGACCGCCGCGTGCCTCCAGGAGCCCATCGGTCGGGGCTGAGGCCCCTCATACGGCAAACTGTGAGATGGCCGGTGCCCGAGACCAGGACGCCGGACGGGTACCGCCACCGAGCCAGACGGTTCGCGCGCGGTCGTCAGGCCGGTGACCGTCGGGTCGGGCCGGGAAGGAAGGAGCCACGGTGGAGGACGACATCGTGCTGGCAGCCCCCCTCTTCGCGGGGCTGGACGTCGAGACGTCCGGGGCGCTCGTCGCGACCATGAAGCAGCTCCACCTCGTGCGCGGCGACACGCTGTTCCACGAGGGTGAGCCCGGTGACCGGCTGTACGTCGTGCGCGACGGCAAGATCAAGCTCGGCCGACGCTCCAACGACGGTCGCGAGAACCTGCTCGCCGTGCTCGGTCCGGGCGAGATGTTCGGCGAGCTGTCCCTGTTCGACCCGGGCCCGCGCACCGCGACAGCGACGGTCGTCGCCGACGCCGAGGTGCTCGAGCTCGGCCACGCCGACCTCATCAAGTGGCTCCAGGACAAGCCGTCGGTCGCCCAGCAGCTGCTGCAGGCCCTCGCGCGCCGCCTGCGCCGCACCAACGAGGCGCTGGCCGACCTCGTGTTCTCCGACGTCCCGGGCCGTGTCGCCAAGGCGCTGCTCGACCTGTCGACCCGGTTCGGCGAGAAGGTCGACGAGGGCGTGCGCGTCGCGCACGACCTCACGCAGGAGGAGCTCGCGCAGCTCGTCGGTGCGTCGCGCGAGACCGTCAACAAGGCGCTCGCCGACTTCGCCGCGCGCGGCTGGGTGCGGCGCGAGGGCCGCGCCGTCGTCCTGCTCGACATCGACCGCCTGGAGCGCCGCGCGCGCTGACGGCAGCCGCTCCGGCACGAGACGTGCGACGGCCCCGGTCCCACCAGGACCGGGGCCGTTCGTCTTCCCGCCGGGCAGGCGGGTCAGTCGCGCAGGCGGACGACGATCTCGACCTCGACCGGCGAGTCCATCGGCAGCACCGCGACGCCCACCGCCGAGCGTGCGTGCACCCCGGCGTCGCCGAGCACGTCGCGCAGGAGGAGGCTCGCGCCGTTGACCACGGCCGGCTGACCGGTGAACGCGGGGTCGCTCGCGACGAAGCCGACGACCTTGACGACGCGCGCGACACGGTCGAGCGCGTCCGCGCCGGTCGGTCCGCCGTCCGCGGCGACGGCCGCCGCGACCGCGGCCAGGGCGTTGAGCGCGGCCGTCCGGGCGTACCCGGCGGCGTCGTCGGGGGCGACCAGACCGGGCCCGTCGCCGACCTTGCCCGTCGCGGGCAGCGCACCCGCGACGAAGGGCAGCTGTCCGGACGTCCACACCGTGTCGCCGTCGCGGAGCGCCGGGACGTAGGCGGCGAGCGGCGCGGCGACCGTCGGCAGCTCGAGCCCGAGCTCGGCCAGGCGGGCGGCGACGCCCATCAGGCCTGCTTCGGACGCTTGAGGTACGCGACCAGACCGGCGTCCGGGCCCTGGATCACCTGGACGAGCTCCCACCCGTCGGCGCCCCACTGGTCCAGGATCTGCTTGGTCGCGTGGATGATGAGGGGGATCGTCGCGTACTCCCACTGCTGCGTCGCCATGCGCCCACCCTAGCGGGGGCGACGGCGCCAGCGACGCGCCCCGAGCCGGACGGCGACACGCCGTGCAAGCGCTCTCACCGGACCGGCAGCACGCCCGTCTCGACGCCCACGAGCTCCGCGTGCCACGAGCGGACCTCGGGCCGGCGGCGCAGCAGCGCGCGGCGCTCACGCTCGGTCATGCCGCCCCACACGCCGAAGTCCATGCGGTTGTCGAGCGCGTCGGCGAGGCACTCCAGGCGGACGGGGCAGCCGGTGCACACGGAGCGCGCCTCCCGCTGGGCCGCGCCCTCGACGAAGAGAGCGTCCGGTGACAGCTTGCCCGTGCCACAGGCGGCGATCGCGGTCCAGTGCGCGTCCAGCGTGACGGTTGCCACTCACCCTCCAGAGAAGACGGACGGGTGCCGCGGGCACCCGTGTCCTGCGGGGAAACTAGTCGGTCAAGCGTCCGTCTGGCGAGACTCCTTTCGGGTCATTTCGCCAGATGGACGCTCGACCAGTCCGCGAGGTGTGCAGGTCCGGTGCAGGTCGCGCCGTCGACGGGCCGGGAGGAGAGCGCTCCGAGGTCGCCCGACTACCCTGTGGCCATGCCGCATCCTCCGCGCGCGCGGGGCCGCCAGGTCAACGCGTTCCAGGCCCTGGCGCTCCTGCTGTCGTTCGTGCTCGTCGCGGGCGTCAGTGGCGTGCTCGCCGCCGGCCTCGTGCTGCCGGGCGTCGCCGTCGCCGACGAGGTCACCGACCTCACCGTCACCGCGTTCGACGACCTGCCGACCGAGCTCGAGCCGACGCAGCTGCCCGAGAAGTCCGTGATCCTCGCGGCGGACGGCACGCTGCTCGCGACGTTCTTCAGCGAGGACCGGGTCGTCGTCCCCCTGTCGGAGATCTCGATCCACCTCCAGCACGCGGTCGTCGCGATCGAGGACAAGCGGTTCTACCAGCACGCGGGCGTCGACCCGCCGGGCATGCTCCGCGCCGCCGTCAAGGGTGCGCTCGGCAGCTCCGACGACGGCCAGCAGGGCGCCTCGACGCTCACGCAGCAGTACGTGAAGAACGTGCTGATCCAGGCCGCGGCCACCAAGGAGACCGAGGCGGAGCGGCTCGCGGCGATGCAGGCCGCGACCGAGGCCGACGGGCCCGAGGGGTACGCCCGCAAGCTGCGGGAGGCGAAGCTCGCCATCGCGCTCGAGAAGCAGATGACGAAGGACGAGATCCTCGAGAAGTACCTCAACATCGCGCAGTTCGGCATCAAGGTCTACGGCGCCGAGGCCGCTGCGCAGTACTACTTCGGGATCCCCGCGAAGGATCTCAACTACCTCCAGGCCGCCACGATCGCCGGCGTCACGCAGAGCCCGACCCACTGGGACCCGGTCCGCGACCCGGTCGTGTCGAAGGAGCGCCGGGACACCGTCCTGCTCACGATGCACGACCAGGGCTACATCACCGACGAGGAGTTCCAGACCGGGCTCGCGACGCCCGTCGAGGCGACGCTCAACGTGCACGCGCTGCGCGTCGGGTGCATCGCCGCGAGCGACGCGGTCCCCGGCTCGGGCTACTTCTGCGACTACGTCACGAAGGTCATCGTCAACGACCCGGCCTTCGGCGCGGACGCCGCGACCCGCAAGGCGCTGCTGTACAAGGGCGGCCTCACGATCACCACGACGCTCGACCCGGGCAAGCAGGCGATCGCCGACGCCGAGGTCAAGGCCGCGGTGCCGGTCGACGACTCCAGCCGCCTGGGGCACGCGCTGGTGAGCGTCGAGCCCGGCTCCGGCAAGATCATCGCGATGGCGCAGAACCGCGTGTACGCACCCGTCGCGGCGAACCCGGGCGAGGAGTCGGTCAACTTCAACACCGACTTCGCCTACGGCGCCTCCGGCGGGTTCAACCCGGGTTCGACGTTCAAGCCCTTCACGCTGCTCACGTGGTTGAAGAACGGCCACAGCCTGTACGAGACGGTCAACGGCGCGAAGCGACCGCTGAACCTCAACCAGTTCAAGGTCTGCGGCGGACCCTGGTCCCGCAACGAGGCGTGGAACCCGAACAACTCCGAGGGCAACGGCGGCATGATGACCGTGCTCGACGCCACCCGGAACTCCGTCAACCTCGCCTACCTGTCGATGGCGATGGAGCTCGACATGTGCGACGTGGCCGACACCGCGTCCTCGATCGGCGTCCACATCGCCAAGCCGCGCGCGGCCGACCAGGGCACCAACGAGCGGCTCAAGGCGGGCACCAGCGGTCCGGGCCTCAACCCGTCGAACGTGCTCGGCACCGACGAGGTCGCTCCGCTCACCATGGCCGCGGCGTTCGCGGCGTTCGCGTCGGGCGGCGTGTTCTGCACCCCGATCGCCATCACGAGCGTGACCGACACCAACGGGGCGCCGCTCCCGGTGCCCGACGCCGGCTGCCACCAGGCGATCGAGCCGCGCATCGCCAACACCATGAACTTCGCGCTGAGCGGAGTCTGGCAGGGCACCGCCGACGGCGTCGGCGCGCCGCCGTTCCCGTCGGCCGGCAAGACGGGCACGACGAGCGAGAACGAGCAGACGTGGTTCGTCGGCTACACGCCGCGCCTCGCCACGGCCGTGTGGCTCGGCGACCCGAAGGAGTCGAAGCGCCAGGTCAAGCGGATGTACGTCGGCGGTAAGTGGGTGCCCCGCGCATTCGGTGCGACGGTGTCCGCCCCCACCTGGAAGCGGTTCATGGTCCAGGCGCTCGCCGACGGCAACAACCCCGACTTCGGCGCCCCGGACGACAAGCTCGTCTTCGGCGAGAAGGTCAACGTGCCCAACGTGGTCGGGCGCAGCGAGGGCGACGCGCGGGCGATCCTCGAGCAGCGCGGCTTCAAGGTGCGCGTCGACGGCGCTCAGGTGCCGTCGAGCGTGCCGGCGGGCAGCGTCGCCGAGCAGAGCCCGTCAGGTCAGGCGAACAAGGGCGCCACGATCACGCTGAAGCTGTCGAACGGGCAGGGCGGCGGTCAGCAGCCCGGCCCCGGCCCCGGGCCCGGCGGTCCGGGCGGCGGACCCGGCGGCGGTGGCGGCCCCGGCCAGGGCAACGGCAACGGCCGCGGTCAGCCGTGACGATCGGACGGACGCTCGGCACCGCGGGGCTCCTCGGCGCCGGAGCGCTCGCGTGGTCGGTCGTCGAGGCGCAGTGGTACACGCTGCGCGAGGTGACGGTGCCGGTGCTGCCGACCGGGCAGGACCCGCTGCGGGTGCTGCACCTGTCGGACCTGCACCTGACGCCCGGCCAGCGGCGCAAGGTCGACTGGGTGCGGGACCTCGCGTCGCTCGACCCGCACCTCGTCGTCGACACGGGTGACAACTGGGCGCACCTCGACGCGATGCCGGCGCTGCTCGAGGCGCTCGAGCCGCACCTCGCCCGTCCGGGCGCCTTCGTGCTCGGGTCCAACGACTACGTCGCCCCGCGGCCCAAGAACCCGGCGCGGTACCTGCTCCCGGACTCCCGCGGCGCCGCTCCGGCAAAGCCCGTCGAGCTGCCGTGGGGCGAGCTCGTCGCCCGGTTCACCGCGGCCGGGTGGATCGACCTGTCGAACCGCCGCGACGTCGTCAAGGTCGACGGGCGCGTCCTGTCGCTCGTCGGCACCGACGACGCGCACCTCGACCGCGACCGCTTCCCCGCCGCCGGCGGGGACGACGACGCGCGCACCGGGTCGACGCCCGTCGACCTGCACCTCGGGGTCACGCACGCGCCCTACCGGCGGGTGCTCGACGCGATGCACGCGGACGACGTCGACGTCGCGATCGCGGGCCACACGCACGGCGGCCAGCTCGCCGTGCCGCTGTGGGGTGCGCTCGTCACGAACTGCGACCTCGACACGCGCCGGGCCAAGGGCCTGCACGGCTGGCCGGGCCCGCGCCCGGACCGCCCCGGCGGCGCGGGTTCGTCGTGGCTGCACGTCTCGGCCGGTCTGGGGACGTCGCCGTACGCCCCGGTCCGCTTCGCGTGCCGCCCGGAGGCGACGCTGCTGACGTTCGTCGCCGCCTGACGTCCGTCACGGGCTGCCGCCCGTCGCGACCGGAAGGCGCCGTCGGACCACGCCGGCCACACGCCGCAGGGCCGAGCCCGAGACGTCGGTCACGCGTGCCGTATCCGGTTTCGTCGATCGGAGGTGCGTCGGCTATTCTTACGGGGCTCCACGGGGTGTGGCGCAGCTTGGTAGCGCGCTTCGTTCGGGACGAAGAGGTCGTGGGTTCGAATCCCGCCACCCCGACAGTGCGAAAGGCCCTCTGGTCAGCGAGTCCGCTCGCGCCAGGGGGCCTTTCGCGTTTCCCGGCTCCACCGAGCAATCCTCATGCTGCCCACGCATGAGGCCCGCTCGCCCCCGGCATGCAGAGCAGCAGGTCGATGTGCCACGCCGCGCGTGGCGATCCCCGCGCGGGTCGGATCGACACTGGGGCAGAATGTGCTCGTGAGTGGAACGGCAGCCCAAGCGCTGTTCGACGCAGTGGCGCTCTGGGAGATCAGATCCCCCCGCGCAGCGGACGAGGTCATCGCCGCCGCAGTCGACGCCCTCGTTGCCGGCGTCGACTCGCCGTCGCTTCGCGAGCTGGCGGGCGTCCCGGCGAGCGCGGACTACTGGACGTTGCGTCCGCTCGTCGAGGCCACTCTCGGCGAGCTCCGCATCCCCTACCCCGGGCCTGGCCGTGAGGATCTGGAGATCGCCGCGACGCGCGTCATGTGCGCACGTCTGCTCGAGGGCTCACTGACCGCACGGGACCTGGGCGCCTGGGCGCACAGCACCATCGGTCACGAAGGAGCATCTCGACTCCAGCCCTTCGTGGAGCTCGATGACATCTACGATCTCAGCGACGACGACGCCGCAGTCGAGGCTCTGGAGGATGCCGCCCGCCGGGAGGCGATGACCCTCCTCGGCTAGGTGCTGCGCCGGGCCCCGTCGTCGCCGGGCTGCCCGATCGCGCACGGCTCCCCCGCGGCGAGGGCAGGTCCTGGACAGCCTCGTCGGCCGACGCGGAGACTGGACGGGTCGCGAGCACGTGACCGCCGGGAGGCGCGCATGTGGGCACGGGAGCACGCCCGTGGGCGTCCGGCGACGCCCACCCGTCCGGACGAGGTCGAGGCGCCGTCCGTCACCCGCTCGCTGCTCTCGCTCCAGGCGAGCGCCGGCAACCAGGCCACCGTCCGCTGGGTGCGGGACGCGCGGACACCACCCCCGCTCGCCCGGGTGCAGCGTGACGAGCTCGAGTGGTACGACGACGGCGGGGCGGGCGAGGCCGAGGAGCTGCAGGACCGCCCGCGACCGCGGACACGCGAGCAGGCGCGCGCCATGGTCGACGCCCACGTCGAGCCGAAGGCGTGCTTCATCGAGCTCGAGAGCACGCGCGCCGGGTGGCGGGCGATCCCGGGCACCGGGTGCGCGCACTGGGTGGCCCACCAGCGCGGCGGGCCGACCGGGACGAACCGCGTGTGCGAGGCGGGCTTCAAGTACCGGGTCACGGACCTGCTCGCCTCGCTGACGCAGCGGTCGGCGGACCTGCAGGGTGCGCGGGTGGGTGACGTCTGGTCGGCGAGCGGCTCGTCCCACGTCGGGATCGTGCGTGCCGTGAACCGGGAGGACGGGGGGACGCGCGTCGTCTCGGTCAGCGTCGAGAACGACAGCTCGGCGAGCGGCGGCGTCGTCACGCAGGTCAAGACGGACGGCTCGATCTACGGCGGCTAGGACCACCTCGCGAGCGGACCGGCGGGCACGGCGTGCGTGAGACCCGGACCGGCGTCACGGCCGGTCCGGGTCTCGCATCGAGGGCGGGCTCGTCAGCGCGAACCGAGGCCGGGCCCTGTCAGCGGGCGTCGAGGGCCGGCCCCGTCAGCGGGGGTCGAGGTAGGAGACGTGGCCGTCCGAGCTGCGGATGACCACCGTGCGGGGCGCGGACGGGTCCGTGGGCGCCTCGACGGTCTGGCGGCCGTTCGACGTGGAGATGGTCAGCGCGACGGGCTCGCCGGTGCCGACCACCGTGGCGTCCCCGTTGCTGGTGACGGCCTCGACGTCGCCGCGGACGTCGGCGACGTCGATGCTGCCGTCGCTGCTCCGGGCGACTGCGTCTCCGCCCACGTCGACCACCCGGACGTCGCCGTTGCTGGTCACGGCCTCGAGCCGGCCGCCGATGCCCTGCGCGTCGATCCCGCCGTCGTAGGTGCGGGCGGTCACGTCGCCGGACACGTCGGTGACGATGACGTCGCCGTTGCTGGAGTGCAGCTGCGCGTCGCCGGTGATCCGGTCGGCCTCGACGCGGCCGTCGTACGTCTGCGCCTCGAGGTCGCCCGCGAGGCCGCGTGCCACGACGTCGCCGTTCGAGGTCCGGACGACGACGTGCGTGGACCGGGGGACGTGCACGTCGAGCGCACCCGTGCAGACGCCGAACCAGGAGCCGCACTCGTGGCGCACGACGAGCCTGTCGCCGCGCTGCTGCACGGAGTACGTGGGCGACGCGAAACCGCTGCGGGCGATGCGCTCGACGTCGACGAGGTCGTCGTCGCCGGCGGACACCGACACGCGGCCGTCGGCGACGAGCTCGACAACGTCGGCCGCGTCGTACGTGGCGGTGCCGCGCTCGGTGCTCGACATCGCGAGGTCGGCGACCTGGATCCCGCCCCACACGATCGTCGCGACGCCGAGGGTGACGCCGGCGACCAGGAGGCCACGGCCGAGCGGGGTGCGGGTCGGGTCGGCGGGCGGCGGGCCGACGGGGGTGACGGGCGGCTGCTGCAGGGTGGCGGTCATGCGCGTGCTCCGTTCGTGGGTCGGCCGGTGCCGACGCCGCCGGGCGGCGTGACGACCGGGCCGGGCTGGGCGGCGGTCGGACCGTGCTCGAGCCAGCGCAGGACGGCGAGCACGCGGCGGTGGTCGTCGGCGTCGGGCGGCAGGCCGAGCTTGGTGAGGATGGACGTGACGTGCTTCTCGACGGCGGGCAGCCCGACGACGAGACGGTCGGCGATCGCGGTGTTGGACCGACCCTCGGCCATGAGGCCGAGCACCTCGCGCTCACGCGGGGTGAGCGCCTCGAGGCCGGTGCTGCGGGTGCGAGCGAGGATCTGGGCCACCACCTCGGGGTCGATGACGGTGCCGCCGGTCGCCACGCGCTGCAGGGCGTCGAGGAACTCCTCCACGTCGGCCACGCGGTCCTTGAGCACGTACCCGAGCCCGCGCACGTCGCCCGCGAAGAGCTCGGCGGCGTAGCGCTGCTCGACGTACTGCGACAGGACGAGGATCGGCAGACGGCGGTGCAGGCTGCGCAGGTGGACGGCGGCCCGCAGGCCCTCGTCGGTGTGGCTGGGCGGCATCCGGACGTCCGTGACGACCACGTCGGGCAGGTCGTCGCCGGCGGTCCCGGTGCCGAGTGCGGCGACGAGCTCGTCGGCCGTCGGGTAGCCGGTGACGTCGTGGCCCTCCGCCTCGAGCAGGCGGGACAGGCCGTCCCGGAGGAGGACGGAGTCCTCCGCGATCACGATGCGCACGGCACCTCCACGGTGAGCCGGGTCCCGCCTCCGGCGGGGCTGTCGAGGTCGAACGTGCCGTCGAGCGCGGCGACGCGGCTGCGCAGGCCGTCGAGCCCGCTGCCGGGGCTGGCGGTCGCGCCGCCCTTGCCGTCGTCGGCGACGACCACGCGGAGCGCGGGACCGCCGGCGCCGTTCACGACCGTCGCCTCCACGAGCACGCTCTGCGCGCCCGAGTGCTTGGTGACGTTCGTGAGCGCCTCGGCGACGACGAAGTAGGCGGCGGCCTGCGTGGCGGCGGGGGCGAGCGCGAGGGTCTCGGGCGTCGGCACGTCGACCGTGACGGACACGGGCGTCCGGGCGGCGAGCGCCGACAGGGCCGCGTCGAGACCGCGGTCGGTGAGGACGGCCGGGTGGATGCCACGGACGAGGTCGCGCAGCTCGGCGAGGGTCTCCTTGACCTCGCGGTGCGCGTGGTCGAGCGCGGCGGCGGCGGTCTCCGGGTCGCGGCTCGCGGCGCGCTTGGCGGCACCGAGCTCCACGCCCAGGGCGACGAGCCGCTGCTGGGCGCCGTCGTGCAGGTCGCGCTCGATGCGGCGGCGCTCCTCGTCGGCCGCGCCGACGGCGGCCGTCCGGGTCTCGCGCAGCTGCTCGGCGCGGACCTCGGCCCGGTCGACGGCCGCGCGGGCCTCGACGAGCGCCTCGGACTGGGCGGTCGGGCCGAGCAGCGCGCGGGCCAGGCGCACGGTGAGGAGCGACGTGGCCTGCGCGGCGAGCGCGGCGAGCCACAGCAGCGCGACCCCGCCGAGCACGGTCAGGAGGATCACGAGGGGCCACGCGAGGCCGAACCAGTCGTCGACGACCGACCCCTGGCCGTAGCCGGGGAACGCGATCGCGCCGACGCCCGCGCCGGCCAGGCCGACGACGAGCGTCCACCCGAGCGACGAGACGCCCAGGCCGGCCACGGCGTACACCTGGTGCGCCCAGCGGCGGCCGTCGGACAGCACCGCCCACCACGTGCCCCAGCGCCACCACCCGGGTCGGGGGCCTCGGCGGTAGGTCGGGGCGCCGACGACGACGCCCGTCTGGGCGGCGACGCGGGCGCGCTCGGCGCGGGCGAACCACTGCCCCGCGACCAGCCCGCCGACGAGCATCGGCAGGCCGACGCCGAACGCGGCGACGAGGCCCGCGGACGTCAGCGTCCAGACGAGCGCGAGGATCCCGAACGTCAGGAGCCACGGCCAGCCGATCGTGACCTGCGCGACCGCGCGCCACGTCGCGGCGTCGCCGGGCGCCCGCAGGAGCGCACGGGCCGAGAGGAACGCGGGGGCGACGACGTGCGCGTCGTCGGTCGTCGTCGGGGCCGCGGGGCGGGCCGGGGACGGCGCGGTCGCGGCGGACGCGCTCGCCGCGGCGGGTGCCGGCGGCTGGTGCGGCGGTGCGCCCGGTGCGGGCGGGACGGTCGGAGTGGCCATGTCCACGAACCTAGGCGTCGCCGACCCCTCGTCGACAGCACGCCCACCCCCGAGGTGGGGGTAGGGAGAACCCCACCGTCGCCCGCCGGCCCACCCCGGGCACCGCAGCCGGAGGCGCGTGTCGGCGCGGCCCGTACGGCACGACGTGGGACCCTCCGCGGGGACGAGGGACGGGATCCGCCGGGCGCGGCCGAGGCCGGCCCGGGACGTGCCCGGACCGGCCTCGGCTGTCGTGCGGGTGGCGTCAGCTGCAGGCGCCGCCGTTGAGCGTGAACGACGTGGGGTTCGTGTTCGTGCCCGAGTGCGAGCCGTTGAAGCCGATGTCGACGCTCTGGCCAGGGGCCAGCGTGCCGTTCCACGCCTCGTTGGTCGCGGTCACCGTGGTGCCGGACTGGCTCCACTTCGCGCTCCAGCCCTGCTGCACCCGCTGACCGTTCGCGAACGAGAAGCCGAGGCTCCAGCCGTTCAGGGTGGTCGTGCCGGTGTTGGTGACCTTCACCGAGGCGGTGAAGCCCGTGTTCCAGCTGCTGGCGTTGTAGGTGACCTTGCAGGACCCGGTCGTCTGCGACGACTTGGTCGTGACCGACAGGGCGCTCGACGCGGCGGACACGTTGCCCGCGACGTCCCGTGCCCGGACGGTGTACTGGTACGCCGTGGCGGCGGTGAGGCCGCTGTCGGTGTACGTGGCGGAGGTCGGCGTGCCGACCTTCGTCGTGCCGCGGTAGACGTCGTAGCCCGCGAGGCCCGAGCCACCGGTGTCGGTGGACGCGTTCCACGTGAGCGTCACGCTCGTCTCGCCGATCGTCGTGGCCGTGAGGCCCGTCGGGACGCTCGGCGCGGTCGTGTCCGGCGTGGTGTCGGACTTCGTGGTGACCGTGACGGCCGTCGAGCCGGCGGACACGTTGCCCGCGACGTCACGCGCCCGGACCGAGTACTGGTACGCGGTCGCGGCGGCGAGGCCGGTGTCGGTGAACGTCGTGCCCGTCGTCTGGCCGACGCGGGTCGTGCCGCGGTACACGTCGTACCCGGCGAGGCCCGAGCCGCCCGCGTTGTCCGTCGACGCGGACCACACGATCGTCACGCTGTTCGTCGTGCTCGCGCTCGACAGGATCGACGGCACGCTCGGCGCCGTCGTGTCGGACGGCGTCGCCTTGGTGGTGACGGCGAGCGCCGAGGACGCCGCGGACACGTTGCCGGCCGCGTCGACCGCCCGGACGGTGTACGAGTACGCCGTCGAGGCCGTCAGGCCGGTGTCGGTGAAGGACGTCGTCGTCGCCGAGCCGACCTTCGTGGTGCCGCGGTACACGTCGTACGACGCCACGCGGGTGTCGTCCGTCGAGGCCGTCCAGGTGATCGTCGCCTCGGTCGAGGTGACGAGGCCCGCCTGCAGACCCGTCGGGACCGACGGCGGCGTGGTGTCCGGCGTGGTGGTGCCGTCGTCGAACATGCGCGCGTAGTCCGCGAGCGCGCCGGCCACGGCCGTCTGGGCCCAGAACCGGTGGTACCGGAACTGCGGCTCCGCGCCGCCGTCGAGGTACGCCTGCACCTTGTTCCAGTTCGGGTCCTTCTTGTAGAAGCTGCGGATGTCCAGGAAGGACACGCCGGGCTTGATGACGTCGCCGTTGGGCATCGTGCCGGTCCAGCCGGACGGGATGTAGATGCCGTCACCGTTGGCGACGTAGGTGTCGTCGAACCGCTTGTAGTCGCCGCGGGTCTCGACCGCCGAGACGCCGAGCGGGTCCTGGTTGTTGGCCCAGATGGCGTCGAGCAGCGCCTTCGCCTTGTCGCGCGACGCGGTGTCGCCCGACTTGGCCGCGTAGAACAGCAGCGCACGTGCGGTGTCGGCGGCGACGCCGACGTCCTGGCCGTAGCTGGTCACCTCGACCGTGAGGCCGGGGTTGCCCGTCGGGGCGGCCGCGTTCCAGGTGTCCGGCTTGCCGGTCCACTTGAGCTCGCTCGGGACCTTCCAGTTGGCGCCGTCGGTCGAGATGTTCGCGACGACCCACGGGACCCACTTGTCGAGGATCTTCTTCGCCTGGGCGTTGCCCGACGCGTAGTAGAGCTCGGCGACGCGCTGCACGCCCCACGCCTGCATGCCGAACCAGCGGTTCGACGGCGGGTCGACGTAGACGGGCGCCTCGGTGTAGCCCATGCCGTAGAACGTGGGCGTGCCGGCCGGGGGCTGCGCGTAGGCGCCGTCCCAGCTGTTCGTCGCGCCACCGGCGATGCCACCGTTGGACGCCTGCAGCCACGTGTAGAACTCGAGCTGGCGCTGCATCGAGGCGGACCAGTCGGACTTGGCGGTCGGCGACTTCGGCGTCAGCTTCGGGTCGGTCGACAGCGCCCACGCGGCGAGCGGGTTCTGGTAGCCGAAGTGCGCGTGCGACGAGCCGATGCGCCACGCCCAGCCGGCGTTGGTGTCGGTCGCGCCGCCCCAGGCCATGTACCAGGAGAGCAGGTAGTGCGCGGCCTCACGGCCCTGGCCGGCGGCGCAGGACGGCGAGGTGCAGCCGATCTTCTTGAAGTACTTGTCGAAGAGCGTGTAGCGCAGGTAGTCGCCCATCTTGGCGGCCTTCGCCACGGTCGCGGCGACGTCGGCGGCCTTGCCCTGCTCGGTCGCCCACTGGTTGGCCCAGTAGACGGCCTCGACGGCACGCGCGTCGGCGTCGGACGCCGAGGTGTACTTCCACTGCTTCGCGTACGACGCGTCCTTGGTGAACAGGTCGAGGAACCCGTTCTTGCCGCCGTACTTGAACTCCTCGCACGACGGCTGCGGGACGGTCTCCCAGACCGACTCCTGCGGGCCGCGCTGGAAGGTGTTGATGAACGACGTCCCGGTCGCGGTCGGGCCGAGCTCGCAGCCCGCGCCCGGCGTGGCGCCGAAGCCGTAGATGTTGTCGACGTCGGCCAGCCAGTGCATCTGGTAGACGTCCGCGTTGCCGTAGGTCGACTTGAGCTCGGCGCCGATCGGGTCGGTGCCGCCGGTGATGCCGCTGTTGAGCTGCGACGGGTAGGAGCTCGGGTGGTTGAACTCGGGCGCGTAGGTGGCCGGCGAGTTGGGGTTGTAGAAGGAGTTCGTGGGCTGATCCACCGACTGGGGGATCATGTACTTCTCCATCGTGTCCCAGGCGTGGTTGAGCGGTGCCCAGTCCTGGGTGACCTGGCCGTAGAGGGCCTCGAGCCACAGCCAGTAGGAGTACGCCTCGGAGGTCGTCTCGTGGCCGTAGTCGGGCGCCTCGACCATGAGGGTCTCGACGGCGTGGTACGGGATGCCCTGGGCGCTGAAGTACCCGTTGGCCGGGTCCTTGATCTTGTCGTACTGCGCGAGGAACCGCTGCGCGTACTCGCCGTCGACGGCGGCGCGCACCGGCGAGGCCGCGGGGACGGTGACCGTGGCGGGCAAGCCCGCTCCGGCCGCGGCGAGCGCGGGGGTGATCCCCGCGGTCGCCAGGAACGACGACACACCTACGGTGGCTACAGCCACCCAGGCGGTTCGCCGGCGGGTCGTTGACGACATCGTCCGTACCTTTCGTGGTGTGCGGGCCGCCCGTGCGACGTCACGCGGGCGTGCCCACCGGGTCCCGTGCGGGCACGCGCGGGACGGTGGCGGAGGTGCACTCCTGCCCGGCCTGGCCCTCGGGCCGGTGTCCGCGGCGATGCGGGCGGCTCGGGGTGCACGTCGGGCAGGTCGGGCCAACCATCCGCAACCGCACAGAGGGCGTCCAGACTCCTAAACCTTTCGGGTGGGAGCGCGACCACACCGGGCCTCCGACATGCTCGGCTCCCACGGCGTTCCCACGACGCGCGTGGGCGCGCCGGCACGACGACGGCCCGCCGGGAACCTCCCCGACGGGCCGTCGCGCTCCCCCTCCTGAGAGCGATCAGGTGCTCACGACCAGCGGAACAGGCGCGCCGCGAGCGGGATGCCGACCAGCGCCCACGCGGCCAGCGCGAGCAGCTCGACGCCCGGGAACGGCTGCCCGAACCACGCCGCCGACATCGCCTGCGCGGCGGCGCCCAGCGGGGTCCACTGCGCGATGGTCTGCACCACGTCGGGCATGAGCGGCAGCGGCAGCCACACGCCCGCGAAGAACAGCGACAGGAAGTAGACGGTCGCGCCGATGCCGTTCGCCGCCGGGCCGGTCGGGGCGACCGCTGCGATGAGCGAGCCGACCGCGAACGCCGCCAGCACCGACAGGACGAACGCACCGACGACGAGCAGGGGCTGCGTGGGTGCCTCGACACCGACCACGATCATGCCGAGGACGACCGCGAGCACCGCCGCGACGAGCAGCGCGCCCAGGTTGACCGCGACCTGCGCGACCAGCACGCGCGTCGGCGGGACGGGCGTCGTCGACAGCCGGCGCAGGACGCCGCGCTGCCGGTAGGTGGCGATCGTCGTCGGGTACGTCGTGAACGCGACCGTGCCGACCGCGAGCGCCAGCACCGTCGGCGTGTAGCCGGTGATAGCGGTGAACTGCGACAGGATCGGGTCCTTGTCGTCGAACGGCTGGTCCGCCCACGGCATCACGAGGCCGAGCACCGTGAGCAGCAGGCCGGGGAAGACGATCGCGAAGAACGCGTTCGACGGGTCACGGAGGAACAGGCGGCCCTCCGTGACGGTGAGGCGGCGCAGGGCGCGCGTGCCCGACGGGCGGCGCGGAGCCGCGGTGCGGGCGGGGCTCGTGGTCGTCGTGGACATGGCCTCAGTTCTCCCGGTTCTTCGCGCGGCGCGCGGCCGTGGCGGTGGTGACGGACGGGCCGGCGTCCTGCGACGCGCGACCGGTGAGGGCGACGAACGCGTCCTCGAGCGAGCCCTGCTCCAGGTGCAGGTCGAGCGGGCGGATCCCGTGCTGGTGGAGGGCGACGAGCACGTCCTGCACGACGTTGTCGGTGCCACGGACCTCGATGGTCGCGTCGGCCGTGGCGTGCGCGGCGGAGACGTGCGTGACCGACGCGGCGCGGTCGAGCAGCCCCGCGGGCAGCGGGGCCGACGGGCGGAACCGCAGCACCTGCTCGGCCGTGGCGCGCGCGGCGAGCTCGGCGGGCGTCCCGGTGGCGACGACGCGGCCCGCGTCGATGAGCGCGATCCGGTCGCACAGCCGCTCCGCCTCCTCCATCAGGTGCGTGACCAGCACGATCGTCACGCCGCGCTGCCGGATCGCGTCGACGACGCCCCACGTCTCACGGCGGGCGTGCGGGTCGAGGCCCGTCGTGAGCTCGTCGAGGATCGCGACCTCGGGGTTCCCGACGAGCGCGAGGGCGACCGAGAGCCGCTGCTTCTGCCCTCCCGAGAGGTTCTGGAACCGGGTGTCCGCCTTCTCGGTCAGCCCGAGGTCGGCGATCAGCGAGGCCGGGTCGGCCGGGTCCTCGTAGAAGGACGCGTACAGGTCGAGCGCCTCACGGACGGTGATGCGCGGCGGCAGCTCGCTCTCCTGGAGCTGGAGGCCGACGCGCTCGTGCAGGCGGCGCGCGTCGCGGCGCGGGTCGAGGCCGAGGACGCGGACGTCGCCCGCGTCGGCGTGGCGCAGGCCGCCGACGATCTCGACGGTCGTCGTCTTGCCGGCGCCGTTGCGGCCGAGGATGCCGAAGATCTCGCCCGGCTGGACGTGCAGGGAGACGTCGTCGACGGCGACGTTGCGGCCGTAGGTCTTGCGCAGGTGCTCGACCTCGATGACGGGGGTGGGCATGGTGCTCCTCCTGGGTCGGTGCGGGACGGGTGGGCCTCGGCCGGTCGTCGGGACCGGCGCGAGGGTGTGCGGTGCCGCGGGAGCGGCGTCGGGCCGTCCCGTGGTGCGCGGAGAGGTGCGTGGTGCGGGTGCCCGCGTCGGCGGGCGGTGGGTCAGCTGGTGCGGACGGGCACGTCGGCGGTCCGGACGAGCCGGTCGACGACGACCGCCATGACGGCGACGAGGACGAGGCTCGCGGCGACGGCCATGGGCACGGTGACGCCGTTGCCGCCGAACCAGGTCTCGGTCGCGATCGGGCCGGCGTCGGCGGCGAAGAAGGCCGAGACGAGCAGGATCGGGCCCGCGGTGAACGGCAGCAGGAGCGTGCCCCACCACCCGCCGGTCCGCAGGTAGACGATACCGACGAGCAGCCCCGACACGTAGGCCACGAGGTAGGTGAGCAGCGCCGCCGGGATGAACGTCTCCGGCCCGGCCCCGGCCGAGAGGTCGTCGAAGAACTGCCACCGCCAGCCGGCGGCGTCGAAGACCGCTCGCTCGACGAGGAGCAGCAGCGAGAACATCCCGCCGTAGAGCACCGCCGTCACGGCGGCTGCCACGAGCGACCCGCGGACCAGGCTGCGGCGGGTCAGGCCCGTCGCGACGTGGATCGGGAAGTACGTCGTGGTGACGATGATGAACACCGAGAACGGGAACCAGATCGCGCCCTGGCGGGCGAACGCGACGATGCTGTTGTGCAGGTCACCGACGTTCGTGACGATCAGGATCGCCGCGGTCGCCACGACGACGGCGAGCCCCCAGAACCACGCGGCGAGGTAGACCTGCGTGCGCAGCAGCCAGCGGGCGGTGAGCCACGTCTGGCTCTCGACGTAGCCGGCCCGGGCCTTCGCCGGGAGGGCGGGCGTGGCGGCGGTCATCGGGACTCCTGCGGGGTGAGGGCGTCGGCGGTCTCGCCGGCGCCGCGGTCGGTCAGGTGGACGAAGAGGTCCTGCAGCCCGACGGCGCCGAGCTCGAGGCCGGCCGCGCGGGCGCGGGCGTCGTCGTCGGCCTGCGTGCCGATGACGGTCGCCTGGGCCGTGCGCCCGAGGGACTGGCGGGCGACGACGCGGCGGCCGGCGACGAACGCGTCGACAGCATCGGCCGGGCCCGTGACGGTGAGACCCTGCTCGCGCAGGGTGGTCGCGTCGTCGGCGGCCAGCACACGACCCTTGTCGATGACGACGACGTCCTCGAGCAACCGCTCGACCTCGCCGATGAGGTGGCTCGACAGCACGATCGTGCGCGGGTGCTCGATCCAGTCGGCGAGCAGCGCGTCGTAGAACGCGTACCGCGCCGGGGCGTCCATGCCGAGGTGCACCTCGTCGAGCAGCGTGAGCGGTGCGCGCGTCGCGATGCCGACGACGACGCCGAACGCCGAGCGCTGCCCGCGGCTCATGCGGTCGGGGCGCTTGTCGGGGTCGAGCTCGAACCGGTCGAGCAACGCCTCCGCGGTGGCGCGGTCGAAGTGCGGCCGGCGGTCCGCGAGGAACGACAGATTCTCCTTGATCGCCTCGTCGGGGACGACGTCGCCGCTCTCCCGGATCAGGCAGGTCCCGCCCATGATCCGCGGGTTCTCCCACGGGTCCTCGCCGTCGACCAGGATCGTGCCGCCGTTGCGGCGGCGGAACGCGGCCAGCACCGACAGGAACGTCGTCTTGCCCGAGCCGTTGCGGCCGAGCAGGCCGGTGATCGCGCCGGGGCGGATCTCGAAGGACACCGCGTCGAGCGCGGTCGTCGAGCCGTAACGGGCGGTGAGGTCACGGACCTCGACGCCGAAGCCGGTCATCGGGCACCTGCCTGGGGGGTGTCGGTGGTGGGCTGTGCGGGAGCGGCAGCGGCCGCGGCCGCGCGCTCGCGGAGGCGGGCGACGACCTCGTCGACGTCGATCCCGAGCAGGCGGGCCTGCTCGAGCACCGGGTCGACGACGTCGGCGAAGAACGTGTCGCGGCGCTCGGCGCGCAGCTTCTCGCGCGCACCGGGGGCGACGAACATGCCGACCCCGCGGCGCTTGTAGAGGACGCCCTCGTCGACCAGCTCGGCGAACGCCTTGGCGGCGGTGGCCGGGTTGATGCGGAAGGTCGTCGCGTACTGCGTCGTGGACATGACCTGCTCCTCGGCCTCGAGGGCGCCGCTGAGGACGTCCTGACGGATCTGGTCGGCGATCTGGACGTACAGGGGTTCACGGCCGTCGAACATGCGGCTGCTCCTGTCGTCGTGGAGTTCCTTGGTTCATTACTCGACTAATGAACCACAGAACCACCGCGCGCCACAAGAGGGCGAGGGAAGGTCCGGGGTGGTTCCCTCGTTGCGGCAGGTGCGGCCCTTGTTCCCCCGCCGCACGCCCGACGACGACGAGGACTTATGCCCGACTACGGCCACGAGCTCACCTTCGGCACCTTCATCACCCCGACGAACGTCGACCCGCAGGTCCCGGTCTCGCTCGCCGTGCTCACCGAGGAGGTCGGGCTCGACCTCGTGACCTTCCAGGACCACCCGTACCAGCCGCGGTTCCTCGACACCTGGACGCTGCTCTCCTACGTCGCCGCCCGGACCTCGCGCGTGCACCTCGCGGGCAACGTCCTCAACCTGCCGCTGCGCCAGCCCGCCGTCCTCGCGCGCGCCGTCGCGTCGCTCGACCTGCTGTCCGGCGGGCGGGCCGAGCTCGGGCTCGGAGCCGGCGCGTTCTGGGACGCGATCGACGCGATGGGCGGCGGGCGGCTCACGCCCGGACAAGGGGTCGACGCGCTGTCCGAGGCGATCGACGTCATCCGCGGCCTGTGGGACACCTCGACGCGAGCTCCCCTGCGAGCGGGCGGGTCGTACCACTCCGTCGACGGCGCCAAGCGCGGGCCGGCGCCCGTGCATGACGCCGGCATCTGGCTCGGCGCCTACAAGCCGCGCATGCTGCGGCTCGTCGGCGAGAAGGCCGACGGGTGGCTGCCGTCCGAGGGGTACATGGCGCCCGGCGACCTGGCGCGGGGGAACGCCGCGATCGACTCGGCCGCCGCTGCGGCCGGGCGGGACCCGCGGGAGATCCGGCGGCTGCTCAACCTGACCCCCGGCTCCGGGTCGCTCACCGGCTCGCCGTCGGCGTGGGTCGACGCGCTCGTCGCGCTCGCGCTCGAGGACGGCGTCGCGACGTTCATCCTCGGCAGCGACGACCCGTCGGTGATCGAGACGTTCGGGACCGAGGTCGCGCCCGCCGTCCGGTCGGCGGTGGCCGCCGAGAGGGCGTCGGCCGGGACGGCGACCGGGCCCGTGCGATCCGCCGCCGCGCTCGCGAAGCGCGTCGACGGGATCGACTACGACGCGGTGCCCGCGGGCGTCGAGGTCGTCGAGCCGGGTGACCGCCGGTACGCCGAGGTCCGGTCGACCTACATGCGCCGCGGCGCGCCCGGTCTGGTGCTCCGACCGTCGACGACCGCCGAGGTCGCGTCCGCGCTGACCTACGCGCGGGGGCAGCGCGGGCCGCTCGCCGTACGGTCCGGCGGTCACGGCATCTCCGGGCGGTCGACCAACGACGGCGGCGTGGTGCTCGACCTCGAGCGGCTGTCGACGGTCGAGGTGCTCGACGAGTCGTCGCGCCGCGTCCGCGTCGGTGCGGGCGCCACCTGGGGGGCCGTCGCGTCCGCGATCGCGCGGCGCGGGTGGGCCATCTCGTCGGGCGACTACGGCGGTGTCGGCGTCGGCGGGCTCGCCACGACCGGCGGCATCGGGCTGCTCGGTCGGCTGCACGGACTGACGATCGACCACGTCCTCGCGTACGAGGTCGTGCTGGCCGACGGGTCGGTGCACGTCGCGTCGGCGTCGTCCGAGCCGGAGCTCTTCTGGGGACTGCGCGGCGCGGGCGGCAACCTCGGCGTCGTCACGGCCGTCGAGATCGAGGCGTCCGAGGTGCCCGACGTGGTGTTCGCGCAGATGGTCTTCGACGCGACCGACCCCGCCGCGCTCGTGTCCCGCTGGGGTGCGCTCGTGCAGGACGCGCCCCGCGAGCTCACGTCGTTCCTCCACCTGTCGGCGGGCGGCCGCGACCGCGGACCCATGGCGCAGGCCATGACGGTGTGGGCGTCGGCGGACACGTCGGCTGCCGTGGAGGTGCTCGAGCCGATGCTCGACGTCGCACCCGTCCTCCAGCAGCGCGCCCAGGTCACGCCGTACGCCGGGATCATCGGGCCGGTGTCGAAGCACCACGACGGCGGCGCCCCGCCCGTGTCACGCTCCGGCCTGCTCCCCCGCATGACGCCCGACGCCGGCGCCGCGCTCGGCGACCTGCTGCTCAGCGGCGAGGCATCGCTGCTCCAGCTCCGCGCCACCGGCGGGGCGGTGCACGACGTCGACGCGTCCGCGACCGCCTACGCGCACCGCACGCAGGAGTTCTCGGTGACATCGTTCGCCGGGCGCCTGGACCGGTCCGGCCTCGACGACGCGTGGGACCGCCTCGCGTACCCGCACATGGACGGCCTCTACCTGTCCTTCGAGACCGACCCGCGCCCCGAGCGCCTGCTCGACGCCTTCCCGCCCGCGACCCTCGACCGCCTCCGCGCCCTCAAGCGCACGTACGACCCGGACCACGTCTTCGACCAGAACTTCCCCATCGACCCCGCCGGCTGACCCCACCGCACGCCGTCGATCCCTTCGCACCGGACCAGGACACCCGGCCCCGCTCCGGCTGCCGACGCTCGCGTCCGGGCCGCCGCTCACGCCCGCACGACCACAACATGGCGCGCGGTCCGGGGGTCCGGAGCGCGCGCCATGTTGTGGTCGACGGCACGTGGCCGCCGGACGGACGGGTCAGGCGGGGGTGGTCGCCGTCAGGCGGGCCGCGACGAGCTCCGCGATCTGGACGGCGTTGAGCGCGGCGCCCTTGCGGAGGTTGTCGTTGCTGACGAACAGGGCCAGGCCGCGCCCCTCGGGCGCGCCCTCGTCCTGGCGGATGCGGCCGACCAGGCTCGGGTCGGCACCGGCGGCGGCGAGCGGCGTCGGGACGTCGTCGAGCTGCACGCCGGGCGCGTCGGCGAGGAGCTCGCGCGCCCGCTCGGGCGTGATCGGCCGCTCGAACTCCGCGTTGATCGACAGCGAGTGGCCCGTGAACACCGGGACGCGCACGCACGTGCCGGACACCAGCAGGTCGGGGATGCCGAGGATCTTGCGGGACTCGTGACGGAGCTTCTGCTCCTCGTCGGTCTCGTACGACCCGTCGTCCTGGATCGACCCCGCGAGCGGGATGACGTCGAACGCGATCGTCCGGGGGAACTTCTCCGCCGCGGGGAACTCGACCGCCGACCCGTCGTGCGTCAGCGCCGCGATGTCCTGCGACGACGCCGCCTGGATCTGGCCCGCCAGCTCGGCGACGCCCGCGAGGCCGGCACCCGACACGGCCTGGTAGGTCGACACGACGAGGCGGCGCAGTCCGGCCTCCTCGTGCAGCACCTTGAGGACCGGCATCGCGGCCATGGTCGTGCAGTTCGGGTTGGCGATGATGCCCTTGACCGTCTCGTCGAGCGCGCCGGGGTTGACCTCGGACACGACGAGCGGGACCTCGGGGTCACGGCGCCACGCCGACGAGTTGTCGATGACGACCGCCCCGGCCGCCGCGAACCGCGGCGCGTGCTCCTTCGACGTGCCGCCGCCCGCGGAGAAGATCGCGATGTCGATGCCCGACAGGTCGGCGGTGGCGACGTCCTCGACCACGACGTCGGCGCCGCGCCACGGCAGCGTCGTCCCGGCCGAGCGCGCCGACGCGAAGTAGCGGATCGTCCCGACGGGGAAGTCCCGCTCGTCGAGCAGGCGCCGCAGGACGCTCCCGACCTGGCCGGTGGCCCCGACCACCGCGACAGTGAGCCCGCTCATCGTCCCGTCCCTCCGTACACGACTGCCTCCTGCTGGTCCGCGTCCAGGTCGAACGCCGTGTGGACGGCGCGCACCGCGTCGTCCAGGCTGTCGGCCCGCGTGACGACGGAGATGCGGATCTCCGAGGTCGAGATCATCTCGATGTTGATGCCGGCGTCCGACAGGGCCGCGAACAGCTTCGCGGAGACGCCGGGGTGCGACTTCATGCCCGCGCCGATGAGCGAGAGCTTGCCGATCGTGTCGTCGTACTGCAGCGACGTGAAGCCGATGTCGGGCTGGTGCTCGGACAGCGCGGCGGTCGCCGTCGCGCCGTCGGACGCGGGGAGCGTGAACGAGATGTCCGTGAGGCCCGTCGCGGCGACGGACACGTTCTGGACGATCATGTCGATGTTCACACCGGACCCGGCGACGACCTGGAAGATCCGGGCGGCCTTGCCCGGCACGTCGGGCACGCCGACGACGGTGATCTTGGCCTCGGAGCGGTCGTGCGCGACGCCCGCGATGATCGGCTGTTCCACTGCTGCTCCCTCGGGGCTGTCGGGCGCCGGCTCGTTGGTCACGAGCGTGCCGGTGTGGGTCGAGAAGGACGAACGGACGTGCACCGGGACCCCGTACCGGCGGGCGTACTCGACGCACCGCAGGACGAGGACCTTCGCGCCGCTGGCCGCGAGCTCGAGCATCTCGTCGTAGGAGACGCGGTCGAGCTTGCGCGCCGCGGGGACGATGCGCGGGTCCGCCGAGAAGACGCCGTCGACGTCGGTGTAGATCTCGCAGACGTCGGCGCCGAGACCCGCCGCGAGCGCGACGGCCGTCGTGTCCGAGCCGCCGCGACCGAGCGTCGTGACGTCGTTGGTGTCGGACGTGACGCCCTGGAAGCCCGCGACGATCGCGACCTGCCCGCGCTCGATCGTCTCCCGGATGCGGTGCGGGACGACGTCGACGATGCGCGCCCGGCCGTGCACGGCGTCCGTGATGACGCCCGCCTGCTGGCCGGTGAAGGACTTGGCCTTCACACCGAGGTTGTTGATCGCCATCGCGAGCAGCGACATCGAGATGCGCTCACCCGCGGTGAGGAGGATGTCCATCTCCCGCGACGGGGGCAGCGGGGTGATCTGCTGGGCGAGGTCGATGAGCTCGTCCGTCGTGTCACCCATGGCCGAGACCACGACGACGATGTCGTCACCCGCTCGCTTGGCCGCCGCGATCCGCTTGGCGACCCTCTTGATGCTGGCGGCGTCCGCGACGGACGACCCACCGAACTTCTGCACGACAAGTGCCACGTGCCTGCTCCATCTGTCGCCGGCCTCCGTCTCTCTCAACGGCCCGCCGGGTTCCTTGTGGTTCGCCGGAGCGTAGGCACCCGCCCCGCCTCGCGGCAAACCCGTTCCACCCCTCGGCTCGCCACCCGGCCTCCCTCGTCCGCCGCGCGAGGCCGCCGATACCGACATGGGTGCCGTTCGCGCGCCTGGAGCGGCGTCCATGTCGGTATCGAAGATCCGGGCTGACGGGAGGTGAAGCGTTTGAGGGGGTGACGGGTCGGGGGAGGCGAGCGGCAGGCTTCCCGGCGACGCAGCAGGGGGCGCCGCGGACGGTCGCGCGCCACGGTCGACGCGGGGAGGCGGCGGCCGGCGCAGGGCGGCGTCGGAGAGGACCGGACATGTCCATCGCAGTCGTGCGCGGCCGGGGCCGGCTGGTGCTCGCCGCGCTCGTCGTCGTGCTCCTCGCGGTCGTCGGGACGCTCGTCGCGCAGGCGTCGCGCGCGTCCGGGGCGGTCGCCGCGTGCGCCGTCACCTGGACGAACAACACCTGGCCGGGCGGCTTCACGGCCGACGTCCGGCTGACGACCGGCACTCCCCTGACGTCGTGGACCGTCACGTGGACGTGGCCGGGCTCGCAGCAGGTGACGGGCGCCTGGAACGCGACCGTGACGTCCGAGGGGAACCGCGTCACCGCCCGCAACGCGGCGTGGAACGGGAACGTGCCCTCGGGCGGCACGACGTCCTTCGGCCTGCAGGGGTCGTGGTCGGGAGCGAACACCGCGCCGACGGACTTCGCCGTCAACGGCGTCCCGTGCGACGGGCGCCCGACGACCCCGCCGTCGCCCACGGTCACCCCGACGCCGACGGTCGAGCCGACCCCGACGGTCACGCCGACGCCCACGGTGGAGCCGACGCCGACCTCCACGGCGACCGTCGAGCCGACACCCACCCCCACGCCCACCCCGACGCCCACCGTCGAGC
>NZ_JAPESW010000037.1 GCF_028527925.1 Cellulomonas fimi
GTCGGGCGCGAGCAGCACCTCGGGCGGGTCGGACTCGCGTCGCGTCGCGACCGCGAGCTCGGCGAGCGTGCGCTGCACCGCGGTCGCAGGCGACGCTCCCGGCTCGACGCTGCGCGGGTCGGAGAGCAGGTGCGTGAGGACCGCGTCCGGTGCGAGCGCGGCGACGGTCGTGCCGCCCGCCCGGACCTGCGTGCGTGCCGCGGCGGCCTCCTCGTCGTCGTCCACGTCGCCGGTCGGCAGCACGAAGGCCGCGGCACCCGCGTTCGTGGCGAGCCCGATCGTCGCGTCGTCGGGGGTGCGCGCGCCTGTGCCCCAGAGCACGACGGGCACGTCGCCGGCACCCGACTGCTCCAGCCACGTGCGGGCGGCGGCGCCGGCCGCGGCGGCCAGGTCGGGACGTGCGCCGTGCGCGATCGCCGCCGCGTCGGGGTCGGCCCACGGCAGGGACAGCACGTCGCGCTCGGCGAGGACCTCGGTGACCTGGTCCGACCACTGCCGCGCCCGCGGCCCGGCGAGCGCCGACTGGGCGAGCAGGGCCGGGTCGACGACCGCGCTCACGTCGGGCGCCTCGTCGAGCAGGCGCGCGAGCTGCGCGAGGCGCGCACCGGTCGCGGTCGCCTCCTCGAGCCGTGCGACCGACGAGTCGTCGGGCGGGCTGACCGCGGTCGAGGTGCCGGCCGACGGGCTGGGGCCCGCGGTGGCGCCGTCGGGCTGCGCACCGGTGGAGCCGTCAGTCGCGGCGCCGTCCGCGTCCTGCCTGGTCGTCGGGTCCGCGTCGGTGCCGGGCAGCGTCGGTGCGAGCGGGGGTCCGACGACGGGGACGGCGACGGACACGTCGGTCGCGGGGACGTCGTCCGACGGCAGCCAGAGCAGGAACGTGCGCTGCTGGCCCACGACACGGGCGCCCGCGCGCAGGTCCAGCGTGAGGCCGCGCGGGCCCCACACGTCGGCACCGCCGGCCAGCCGGACGTCCTCGGCCGGCACCGTGAGCTCGACCTGGGCGCTCGCCCCCGGGGCGAGGGGTGCGTCGACGGGTGCGGTCGCGACCGCGGAGCCCGACGCGAGGCCTCCGGACGCCCACGTCTGCAGGTCGGCGCGCGTGTGCGGGCGGATGCGGCTGATCCGGAGCACGGCCGACGGCGACGCGACGTCCTCCGCGCCGTCGTTGCGGACCGTCGCGGTGACGGTGAGGTCCTCGCCGGGCCGCAGGACCTGGGGCGTCACGCGCGTGATCTGCACGGAGACGGGCCACGTGGCCGTCGGGCTGGGGGTGGGCGTCGTCGTCGCACGCGCGGGCGGCACGACGACGAGCGACCCGAGGCACAGCACGGCGAGCGTGACGGCGAGCAGGACGACGGCCGCGCGGTGGACCTGGCCGCGGCGCAGGGCCGCGTTCATGCCTCGCCGACGAGCACGACGAGCGCCGCCTCGGCGAGGCGCCGTTCGTTCGGGTACGCGAGCCGGTCGTGCAGGTCGGTCACGGGGATCCACGCGGCGTCCTCGGCCTCGCCGTCGGGGTCGCCCTCGACGGTGAGCGTGCCGCCGACGGCGCCGAGCAGGAAGTGGTGGACGACCTTGTGCACGCGGCGGTCGTCGCCCGAGAACCAGTAGTCGATGACACCGAGGCGCCGCAGCACCTGCCCGGTGATGCCGGTCTCCTCGGCGATCTCGCGGACCGCGGCCTGCTCGGGCGTCTCGGTGCCCTCGAGGTGGCCCTTGGGCAGGCACCACTCGAGGCGGCCGGCCCGGTTGCGCCGGGCGATGACGGCGGCCTGGTAGACGCCGTCGCGCTGCTGGACGACGATCCCGCCCGCGGACGTCTCGTCGACGACGGGCAGGGGAGCCGGGGCGGGCCGCACGACGGCGTGCCGGGGGTCGATCCGCAGCGCGTGCCCGCCGGGCGGCGCAGGCACACCCCCGGGCACGGAGGGCTGCGCCGGGCTCGACATGCGGCCACTGTAACGACTCGCCGGGAGCGTCCGGTTCGGTGACGGCCGCGCGGGTGCACGCCGCACGACGCCGACCGCGTCTGGCAGGCTTGGACGAGTGCCCTCCCAGGACCCGACCGGCGCCGCGACCGGCGTGAGCACCACCGACCCCTCCGCGGCCCTCGCGGCGCTGCGCCGCCGTGCGCTCGGCGTGCTCGCCGGGCTGTCGGGCGACGCGATCGAGCTCGGTGAGCTGTTCCGGGCGGCGGGCCACGAGCTCGCGCTCGTCGGCGGGCCGGTGCGCGACGCGTTCCTCGGCCGGCTGAGCGCCGACCTCGACTTCACGACGTCGGCGACGCCCGACGAGACCGAGGCGATCCTCGCGCGGTGGGGCGACGCCCACTGGGACATCGGCCGCGAGTTCGGCACGATCGGCGCGCGCCGCATGCCGGGCGGCCGCCGGGGGAGCACGCGCGACGTGGTCGTCGAGGTCACGACGTACCGGACTGACGCGTACGACCCCGCGTCGCGCAAGCCCGAGGTCGCGTTCGGCGACTCGCTCGAGGGTGACCTGTCGCGCCGCGACTTCACCGTCAACGCGATGGCGGTGCGCCTGCCCGACCTCACGTTCGTCGACCCCTTCGACGGCCTCGCGGACCTGGCCCGCGGCGTGCTGCGGACGCCGGTCGACCCGCGGCAGTCGTTCGACGACGACCCGCTGCGGATGATGCGGGCGGCCCGGTTCGCGGCCCAGCTCGGTTTCGAGGTGGACCCCGCGGCGCGGGCGGCGATCACCGACATGGCCGAGCGCATCGCCATCGTGTCGGCCGAGCGGGTCCGCGACGAGCTCTCGAAGCTGCTCCTGTCCGCGCAGCCGCGCGCAGGGCTGGAGGTCCTCGTCGAGACCGGCCTGGCCCAGCACGTGCTGCCGGAGCTGCCCGCGCTGCGGCTCGAGATCGACGAGCACCACCGGCACAAGGACGTCTACGAGCACTCCCTCACGGTGCTCGACAAGGCGATCGCGCTCGAGACCGGCCCGGACGGCGCGGTCCCCGGGCCGGACCTCGTCCTGCGCCTGGCGGCGCTGCTCCACGACATCGGCAAGCCGCGCACGCGCCGCTTCGAGCAGGGCGGCGGCGTGAGCTTCCACCACCACGAGGTCGTCGGCGCCAAGATGGTCGCGAAGCGGCTCAAGGAGCTGCGGTTCGACAAGGCGACCGTGCAGGCCGTGTCGCGGCTCACCGAGCTGCACCTGCGCTTCCACGGGTACGGCGAGGGCGGCTGGACGGACTCCGCGGTCCGCCGGTACGTGACGGACGCCGGCCCGCTGCTCGAGCGCCTGCACCGGCTGACCCGGTCCGACTGCACGACGCGCAACCAGCGCAAGGCGGCGCGGCTGTCGGCGGCCTACGACGACCTGGAGCAGCGCATCGCGACGCTGCGCGAGCAGGAGGAGCTCGCCTCGATCCGGCCCGACCTCGACGGCACGCAGATCATGGAGATCCTCGGCATCGGCCCCGGTCGCGACGTCGGCGCCGCGTACAAGCACCTGCTGGAGCTGCGCATGGAGCGCGGGCCGCTGGGCGAGGACGTCGCGCGGTCCGAGCTGCTCGCGTGGTGGGAGGCCCGCACCGCGGGCTGACGCCGGGTCAGGCGCGGCGCACGACCAGGAGGCACACGTCGTCCTCCTGCTGCACCCCGACGAGCGCGTCGACCAGCGCGTCCCGGACCCCGGCGGCGTCGGTCCCGTCGGGGACGGCCGCGAGCGTGGTCTCGAGCGCGGTGAGCCCGTCGGCGAGCGCGCGGTCGCGCCGCTCGACCAGCCCGTCCGTGTAGAGCACGAGAGTCGCGCCCTCGGGCACCTCGACGGTCGCGTCGGGCACCGTGGGCAGGCCCGGCAGCCCGACGGGCGTCCGCAGCGAGCCGTCGAGGCGCTGCACGCGACCACCGGGCAGGCGGAGCATGGGCGGCGGGTGCCCGGCGCGCGCGTAGTCGAGCCGCACGCCACCCTGCCCGTCGGGCGACCACCGCGCGTACACGCACGTCGCGATGTCCGCGAGGTCGAGCCCGCGCACGACGCCGTCGATCCGGTCGAGCACGCCGCCGGGCGCGGAGTCCTCCCACGCGTAGGAGCGCAGCAGCGACCGCAGCTGACCCATCGCGGCCGCGGCGCGCAGGTCGTGCCCGACGACGTCGCCCACCGCGAGACCGACGGTGCCGCCCGCGAGCGGCAGCACGTCGAACCAGTCGCCGCCGACCTCCGCGAGCCGGCTCGACGGCAGGTACGACGCGGCCACGTCGAGCCCGGGCACGCGCGGGATCTCGGGCAGCAGGCTGTGCTGGAGCGTGAGGGCCGCGCTGCGCTGCGCGAGGAACAGCCGCACGTTCTCGAGCGCGAGACCCGCGCGTCGGCCCAGGTGCGCGGCGGTGAGGACGGTGTCCGGCGTGAAGCCGTCGACCTTCTCGTGCACCAGGCACAGCACGCCGAGCACGCGCTCGCGCGCGCGCAGCGGCACGATCATCGCGCTGCCGAGGCCGAGGCGCTGCAGGAGCGCGAGCTGCGCGGGGGTCGTCCGGCCGGGGAGCGAGTCGACGTCGACGGGGAACGGCTCCGCGACGTAGCCGGGCGGGCTCGCGAGGGCCTGGAGCGTGCGGGGGGAGCGCTGGAGCCAGCTCACGTCCTGCGCGCCCAGGCTGTTGGCGAGCGCGACGTCGGAGGCGCTGCCGGCGACCACGTGCACGTGCTCGAACCGGCCGCGCTCGTCGGTCACCGCGACGAACCCCCACGTCGCGAGCGGCGGGATCGCGACGTCGGCCAGCGCGTCGACCGCGTCGTTGTAGTCGAGGTGCAGCGCGAGCTCGTCGCTCACGCGCGCGAGCAGGTCGAGGCGCGCGGCCGACCGGTCGTCGCCCAGGCCCGCGTGCTCGGCCTCGACGCGCTCCGTGACGTCGGTCTGGACCGCCACGCGACGCACCACCGCACCCGTGCTGTCGTGCACGGGCATGATGACGAGCTGGTTCCAGAACGGCGTGCCGTCGCGCCGGTAGTTGAGGAGCAGCGCCCCGGCGGTGCGGCCCTCGTCGATGGCGGTCCGGAGCTCGCCGAGCGCGCTCGGGTCGGTGCCCGTCCCCTGCAGGAAGCGGCAGTTGCGGCCGAGCACCTCGGACGCGGGGTGCCCGGTGAGCTTCTCGAACGCGGGGTTGACCCAGATCAGCGGGTCGTCGGGCTGGGTCGGGTCGCTGATGCAGGCCGCGACCTCGCCGTCGACGAGCGCGAGGCGCAGCGCCTCCTCGGGGGTCAGGTCGATCACGAGCCCGTCACCTCCCGGGACGTCGGAGCGGCGGCCGGACGGTCGGAACCCGGTGCGGGGGCCCCGGTCGTGCCGGTGCGGCCCACGGCGCGCGTCGTCGCGGCGCCGTAGAGCAGAGCGCCCGCAACGTACCCGACCGCGAGGACGACGAACAGACCACGCGACCAGCCGGTGTCCGGCAGCGTCACCGCGCCGAGCGCGGCGGCGCCCACGAACGCGGCGTTGTAGAGGACGTCGTAGAGCGCGAACGCCCGGCCGCGGAACGCGTCGTCGGTGTCCCGCTGGACGATCGTGTCGACCGCGATCTTCGCGCCCTGCGCGGCCAGCCCGAGCGCGGCCGCCCCGACGAGCACGGCGGGCCGCGCGACGGTCACCGCGAGCAGCCCCTGGCTCAGCGCGGCGAGGCCGAGGCACAGCACGATCCACGTGTGCGGGCCGGTGCGCGGCGACAGGACGGGTGTGAGCACGACGGCGAGCGCGAAGCCGACGGCGGACGCGCCCAGGACGGTGGCGAACGTGGCCAGGCCGGCGCCCGCGTCGGCGGGGTCCGACAGGAGGTTGCGCGAGATGAGGATGCTCGCGATGAACGTGACGCCGTACAGGAACCGGTGCGTCGCCATAATCCCGAGCGCGTAGGCCGGGGTCCGGCGCTCGACGAGGTGCCGCGCACCGGCGACGAGCCCGCGCGCGAGCGTGCCGAGCGCGTGCCGCAGCTGCGTCGCGTCGGCCCGCTCGACCGGGCCGAGCTGGTCACGGCCGAGACGCGTGGCGAGCGCGGCGGCACCGCCCATGACCGCGGCGGCGAGCGCCAGCGCGGCGGCGTCCTTGACCCGGCCCGCGGGCAGGACGAGGCCGAGGACGAGCCCGATGCCGCCGCCCACGCCCGCGGCCGCCGCACCGAGCGTCGGCGTCAGGGAGTTCGCGGTCAGCAGGAGGGGTCCGTCGACGACGCGCGGGAGCGACGCGGACAGCGCCGACAGCAGGAAGCGGTTGATCGACAGGTTGACCAGGGCCAGGACGTACACCGCCACCGAGACGCCGTCGGTCGCCATGAGCACGGCGATCGTCACCGTGAGGACGACCCGCACGAGGTTCCCGTAGAGCAGCACCTGCCGGCGTCGCCACCGGTCGAGCAGCACGCCCGCCCACGGCCCGACGATCGTGAACGGCAGCAGGAGCACGGCGAAGGCCGCCGCGACGCCCGTCGCCGTGCTCGCGTTCTCGGGGGAGAAGAAGAACAGCGTCGCCAGGCCGACCTGGAACATGCCGTCGGCGGTCTGGCTGACGAGGCGCACGGCGAACAGCCTGCGGAAGCCCTCGAGCGGCCACAGCGCCCGGAGGTCGGCGATCACCTGCACGTCGCCATCCTCGCACCCGCACCGGACACCGGGCCCCCGACCGGGGTCGCGCGGCGGTCCGGGGCGACGCAGGACCCGTCGAGAAGCCGCACGACGAGGTGACATCCACCACAGCCGCCACCGGAACGCGTGAACATCAGGCCGCGAAAGATGAACGCTCGGTGAACTAGGACCATTTTCGTCCCGAGCACCCCCCGCGACCCTGCACCCTCTAGACCGTGGACGGGACCCTCATCCTCGCGCTCGTCGTCGCGGCAGCCCTCGCGTTCGACTTCACCAACGGCTTCCACGACACCGGCAACGCGATGGCCGCGTCCATCGCCACCGGGGCGCTCAAGCCCCGGGTCGCCGTGCTCCTGTCGGCCGCGCTCAACATGGTCGGCGCGTTCCTCTCGCTCGCGGTCGCCGCGACCATCGCCAAGGGCATCGTCGACCAGGGCGTCGTGACGCTCCCGCTCGTCGTGGGGGCCCTGGCGGGCGCCATCGTCTGGAACGTCGTCACCTGGTACCTCGGCCTGCCGTCGTCGTCGTCGCACGCGCTGGTCGGCGCGCTCGTCGGCGCCACGCTCGCCGCGGTCGGCACCGGCGGCGTCGTGTGGTCCGGTCTCGTCCAGAAGGTCGTCGTCCCCGCGCTGCTCGCCCCGGTCATCGCCGGCACCGTCGCCGCGCTGTCGACCGCGCTCGTCTACCGCATCACGCGGCGCGTCCCCGCCGACGCGCGCGACAAGCAGCTGCGCTGGGGCCAGATGGCGTCGGCGTCGATGGTGTCGCTCGCGCACGGCACCAACGACGCGCAGAAGAGCATGGGCATCATCCTGCTGGCCCTCGTCGCCGGGGGAGCGGTGCCCGCCGGGTCCGACGTGCCCCTGTGGGTCGTCGTGTCGTGCGCGCTCGCGATGGCCGCCGGCACCGCGCTCGGCGGGTGGCGCGTCATCCGCACGCTCGGCAAGGGCCTCACCGACATCCAGGTGCCGCAGGGCATGGCGTCCGACACGTCGTCCGCCTCCGTCATCCTCGTGTCCAGCGCCTTCGGGTTCCCGCTGTCCACCACGCAGGTCGCGACCGGATCGATCCTCGGCTCCGGCGTCGGGCGTCGCGAGAAGGTCCGCTGGGCCGTCGCGGGGCGCATGGGCGTCGCGTGGCTCGTCACCCTCCCCGCCGCCGCCGCGTTCGGCGCGCTCGCCGTCGGGCTCGAGCACGTCGTCGGCGGGGACGCAGGCATCCCCGCCGTCCTCGGTGTCGTCGCCGCCGTCTGCGCCGTCATCTGGTGGCTCTCGCGCCGCGCCGCCGTCGACGCGCACAACGTCACCGCCGACTGGGACGGCGACGCGCAGCCCGCCGCGGGCACGCCCGCGGGTGCCGTCGCCGCACCGGCGACCGTCACCGCCGCGACCGTCGCGCCCGCCCGGTCCACCGACGACGTCGCCCCGCCCGCCGCGACGCCCGTCGCCGTCTGAGCGCCCAGGAGCACCCGTGATCGTCACCGTCCTCACCGTCCTCGGCCTCAGCCTCGTCTTCGGCGTCGGCATCCCCGCTCTCGTCTCCGTCGCCGCCCGCGTCGCGGCGCCCGAGGTCGCCGCCGCCGACGGCACGCGCGTCGCCGTCGGGGGGAACCGCACGGCCCGACTCGGTCTCGCCGTCGCGCTCCTCGTGCTCGTGGCGCTCGTCGTCGCGTTCGCGGTCTGGCTCGTCGCGACCGGCGGCACGAAGTAGCCCCGGGCGAGCCCGACAGCCGCGTCGCGCCCTCGCCGGAGACCTGGTACACGCAGCACGTCGTCGTCCCCTCCGCGGACGGTCCTCCCGATCACCCGGACGGGTGAAACCGTGGCGGAGCCCAACGGTGAGCGGCGCACGCGCCGTTCTCCGGTCGAGGGACGAAGGAGGACGACGTGAGCCGGTGGGAACCGATGCTCGACGCGCTGGTGCGCGAGCGCTACCCCGCGCTCCTCACCCGCGCGACCCTGCTGGTGCGCGACCGCCACACAGCCGAGGACCTGGTGCAGGACGCGCTCGTGGCGACGTTCGGCGGTCGCGCCCGGTTCGCGTCGTTGCCCGAGGCCGAGCAGTACGTGCGCCGCGCGATCGTGTCGCGGTTCTACGACCGGTACCGCCGGGTGGTCCGCGAGGGGTCCGCGTTGCGCCGGGTCGCGCACGAGCGGTCCGACGACACCGTCCCGGCGCCCGGGACCTCGCACGCGGGTCTCTCCGACGCGCTCGAGGACGCGCTCGCGCTGCTGCCGCCCCGCGAACGGGCGTGCGTCGTCCTGCGGCACGTCGAGGACCTGCCCGTCCGTGAGACCGCGGACGTGCTGCGCCTCAGCGAGGGCGCGGTGAAGCGCTACACCGCCGACGGGTTGCGCACCCTCGCCGTCCACCTGCGCGTCGACCCACCCCCGGCCACCGGTACCGCGACCGTGCCCGTGGTCCTCACGACGACGGAGGTGCACGGTGACTGAGCCGACCCCGCTGGACGACCTCGTGACGGCCGCGGTCAGCGAGCGCGAGCGCTCCTTCGCCGCCGCGCAGCCCACCGAGGCGATGCACCGGGAGACCGTGCGCCGGGTGCGGCGCCGGCACGTCGTGCGGGCCACCGCGCAGGCCGGGACGGCCCTGGCCGTCGCCGTGGTCCTCGGTGGTGCCGCATGGTGGGGTGCGAGGCCCGAACCGGCGCCGCCGGCACACACCCCGACGCCCGCACCGTCCGCCACCGCGCCGGCCACATCCACGCCGTCGGCGTCGCCGACCTCGTCGGCAGCCACCCAGGTCGACGACCGCGTCGTCGTCCCCGGTCTCGCCGCGCCCCTGCCGCGTGCGACGCCCGGGCTGCTCGCCTCCACGACGCCCGGATGGGCGCTCGTGAGGTGGTCCGAGAGCGACGACAGCCCGTCGGTGCTGCTGCTCGCGTCGCCGACCGCCGACCTGTACTGGGTCGCGGGGGCCCCGCAGGACGCACCCTTCTGGCTCGGTTCCTGGCAGGCGGGAGCGACGGTCGTGAAGGGCACGACGTGGGACGGGGACGCGACCTACGCGCCCGCGAGCGTCGACCTCCTCACCGGGCGGATGACCACCGGTCCGGCGTTCCCTCCCGGGTCCACGGTCGTCGGCTTCTCCGCGGCGGGCGAGTGGGTGCTCCTCGTCGTGGACCCGGAGATCGACCGGGCGCACGCCGGCTACGTCGGGCGCGTCGTCCTCGCTGACGGCGCCGGGGGTCTCCGCGAGATCACGCGGGCGGCCCCGGTCGCGAGCACCGCGAGCGTCTCTCCCGACGGCCGTCGCGTGATCGTGCCGGACCACCGCGGCATCGAGGGTTTCGTCTTCGACCTCGTCGACGGCTCCCACCAGCGGGTCGTCCCGAGCGTGCCGTACGCCCCGCGGTGCACGACGGGGACGTGGCTCGACGACACCGCGGCCGTCACGGTGTGCGAACCGGCGGGTGTCGGCGCGCAGGCCGAGGCCACGTCGGTGCACGTGTTCCAGGTCGGCACCAACGCCCGCGTCGCGCAGTACGTCCCGGGCGCGGGCGGGCTCGTCCCGACGCCGTACCAACCCCTCGTCGGTCTCGACGGCGTGCTCGCGTTCAGCGACCCGACGTCCGGTACGTGCCTCGGTGGCAGCCTCGTGCTCCTGGACCCGCGCACCGGCACGACCACGCACGTGACGGTGGACGGCCGGCTGGTCGACGCGACCGTGGTGTCGCGGGGCGGCGGTTTCCTGTGGACGCGCGAGGCCTGCGCGGACCACGAGGTGCCGTCGTCGCTGGTCCGGATCGACCCGGCGTCGGGTGAGGCGCGGCAGCTCGTGCCGGTTCCGGCCGACGTCGTCGGGATGGTGGACGCGGTCCCCGCGACGGCTCGGTGAGCGGACGGGAGCGCCCGCGCGCCCGCGCTTCGTGGACCCGTGACCGTCGTGGACCCGGCCGCTGCGGGCCTCAGCCCAACCTCACCCGGTGCCGATCCGTTCTAGTGCGCGACGACGCACGCAGGAGGACGGGATGAGGCGATGGGAACCGCTGCTCGAGCAGCTGTTCGCCGAGAGGCACGGCGCACTGCTCGCCCGTGCGCAGATGCTCACGGGTGACCGGCACGCGGCCGAGGACCTGCTGCAGGACGCGTTCGTCGCGACGTTCGCGAGCAGGGCCCGCTTCACCTCGGTCGCGGCGGCCGAGCAGTACGTGCGGCGGGCGGTGGTCACGCGGTCCGTCGACCGCGCCCGGTCCCGGACGAGCGAACGTGCTGCGGTCGAGCGCCTCGGCGGCATGGCGGCGCCCGCGGACGACCTGCCCGTCGTCGGGCTCGAGCGCGACCTCGTCGCCGCGCTCCAGCAGCTCACGCCACGGCAGCGCGCGTGCGTCGTCCTGCGGCACCTCGAGGACATGTCCGTCGCGGAGACGGCGGCCGCGCTCGGGCTCAGCGAGGGCGCCGTCAAGCGCTACGTGTCCGACGCCGTCCGGCACCTCAACGAGGTCCTCGGCACGACCGCGCACCCCCACGACTACCGTCACGACGTGCAGCTCGTGCACGAGATGGGAGGGGTCCGCGATGCGTGACCTCGACGAGCTCCTCGCGAGCACCGAGACGACCCTCGCGCGTGCCGCCGGACCCGGCGGCCCGGTCCCGGCACCCGTCCGCAGCGGGATCCGGCGCCGGCGCGTCGTCCGGCACGCCGCCGAGTCCCTCGTGGCCGTCGTCGCCGTCGGCGCGGTCGCGTCCGCGGCCTGGATCGGCGCGGGCCACGCGGCGCCGGTGCCCGCGGTGTCGCCGACGAGCGACCCGACCCCCACGACGAGCGCACCCGCACCGACCGCTCCGGCGCCGTCCCCGAGCGAGGCGGCCGACGACGGGCCCGTCGTGCGGGAGACCGCGCTCGCGGACGACGTCGTCCTGCGGCGGCTCCTGCACCCGCGGACGGGCGAGTCGTGGACGACGCCCGTCGCCGTCGACGACGGGCCTGCCCTCGTCTCCCGACCCGACACCTGGGGCTCGGCGACGACGTTCCGGGTCGGCGCGCGCGGCGACGCGACGATCTACGCCGTGGCCAATCACCTCGACTACGACGGTGTCGCCGTGCTGGGGCTCTTCGAGGTCGACGGCGCCGGTGCGCGCTTCATCGCCTGCCCCGGCCCGCGCGCGGAGGAGGAGTGCGCCGACCCGGCCGCGGTGCAGCTCGCCGACGGCGTCACCGTCGACCGCGACACGTTCTACGACTCGCTCGGCGTGCCCGGTTCGCTCGAGCTGGGCGACGGCTTCGTCGTCACCACCACCGAGGAAGCCAGGTGGGCGCACGAGCTGCTCGGGTCCCCCGCGAGGACGGACCTCGGCGACGCGCGGCTCCTCACCGGTGAGAACTGGTACGGCGTCTCCGAGACGGTCCGCGTCCTCGGCCGCTTCGGTGCCGGCGCGGTCGTCGAGACGCGCACACCCGGTCAGGTCGCCGGGCTCACCAACGTCGACCTGGCGTGGCGCACGCCTTTCGGGTCCCTCGTGGAGCTCGCCGCCGGGGACGTCCCGGGCGGCGACTTCAACGCGATCGTGTGGGACGACGGCGTCGAGCGACGGTCCGCGCGCGACGACCTGGGCGTCCGGGGCGGCGACAGCCAGTCGCCGGCCGCGCCCCACTGCTTCGCACCGGGGTTCGCCGTCGAGGACAGCCCCGCCCCCGCCGCGTGGCGCCCCGCCGGCCGCACGGCCGACGGCAGGCGCGTCTACGTCCGGGCGTCGGCGGACGCGCTCGTCCACGCCGTCCGTGGGTTCCACGAGGAGCACTCCGCGACGGTCGTCCTGCCCGACGACCCGACGTCCACCGAGGACGCCTGGGTGAGAGGTGCCGAGGCGTACGCCGCGACCGGGTTCACGACCGACCAGGCGTTCGTCGACGCGCATGCCCTCTACGCCGTCGACGGGCCGGGCGGGGTGCGGTACCTGGCGCTCCGGAGGGACGCCGCGAACCTCGTGTACGAGTGCGCGTGAGGGGCGGTCACCGTCCCGCTGGACCGCCCCCCAACCGATCCTGACGTGCCGTCGTTCTCAGCGTGGGACCGGCCCGGTCCGTCGGGAGAGGAGTGTCGGTGAGCAGAGCGTGGGAGACGCTCCTCACGCAGCTCGTGCAGGAGCGGTGGGGGCGGCTGGTGGGGCACGCGATGCTCGTCGCGACCTCCCGCGACGAGGCGCAGGACCTCGTCCAGGAGGCGCTGATCAGCACGTTCGGCAGCAGGGCACGCTTCTCGACGATCGCGGAGGCCGAGCAGTACGTGCGGCGCGCGGTGGTGTCGCGCTCGGTCGACGAGCACCGCCGCCGCGCCCGTGAGCGCGTCGCGGTCGAGCGGCTGGCCGGTCACCCGGAGCAGGTCGCGGAGATCGTGGCGCACGGGCTGGGTGCCGACGTGGTCCGCGCGCTGTCCGGCCTCTCGCCGCGCGAGCGCGCGTGCGTAGGTGCTGCGGCTCGTCGAGGACCTGTCGGTGCGGGACACGGCGTCCGCGCTGCGGCTCAGCGAGGGCGCGGTCAAGCGCTACACCGCCGACGGGCTGCGTCGCCTCGACGCCGCACTCGGCACGACCGCCTCGACCGACGAGACGCTGCGCGTGACCCCGACGGTGACGACGAGCACGGACGGAGGTGCCGGACGATGAGCGACCTCGCGGACATCCTGTCGCGCGCCGGTGACGCGCTGGGCAACGGCGTCGGACCGGCGCAGGACGCCACGCTGCGCCGGGTCGTCGCCGGCGCCCGGCGCCGTCGGGTGCGCCGCCACACCCTCGAGGCCGTGGCGGGTGTCGCGCTCGCCGCCGCCCTGGGCAGCGGTGGCTGGTGGGGCGTGCACCGCGACGCCCCACGCCGTCCGCGCCCGAGCCGGCCGTGCGGCAGAGCGCGATCGACGACGCGACCGTCCTGCGCCGGCTCGCCGAGCCGCGCACGGGCGAGACGTGGCACGAGCCCGAGCCCGCCGACGAGGTCCGCCTGGTCGAGTCGGACTTCTACGGGACGCCGACGTCCCCGCGGACCGTCCGGGTCGGGGCGCGGGGCGACGCGGTGATCTACGCGGTCGTCGGCCCGCACCACGGCCTCGAGCCCCGGCGTGACGTGAGAGGGCTGTTCGAGGTCGACGCGGCCGGCGCGCGGTACATCGCGTGCCCGAGCCCCCGGGTCGAGGAGTGCGACGCGGAGGCGCCGTACACGTCCGACCTGGCGCCCGGGGTCGTGGTCGACGTCGACACCTTCTACGACACCCTCGGCATCCCGGTCGAGGCCGAGCTCGTCGACGGGTTCACCGTCCGGACCTCGGGCGGCACCGGGTGGGAGCGCCTCGACTTCGAGACGGGCTCGTCGCGTCCGGTGCCCGCGCTCGGCAACGGCTCGCTGCTCGTCACGGACACCGACCACTGGCGTGCCGACGACGCCGTCGACGTCGCCCGGTTCGGCCCGGCCGCGCTCGTCGAGCTCCGCTGGGCCGAGGCCGAGATCGACGGGCTCACCAACGCGTCCTACGCGTGGCGGACCCCGTACGGCGCCTACGTCAGCCTGACCGCCGACGACGTGCCCGGCGGCGACTACGACGCGATCGTCTGGGACGACGGCGTCGACCGCCGCTACTACGCCGACGAGCCCGATCTCGTCGCCAGAACGGGGGCGCCGGGCGACGGCACCTGCGCGGCCTCGATGTTCTCGCTCGACGCCGCCCACGTCGACGCCGAGTGGCGACCCGCCGGACGGACGCCCGAGGGCGTGCGCGTGCACGTGCCCGTCGGGGGCGGCAACCCGCTCGCGACCCGCGTCCGCGCGTTCCAGGAGAAGATCGCGTGGACCGTCGACCCGGACGACCCGTCCCTGACCCTGACGGGTGCGTCGGTGTACGCCGAGACCGGGATGACCACCGACGAGGCGTTCCTCGCGGCGCACTCGCTGTTCGCGATCGAGCGGCCCGACGGGGTGTGGATGGTCGGGCTGAGCCCGGCCGCGGCCGCGCCGGTGTTCGAGTGCGCGTGATCGTGGGGGTGGGAGTCAGCGCCTGTTTTCTTGGTCGCGCTGACGCTGCGCTCCGCTACGGCCGAGGAGGTGGGGATGGTGCGGCTGGAAGCAGCGCGCTGTTCTCCTGGTCGCGCTGATCTTCCGCTCCACTACGGCCGAGGGCCGGGGTGCATCGCACCCCGGCCCTCGACCTTCGTTGCGCTCCAGATCAGCGCTCGACCTCACCACGGATGAAGGACTCGAGCTGGGCGCGGCCCTGCTGGTCCTCCATCTGGACCGGCGGCGACTTCATGAAGTAGGTCGACGCGGACAGGATCGGGCCGCCGATGCCGCGGTCCTTGGCGATCTTCGCGGCGCGCAGGGCGTCGATGATGATGCCGGCGGAGTTCGGCGAGTCCCAGACCTCGAGCTTGTACTCGAGGTTCAGGGGCACCTCGCCGAACGCGCGGCCCTCGAGGCGGACGTACGCCCACTTGCGGTCGTCGAGCCACGCGACGTAGTCCGACGGGCCGATGTGGACGTTGCGGTCCTCCTTCTTGCCGGCCAGCGGGCCGCTCAGGTTGGAGGTGACGGCCTGCGTCTTCGAGACCTTCTTGGACTCCAGGCGCTCGCGCTCGAGCATGTTCTTGAAGTCCATGTTCCCGCCGACGTTCAGCTGGTACGTGCGGTCCAGGATGACGCCACGGTCCTCGAACAGGCGGGCGAGCACGCGGTGCGTGATGGTCGCGCCGACCTGCGACTTGATGTCGTCGCCGACGATCGGCACGCCCGCGGCCTCGAACTTCGCGGCCCACTCGGGGTCGGACGCGATGAAGACGGGGAGGGCGTTGACGAACGCGACGCCCGCGTCGATGGCGGCCTGCGCGTAGAACTTCGCGGCGGCCTCCGACCCGACGGGCAGGTAGCAGATGAGGACGTCGGCCTGGACCTCGCGGAGCGTGGCGACGATGTCGACCGGCTCGGCGTCGGACTCCTCGATGGTCTGCGAGTAGTACTTGCCGAGACCGTCGAGCGTGTGGCCGCGCTGCACGGTCACGCCGAGCGGCGGGACGTCGCAGATCTTGATGGTGTTGTTCTCCGAGGCGACGATCGCCTCGGACAGGTCGAAGCCGACCTTCTTCGCGTCGACGTCGAAGGCCGCGACGAACTCGATGTCACGCACGTGGTAGTCACCGAACTGCACGTGCATGAGACCCGGCACGGTGCCGTTCGGGTCGGCGTCGGCGTAGTAGTGCACGCCCTGGACCAGCGACGCGGCGCAGTTGCCGACGCCGACGATGGCGACGCGGATGGAGGTCATCCTCGCTCCTTCTCGGTGGTGTTCGCCGTGTCGACGGAGTCGGACGGCACAGCGGTGGTGTCGGCTCCGGCCGGGCGGCCGGTGCCTGCGGTACGCGCGCGACGGTGGCCGCGCTCGTTGTCGATGAGCCCGTCGAGCCAGCGGACCTCTCGCTCGACCTGTTCGAGGCCGTGCCGCTGGAGCTCGAGCGTGTACTCGTCCATGCGCTCGCGGGTGCGGGCGAAGGACTGGCGGATCGTCTCGAGGCGTTCGGTCAGGCGGGTGCGCCTGCCCTCGAGGATCCGGAGCCGTGTCTCGGCGTCGGTCTGCGCGAAGAACGCGAACCGGACGTCGAAGTTCTCGTCCTCCCAGGCGGAGGGCCCGGACGACGCGAGCACCTGCTGGAGGTGCTCCTTGCCGTCGGCCGTGAGCTGGTAGACGATCCGCGCGCGCTTGCTGCCGACGCCGTGCGCGGCACCGGGGGCGGACTCGGTGCCGACGATCCAGCCCCGGTCGACGAGCGACTTGAGGCAGGGGTACAGCGAGCCGTAGGACAGCGCGCGGAACGAGCCGAGCACGAGGTTGAGCCGCTTGCGCAGCTCGTAGCCGTGCATCGGCGACTCGTGGAGGAGCCCGAGGATGGCGGGCTCGAGCACGTCGGAACGACCACGCACGGCGCCACCTCCTTCAGGCTTGGTACGGTCCGGGGCGCGTGAGCGCACCGGGACGAACAGGACGGCGTCCGGACCGCTTCGTCGAGGCGGACGTCTGCCGATGTATCAATTCGATACATCCGGAGAGTATGTCGGCGCGATGCCTCCGGACAAGTCGTGCGCGCCGTCGCCACGTCCGTACCGCGCCGGGACGCCGCGCGACCTGCGGCGTCGTGACCCACGCCACACCGCGCGCCCGTGACGCGGGGGAGCGCGGGGCGCCCGGTGCCGATCGTGTGAAGGGTCCGCCAGGAGGGCCCTCCCATCCCTGGGCGGACACAGCCCGTGCCCCCATACTGGGCTCCGCGGTAGACGTGCGTCCGGATCCGGCCGGCCCCCATGGCCCCTCCAGGACGACGTCCCGCGGACCAGTCGTCGTCAGGAAGGCACCGCCTTGGCAGGCACGAACCGGCGCGCCGCGCCCGCACGGTCGCGGCGTGGCACGCGCACCCGTCCGGCGTCCAGCGCCACAGCCGCCACCACGGGCGCCGCGGGCGTCGCGCCGCGCAAGCGCAAGTTCTTCGACTACCCGCGCTCGGGCTACACCGGCCTGCACCGCTGGCTGCCGTCGTGGCGCTTCGTGCTCGGCTCGTTCGTGACGCTCGTGTTCCTCATGCTCGGCGGCGCGGTCGCGGCGTACAACAGCGTGACGATCCCGGACCCCAACGCCGACACCGCCGCCCAGACGACGACCGTCTACTTCGCCCCCGAGAGCGCCGACCAGCCGCACGGCGAGGTCATGGGCACGTTCGCCGTGCAGAAGCGCACGATCGTCGAGCTCGCGACGCTGCCTGAGTACGTCGGCAAGGCGGTCATCGCGGCCGAGGACAAGACGTTCGAGACCAATGCAGGCGTCGACCCCGTCGGCATGGCGCGCGCGTTCCTCAACAACGTGCGGGGCGGCAAGACGCAGGGTGGCTCGACGCTGACCCAGCAGTACGTCGAGCGCTACTACTTCTCGACGACGACCGACTACGTCGGCAAGGCGCGCGAGGCGCTGCTCGCGTTCAAGCTCGCGCGGACCGAGGACAAGAGCAAGATCCTCGAGCGCTACCTCAACACGATCTACTTCGGCCGTGACTCGTACGGCATCGAGGCGGCCGCGCAGTCGTACTTCGGCAAGAGCGCGAAGGACCTGAGCGTCTCCGAGGCCGCGGTGCTCGCGGGCATCATCCCGTCGCCGAACAACTGGGACCCGGCGGTCAGCCCCGAGAAGGCCGAGGCCCGCTGGAACTACGTGCTCGACAACATGGTCGAGATCGGGGCCCTGCCTGCGGCCGAGCGCGCGGCGCTCGTGTTCCCCTCCGACACGCTGATCCCCGAGCAGCCGTCGCAGTCGAAGATGGGCCCGAACGGCCTGCTCCTCCAGATGGTCAAGAAGGAGCTCGGCGGGGCGCCGCTGACGATGTCCGAGGACGACATCAACCGCGCCGGCATGAGCGTCGTGACGACGATCCGCAAGCCGCTGCAGGACATGGCGGTCGCGACCGCCGAGCGGTTCCGCGCCGGCACGCTCGAGGGCCAGGACGGTGCGGCGCCCGGCGAGCGCACGAAGTACTCCATCACGTCGATCGACCCGCAGACCGGCGGTGTCGTCGCGCTGTACGGCGGCCCGAACGACGACACCGACCAGCGCAACCACGCGACGTTCGAGAACGTCCAGGGTGGTTCGACGTTCAAGCCGTTCGCTCTCGTCGCCGGGCTCGAGAACGGCATCCCGCTGAAGAAGACGTACAACGGCCGCTCGGGGCAGAAGTTCCCCGAGTGGGACGGCGGCAACACGCCGGTCCGCAACTTCGACGGAGACAACTTCGGCACCATCGACCTGGTGAAGGCGACGGAGCTGTCGGTCAACACCGTCTACGCGCAGCTCAACATCGAGGTCGGGCCCGACAAGACGGCGGACGTGGCCGCCCGGGCGGGCGTGCCCGGGGTCAGCCCGCAGAACGTCTCGAACGTGCTCGGCACCGACGCGATCCACCCCATCGACCTCGCGCACGCGTACGCGACGTTCGCGAACCAGGGCGTGAAGTTCCCCGTCCACGTGGTCGCGACGGTCACGAACCCCGACGGCACCACCGCGTACACGGCGCCGAGCGAGGGGGAGCGGGTCTTCCAGGCCGACGTCATGGCGGACACGAGCTTCGCGATGCAGCAGGTCGTGCAGAACGGCTCGGGCAAGACGTGGATCAAGCCGCTCGGGCGTCCGATCGCGGGCAAGACCGGGACGACGAACGACAACAAGGCGGCGTGGTTCGCCGGCTTCACGCCGAACATGGCGACGGTCGTGTCCATGTCGCAGAAGGCGCCGGACGGGACGTCGGACGAGTCGATCTCGCCCATCGGCAGCGTCAAGTACGTGACCGGGTCCACCTGGCCCGCGTTCATCTGGCAGGACTACATGAAGCAGGCGTTCTCGCTGCCGCAGTACGCCGACGTGCAGCAGTTCCCGCCGCGCGCGAACGTCGGCGGCAAGGCCAGCGCGACGCCCGTCCCGACGGAGACGGCGACCGAGGCGCCGACCGAGGAGCCCGCCGAGCCGCAGGTCGTCGACGTCCCGAACGTCGAGGGCAGGCTCGAGGCCGACGCCACGGCGACGCTCGACGCGCTCGGCCTCGTGGTCGTGGTCCAGAAGGAGTCCTCCGACACCGTGACGACCGGCCGCGTCATCCGGGCCGACCCGCGTGGCGGGCAGGCGCCGGCCGGCAGCACCGTGACCATCGTCGTCTCGACGGGTCCGAAGCCGCAGCCGACCCAGCCGCCGCCGACCCAGCAGCCGACGCCGCAGCCGACGCAGCCCGCCAACGCGGGCGGCAACAACGGCGGCGGCGGAGGCAACGGCGGCTGACGCCGCCCCGCACGTCCGGGCCCGCCGGCCCGTCGTCGACCCGCGATTTCGGCGGTCGGCGGCGGGCCGGTAGGCTTGGCCCTTGCTGTGCCTGTGCCCGGCGGCCGCCGATCGGCCCGACGAGCACGCGCAGCGACGCACAGAACCCTCCTGTCACGGAACGACCGTGACCGCCGAGACCAGAGGAGGTGGGTATGAGCCTGCGTCAGTACGAGATCATGATCATCCTCGACCCCGAGATCGAGGAGCGCACCGTCGCCCCGTCGCTCGACAAGTACCTGTCGGTCGTCAAGACCGACGGTGGCACCGTCGACAAGGTGGACATCTGGGGCCGTCGTCGCCTCGCGTACGACATCAAGAAGAAGTCCGAGGGCATCTACGCCGTCGTCGACTTCACCGCGGAGCCCGCGACCGCCAAGGAGCTCGACCGTCAGCTCGGCCTCAACGAGGTCGTCCTGCGGACGAAGGTGCTGCGCGCCGACGCGTGAGTGTCGGTCGCCGCGCGTACCGTGCGGAACCGACGTGCGGTCCCCGGACCGTTTCCGACTGATCGAACGAGCGAGGAGCTGGCATGGCTGGTGAGACCACCATCACGGTGATCGGGAACCTCACGGGGGACCCCGAGCTCCGCTTCACCCCGTCGGGTGCCGCGGTGGCGAACTTCACCGTCGCGTCGACGCCGCGCACGTTCGACCGCCAGAGCAACGAGTGGAAGGACGGCGACACGCTGTTCCTGCGCTGCTCGATCTGGCGGGAGGCGGCCGAGTCGGTCGCCGAGTCGCTCACCAAGGGCACCCGCGTCATCGTCACCGGCCGGCTCGTGCAGCGCTCCTACGAGACCCGTGAGGGCGAGAAGCGCACCGTGTACGAGCTGCAGGTCGACGAGGTCGGCCCCTCGCTCCGCTACGCCACGGCCAAGGTCACCCGGACCCAGCGTTCGGGTGGAGGCGGCTTCAGCGGTGGCGGCGGCGGTGGCGGCGGCTACTCCGGTGGCGGCGGTGGCTACGGCGGCGGTGGCGGCGGCCAGCAGGACGACCCGTGGGCGACGCCCGCGGGTGGTTCCGGTGGCGGCGGCTACTCCGACGAGCCCCCGTTCTGACCGGCGGGTCCCCAACCCCCAGACATCCCATCCCCGGGTCCGGCAAAGCCCGGGGCTCCGAACGAAGGAGCACCACGATGGCCAAGGCCGTTGTTCGCAAGCCCAAGAAGAAGCAGAACCCCCTCAAGGCCGCCAAGATCGAGACGGTCGACTACAAGGACACCGCCCTGCTGCGGAAGTTCATCTCCGACCGCGGGAAGATCCGCGCGCGTCGCGTGACGGGTGTGTCCGTGCAGGAGCAGCGCGCGATCGCGCGTGCCGTCAAGAACGCCCGCGAGATGGCTCTGCTGCCGTACTCGTCGTCGGCCCGCTGAGAAAGGAGACCTGACATGGCGAAGATCATCCTGACCCACGAGGTCACCGGTCTCGGTGCCCCCGGCGACGTCGTCGAGGTGAAGGACGGGTACGCCCGCAACTACCTCATCCCGCGCAGCCTGGCCACGCCGTGGACCAAGGGTGCCGAGAAGGACGTCACCGCGATCCGCAAGGCCCGCAAGGCCCGTGAGATCGCGACGCTCGACGACGCGAAGGCCGTCCGTGACTCGCTCGAGTCCAAGGCCGTCGTCATCACCGCCAAGGCGGGCGACTCGGGTCGCCTGTTCGGTGCCGTCACGACCGCCGAGATCGCCGACGCGGTCAAGGCGTCGGGCGCCCCGGCGATCGACAAGCGCAAGGTCGAGATCGGCCAGCCGATCAAGGCCCTGGGCGAGTACAAGGTGTCCGTCCGCCTGCACGCGGACGTCGCCGCGAAGGTGACCGTCAAGGTCGTCGCCGGCTGACACCCGCGCACCGCAGGGAAGGCCCCCGGAACCGACTCGGTCCCGGGGGCCTTCCCTGTTCGCCGGGCCTTCGTCGTGCTCGGACCCGTCGTCCCGCCCCGCCGACCTGACGAGCACCCGCCCGCGGGCGGCGTGCGCGGCGTGCGTCCCGCCGGGTCTCGCGTGCGGCAGGATGGCGCGGCGCCTGACGGCGGGGGACCTCCGCAGATCGTTCCCGGGCGGCCACCGGCGCTGGAGGAGGAGATCGTGGTCGACCACCGCGTGGCACCGTCGACCGGGCGTGCCGCATGAGCGAGGCGGAGGCATCGTCGGCATCACGGCAGCGATGGGCGGGCGCTGTCGTCCTCGGCTGGATCGTCGTGGCGGTCGTGCAGGTGGGCGCGGCGTACGCGTGGCTGTCGGGTGCGGCTCTGTGCCGGCCGTCCGGGACGTCCGTGGCGACGACCGGTGCGATCGCGCTCGTCCTCGTGCCGGTCGCCGTGCTGCTCGCCGCGGCGTGGGGTGCGCTCCGCGCGCGGAGCGCGTGGACGGCAGGCTGGTCGGCGCGCCTCGTCACGCTCGCGTTCCTCGGCCTCGTGGTGCTGGTCCTCATGAGCGCGTGGCAGCTGCTCTCGCTGCCCGCGGGGCCGGCGGGAGACCTCCAGCGGCTGGCGCTCGCCGTCACGTCGGCGTGGTGCGCGGCACCCGTGGTCGCGGTGCTCGTCACCGTGGCGGTCGTGCGTCGGCACCCGGCGGGGAGCGGTGACGTCCGCCGCGACGCGCGCCGGGCGGCTCTCGCGGCGGGCGCGGTGTACGGCTGCGCGGCGCTCCCCGCGCTGCTGCCGTGGGGCTGCGTCGTCGCGGCCTGACGATCGAGGCCCGGGCGCCCGGCGCGTCGTCGTCTGCCGTGCGCGGATCCGCCGACGGCAGACCGCGAGCGGTCGACGGCCGGCGCGGTGGCAGCGTCGACGGCATCGACCCGTCGCCTCGAGGAGGACCCCGATGACCGTCACCGCCCGCACCACCGCACCACCGGCCGCACGGCCGTTCGACGACGACCTCGCACCCCGGCTGCTGCACCAGCGCATCGTCGTGCTGGGGCAGGAGGTCGACGACGCCGTAGCGAACCGTGGGCGTGCGCGTCGCTGCAGGTGGCTGAGGGTGTGTGCCGAGCGGTGAGACGACGGCGAGCGAGGTTGCACCGGGCATGTGACGCTGGTGGTCCGCTGGACGACCGGCGTCGGACCGACGGCGCCCCCTCCCAGCATCTGCGAGGCAGGCACCGATGACGCTCGCCCCCCTCCAGCCGGCCGCGGCCGTGCCGGCGCCGTCCGCCCGGACGGGGCTCCGCTCCGTCGGCGTCGAGGAGGAGCTGCTCCTCGTCGACCCGTGCGCCGGCCGCACCGTCCCGGCGGCTGCGTCCGCGATCGGCTGGACCGCCCCTGCCGCTCCGACGGCACCGCGCGCCGTCGCCGTGCCGCTCGACACCGAGCTCCAGCAGGAGCAGATCGAGACCGCGACACCGCCCCGCACGGACCTGACGGACCTCGCCGCCGACGTGCGCGCGCTGCGGCGCGCCGCGGACGACGCCGCCCGGTCCGTCGGAGCCCGCGTCGCCGCGCTCGCCACGTTCCCGTTGCGCGTCGCGCCGGTCCTCACCCCGACGCCCCGCTACCGTGCCATCCGCGACCAGATGGGTCTGACGTGCGCCGAGCAGCTGACGTGCGGGTGCCACGTGCACGTGGCCGTGACGTCCGACGAGGAGGGTGTCGCGGTGCTCGACCGCATCCGCCCGTGGCTGCCCGTCCTCACGGCCGTCGCGACGAACTCGCCGTTCTGGCAGGGGTCGGACACCGGGTACGCGGGCTACCGGACGCAGGCGTGGAGCCGGTGGCCCGGGACCGGGCCCGCCGAGCCGTTCGGGTCCGCAGCGGCGTACCACGCGGTGGTCGACGAGCTGATGCGCACCGGCACGCTGCTGGACGAGGGGATGGTCTACTTCGACGCGCGGCTGTCCCGGCGGTACCCGACGGTCGAGGTGCGGGTGGCTGACGTGTGCCTCGACGCGGACGACACCGTGCTGGTGGCGGCGCTCGCGCGCGGGCTGGTCGACACCGCCGCCGAGCGGTGGCGGGCCGGTGAGCCGGTGCCGTCCGACCCGACGAGCGTGCTGCGCATGGCGTCGTGGCGCGCGAGCCGTTCGGGCACCGCCGGGCTGCTCGTCCACCCGCGCACCCACCAGCCGGCCCCCGCGGCCGAGGTCGTCGCCTGCCTGCTCGACGACGTGCGTCCTGCGCTCGACGCGTCCGGTGACCTGGCCCTCGTCGAGGCGGGTCTGGAGCGCGTGCTGCGACGCGGGACGGGGGCGCAGCGGCAGCGGGCCGTCGCCGCCGCGACCGGGCGCCTCGAGGACGTCGTCGCCGACGCGGTCGACCGGACCGCCGCGTGACCGAGGTCCATGCGGACGCGGTGCACGACTGGACGTCGGAGCACCTCGACGACCTCGTCCAGCACCTCATCGGGTGGGTGCGGCTGCGGTCGGTCGCGGGGCTGCCGGAGCACCAGCCGGACCTGCAGCGCTCGGCGAACTGGCTCGCCGGCGTCCTGCGCGAGACGGGGTTCCCGCGCGCGGAGATCTGGGAGGTCGAGGGCGGGGCGCCCGCGGTGTACGCGGAGTGGTGCGAGGCCCCCGGAGCGCCGACGGTGCTCGTCTACAGCCACCACGACGTGCGCGCCGCGAAGGACGACCTGTGGGGGCAGGTGCCGCCGTTCGAGCCCGCGATCCGGGACGGGCGCGTCTGGGGGCGTGGCACGTCGGACGCCAGGGCCAGGTGCTCTGCCACGTCTGGGGTGTGCGCGCGCACCTCGCGGCGACGGGTCGGACCGCCCCGGCGGTCAACCTCAAGGTGCTGGTCGAGGGTGAGGAGGAGGCGCTCTCGTCGTACCTCGCCGACCTGCTGGACGCGCACCCCGAGGCGACCGACGCCGACCTCGTGATGGTGTCCGACACCCTGCTGTGGCGCGCCGACACGCCCGCGGTGTGCGTCGGCCTGCGGGGGTCGCTCAACGCGTCGCTCACCGTCGTCGGGCCGGGCCGCGACATCCACAGCGGCGCGGTCTCCGGCGTCGCGCCCAACCCGGTCCTCGAGCTCGCGCGACTGCTCGGGCGGCTGCACGACGACGACGGCCGCGTCGCGATCCCCGGGTTCTACGACGACGTGCGCGAGCCCGACGACGACGAGCGGGCGGCGATCACGGCGCTCCCGTGGAGCGACGACCACTGGGTGCACCGGGTCGACGCGGGCGCCGTGGGCGGCGAGGCCGGGTGGTCGCCGCTCGAACGTCTGTGGCTCCGGCCGGCCGTCGAGGTGCTCGCGGTCGTGGCGGGCGACGCCGTCGGACCGTCGCGCGGTGCCATCCCGTCGCAGGCCGAGGCCGAGATCAGCGTGCGGACCGTGCCGGGGCAGACGGTCGTCACCGTCGCCGAGCAGCTGCGGACCTGGGTCGAGGCGAACCTCAGCGACCGGGTCGAGCACACGCTCGAGATCCCGATGGAGACCACGCAGGAGGCCTACCGCACGCCGCCGGACCTGCCGGCGCTCACCGCGCTGCGCGAGGCGATGGGCGACGGGTTCGACGCCGAGATCGGGCAGATGCGGAACGCGGGTGGGTCGCCCGCGTCACTGCTTCATGACGTCACGGGTGCGCCTGTGGTGTTCTTCGGGACCGGGCTGCCCGAGGACCACTGGCACGACTCCGACGAGAGCGTGCGGGTCGACCTGCTGCACGCCGGCGTCGCGACGCTCGCGTGCTACTGGTCGCGGCTCGCGGACCTGCCGGACGGTCGCGGCGAGGGCTGACGCGGCGGTCCCGGCGATGGGCCGGCGCGGCGGCGCGTGCGCCGTCTGCCCTGCGCGGATCCGCCCACGGCAGACCGGGGACGGGCGGCGGCCGGCGCGGTGGCAGCGTCGACGGCATCGACCCGATCGACCCGTCCGAGGAGGACCGCCGTGCCCGACACCGTCCGCACCATCGCCCGCACCAGCGCACCACCGGCCGCACGACCGTTCGACGACGACCTCGCGACGCGGCTGCTGCACCAGCGCATCGTCGTGCTGGGGCAGGAGGTCGACGACGCCGTCGCGAACCGCGTCTGCGCGCAGCTCCTGCTGCTGTCCGCGGAGGACCCGCGCCGCGACATCGCGCTCTACATCAACTCGCCCGGCGGCTCGGTCAGCGCCGCGCTCGCGATGTACGACACCATGCGGCTCATCCCGAACGACGTCGCGACCCTCGCGATGGGGCTCGCGGCGTCGGCCGCGCAGTTCCTGCTGAGCGCCGGCACGCCGGGCAAGCGGTTCGCGCTGCGGCACGCGCGCGTCCTCATGCACCAGCCGTCCGGCGGGATCGGGGGGACCGCCGTCGACATCGCGATCCAGGCGCAGAACATGGCCCACGTGAAGCGCACCATGCAGGGCCTCATCGCCGAGCACACCGGCCAGAGCGTCGAGACGATCGAGCGCGACTCCGACCGGGACCGCTGGTTCACCGCGGCCGAGGCGCTCGAGTACGGGTTCGTCGACAAGGTCGTCGAGCACCTCGACGACGTCCGCCCCGACGGCGCGCTGCGGAAGGCGGGGCTCTGATGGCCGGCCAGTACACGATCCCGTACGTCGTCGAGCAGCGGCCGACCGGGGAGCGCACGTCCGACGTGTTCTCCCGGCTGCTGTCCGACCGGATCGTCTTCCTCGGCACCGAGATCGACGACGGCGTCGCGAACGTCGTGATCGCGCAGCTGCTGCACCTGCAGTCCGAGAGCGCGGAGCTGCCCATCCACGTGTACGTGAACTCCCCGGGCGGGTCCCTCACGGCCCTGCTCGCCGTGTACGACACGATGCAGTACGTCCGGCCGCCCGTCGCGACCTTCTGCCTCGGGCAGGCCGCCTCGGCCGCGGCCGTGCTGCTCGCCGCCGGGACACCCGGGCAGCGGCACGTCCTCGAGCACGCCCGCGTGCTGCTGCACCAGCCGTCCGGCGGTGCGGAGGGGACCGCCGCCGACCTGGAGATCCAGGCGGCCGAGATCCAGCGGCTGCGCGGGCAGGTCGAGCAGATCCTGTCCCGGCACACGGGTCAGCCCGTGGAGCGGCTGCGCCGGGACACCGACCGCGACCTCATCCTCACGGCCGAGCAGGCGGTCGAGTACGGGCTCGCGGACCGCGTCGTCGCGACCCTGAAGGACGCGCCCGCCGCGCTGCCCGCCGCGTGACCCGCGTGCGGCCGGGTTGGTCGCGACCCGGCCGCACGCACGCCGCGTCGGTGCGCACGCGGACCACCCGGGTCGAGCGGCCGTCGCCAGGACCGAGGCGTCCGGCGGCCCGTCAGGCCACGCGGGTCGACCAGCGAGATCGCGGACCGCGCGGACCGCGCGGAGCGTCAGGCGGCGAGCAGGACCGCGTCGGTCGCCGTGCCGACCGGGCCGGGACCGGTCACCCGCGCGTGCAGGTCGACGACGACCTGACGCGTCGGGTCCGCCGCCCCCGGGCCGCGCGGGGCGCGTCGCGGGTCGGCCAGGTCGACGACGACGCGGCCCTCCGCGCGCGCGAGCTCCGCGTGCGCCGCCCCGACCAGGTCCACGAGCCGCATCCCGAGCGCCCGGCACACCGCCACCAGCACCTCGGACGACGCCTCCTTGCGGCCGCGCTCGATCTCCGACAGGTACGCGACCGACACGCGCGCGTCGACCGCGACGTCGCGCAGCGTGCGCCCCTGGTCCTCGCGGCGCTCGCGGAGGATCGCGCCCACGAGCCGACGCAGGAGCGGCTCGACGCGGTGCTCGACGACGTGCTCGGTCGGACCGGTGCCGCGCCCGGTCGGGTCCGCGACCCGCTGCCGCTGGACCGTCAGCTCGTGCGTCATGGGGGCTCCCGTCGTCGTCGCGCCTGTCCGCCACGCTAGACCCGGGTCACCGACCAGAGGGCCGGTGCGCTGTCTGCCCTGAGCGGACAGGCGGGCGGTCGCCGGCGGGAGTCGGTCGGCGACCCCGTGAGCCGTGACTCAGACGGCCACCGTCGCCCGTCGACCCAGCGCCGCGAGCGCCCGCGTCTGCCGGTCGGCGTCGGGACCGACCTCGAGCGCCGGGCCGCACACGCCGCTCGTGTAGAGCATGTCGCCCATCGCCGCGACCATGCCCTCGATGACGTCGAGGTCGGCGTCGTCGAACGCGTACGCCCGGCCGTCGGCGGCCGTGACGTCCCAGCGGTGGGCGATCATGTCGAACCCGTAGAACATGTCGAGCGTCGCGCCGACGGTCGTCGTCGACCCGAGGCTGTCGTACTCCTGCTCGACGAAGCCAGGGCGCGCGAGGAGCTCGCGCACCTCGGCGGTGTGCGCGCGCCATGCGGCGGCGGGGTCGGCGAGGTCGGGCCGCGGACCCACCTCGGCGCCGTGCGTGGTGAGGAAGTCGCGCTGGGTGTCGATGACGTGGGCGACGACGTCGCGCCCCGTCCACCCCGCGCAGGCGGAGGGCGCGTCCCAGGAGTGCGGGGCGACCGCGTCGAGGGCCGCCTGCATGCCGTCGGCGTGGCGGACGTACGTCTGGAGGGTGGTGTTGTCGGTCATGGCTGCGACGCTAGGCGGGCGAGGGGAGGGCGGCTTGATGAAACCCGACAGGCTGGGTGAGGCGCTCGTCGGCGACGCGCGCGGCACGGCCGGCACGCGCGGGGGTGCGGCCGTCGACGAGGTCGAGCGCGCGCACCTCGTCGACCCGGCGGACCGGTCGTTCCGCATCGGTCGGTGGGCGCCCGAGCCCGACCTGGCGGACCTGGTGCGCCGGTACTGGGTGCCGACGTGGGATGTGCCGGGCGGTGGATCGGCGGTGCAGCAGGTGCTGCAGTACCCCGTCTGCCTGGTGGTCGTCGCCGACGCGTACGCGCGGTTCTACGGCGTCGCTCCCGGGCTCTCCACGACGACGCTCACCGCGCGCGGCTGGGCCGTGGGGGTGCTGCTCCAGCCGGCCGCCGGCGCGATGCTGACCGGCGGGACGGTCGCGGCCTGGACCGGTCGGAACGGCGATCTCGCGCCGGCGCTGGCGGCGACGGTGGCTCCGGCGACCACCGACGGGCTGGTCGCCGCCGTGCGGGCGGCGATGACGCCGGACCCGACGGACGAGTCGCGGCAGCGTGCGGCGACGGACCTGGTCGGCGACTTCCTGCGGCGGTGGTTGCCGGTGGACGACGAGGGTCGGCAGGTCAACGCGATCGTCGACGCCGTCGAGCACGACCCCGAGCTGCTGCGCGTCGCCCAGCTCTGCGACCGGTTCGGCATGACGGAGCGGTCGTTGCAGCGTCTGACCCGGCGGCGGCTGGGGCTGTCGCCGAAGTGGCTCGTCCAGCGTCGTCGGCTGCACGAGGCGGCGGGCCTGCTGCGCGCGGGCGGCACGACCGTCGCCGACGTCGCCGCGCGGCTCGGGTACGCCGACGAGCCGCACCTGTCCCGCGACTTCCGCCGGGTCACCGGGATGACGCCGGGCGCGTTCGCGGCCCGGTACGCGGGGGAGTCGGGCGGGACCTGACGCCGCCTCGTCGTCGGGCTAGACGCCCGTGACCATCCAGGCGGTGCCGCGGGCGCGCCAGCCGGTGGTCAGGGCCCGGGCCAGCATGAAGACACCCGCGAACGCGGCCCAGAGCCAGGCGAGCCCGGCGACGCCGTCGGGTGCCCACGCCCGCACGGCCAGCGCGAACGGGACGTAGGCGACGAGGGTGAGGACGCCCGCCCAGGCGAGGAACCGCCCGTCGCCCGCCCCGATCAGGACGCCGTCGAGCACGAACACCCACCCGGCCATCGGCATGGTCACGGCCGCCACGACGAGGGCCACGACGGCGGCCTGCTGCACGTCGGGGTCCGTCGTGAACGCGCGGACGTAGAGCCAGGACGCGCCGCCCAGCGCGAGGCCGAGGACCGCCCCGGCGCCCACCCCCCACTGCAGCGTGCGGCGCAGGAGCGCGCGGGTGCGCGGGACGTCGGCGGCGCCGAGCGCGTGCCCGACGAGCGCCTGCGCGGCGATCGCGAGGGCGTCGAGCGCGAACGCGGCGAGCCCCCAGACGGCGTTGACGACCTGGTGCGCGGCGAGGGCGGTGGCGCCGAGGGCGGTCGCGACCCAGACGGTGAGGAGGATCGCGGCGCGGAGCGTGAGGGTGCGGACCAGCAGGGGCGCACCGGCGCGCGCGTTCGCCCACAGGCCCGCGGCGTGCGGGGTCAGGCGGGTGCCGGCGGTCCGGGCACCGCGGACGACGACGCCACCGAGCACGGCGCCCATGGCGAGCTGCGTGAGCGCGGTGCCGAGCCCGGAGCCCGCGATGCCCAGGTGCGCGCCGTAGACGAGCACGACGTTGAGGACCGCGTTGACGACCGCGCCGGCGGTGGCGACGACGAGCGGGGTGCGGGTGTCCTGGAGGCCGCGCAGCGCGCCCGTCGACGCGAGGACCAGGAGCATCCCGGGCAGGCCGGGAGCCGACCAGCGGAGGTACACGACGGCCTCGTGCGCGGTCTCACCCGTCGCGCCGAGCGCGCCGACCAGCCACGGGGCGGCCAGCCACGTGAGCGCGCCGAGCGCCACTCCGAGGGCCAGGGCGAGCCACATGCCGTCGACGCCGACCTGGAGCGCGCCCCCCCGGTCGCCGGCTCCGAGACGTCGGGCGACGGCCGCCGTCGTGGCGTACGCGAGGAAGACGCACAGGCCGACGACGGTGACGAGGACGGTCGACGCGAGCGCGAGACCGGCCAGCGAAGCCGTCCCCAGGTGGCCGACGACCGCGGAGTCCACGAGGACGAAGAGCGGCTCCGCGACGAGTGCGCCGAGCGCCGGGACGGCGAGGGACAGAATCTGCCGGTCGACGGCGGACGTGTGATGTCCGTCAGATGAAATCTGGCTCAACCTTTCTCGCATCCACATGCCGTGCACAGCGTCGGGGCCGGTCAGAGGTTCGTGAGGACTCTTTCATCCACCGTATCCACAGGACTGTCCACGGACTGTGCACAAGCGGGTCCACCGCCGTCCACAGCACACCTCACAGCGTTGTCCACAGGCCCGTTTGGAACCCCGCGCGGACCGTCCTAACCTCGCGGGCGAGGCAGGACCGGACGCGAGTGCGGTGCGCGCGTGCGGGGTTGTCGGTGGCCCCTGCTAGAACAGATGTTCGACGGTAACGGATGACGGGGATGGGCGGCCAGTGACGATCGAGGAGCTCGAGTACGGGGCGCCCCCGGACTCCGGTCGTGGCAACGGCGGCTTCGACCGCACCCCGCCGCAGGACCTCGACGCCGAGCGGTCCGTGCTCGGCGGCATGATGATCTCGAAGGACGCCATCGCCGACGTCATCGAGCAGATCAAGGGCACGGACTTCTACCGTCCCGCGCACGAGGCGATCTACGACGCGATCCTCGATCTCTACGGCCGCGGCGAGCCCGCCGACGCCATCACCGTCTCGGACGAGCTGACGAAGCGCGGCGACATCGGCCGCATCGGCGGCGCGCCCTATCTCCACACCCTGATCGCGTCCGTCCCCACCGCCGCGAACGCCGGCTACTACGCGCGGATCGTGCGCGAGCGCGCGATCCTCCGCAAGCTCGTCGAGGCCGGCACGCGCATCGTCCAGCTCGGCTACGGCACCGATGGCGGCGACGTCGACGAGATCGTCAACAACGCGCAGGCCGAGGTCTACGCCGTCACCGAGCGGCGCGCGTCGGAGGACTACCTGCCGCTGGGCGAGATCATCGGCGGCACGGTCGACGAGATCGAGGCCGCCGGGCATCGCGGCGAGGGCATGATCGGCGTCCCGACGGGCTTCTCGGACCTCGACCGCCTGACGAATGGATTGCACCCCGGCCAGATGATCGTCGTGGCCGCCCGCCCGGCCATCGGCAAGGCGCTGGCTCTCGACACGCCGCTGCCGACCCCGACCGGCTGGACGACGATGGGCGAGGTCGCCGTCGGTGACTGGCTGATCGCCGCGGACGGCACGCCGACGCAGGTCGTCGCCGCGACGCCCGAGCTGACCGGCCGCCCGTGCTACCGCGTGACGTTCGACGACGGCACGACGATCGTCGCCGACGCCCAGCACGAGTGGGAGACCCGGACCCGTGCCGACCGCCGCCAGCCCGGCGGGGGCACTCCGGGGATCTGGACGACCGAGGAGATTCACGACACGGTTCGTTGCGCGACCGCCGACGGCCGCGCCAACCACTCTGTCGACACCGCGCGTCCGCTCGACCTGGCCGACGCCGACCTGCTGATCGATCCGTACGCGTTCGGCGTGTGGCTCGGCCACGGGCACAGCGCCTCGGCCCGCTTCACGAGCGCCGACCCCGAGATCGCCATGCGGATCGAGGGGCTCGGCCTGGTCGCCCGTCCGGCGGCGCGTGCGAGCGGTGCCGCCAGGCTCTACACGCTGCTGCTTCCGCCGGTCGAGGTGCCCCTGCGCGCGTGCGAGGTCTGCGGGACGGCGTTCGTGCCGGCCCGGTCTCAGGTCCGGACCTGTGGACGCTCGTGCGGCGGGCGCGTCAAGACGATGTCCGGGCCGGTGCCTCCGCCGACGTGCCCGGACTGCGGCATCGAGACGACGGGTCTCCGGCGCTGCCAGCAGTGCCACGACACGTACGGGACGGTGCAGGGGCGGCTTCGGGCGCTGGGGGTGCTGGGCGACAAGCACATCCCCGTGGCCTACCTGCGGGCGAGCGAGCGGCAGCGTCGCGAGCTGCTCGCCGGGTTGCTCGACACCGACGGCACCGTGAACCCGACGGGGAGCGTCCAGATCGCGCTCACCGACGAGCGCCTCGCGCTCGACGTCCGCGAGCTGGTGCACTCGCTCGGTTACCGGACCGGATGGTCGACCAAGCGGGTCCCCGGACGCGACGAGACCCGCTCGACGTGCTTCACGCTGACCTTCACCACGGATGACGACGTCTTCGCGCTCGAGCGCAAGCGCCTGGTGCACAAGGAGCGCCGCCGCCCGTCGACGGCACGCCTCGCGCAGCGCTACATCGTGTCGGTCGAGCCGATCGAGTCCGTGCCGGTGAGGTGCGTGCAGATCGACCACGAGTCGCACCTGTACCTCGCGAGCCGGTCGATGATCCCGACGCACAACTCGACGCTCGGCATCGACATCGTGCGGTCCGCGTCGATCAAGCACGGGATGACGTCCGTCGTGTTCTCGCTCGAGATGAGCCGCAACGAGATCACGATGCGTCTGCTGTCCGCCGAGGCGCGCGTGCACCTGCAGAAGATGCGCACGGGTCAGATGGGCGAGGACGACTGGGCCAAGGTCGCCGCGACCATGGGCAAGATCTCCGAGGCGCCGCTGTTCATCGACGACTCGCCGAACATGTCGCTCATGGAGATCCGCGCGAAGTCGCGGCGGCTCAAGCAGCGGCACGACCTGAAGCTCGTCATCATCGACTACCTCCAGCTCATGACGTCCGGGAAGCGCGTCGAGTCGCGTCAGCAGGAGGTGTCGGAGTTCTCGCGAGCGCTCAAGCTGCTGGCGAAGGAGCTCGAGGTCCCGGTGATCGCCATCTCGCAGCTGAACCGCGGTCCGGAACAAAGAACCGACAAGAAGCCGCAGATGAGTGACCTTCGCGAATCGGGGTCAATCGAACAGGATGCGGACATGGTGATTCTTTTGCACCGCGAAGATGCGTACGAAAAAGAATCACCTCGTGCCGGTGAGGCCGACCTCATCGTCGCCAAGCACCGAAACGGCCCGACCGACACCATCACGGTCGCTTTCCAGGGGCACTACTCGCGTTTCGTCGACATGCAAGCCTGAGCATCGGCGATCGTCGAGATGCTGCCGACTCTGAAAATCCGAGCACCACACGCGAAAGACGGCTCCCGACAAACCGCTTGGTAGAGCCGGTGAACCAGCCGAGGAGGCAGGATGCGCGCGGGTCAGAAGGTCCACTGGAACACCTCGCAGGGCCGCACGACGGGGACGACGGTCGAGCGTCGGACGTCCGACTTCACGTTCGACGGGCAGCAGTTCAGGGCCTCCGACGACGAGCCGTTCTGGATCGTCGAGTCCGAGAAGACCGGCGCACGCGCGGCGCACAAGGAATCAAGCCTCACGCCAGCGTGAGAGCTTGGTCGCCGATCCATGGCGGCACTCTTGTCGCGGCTGGCGTGTCGGTGCTCGGACCTAGCATCCGGAGCATGACGCGGTACGTCGACGAGGACCTGCACGGTGCGGAGTTCCGCGAGTGCGATCTGACCGGGGCACGCCTGATCGGCGTCGTCATGCAGGATGCCGTGATCGAGGGGCTCGTCACCAACCTCGTGGTGAACGGCGTCGAGGTGACCGAGTACGTCGAGGCCGAGCTCGACCGGCGTCATCCGGTGCGGGTGCTGATCCGCTCCGAGGACCCTGCCGACCTGCGCGAGGCATCGCGTCAGCTCCGTGCCGGCTGGGCCGCCACGATCGAGCGAATCCGCCGGACGCCCGGCATCGAGCGCCGCAGCGTGAACGACGAGTGGTCGGCGGTGCAGACGATGCGCCACCTGGTCTTCGTCCACGACTCGTGGTTCCGCCGCTGCTGCCTGGGCTCGACGGAGCTGTTCACGCCGATGGGCATCGGGAACATCGTCGAGCCCTACCAGGGGGCGCACGGGCTTGACCTGTCGCTCGACCCGACCCTCGACGAGATCGTGAGCGTGCGTGACGCGCAGGCCGCCGAGCTCGAGGCCTGGCTCGACGAGGTCACCGCCGTGCAGCTCGCAGCGCGAGCGCCGGTACCCGACGACGATGTCTGGCCGCCATACGCCCGGGGCCGCTCGGTGCGGCAGTGCCTCGGCACGGTGCTCACCGAGACCTTCGAGCACCACCGCTTCTGCGTCCGCGACCTCGACCTGCTCGAGGCGCAGGACGCCCAGGAGAGCCGGCTGCCGACCCACGGCTAGCCCGTACGCGCCGACCCAGGTCGGAGCCTCGGCCCATGCGACGGCGCTGCCAACCAGCCGTGGCGGCTCGACACCGACGGCACCGTGGTCGGCGCCGAGCCCGGCCTGTGCCTCGACGTGAGCGGTGCGGCGACCGATCAACGGCAGCGCGGTCACTGACCCGCGCCGACGGCCCGGGGGACGGGTGAGGGTGGGCTCGATCGGATCGAGCCCACCCTCGTCGGGTCCCACGGTCGTGGGTGTGCCGTTCCGTGCCCGTCAGCGACGCCGGGCCGGACCGTTCCCTCCGGCTGTCACCGCTGGAGGGTGAGCAGGCCCGGACGGTAGGGCAGGTTGTTGTAGTCGGTGTTCACGTTGGGGTCGCGACCCTGGTAGAGCAGCTGCAGGTTGCACGGGTCGATCGTCTTGGTCTGGTCGGGGTTGGACCGGACCAGGTCACCGTGGCTGATGTCGTTGGTCCACGTCGCGCCGCTGTTGGCCTTGCCCGCGAACGGGTTGCTCTCGGTGGCGGCCTGCGGTGTCCACGTGCCCGACAGGCTGGAGGACGTGAACGAGCGGAAGTAGCGCCCGCGCGAGCCCATCGCCTCGACCAGCA
>NZ_JAPESW010000038.1 GCF_028527925.1 Cellulomonas fimi
GAGCACCTCGTGACCGTGCTGCCGCCCGACCGCCCGGGCGCGCCCAGCGACCCCGCGCGCACCGCCGTCGCCGAGCTGACCGACCGCGAGCGCGAGGTCCTCGTGCTGATGGCGAAGGGGCGCTCGAACACCGAGATCGGGCAGGACCTGTTCGTCGCCGAGGCGACCGTCAAGACGCACGTCGGGCGGATCCTCGCCAAGCTCGGCGCGCGCGACCGCGTGCAGGCCGTCGTCATCGCCTACGAGACGGAGCTGGTGCGCCCCGGCGAGTGACGGGGCGTCCGTCCACGGCAGGCGTCGGCGCTGCTCCGACGGTCGCACCGGCGGGCGGCCGGAGTCCGTCCGTGGGCGTACTGCGGTCCTCGACGGTCGCGACCCCGGCCCGACGCGGCCCGGGCACCCGCCGACCTACCGTCGAGGTGTCGTCGACCGACGTCGCCCGTCCCAGCCTCGAGGAGCCCTTGTGGACACGACCGTGTACGTACCGTCCGGACCCGCCTCCGGCCCGCAGCCCGACGCCGCGGTCGCGTCCCGGGCCCGCGGCCTGACCAAGGTCTACGGGCAGGGGGCCGCGGCGGTGCGCGCGCTCGACGGCGTCGACGTCGACTTCGCGGCGGGCGCGTTCACGGCGATCATGGGCCCGTCCGGCTCCGGCAAGTCGACGCTCATGCACCTGCTCGCCGGGCTCGACCAGGCGACGTCCGGCGAGGCGCTGCTCGGCACCACGCGGCTGTCGGGGCTCGACGACGGCGCCCTGACCCGCCTGCGCCGGGACCGCGTCGGGTTCGTGTTCCAGTCGTTCAACCTGCTGCCGATGTTCACCGCGGAGCAGAACATCCTGCTGCCGCTCGAGCTCGCGGGGCAGAAGGCCGACGCCGCGTGGCTGGACACGCTCGTCGACACGCTCGGCCTGCGGCAGCGGCTCACCCACCGCCCGAGCGAGCTGTCGGGCGGCCAGCAGCAGCGCGTCGCGATCGCCCGCGCGCTGATCGCCAAGCCCGAGGTCGTCTTTGCCGACGAGCCGACCGGCAACCTCGACTCGCGCTCCGGCGCCGAGGTCCTCAGCTTCCTGCGGCGCTCCGTCCGTGAGCTCGGCCGCACCGTCATCATGGTCACGCACGACCCGACGGCCGCCGCGTACGCCGACCGCGTCGTGCTGCTGGCCGACGGTCGCATCGCGGGCGACATCGTCGACCCCACGCCCGACGCGGTGCTCGCCGGCCTCGACGCGCTGCGGACCCTCGAGACCACCTCCGGCACGGCGGTGAGCGCCTGATGCTGCGCCTCACCCTCGCGCAGATGCGGCGCAGCGTCGGCCGGCTCACGGCCGCCGCCGTCGCGATCGCGATCGGCACCGCGTTCCTCGCCGCGACCCTCGTCGCCGGGAACGTCCTGCAGCGCACCGGGTACGACTCGGTGACCGCGTCCTTCGGCGACGCCGACCTCGTCGTGACCGACGGCGCCGCGGTGCAGGACGTCGAGCGCGTGCGCGACGTCCCCGGCGTCGTCGCCGCCGACCCGCTCCTGCTCGGCGGCGCCGAGCTCTCGAAGGGCACCCGCACGACCTACCAGATGCTGCTCACGCAGCCGGGCGACGAGCGGCTCGCGTCCGTCGTCCCGGAGGAGGGACGTGTCCCGGCGTCGCGGGGCGAGGTCGCGCTGCCCGCGACGACGCTCGACCGTCTCGACGCCGAGGTCGGCGACACCCTCGAGGTCCGCTGGTCCGCGCCCGGTGCGGACGACGAGTGGACCGAGCAGGAGGGCACCGTCACCGTCGTCGGGCTCGCCGACGACCCGGCGGGCGCGTGGTCCGCCTACGGCGGAGCGGGACTCGCGACGACCCCCGACGTGCTCGAGTGGTCGGGCGAGGCCGCGTCGGACAGCGTGTCCGCGCAGATCCTCGTCGTGACCGACGGCTCGGCGCAGGTCCAGGCCGACGTCAGCGCCGCGCTCGCCGACGCCGACGTGCTCACGAAGCGCGAGGCCGCCGAGGCCGCGGTCGAGCAGATCACCGGCTCCGGCAACGCGCTCGTCATGGTCGTGCTCGGCTTCGCCGCGGTCGCGCTGCTCGTCGCCGCGCTCGTCATCGCGAACACCTTCCAGGTGCTCGTCGCGCAGCGCGCCCGGACGCTCGCGCTCCTGCGCTGCGTCGGCGCGGTCAAGCGTCAGCTGCGCATGTCCGTGCTCGTCGAGGCCACCATCCTCGGCCTCGCGGCGTCCGTCGGCGGCGTGGTCCTCGGTCTGGGGCTCGCGCAGGTGGCGCTCGCGGTGCTCGCGCGCGCCGACACGGGCACCCCGCTGCCGTCGACCATCGCGGTGACGCCCGCCGTCGTCCTCGTGCCGCTGCTCGTCGGCACGCTCGTCACGGCGGCCGCGTCGCTCGTGCCCGCCCGGGAGGCCACGCGGGTCTCGCCGGTCGCCGCGCTGCGTCCCGTCGACGCGCCCTCGACGGGGGCGCGCGGAGGCCGCGTGCGGCTCGTGCTGTCGCTCCTGCTGGTCCTCGGCGGCGCCGGCGCGCTCGTCCTCGCGGTCGTGACGAGCGCCGCGCAGGTCGGCGAGCCCGTCCCGCTGCTGGGAGTCGGCGTGCTCGGCGGCGCGCTCTCGTTCGTCGGCGTCCTGCTGGGCGCGGTCTTCTGGATCCCGCGCGTCGTCTCGCTCGCCGGTCGCGGCCTCGCCTCGACGGGTACCAGCGCACGGCTCGCCGCCGCGAACACGTTGCGCAACCCGCGCCGCACCGCGACGACCAGCACCGCGCTGCTCATCGGCGTCACGCTCGTGGTCCTCATGAGCACCGGTGCCGCGAGCGCACGCCGGTCCATCACGGCCGGCCTCGAGGACCACTACCCCGTCGACGTCGCGATCAGCGCGGTCGGCGGTGCGGGCGACGAGTCCGTGCCGGCGTCGGTGGTCGCGGAGGTCGCGGACGTCCCGGGCGTCGAGCAGGTCGTCGAGGTCCCCACCGCGGCCGCGGTCCTCGACGACGGCACCTACGTGGTGCTGCGCGCCCCCGACCCGGCCGAGGCCGCGACGGTGCTGCGCGACGCCGACGCGCTCGACGCGCTCGCGGACGGCACGATCGTGCTGCCCGCCGCGCGCTCGGAGACGGTCGCGGAGGGCGGGACGACGGTCCGGGCGGTCGGTCCGGACGGCGAGCCGACGGGCGACAGCGCGACCCTCGACGCCGTGCACTCGTCGCTCGGCGGGGTGGACGCCGTGGTGACACCCGCGACGCTGCGTGGGCTCGTCGGCGACACCCCCGTGCAGACGCTCTGGGTGCGGCTCGACCCCGACGTCGACGCCGCGACGACGGCCCTGGCGATCAACGACGCGCTGTCGTCGGACGCGCTGCTCGTCGAGAGCTCGGGTGCCGAGCGCCAGCAGTACGAGAACCTCATCGACGACCTGCTCGCGGTCGTCGTCGGGCTGCTGGGCGTCGCGGTCGTGATCGCGGTGGTCGGCGTCGCGAACACCCTCTCGCTGTCGGTGATCGAGCGCCGGCGTGAGTCGGCGACCCTGCGGGCGATCGGCATGTCCCGCCGCCAGCTGCGCTGGATGCTCGCGTACGAGGGCATGCTCATCGCGGGTGTCGGGGCCGTGCTGGGCGCGGTGCTCGGCGTGCTGTACGGCTGGTCCGGGGCCGCGATCGTGCTCGCGGGCATGGGCGACATGCAGCTCGCGCTGCCGTGGGACGACCTGCTGACGGTCCTGGTCGTGGCGCTCGCCGCCGGGCTCCTGGCGTCGGTGCTGCCCGGCCGCTCCGCGGCCCGCACGTCCCCGGTGGCGGCGCTGGCCGTCGACTGACCGCGAGCCGACCGGCGGGCCTGTGGGGGGTGGCGACGTCCACAGCCCCACGAGCCCGCCGGTCGGGCGCGTGCACGCGTGCGCGACCCTCGCGGCGTGCGCCTCCTGACCCGTCATCCCGACCCCGCGCGCGGCGCCGACCCGTGCACGACGGAGGTCGACGTCGACGCGGGCACGACCGTCGGCGCGCTACGTCCGCACCTCGCACGGCTCACGGGCTGGGCGGGGTGGACGAGTGCCGCCGTCCGGCTCGCCGTCGACGACGCGGTGCTCGACGAGACGCACCCGGTGGGCCACCACCCGCTCGTCCCCGGAGCGGTGCTGCAGCCGGGTCCCGGTCGTCCGCCGGTCGAGCGGGTCGCCGTCCAGGCGCGACGCCACGTCGCCGTCGTCGCGGGACCCGACAGCGGCGCGCTCGTGGCCGTGCCCGAGCGCGGCACCGTGACCCTCGCCGCAGGCGCCGGGCCCGACCGCGTCGCCGACCCGGGGCTCGGCGTGGTCGAGGTCCGAGGACGCCGGCGCGGGGTGCGCGTCCGCCTCGGGCGCTCGACGGCCCCCGGACGGTTCGACCGTCCGGACCGGCCGGCGGGCGCCGCGCCGGCGCAGCCGAGCGGCGTCGCCGCCCCGGGTCGCGCTCGCCCGGTCGCGCCGCCCGGCACACCGGGAGCGATCGCCGCGTGTCGGCGACGGAGGCGGTCCGCCCGCGTGCTGCCGACCGGCCGCTGGGTCCGGTGGGACACGCGCGACGTCCTCGTCGTCGGGCGGACGACGTGCGCCGTGCGCGGCGCGCCGACGACCGTGGACCCGGACGACGCGAGCGCGGGCAGCCGCCGGGGAGACCGCGAGCGCACCGGTCCCGAGCAGGCCGTGACGTGGCTCGCGCCGCTCGCGGGCAGCGTCGCGCTCGCGCTCGTCCTGCGACAGCCCGCGCTGCTCCTGGTCGGGCTCGTCGTGCCGCTCGTCGGGCTGGTCACGCACGTGTCTCGCCGCGGACGGGACCGGCAGCGCCGCGCACGCGAGCACGCCACCGCTCCCGAGGGCCCCGCGCCCGAGCGGCCACCGCTCGACCCCGCGGACCTCGTGTCCGCCACGACCGCCGCGACGCTCGGTCACGTGCGACGTGTGCGCGGCGGGGTGCCGTGGTCGGCGGACGGGTGCCTCGCGGTCGTCGGGGACCCGCTCGACGCGGTCGCCACCGCGCGCGCCGTCGTGCTCGCGGAGCTCGGCAGCCACCTGGCCGCGGACCTCGTGGTCGTCACGCGGCGCCCGGGCGCCTGGGGCTGGACGTCCCCGGCCGAGCCGCGCACGTCCCTGCCCTCCCCCGACGGTCCCGACACGCTCGTGGTCTGCGACGCACCCGCCGCGATCGGCAGGCTCGCGGCCTGGCGCTCCGCCGCGTCCGCGCGGCACCGCCTCCTGCTGGTCCTCGAGCGCCGCGCGGACGCACCGGCATGGTGCCGCCACGTGCTCGAGGTCACCCGGACCGGCGCGCTGCTGCACGTGGCCGGGGGCGCACCGTCCGCGGTCGCGTGGCACGCCACGACCGCCCCGCGCGCGCACGCGCAGCTGCTCCGCGCGCGCACGCTGCGCGACCTCTCCGCCGAGGTCCCTGCGGTGCTCGCGCCGCCCGACGTCGTCGCCCTCGGCGACCTGCCGGGCATCCCCTCAGCCAGCCCGCAGGCCGTCGCGGCGGCGTGGTCGACGGCCGGCACGGGCCTCGCGCTGCCCGTCGGGCGCGGCGCCGGGCACCGGGACGTCGTGGTCGACCTCGTCGCCGACGGACCGCACGCGCTCGTCGCCGGGACGACCGGTGCGGGCAAGTCCGAGCTGCTCACCACCCTCGTGCTCGCGCTCGCGCTGCGGCACCCGCCCGAGCGGCTCGCGGTGCTGCTCGTCGACTTCAAGGGCGGCACCGGGCTCGGTGCGCTCGCCGGGCTCCCGCACGTGCTCGACCACGTCACCGACCTGGACGCCGGGCGCACGCAGCGCATGCTCGTCGCGCTGCGCGCCGAGACCCGACGCCGCGAACGGCTCGTCGCGTCGCACGGCGCGCACGACGTCGCCGACCTCGATCCCGCCGACGACACGACACCGCCACGCCTCCTCGTCGTGGTCGACGAGCTGCGCGCGCTCGCCGACGACGTGCCCGACGCGGTCCCGACGCTCGCCCGGCTCGCCGCCCAGGGACGGGCCCTCGGCATCCACCTCGTCCTCGCCACGCAGCGCCCGGCGGGCGTCGTGACGGCCGACCTGCGCGCCAACGTCGACCTGCGCGTGGCGCTGCGCGTCACCGACGACGCCGACTCGCGCGACGTCGTCGACGACCCGCAGGCCGCGCGCCTCGACCCGCGCACGCCCGGGCGGGCCGTGCTGCGCCTCGGCGCGTCCCCGAGCACGCTGGTGCAGGTCGCGCGGCCGCGCCCCGGCACGGGTGCACCGCCGGCGCGGCTCGCGCCCGCCGGGATCGACGGGTCCGTGCCGGGGTGGGTGCCGCGGGCCGGCGACGACGCGTCACCCCGGGCCGGCACGGCGCCCGGCGATCGCGGCGTCCGGGCCTGGGTCGAGGCGGCCGCGGTCGCCGCCCGCGGGCGGCCCCGGCGCGACGTGCCGTGGGTGCCCGCGCTGCCCGACCACGTCGTCGCCGCCGACGTGCCTGACGGGCGGGGCCTCGCGCTCGCCCTCGCCGACCTCCCCGACGAGCAGCGGCGGGCGGGCGTGCGGTGGGACCCCACCCTCGGTCACCTGCTCGTCGTCGGCGGACCCGGATCCGGCCGGACCACCACGCTGACCGCGCTCGGGTGCCAGGCGCTCGCCCGCGGCACCGCCGTGCACGCCGTCGGGCTCCCCGCGGACGCCGTGGCGCGGCTGCGCGCCGCCGACGTGCACGGGCGGTTCGGCACCGCGGTCGGTGTGCACGAGGTGCGGCGCCTCGCGCGCCTCCTCGAGCTCCTGACCACCCGGGCCGCCCCTCCGTCGCTGCTGCTCGTGGACGGGCTGACGGCCGCGCTCGACCAGCACACGACGCTCGCGCGCGGCGCGGGAGCCGACCGGCTGGTCGCGTGCTGGCGAGGCGAGGGGCAGGTGGCGGTCGCGGCCTCGTGCGACGTGACGACGGCCGCTCTCCACCACGCCGCGGCCTTCCGGGACCGACTCGTCCTGCCCGTCCCCGACGCGTCGCTCGCCGCCCTCGCCGGCGTGCCGGCAGCCCTGTCCGGACCACGAGGTCCCGCCGGGCGCGCCGTCCACCTCCGCGACGGAGGCGCGGTCCTCTGCCAGGCGGTCCTCCCCGGCGACGTCACCCCGCCCGGCGCCACCGCCCTCTCCGGCAACCTCTGCCTGCCGAGCAGTACCGGTTCGTCCGGCGACGTCACTCGACCCCGCACCGCGGCGCCGCCCGTCCAGCCCGACGCGCCCGGAAGCCCTGGTCTGCTCGACGACGACCGCGGTCCCGGCGTCGCACCGGACCCGTCGGTCGTGCGGGTCCAGCCGCTCCCGGTCGTCGCGCGCCTGCCCAGCACCACCGCCGGGATCACCAGCCCGGTCGGCGCGGGCGTGGTCGCGAGCGGGACGGACCTGGAGGGTGAGGGAACGACGCGGACGCGCGCGACCGATCCCGTGCCGTCACCGCACCGCGGCGCGGCCGCGTGGGTGCCGATCGGCGTGGGAGGCGACGACGCGCGCGAGGTCGTCGTCGACACCGCGCGGCCGCTGCTGGTCGCCGGACCGCCCGGGTCCGGTCGCACCACCGCGCTGGCCGTCGTCGCGGCCGGCCTGCGCGCCTCCGGTGCGGCGGTGGTACGTCTGGTGGACCGAGCACCGGGCGCGCCGCCGCTGCTCTCGGGACGTGACGGACTGTCGCCCGGACCTGACGGGCTGCTCGGCGTGCCCGACGCGACGCCGGACGAGGTGACCGACGACGCGGTCGTCCTGGTCGACGACCTGGACGAGGTCGAGCGCGCGTCGCCGGCGCTGGCCGACCTGGTCGAGCGCCTGGTCCGCGAGCCGGGCGGCCCGCGTGTCGTCGCCGCGACGACCGCTCAGGCGGCAGGCGCGTTCCGAGGTCCGCACGCCGCGCTGGTGCGCGCCCGGCAGGTCCTCGTGCTCGACGCGCACGACCCGTCGGCCGCGGAGCTCGTGGGACCGGCCGCGCCCTGGACGGTGGACCCGCGCGAGCGCCCGCCCGGCCGTGCGGTGCTCGTGGTGGACCGTCGCGTCGTGCCCCTGCAGGTCTACGACGTCCGCGACTCACCCTCGGCCGCCCGCTGAGTCGTCGCGGCGACGACGGGCGGCAGGAGGAGCAGGACCCCGACGGCCACCGCGACGACGAGCACGGCGACCGCCCACACCGCGACCTCCTGCCCGAGCCAGCCGAGGGCGAGCACGACGAGGAGCACCTGCCACGTCATGACCGGCGAGCGAGCCCAGCGACGCCCCGCCCACAGCCCCCGCGCCGCGAGGACCAGGAGCGCCGCGACGCCCGCGCAGAACGCCACCAGGAACGCGGTCGGCGCCGCGAGCTCGGCGGTCCCGCGCACGAGCGAGACGACGAAGGCGACGCCCAGCCCCGCCACTACCACGGATTCGAGGAGCACTAGGACACAGGTCACAGCGAGGAGGCGCGGACGGGGGTTCACAGGCCCGAGCCTAGGTGCCCCGGCTCCCGTGTCGTCGCCTCGTGGCAGCGGCTTGGGCGCATGCTCGTCAGGCCCACTGACCTGGACAAACGTCTAGACATCGGTCATCGTTGCCGTGAGGCCGCGCACAGGCGGTGCACAGATGTGACCAACGCCTCAGTCGTTACCCAAGCGAAACGTCTTCGTAACCCCTTGTGCGCCGTCGACCGTGATGTGACCCTAGATGGAGCACGTCCCCCCCACCCCGATCACACCCGGCAGTCGCGCGCCCTCAACCCCAGGGCGTCGGGCAGTCGTGTGCCCAAGGAGAGATCTGTCATGGATTGGCGCCACCGCGCAGCGTGTCTCGACGAGGACCCCGAGCTGTTCTTCCCGATCGGCAACACGGGTCCGGCGCTGCTGCAGATCGACGAGGCGAAGGCCGTGTGCCGTCGTTGCGACGTCGTCGACACGTGCCTCAAGTGGGCGATCGAGACCGGTCAGGACGCGGGCGTCTGGGGCGGCCTGTCCGAGGACGAGCGCCGCGCGCTCAAGCGCCGCACCGCCCGCCAGCGCCGCGCCGGCTGACCCGGCAGCACCACAGCTCACCGAACCGGCCGCACCCCCGAGGGTGCGGCCGGTTCGTCGTCTCTGCGAGGCCCTCGCGGGAGCATCGCCGATCCCGCACGGGGAGCATCCCTGACGGTCCGAGGCACCGCCCGCTCCGGAGGTCGCCTCAGCAGCCGACGTCGGGCCACCCCCCGCGACGACGCGCCGGGCGCGACCGCCCGCCGCGTCGGTCGGTCGTCCGTGGCGTCGCCGGCGCCGCCCCTCGGCGCGCTGGGCTCAGAGCACGACGGCCGCACCGTCGCGACCGTGCCGCAACCGCGCCTCGATCACGACCGACGTGCCGCCGCCGTCGCGCGCACCCCACGCGATCGTGCCGCCCATCTCGTTGGTGACGAGCGTCGACACGATCTGCGTGCCGAGGCCCGTGCCCGCACCGCGGTCGGGCGGCAGCCCGGCGCCGTCGTCGGCGACCTCGACGCGCAGGTCGTCCCCGTCGCGGTCCACCACGATCTCGACCGTGCCCAACTCGCGCCCGTCGAAGCCGTGCTCGACGGCGTTGGTGACGAGCTCGGTGAGCACGAGCGCGAGCGCGGTCGCGTCCTCGGCCGGCACGGACCCGAAGGACCCCTTGACGACGGTCCGCACGTGCGCGCCCGCCGTCGCGACGTCGGCCGCGAGGCGCAGGCTGCGGCCGACCAGGTCGTCGAACGGGACGCTCTCGTCGAGCGTCTGCGAGAGCGTCTCGTGGACGAGCGCGATCGTCGCGACGCGTCGCATCGCCTCGCCGAGCGCCTCCTTGGCCTCGGGCGAGCTCATGCGCCGGGACTGCAGCCGCAGGAGAGCCGCGACGGTCTGCAGGTTGTTCTTCACGCGGTGGTGGATCTCGCGGATCGTCGCGTCCTTGGTGATGAGCTCACGCTCGCGGCGCCGCAGCTCGGAGACGTCGCGGCACAGCAGCACGGCACCCAGCCGCTGGCCGTGCTCGGTCAGCGGCACCGCGCGCAGCGAGAGCGCGACGCCGCGCGCCTCGACGTCGGTCCGCCACGGTGCGCGACCCATGAGCACGAGCGGCATCGACTCGTCGACGGTCGCGCTCTGCTCCACGAGGTCGGCGGTCACCTCGACGAGCGAGCGGCCGACCAGGTCACCGAGCGCACCCAGCCGGTGGAAGCACGACAGGGCGTTGGGGCTCGCGTAGAGCACCTCGCCCTCCGAGTTGAGGCGCACGAGCCCGTCACCGACGCGCGGCGCGCCGCGGCGCGGACCCGTCGGGGCGTCCGTCGCGGGGAACTCGCCGCGCGCGATCATCCCGAAGATCTCGTCGGCGGCCTCGACGTAGTTGAGCTCGAGGCGGCTCGGCGTGCGGGCACCTCCGAGGTTGGTCTGGCGGGCGACGACCGCGATCGCGCGCCCGCGGCGCACGACGGGCACGGCCTCCTCGCGCACCGCGTACGACCCGAACCACCGCGGCTCGCGCGACCGCTGGGCCGCCCGCTCCTCGAGCGCGCGACGCAGCTGCGGCCGCTGCCCCTCGGGTGCGCGCGACCCGACCACGTCGTCGTAGTGCACGGTCGCACCGGTCGACGGCCGGCACTGGGCGACCGCGACGAAGTCGTCGTCGTCGGTCGGCAGCCACAGCACGAGGTCGGCGAACGCGAGGTCGGACACGACCTGCCAGTCCCCGACGAGCAGGTGCAGCCACTCGAGGTCGGCGACGTCGAGCGTGGCGTGGCGGGCGACGAGCGTGCTCAGGGTGGACACGACTCCAGCGTAGGTGCCGCCGCGTCGCGCGGGACGCGCCGTGCCACGGGTGCGCCCTCCGCGCCGTGGGCCCGGTGGGCGACTAGCCTTCCTGCACATGACGCGACGCGGCCGCACGGCCCGTCGCCGGCCGCCGCGGCGGCCCACCACGGACGGGGAGGACCACGGTGCTGCACCTGAGCGTCACGCTCGACCTGGCCACGGACGCGACGTCCGCGGGCCGCATGCTGGCCGACCCCCGCTACGTCGAGCAGAAGGTCGTCGCGAGCGGCGCCATCGAGCACCAGGTCGACGTCACGGGCACGGCCGACGAGGCGTTCACGGTGGCGACGCGGCGCGCGCTCCCGTCGGACCAGATCCCGGCGCAGGTGCGCGGCTTCGTCGGCAACCGCATCGACGTCCGCCTCGTCGAGGCCTGGGAGGCGCCGCAGCCGGACGGCGCGCGCGCCGGGACCGTCGTCGTCGAGATCGCCGGGGCGCCCGTCCGCCTCACGGGACGGTGCTCGCTGCAGCCCTCCGGGACGGCCGCGAGCCGGCTCGTGTACGACGGCGACCTGCACGCGCAGATCCCGCTGTTCGGGTCCGCCGTCGAGGAGGCAGCGGCTCGGGCGATTCGTGGTGCTCTGGGCGTCGAGCAGCAGGTCGCGGACCGGTGGCTCGCTGATCACGGACAGGCGCACCAGCCGTAACGATTCGGTAACACGAACCGCTTGCGATAGGGCCCTGACCTGCACAAACGCTGGTGTGGGATCGCTACCACACAGGTTTCGGCCGCGCACGTCCTTGACACTCAACCAGCAGCGGGCGACAGTTCATGCAGCGCGTGGGAACGCTCCTACATTCTGCGGAAGGACGGTCCTGCGCGGGGTCCACCAGGCCCACGTCCGACGCCCGTCAGCGCCCCCTGCGGCAGACGGTCGAAGGATGCCCCAGGGGAACGGCGAGGACGCCGTCCGACTGACAAGGGAGTCATAGTGCGCAAGACCACACGCAAGATGTGGGCGGCTGCGGCCGGGGTCACGGGCATCGCCCTCCTCGCCACCGCCTGCTCCTCCAACTCGGGTGACGACACGGACGACGAGGGCACCGAGGGCGGCAACATCACCCTCACCGTCGCGACGTTCAACGAGTTCGGCTACACCGACGAGCTGTTCGCCGAGTACGAGGCCTCGCACCCCGGCATCACGATCGAGCACAAGAAGGCCGCGACGTCGAACGAGGCCCGCGAGAACCTCAACACGCGTCTCGCCGCGGGCTCCGGCCTGTCGGACATCGAGGCCATCGAGGTCGACTGGCTCCCCGAGCTCCTGCAGTACCCGGACAAGTTCGTGGACCTGAACTCCCCCGACGTCGAGGGCCGCTGGCTCGACTGGAAGGCCGCGCAGGCCACGACGGCCGACGGCAAGCTCATCGGCTACGGCACCGACATCGGCCCCGAGGCCATCGCGTACCGCTCCGACCTGTTCGCCGCCGCCGGCCTGCCGACGGACCGCGCCGAGGTCGCCGCGCTGCTCTCCGAGAACGGTGGCGGCTGGGACCAGTACTTCAAGGTCGGCAAGCAGTACGTCGACGCGACGGGCAAGCCGTGGTTCGACTCGGCCGGCGCCATCTGGCAGGGCATGATCAACCAGGAGGAGGCCCCGTACGAGGACCCCTCGGACAACACCGTGACCGCGGCTGACAACCCGCGGATCAAGGAGATCTACGACCAGGTCGTCCAGGCCGCGGCCACGGACAACCTGTCGGCGCACCTCCAGCAGTGGAGCGACGACTGGAACGCTGCGTTCCAGAGCCCGGACAACGCGTTCGCGACGATGCTCGCGCCGGGCTGGATGCTCGGTGTCATCGAGAACAACTCGGCCGGCGTCACCGGCTGGGACATCGCCGACGTGTTCCCCGGCGGTGCCGGCAACTGGGGCGGCTCCTTCCTGACGGTGCCCGAGCAGGGTGCGCACACGGAGGAGGCGAAGGAGCTCGCCGCGTGGCTGACGGCCCCCGAGCAGCAGCTCAAGGCCTACGCCGACAAGGGCACCTTCCCGAGCCAGCTCGAGGCCCTCGAGTCGGACGAGCTGCTCTCCTCGACGAACGAGTTCTTCAACAACGCCCCGGCCGGTGAGATCCTCGCGAACCGCGCGAAGGGCATCACCACGGTCTACAAGGGCCCGAACTTCTTCGCCGTGAACGACGCGTTCAACAACGCGCTGGTCGAGGTTGACGTCAACGGCGGCAACCCGGACGAGCAGTGGGACGCGGCCATCCAGGCCGTCTCGGCTCTGGGCTGACGCTGACGAGGCCGGGCCGATGGACCTCCATCGGCCCGGCCTCCGCCGCGTAGGCTTCGCCCCAACAGCACCGAAGGACTATCGATGGCCACCTCCACCACGCCGCCGAGACTCGACCGGCGCGCCGCCAGCAGCACCCCTCCGAGGGCACCCCGTCGGGTCGGCTTCAGCCAGAACCTCGGTCGCTGGGACGTCAAGCTCTCCCCGTACCTCTACATCTCCCCGTTCTTCATCCTCTTCGGGGTCACGGGCCTCTTCCCCCTGATCTACACGGCGTGGGTGTCGATGCACGACTGGCACCTCATCGCGGGCCAGGGTGACTTCGTCGGCCTGGAGAACTTCGCGTACGTCCTCCAGGAGCCGAACTTCTGGAAGGGCATCCGCAACACCTTCTCGATCTTCCTGATCTCGACGATCCCGCAGCTCATGATCGCGATCGTCCTGGCCGCGCTCCTCGACGCGAACCTGCGCGCGAAGACGTTCTGGCGCATGGGCGTCCTGCTCCCCTACGTCGTCGCGCCCGTCGCGGTCTCCCTCATCTTCGGCCGGCTCTTCGCCGACCAGACCGGCATCATCAACACGATCCTCAAGGACATCGGCCTCAGCCCCGTCGGCTGGCACTCGCAGGTGTTCCCGAGCCACGTCGCGATCGCGACCATGGTCAACTTCCGCTGGACCGGCTACAACACGCTGATCCTCCTGGCGGCCATGCAGGCGATCCCGCGCGACCTGTACGAGGCCGCGGTGATCGACGGCGCCTCGCGCGTCCGCCAGTTCTTCTCGATCACGGTGCCGATGCTCCGCCCGACGATCATCTTCGTCGTCATCACCTCCACCATCGGTGGCCTCCAGATCTTCGACGAGCCGCGTCTGTTCGACCAGCTCGGCCAGGGCGGCCCGAGCCGCCAGTGGATGACCGCGACGATGTACATCTACGAGGTCGGCTGGGGCAACCAGAAGAGCTTCGGCCGCGCTGCCGCCGTCGCCTGGATCCTGTTCCTCATCATCGTCATCGTCGGCCTGATCAACTTCTCCCTGACGAAGCGGATCGCCTCCGACAACGCGTCGAAGTCCCGAAAGAAGGTCCGGCGATGAGCGCCCCCTCCGTCCCCGTCATCTCGCAGACCGCGGGCAAGGGTGCCGCTCGGGCCGCCGCGCGCAAGCGCAGCGTCGCCCAGGGCGCGGACCGTCGGCCGGGCTGGGTCACCTACGTCCTGCTGACCGTCGCGGTCCTCGCCTCCGCGCTGCCGCTCTACTACGCGTTCCTCTTCGCGTCGTCGACCGCGCAGGACATCGCGCAGAACCCGATCCCCTCGCTCATCCCGCAGGGGCACTTCTGGGACAACGTCAACCGTGTCCTGTCCTCGGACATCCAGTTCTGGACGGCGCTCGGCAACTCGATCATCGTCGCCGTCATCACGTCGGTGTCCGTGGTGCTGTTCTCGACGCTGGCCGGCTTCTCGTTCTCGAAGCTGCGGTTCCGCGGTCGCGCCCCGCTCCTCGTGTTCGTCATCGCGACGACGGCCGTCCCCACGCAGCTCGGTGTCGTCCCGCTGTTCATCCTCATGTCGAAGCTCGGCTGGGTGGGTCAGCTGACCTCGATCATCGTGCCCGGCCTGGTCACGGCGTTCGGCGTGTTCTGGATGACCCAGTACCTCGAGTCGGCGCTGCCCTACGAGCTCATCGAGGCCGCCCGCGTGGACGGCGCGTCGATGATCCGGACGTTCTGGCACGTCGCGCTCCCCGCGGCGCGCCCGGCGGCGTTCATGCTCGGCCTGTTCGCCTTCGTCGGCTCGTGGACGTCCTTCTTCGGTCCGTTCATCTTCCTCGGACCGGCGAACCCGACGCTCCCCGTGGCCGTCCAGCTGCTCCAGGCGTCCTACTTCAAGGACATGTCGCTCATCATGGCGGGTGTCACGCTGTCCGTGATCCCGCTGATCGTGATGTTCTTCATCGCCGGCCGCCAGCTGGTGGCGGGCATCATGCAGGGTGCCGTCAAGGGCTGACGGCACGCCCGAGCTCCATCGGACGCCCGACCCAGCACCGGTCAGGCGCCGACGGACAGGAGGGCGGGGTGGCCCCCACCCCGCCCTCCTGTCGTCAGCACGTCATCGCTGCCCCGGCAGCCACAGGAGGGAAGACCAACGGTGGTCGACAACATCCCCGCCCGCACGGAGCCCGCCCGTCCCCCGGCGCCGACGCTCGAGCAGGTCGCCGAGCGCGCCGGAGTGTCCCGCTCCACCGCGTCGCGTGCCATCAACGGTGGCCTGCGCGTCTCCCCCGAGGCCCTCGCCTCCGTCGAGGCGGCCGTGGCCGACCTCGGCTACACCCCGAACCGCGCGGCGCGCTCGCTCGTCACCAAGCGCACCGACTCGATCGCGCTGGTCGTGCCCGAGCCTGACGAGCGCGTCCTGTCGGACCCGTTCTTCGCGGGCACCCTCAACGGGCTCTCGAGCTCCCTGGCGGACTCCGACATCCAGGTCGTGCTCGTCATCGCGCGCCCCGGCGAGAGCGAGCGGACCGTGCGCTACCTGCGCAACGGGCACGTCGACGGCGCGATCGTCGTCTCGCACCACCGCGACGACGAGCTCGACCGGACGCTGCTCGCCTCGCGCGTGCCGAACGTGTTCGTCGGCCGCCCGCTGTCCGCGGACGAGCGCGACGTGCAGTACGTGGACACCGACAACCACGAGGGCGGGCGTCTCGCCACGCAGCACCTCATCGACCTCGGCCGGCGCCGCATCGGCACGATCGCCGGTCCCGAGGACATGTCCGCGGGCATCGACCGGCTCGCCGGGTGGCGGGACGCGATGTCGGCCGCCGGGCTGTCGCAGGACGCGGTCGTCCACGGCGACTTCACGATCGCGTCCGGCGCGATCGCGGCGCGCGAGCTCCTCGGCCGCCACCCGGACCTCGACGCGATCTTCATCGCGTCCGACCTCATGGCGGCGGGTGCGCTCGGCGTGCTCCAGGAGCACGGCAAGGACGTCCCCGGCGACATCGCGGTCGTCGGCTACGACAACCTGGGTGTCGCCGCGTCGACGACGCCGCCGCTCACGACCGTCGTGCAGCCCGTGGTCGCGATGGCGCGCGCCGCCGGCGCGCGCCTGCTCGACCAGCTCCAGGGTGTGCCGGCACCGGCCGAGCCGCTGATCTTCGCCCCCGAGATCGTCATCCGCGCGTCGGCCTGACGCAGTCGGCCACGCGTACCTCGCGGGATCGACCGGGCTTCGCGCGTCCGGCGGGACCGGCCAGCACCGGTGCCGGACGCGAGGGCCGAGCCACCCACGTCCGACGGGTCGCGCCGTCGCGAACGCCACGCCTGCGCGCCGCGGGGTCGGCGCGCAGGCCGGTCAGGACGAGGCGTCGGGCGGCAGGTGGCCGAAGCGGTGACGCGTGCGGCTCACGGCCTGCTCGCGCACGACGGTCAGCAGCTCGCGCGAGGCCGACGCGAGGACCGGGCCGTCGAGCACCGTGACGTCACCGACGTGGGATGCGGCGGCGGCCCGCAGCCCGGGCGCCCGTCCGACCACGCGCACCCGCCCGTTCACCGCACCCGCGTCGACGCGCTCGGCGAACGCGTCGTGCGGCTCGGCGGCGACGTCGCTGAGGGTCGTCGGAACGCCGGCGGTCGCGGCGGCGTGCAGGACGCGCTCGACCGCGACGGGCCGCGCACCGTCGCCGACGCGGACCGTCAGGTGCGGCACCGGGCGGTAGCGCAGGACGTTCTGCTCGACCGCCAGCCCGCTCGGGTCGTGCTCGCGGCCGAAGACCTCGTCCCACGCGCGCCGGTCGTCGGCGCGAGCCCAGTCGAGCCAGGCGGCGTCGTCGGTCGGCACGTCGGGCGCGTCCGACCAGGTGCCGACCTGGGCGACGTAGTGCGGTCCGCCCGCCTTGGCACCCGGCCCGACGACGGACGCCTTCCAGCCGCCGAACGGCTGCCGGCGCACGATCGCACCGGTCGTCCCGCGGTTGACGTACGCGTTACCGACCTCGACCCGGTCGAGCCACGTGGCGATCTCGTCCTCGTCGAGCGAGTGCAGCCCGCCCGTGAGCCCGAACGCGACGGCGTTCTGCCACTCGATCGCCTCATCGAGCGTCCGGGCCCGCATGATGCCGAGGACCGGCCCGAAGCACTCGGTCGTGTGGAACCACGACCCGGGTGCGACGCCGTGCCGGACGCCCGGTGACCACAGCCGACCGGACACGTCGAGCGCGCGCGGCGCCACGAGCCACTCCTCCCCCGGGTCGAGCGTCGTGAGCGCGCGCAGCAACTTGCCCGCGGCGGGCTCGACCAGGGGCGGCACGCTCGTCGCGAGGTCGTCGCTGTGGCCGACGCGCAGCGACGAGACGGCGTCGGCGAGCTGACGGCGCAGCCGGTCGTCGGTCCCGGCGGGCCCGACGAGGATGGCGAGCGACGCGGCGGAGCACTTCTGCCCGGCGTGGCCGAACGCCGACCGGACGAGGTCACCGACCGCGAGGTCGACGTCCGCGGACGGGGTGATGACGAGCGCGTTCTTGCCGGACGTCTCGGCGAGCACGTCGAGGTCGTCGCGCCAGCCCGCGAACAGCCGCGCGGTCTCGATCGACCCCGTGAGGACGACGCGCGCGACGTCGGGGTGCGTGACGAGCCGCCGACCGACGTCGCCCTCGGGGCTGAGCACCACGGTGAGCGTCCCGTGGGGTGCTCCAGCCTCGGTGAGCGCGCGCTGGATCGCGGCCATCGCGACCTGCGCGCAGCGGGGTGTCGCCGGTGCCGGCTTGATCAGCACGGGACTGCCGGCCGCGAGCGACGCGAGGACGGAGCCGACGGGGATCGCGACGGGGAAGTTCCACGGCGGCGTCACGACCGTGACGCCCGACGGCCGGTGCACCGCGCCGGGCACGGACCCGTCGGCGAGCTCCTCGGCGCGGTCGGCGTAGTAGCGCGCGAAGTCCACGGCCTCGCTCACCTCGGGGTCCGCCTCGGCGACGGTCTTCGACGCCTCGTGCACCATCGTCGCGACGAGGTGGCCCCGGACCTGCTCGAGCGCGAGGGCGGCGGCGCGCAGGACGGCCGCGCGCCGGGCCGGCGGCGTCGCCCCCCAGGCGGGGGCCGCGGCGACGGCGTGCGCGACGACCTGATCGACCTCGTCCGCCGTCGCGACCTCGACGGCCCCTGGTGGCGGCGGGACGTCCCGCGCGACGAGGGCGCGCGCCCAGACCCGCGCCTCGGCGGCGGCGGGGTCGGTGTCCGACGCGTTCTCGAAGTCGGGTCCGTCCGCGGACGGCACGCGGGCGACGCGACGCGGCGCCGTGCTCGGCTCGTCGCGGCCGGCCCACGCGGTCCGGAAGGCCGCCTCCTGCGCGTCCATCGCGCCGTCCCCGCCCGCGAACGCGGCGTGCAGGAAGTTCTCGCCGGCCGCATTCTCCTCGAGGCGGCGCACGAGGTACGAGACGGCGACGTCGAACTCGCTGCGGGCGACGACGGGCGTGTAGAGCAGGACGCTGCCGACGTCGTCGCGCACGGCGCGCGCCTGCGCAGGCGCCATCCCCTGCAGCATCTCGACGTCGAGCGCCTCACCCACGTTGCGGGCCTGGGCCAGCAGGTGGGCGACGGCCACGTGGTAGACGTTGTGGCTCGCGACGCCGACCCGTAGCGCACGGGTCCGGCCAGGGTCGAGCGCGCGGTCGACGAGCCGCAGGTAGGCCGCGTCGACGAGCGCCTTGGAGGGGTACGGCGCCTGCGGCCAGCCGTGCAGCTCGGCCTCGACGCGCTCCATCGCGAGGTTCGCGCCCTTGACGAGGCGGACCTTGAGCCGTGCTCCCCCGTCGTCGACCCGTCGGGCGGCGATGGCCGCGATCTCGTCGAACGCGTCGGCCGCGTCGGGCAGGTAGGCCTGCAGCGCGATGCCCGACGACGCGGCCCGCAGCGGCGGGTGCGCGGCGAGCTGCTCGAAGACCCGCACGGTCAGGGCGAGGTCGCGGTACTCCTCCATGTCGAGGTTGACGAACGTGCCGTGCGCGGCGGCCGCCTCGTAGAGCGGCAGGAGGCGCTCGACGACGCGGTCGGCGCTGCCCTCGGTATCCCACGTGGACAGCTGGCTCGCGACCGCGGAGACCTTGACCGACACGTAGTCCACGTCGTCGCGCTCGACGAGCGCCCGGACGCGCGCGAGGCGTGCGGCGGCCTCGTGCTCGCCGAGCACCGCCTCGCCGAGCAGGTTGAGGTTGAGCCGGTAGCCGGCCGCACGCGTGGTGGCGAGGTGGCGGCCGAGCGCGTCCTCGTCCACGACGAGGTGGCCGACGAGCGCACGCAGCCGCTCGCGCGCGGCGGGCACGACGACGCCCGGGAGCGCGGTCGCGACGCGCGTGCCGGTCGCGAGCAGGGCGCGGTCGACGGGCCCGAGGAAGTCGGCGGCGTGCGCCGTCCGCGCGAGCGCCGCGAGCTCGCGTGCGGCGACGTGCACGTCCCGTGGACGCGCGACGCGGTCGACGAACCGCACCGCCAGCTCGAGACCGGCGGGGGAGCCGACGAGGGCGGCGAGGCGCCGGGTCGTGGCGCGCTCCCGGCGCGTCTCGTCGCCGGACGTGCGGTCGAGCCACCGCCGGGCGAGCCGCACCGCCTCGTCGACGAGGTCCGTCTCCCCCGGCACCCCGACGTCGGTCAGGGGCCGGGTGGGCTCCGCGGTGTCGGGTCGTGCGGGTCGGTCGTCCGGTGGCGTCGCCATCGCACCTCGCTCTCGTCGCAGGCGGCCACGGGTGGGTGGCCAGGGCCGGGACGCGGGGGTGGTGCGCCCGGCACGTCTCACAGTGTGGGCCAGCGGCGACGAGCGTGCCGGGTGGCCACGCCGCGCGCGACCAGCGCGGTCGCCGTCGAGCGGTGGCGCCACGGCCCGGTGACGTGCGACGACGGCGCGACGTGCAGGTTTGCCCCGCGCCAGGGAGGACACCATCCTGGGCCCGTCCGTCCCGGCGGACGCCCGACACCGTCGTCGACCCACCTGGGGGCAGCATGCTCGTCCGTCGTCCCGTCCGCGCTCGTCTCCTGCGCGCCGCCACCGGCCTGGCCGTCGCCGTGGGCGGTGTGCTGGTCGCCGCGCCCGCGCTCGCCGCCGTCGACCCCGCGGCCGACCAGCCGCCGACCGGCGCGACGTCGACCGTGCCACCGGGTGCGGCCGACGTCGGGGAGGTGGGCATCCAGGCGACGATCGAGGACGCGGAGGAGTTCTGCGGCGCGGCGCTCGGCGGCGTCTACGTCTTCAAGCCGACGCCGTACACGGTGCGGTCGGTGAACTGCCGGTCCTCGGACGTGTTCGTCAAGGGCCGCTACAGCAACGGCACGTTCGGCACGTGCGTGCTGGTTCCCGCACGGCACTCTCGGCACCTGGGCGGCTCGGTCCTCAAGCCCATGGTGGACGCGCAGCTCTGCTGAGCGGGAGCCGCGGCGCGCGGATGATCCGTCCGTGCGCCGCGGTGGCGCGCACAGCCGGCGGTGGCATGGTGGGCACGTGACCGACTCGGCAACGACGCCCCGTCCCTCGTCCCCGCTGGCGACCGCGCAGGCCCAGCTCGCGGACGCCGTCCAGATCCTCGGCTACGACGAGGGCATGCACCGGATGCTCGCGACGCCACGTCGCGAGATGAACGTGGCCGTGCCCCTGCGTCGCGACACCGGGGAGATCGAGCTCTTCACGGGTTACCGCGTGCAGCACAACATCTCGCGCGGGCCCGGCAAGGGCGGCCTGCGCTACTCCGCCTCGGTGGACCCGGACGAGGTGCGCGCGCTCGCGATGTGGATGACGTGGAAGTGCGCGGTCGTCGACGTGCCGTACGGCGGCGCGAAGGGCGGCGTGACGATCGACCCTCGCCTGTACTCACTGGCGGAGCTCGAGCGCGTCACGCGCCGGTACACGAGCGAGATCATGCCGATCATCGGCCCCGAGCGGGACATCATGGCGCCCGACATCGGCACGAACGAGCAGACCATGGCGTGGATCATGGACACGTACTCGGTGAACCTCGGGTACACCATCCCCGCGGTGACCACCGGCAAGCCGCTCACGGTCGGCGGGTCGCTCGGCCGTCCGACGGCGACGTCCCGCGGCGTGGTGCACGCGGCGGAGGCGGCCCTCGGCGACGCGGGCGTGCGGCTCGACGAGGTGTCGGTCGCGGTCCAGGGCTTCGGCAAGGTCGGCGCGCCCGCGGCGCGCATCCTCGCGGAGTCGGGGGCCCGCGTCGTCGCGGTGAGCGACGAGCACGGCGGCGTGCGGTCGTCCGACGGGCTCGACGTGCCCGCGCTGCTGCGGCACGTCGCCGACGGCGGGGCCGTGCACGAGTTCGAGGGCGGTGAGCCGGTCGACAACGCCGAGCTGCTGTCGCTCGACGTCGACGTCCTCATCCCCGCCGCGGTCGAGGGCGTGATCGACGCCGACACCGCCCGCCAGGTCAAGGCCCGCTGGGTCGTCGAGGGGGCCAACGGCCCGACGACCACGCGTGGCGACGAGGTGCTCGCGGAGCGCGGCGTCGTCGTCGTGCCCGACATCCTCGCGAACGCGGGCGGCGTCGTCGTGTCGTACTTCGAGTGGGTGCAGGCCAACCAGGCCTACTGGTGGACGGAGAACGAGATCGCCGAGCGGCTCGAGCACCGGATGCTCGCGTCGTACCGGGCGGTCGCGTCGCTCGCGAGCGCCGAGGGGGTGTCGCTGCGCGACGCGGCCCTGACGATCGGCGTGCGGCGGGTCGCGGAGGCGCACAAGATCCGCGGCCTCTACCCCTGACGCGGGTCGACGGTGACGCTCCGCGCGCGGACCGGCGACGCGGGGGGTGGCGGCGCGCTCGCAGGATCGTCCGCCGGACCCGGGATGACGAGCGTCGCGCGGCGTGTTGCCCATGGACGTGACCATCCCGCTCTCCGTCCTCGACACCGCCCCGCTCAGCGCGGGCCAGACCAGCGCCGACGCGCTCGCCGCGACCACCCGGCTCGCCCGCGCCGCCGACGCGCTCGGCTACCGCCGGTTCTGGGTCGCAGAGCACCACGCGATGCCGATGGTCGCGTCGACGTCGCCGGGCGTCCTGCTCGCGCACCTCGCGGCCGCGACGGGGTCGATCCGCGTCGGCTCGGGCGGCGTCATGCTGCCGAACCACCCCGCGCTCGTGGTCGCGGAGCAGTTCGCGATGCTCGAGGCGCTGCACCCGGGCCGCGTCGACCTCGGCATCGGGCGCGCCCCGGGCGCCGACCCGGCGACGGCGGCGGCGCTGCGCCGGACTGTCGACGGCCTCGGCGCCGACGACTTCCCGGCCGAGCTGGTCGACGTCCTCGCGATGCTGGGCGTCCCGCTGGGCCCCGTCGCGCCGTCCGCCGCGGCGCGCCGCCTGACCGCGACGCCCGTCGCGACGTCGAGCCCGGAGCCGTGGCTGCTCGGGTCGAGCCTGTTCTCCGCGCAGCTCGCGGGGGAGCTCGGCCTCCCCTACAGCTACGCGCACCACTTCGCGACGGGCCGCACCGCGCAGGCCGCGCAGACGTACCGCGACGCGTTCCGCCCGTCGCCGCTGCTCGCCGAGCCACGCCTCATGGTGTCGGTGTCCGTCCTCGTCGCGGACACCGAGGAGGAGGCGCAGCACCTCGCCGGTCCGAGCCGGGTCATGACGCTGGCCCTGCGCACGGGGCGCCCCCTGGCGCCGGTCGTCACGCCCGACGACGCCGCACGGATCCTCGCCGGTCTGGACCCGCGCGCGGCGGAGGAGTTCTTCGCGCAGTCGCCCGGCACGCAGGTGGCGACGACACCGGACCGCGCGGTCGAGGAGCTCGCGGCCCTCGCGACGCGCACGGGCGCCGACGAGCTCATGGTGACGGGCACCGCCTACGACGTCGCCGACCGCGAGCGCACGCTCACCGAGCTCGCGGCCCGCTGGCCCGGTCTCACACCGGCCGAGGCCGCCTGACGCCGCTGTCAGGCGGGGGTGTCCCCCGCGTGGTCGTCGCGCACGAGCGTCGCGCCGGGCGACCCGTCGAGCCGCAGCTCGAGCCGGTCGCCGTCGGCGTGCACGTCGAGCGCGCTGTTGAGCAGCTCGACGACCTGCCGCTCGCACGCCATCGCCTCGTCGGGACCCGCCATGAGCGTCGAGACGACGGGGCCGAAGGTCAGGCGCGACCCCTCGAGCTGCCACGTCCCCCGCACCCGGTTGACGCCCGCGAGCCCGTAGACCTGCCCGTCACCGTCGAACGTGAGCCACGGCGCGTGCCGCACCTCGGCGGGCAGCCCGGCGCCGCCGAGGGTCTCGAACCGCCACGTGCCCAGGAGGGTCGCCATGCCCCGATCATGGCACCGGCGCCCGTCCCCGGGGAGGGACGGGCGCCGGTCGCGTGGGCGCGCAGGAGGGTCAGCCGCGGGGCTGACGGTCCGCCCAGGCCTCGAGCGTGGTGCGCGGGCCCGTGTAGAACGGCACCTCCTCGCGCACGTGCAGACGCGCCTCGGTGGCCCGCAGATCACGCATGAGGTCGACGATGCGGTGCAGCTCGCCGGCCTCGAACGCGAGGATCCACTCGTAGTCGCCGAGCGCGAACGCGGACACGGTGTTGGCGCGCACGTCGGCGTAGTCGCGCGCGGCGTGCCCGTGCTCGACGAGCATGCGGCGGCGGTCGTCGTCGGGCAGCACGTACCAGTCGTACGACCGGACGAATGGGTAGACGCACAGGTAGTCGCCGGCGTCCTCCCCCGCGAGGAACGCGGGGACGTGGGACCGGTTGAACTCGGCGGGGCGGTGCAGGCCGACGACCGACCAGACGGGCAGCAGGTGGCGACCGAGGTCGCTCGCGCGCAGCCGCTGGTAGGCGCCCTGCACCTCCTCGACGGTCTCGGCGTGCCACCAGACCATGAGGTCGGCGTCGGCGCGCAGGCCCGCGACGTCGTACCAGCCGCGCACGACGAGCCCGTCGGCGGCGACGGCGTCCTGCGCGGCGGCGATGAGCTGCGCGCGCTCGCCGTCGTCCTCGGGCAGCACCTCCTCGAGCGCGAAGACGGTCCACATGGTGTAGCGGACCGTGGCGTTGAGCGCCTCGGCGTCGGGGCTGGCGTGGCTCACGGGGTCGTCCTTCCGGGGATGAGTGGTCAGGACCAGGGGTCGGTCGAGCAGGCGGCGGGGATGCCGGAGTCGACGCCCGCGCGCTGCCGGCAGCAGCCGGGCCGGCACACGTCGCGCCACGCGGGCAGACCACCGATGGCGGTGCCCTCCGGCGCCGGTGCCCCGGCGTCGAGCGCACGCGCGAGCGCCGCACGCTCGAGCACGAGGTCGACGAGACCGCGGACGAACGGCTCACGCGTGCCGACCGAGTCGGCGCGGACCGCGGTGAGGCCGAGCTCCTGCGCCGTCTCGAGGGCCTCGGTGTCGAGGTCGAACGCGACCTCCATGTGGTCGGAGATGAACCCGATGGGCGAGAGCACGACGGACCGCACACCGCGGGCGTGCAGCGCCTCGAGGTGGTCGTTGACGTCGGGCTCGAGCCACGGCTGGCTGGGCGGGCCGGAGCGCGAGCAGTACGCGAGGTCCCACTCGACCGGGCGGCCCAGGCGCTCGCCGACCGCGGCGGCGACGGTCGCGGCGACGTCGAGGTGCTGCGCGCTGTACGGCGCGCCGCTCACCGCCGACGCCTCCTCCATCGTCGTGGGGATGGAGTGCGTGACGAACACGAGGCGCGCGGTCGGGTCGCCGATCTTGTCGTAGGCCTCGGCGACCGCGTCGACGTTCGCCTGCACGAAGCCAGGGTGGTTGAAGTACGGGCGGACCTTGTCGGCGACGAGCGGGTGCTCGCCGTCGGAAAGGCCGAGGTCGACCGCGAGCTCGTCGAGCGAGCCCCACAGGTTCTCGCGGTACTGGCGGCAGCCCGAGTACGACGCGTAGGCGCTGGTCACGAGCGCGACGATCCGCCGGGCGCCGTCGGCGTGGGCCGCGGCGAGCGCGTCACGCGTGTACGGCTCCCAGTTGCGGTTGCCCCACACGACGGGCAGGTCGACGCCGCGACGGGCGAGCTCGTCCTGCAGCGCCTTCTGCAGCGCGAGGTTCTGGGCGTTGATCGGGCTCGCGCCGCCGAAGTGGTGGTAGTGCTCGGCGACCTCGGCGAGCCGCTCGTCGGGGATGCCCTTGCCCGCGGTGACGTTGCGCAGGAACGGCAGCACGTCGTCGGGGCCGTTGGGGCCGCCGAACGAGAACAGCAGCAGCGCGTCGTACGGGGCGGCGGGGTGCGCGTCGGCGGCGACGGGGGCGGTGCGGTCGGTGGGACCGGCAGCGGGCGCGGGGGTGCTCAGCGAGATGTCGGGGGCCACCCGTCGATCATCGCACCGCGGCCGCGACCCTTCCCGCCCGGGCGGGGTCGCCGCGGCCGTGATCCTGATCCGACAGCACGTCAGAAAACGTCAGCCCTTGACCGCTCCCCCGAGACCGGCGCCGCGCAGGAACATGCGCTGGAAGACGAGGAACATCGCGATCGGGATGAGCGTGGAGATCGCGAGCGCGGCCATGAGCGTGCCCTTGTCGACGTTCGCCATCGACTGCAGGTAGACCGACAAGGGCTTGACCGTGTCCGACTTCAGGACGAGGAAGGGCCACAGGAAGTCCTTCCAGGACGCGATCACCGCGAACACCGAGACGACGCCGATGATCGGCTTGCTCATGGGCAGCACGATGCTGCGGAACAGCCGGAAGGGGCCCGCGCCGTCCATGCGGGCCGCCTCGAAGATCTCCCGCGGCAGCGAGTCGAAGAACCGCGCGACGAGCACGACGTTGAACGCGCTCGCGCCCGCCGGCAGCCACACGGCGAGGTAGTTGTCGATGAGGCTCGGGCCGATCGGCGGGTCCACGACGATCTTGTAGAGCGGCACGAGCAGCACGACGGCCGGGACGAACAGCGTCGCGAGCACGGCCCAGTTGAGGGCCCGCGCCCACGCCGGACGCAGCACCGACAGGACGAACCCGCCGGTCGTCGCGACGAGGACCTGCACGAACCACGAGCCGACGGCGACCCACACCGTGTTCATGAAGAACTGGCCGATGTGGTACCTGTTCCACGCCATCTCGACGTTGTGCGTCGTGGCGCCGTTCGGGAAGAACGCGAGCGGCGTGCTCTGGATGTCCTGCGTCGGCGTGAACGCGAACTTCCCGAGCAGCAGCAGCGGGCCGAGGCACCACACGACGAGCAGCACGAGCAGCAGGAGATGCATCGTGCGCCACGTGTGCTTGACGAGCGGGCGACGCCAGTCGGCCGTCGACAGCGCGCCGCGCTCGCCGGAGTCGACGACGAGCCGTCGACGGCCGAGCCGACGCGGCGCCGCGTCGACGGGCGCGGGTGCGGCCACGGCCTGCGCCGGGCTCAGGGACGACGGGGTCTGCACGGTGGTCACGACTGGCTCCAGCTACGGGTCAGGCGGAAGTAGACGAGCGACAGCACGGCGAGGAACGCGGCGAGGAGCAGGCTCAGGGCCGTCGCCTCGCCGAAGTTGTTGCCGATCGACGTGAACGCGAGCTGGTAGACCCACAGCATCACGGTCAGCGTCGCGTGGTTGGGGCCGCCGTTCGTGAACAGGAACGGTTCGAGGAAGACCTGCGCCGTGCCGATGACCTGCAGGATCAGGGTGATGAACAGCACGCCGCGCAGGTGCGGCATCGTCACGTGCCAGACCTTGCGCCACACGGACGCGCCGTCGACCTCGGCCGCGTCGTAGAGCTCCGACGGCACGCCGATCAGCGCCGCGAGGTAGATGATCACCGTCCCGCCTGCGGCGGCCCACGTCGCCTCGAGCACGAGCGACGGCATCGCCATCGCCTGGTCGTTGAGCCACGAGTACGGGCCCAGCCCGACCCAGCCGAGGATCGTGTTGAACACGCCCTGCGGGCGGGGGTCGTAGAAGAACTTCCACAGCAGCACGGCGACGACCGGCGGCACGACGACCGGCAGGTACGCGAGCACCGAGTACAGGCCCTTGCGGCGGCGCAGCTCGCTCATGAGCACCGCGCCGACGAGCGGGATCGGGTACCCGAACACCAGCGCGAGCAGCGCGAACCACGCGGTGTTCCGGACGACCTTCGGCAGCAGCGGGTCCGCGAAGATCGCCTGGAAGTTCTCCAGCCCGACGAACGTCGGCGGGTCGATGAGGTTCGTCTGCTGGACGCTCATCACGACGGCCGAGACGATCGGCCACCACGAGAAGACGCCGAAGACCAGCAGGAGCGGCAGGGCGAAGACGAGGGCGGACAGCCCGCCGCGGCGTGCCCACGTGAGCGGGCTGCGGTTCGGCACGCGGGGCGCTGGTCGGCCGGAGCGCGCGGCACCGCGCGGGCGGTCGGTGAGGACGGCGTCGTCCGTGGTCATGAGGCCCTTCCTGGTGGTCGGGGGCGGTCGGGCGGGTCGGGGCGCTTGGGGTGGTCCGGGCGGTCCAGGTCGGTCCCGCGGTCGACGACCTGCCGGGAGCGGGGTTCCGCGGCGGTGCCGCCGGGTGACGGGATGCGTCACCCGGCGGCACGCGCGGGGCGTGTCAGCCGTCGATCGCCGACTGGCCGGCCTCGTTCGCGGTCGCCAGCAGGGCGTCGATGTCCGCGTTCTCGTCCGAGATGACGGCCTGCACCACCGGGAACAGCTGCGCGTACAGGTCCTGCACCGCGGCCGACGCCTCGGGCACGAGCTCCTGGTCGAACATGACGTCCGTGTAGCCGGTCATGTTCTCGAGCGGGACGTTGACGTAGTCCGCGACCCACTCGAGCGACTGCTCGTAGTTCTCCTTCGAGAAGATCGGCAGCACGGGCGTGCCCACGGCCTGCGCCGGGTCCGCCTCGGCACGCGTCTTGGCGTCGGCGACCGCCTGGTCCTGGTCCTGCAGCTTGCTCAGGTACCACCAGTCGATCCACTTGACGGCCGCGTCCTTCTGCTCGTCCGTCGACTGCTTCGTCACGGCGGCCATCGTGCCGCCGGTCAGCGCACCGCCGTCGCCCGACGTCGGGATCGCGGTCAGGCCGTAGCCCCAGTCCGCCGTCACGCCGTTCGCCTCGACGAGCGAGTTGTAGACGTCCGAGCCCGACGTGTACATCGCGAGGTTGCCCGCCGCGAACTCGGTGTTGATGTCGCCCCAGCCGAGGTCGGTGCGGTCGAGCAGCGAGCCGTCCTCCCACTTGAGGTCGTGCAGCCACTGCAGGTGCTCCGCGACCGCCGGGTCGTCGAGCGTCGCGGTGTACTCCTCGCCGTCGAACGTCTCGATGACGCCGCCGCGCGAGTTCGCGCCGGCTGCGAGCTGCCAGCCGCCTGCGTTGTCGAGCGCCATCATCGCGTAGCCCGCGACGCCGGTGGCGTCGTGGATCGTCTTCGCGTACTCGCGGACCTCGTCCCACGTGGTCGGCGGCTGGTCGGGGTCCAGGCCCGCCTGCTCGAACAGGTTCCGGTTGTAGTGCAGCGCCACCGCGTAGATCGACTTGGCCGGGACGGCGTAGATCTTGCCGTCGTCGCCCGTGCCGTTCGCGATGAGCGCCTCGTTGAACTGGTCGCCGTACGGCAACGCCTTCACCTGCGCGTCGATGTCGGCGAGCTGGCCGTTCTCGATGAGCGTCTTGCCGTCGGTCAGCGGGATCTCGAAGACGTTCGGCAGCGTGCCGCCGGCGAGCTGCGTCGTGAACGTCGACGCCTTCCACTCGTAGTCCTCGGTCTCGACGTCGATGTCGGGGTACTCCTCCTCGAACGCGGCGACGCGCTCGGCGAGCTGCTCCTTCGCGGCGTCGTCGGCCGTCGGCAGGAGACCCGCGACGGTGATCTTGACCTTCCCGTCCTCACCCGTGGGCGAGTCGGAGTCGTCGGTGCTGCAGGCGGTGAGCAGACCGATCGAGAGCACACCGGCCAGGGCCAGTGCGGTGGGACGCGAGGACCTCATCGTCACTCCTTCGTGGGTGCGGTCGACGGTCGGCGTCGGCCGCGGGGCGGGACTGCGGGTTCGGTGTCGGGGCGGTGCCGGGACGGTGTCGCGGTGGGTCAGGTGCGCAGCCACGCGGCCGTGTCGCGCGGCAGCAGGCCTGCGTCGAGCGGGTCGCTCGTCAGCAGGACGTCGGTGTGGGCGGGCAGCGGCACCGGGTCGGTGCCGAGGTTGACGACGCACGTGACGTCGCCGCGGGCGAACGCCAGGACGTCGCCCGTCGTCTCGACCCACGTGAGCGGGCCGTCGCCGAGCGCGGGCTCGGCCCGGCGCAGCGCGAGCACGTCCCGGTAGAGGCGGAGCATCGAGGTGGGGTCGGCCTCCTGCGCCTCGACGGTGAGGTCGGCCCAGTCCCCCGGCTGGGGCAGCCACGTCGGCGCCGGGGCGCCGCCCTCGGCCGGTGCGGTGCTGAAGCCGTAGGGGGCGGTCGTGCCCGACCACGGCAGCGGGACGCGGCAGCCGTCGCGGCCGGGGTCGACGCCGCCCGAGCGGAAGTGCATCGGGTCCTGCAGCACGTCGAGCGGCAGGTCCTCGACCTCGGGCAGGCCGAGCTCGTCGCCCTGGTACACGTACAGCGAGCCGGGCAGCGCGGCGGTGAGCAGCGCAGCCGCTCGGGCCCGACGGCGGCCGAGGGCGAGGTCGGTCGGGGTGCCGAACCGCTTGGCGCTGAACGCGAACGACGAGTCCTCGCGCCCGTACCGGGTCACCGGCCGCGTCACGTCGTGGTTGGACAGCACCCACGTCGCGGGCGCGCCCACGGGTCCGTGCGCCGCGAGCGTCACGTCGACCGACTCGCGCATCTGCTTGGCGTCCCACGGCCGCGCCATGAAGTCGAAGTTGAAGGCCGTGTGCATCTCGTCGGGGCGCAGGTACTGCGCGAAGCGCGCCTTGTCCTGCAGCCACACCTCGCCGACCAGCACACGCGTGCCCGCGTAGGAGTCCGCGACCGCGCGCCACGCGCGGTAGACGTCGTGGATCTCGTCGCGGTCCACGTGCGGGTGCTCCCCCGGGCCCGGCTGCTCGGGCACCTCGGGGAGGTCGCCGTCCTTGACGAGCAGCGCCGCCGAGTCGATACGGATGCCCGCGACGCCACGGTCGAACCAGAACCGCAGCACGTCCTCGAACTCCGCGCGCACGTCGGGGTGCGACCAGTTGAGGTCCGGCTGCTGCGGCGCGAACAGGTGCAGGTACCACTCGCCGGGCGTGCCGTCGGGATTCGTCGTGCGCGTCCACGTCGTGCCCTGGAAGTCGGAGACCCAGCTGGTCGGCATGACGTCGCCGTGCTCGCCCTTGCCCGGGTGGAACCAGAACCGCGCGCGCTCCGGGCTGCCCGGGCCGGCCGCGAGCGCTGCGCGGAACCACGCGTGCTGCTCCGAGACGTGGTTGGGGACGATGTCGATGATCGTGCGGATGCCGAGCGCGAGCGCCTCCGCGACGACCTGCTCGGCCTCCTCGAGCGTGCCGAACGCGGGGTCGATCGCGCGGTAGTCGGCGACGTCGTACCCGCCGTCGGCGAGCGGCGACCGGTACCAGGGCGTGATCCAGACGGCGTCGACGCCCAGGTCGCGCAGGTACGGCAGCCGCGCGCGCAGGCCCGCCAGGTCACCGGTGCCGTCGCCGTTCCCGTCGGCGAAGCTGCGCGGGTAGACCTGGTAGATGACCGCGTCCCGCCACCAGGTGGGGTCGGTGGGCGGCTGAGCCTGCGTCACGGGATGTCTCGTCTCTCCTCGTCCCGACGGCGTCGTCGGGTGGATCCGGCGCGTCGGACGCGCTGCGGCGTCCTCGGCGATGGCAGGACACTAAAGGCTACGACGAGATCAACGCAAGAACTCGACAGCCGCGTTATCGAAGCGTGACCGATCGCTGCTCGGAGTCGGCGCGACGCGTGCGGCGGTCGACAGGGTCAGCGCGCCCCGCCCGGGCACGCGTCGAGGTCGTGGGGTCCTGGTGAGGTCGTGAGGCGGAGCTCACGACCTCACCACGGAGTCACGACCTCGCGGGAGGCCGGGGGCGTGCGAGAGGGGGCCTGCGCGCAGGGGGGCGCGGGCGGGCGGAGGACGCGTCAGGCGGGGCGGGAGGCCGGGGCCGGGGCCGTCGAGCCGCGCACGACGAGCTCGGGCTCGAAGAGCAGCTCCTCCTGCGGCACCGAGGCGCCGTTGATCTGCTTGACCAGCAGGTCGATCGCCGCGCGGCCCATGGGCTCGATGGGCTGCCGCACGGTCGTGAGCGGCGGCTCGGTGCAGTTCATGAAGGCCGAGTCGTCGTACCCGACCACCGAGATGTCGTCCGGCACGCGGAGCCCGGCCCGGCGCGCCGCACGGATCGCCCCGAGCGCGAGCGGGTCGCTCGCGCACACGATCCCGGTGACCCCGGCCTTGATCAGGCGCGTCGCCGCGGCCTGGCCGCTCTCGAGCGAGTAGGCCGAGCGCACGACCTGGTCGTCGCGCAGCTCGAGCCCGAGCCGCCGGGCGACCGCCCGCGCGGCGTGCAGCTTGCGCTCGGACGGCACGTGGTCGACGGGCCCGAGGACGAGGCCGACGCGCGTGTGCCCGAGCGACGCGAGGTGGCCGACGGCCTGCTCGATCGCGACCTCGTCGTCGCACGACACGCGCGGGAACGGCAGGTCCTCGATCGACGCGTTGATGAGGACGACGGGCAGGTGCCGGCCGGTGAGCCGCTCGTAGTGGTCGTGCGTCGCGTCGCGCTGCGCGTAATGCCCGCCGGCGAACACGATGCCCGACACCTGCTGGCCGAGCAGCAGCTCGACGTAGTCCGCCTCGGAGACGCCGCCCGCGGTCTGCGTGCACAGCACGGGCGTGAACCCCTGCTGCGCGAGCGCGCCGCCGACGACCTCGGCGAACGCGGGGAAGATCGGGTTCTGCAGCTCGGGGAGCACGAGGCCGACGAGCCGGGCGCGCTCGCCCCGCAGCTTGGTCGGACGCTCGTACCCGAGGACGTCGAGCGCGGTGAGCACGGCCTCGCGCGTCTGGTCGGAGACGCCGGGCTTGCCGTTGAGCACGCGGCTGACGGTCGCCTCCGAGACGCCGACCTTGCGTGCCACCTCTGCGAGTCGCCGTGACATGAGGCCACTGTAGCGACTCGTTGCGCAAGTGGCTTGCAGGATCGCGCAAGCGGATGTCATGCGCCCGGGGTCCCGAAGGGGTGAAGCCGCGCGCTCGACGTGCGCGGCGCCGGGCGCCCTCCTAGCGTCGTGGTGCGGCCATCGAGCCGCCGACCGTCGAGAGAAACGTCGAAGGACCCGGCCCGTGCCCCTCACCGACCTGCGCAGCCCGATCGGCGCCACGCTCGGGCGACGGTACCGGCTGGGCGCGGCGCTCGGGCACGGCGGGTCCGGCGCGGTGTTCCGGGCGACGGACCGCCGGCTCGACCGCGAGGTCGCCGTCAAGCTCTTCGACCTGGGCTCGGCGGACGGCGAGGAGATCCGCCGCTACGCCGCCGAGGCACGCGTCCTCGCGGGCCTCTCGCACCCCAACCTCGTGGCGCTGCTCGACGTCGGCGCCGACCAGGTCGACGGCGTCGGGCCGGTCGCCTACCTCGTGATGGAGCTCGTCGAGGGACGCACGCTGCGCGAGGCCGTCGGCGACGGGCCGCTGCCGCGCGGGATCGCCGCCGACGTCGGCCGGCAGCTCGCGCAGGCCCTCGGGCACGCGCACGCTGCGGGCATCGTGCACCGCGACGTCAAGCCGTCGAACGTGCTCGTCTCCGACGCCGCCGCACCCGCGGGCCGCCAGGACGCGCCGTGGCTGCCGGTCGTGCTCGCCGACTTCGGGATCGCCGTGAGCGCGGTGCGCGGCCCCACGGCCGAACGGCGCAGCTCGTCCGGGACGGCGAGCTACCAGAGCCCCGAGCAGGCGCTCGGCCGCGACGTCGGACCCGCGAGCGACGTCTACTCGCTGGGCCTCGTGCTGCTCGAGTGCCTCACGGGCGAGCGCGCGTACCCGGGTGACCCGCTGACGAGCTCGCTCGCCCGCCTGCTGCGGCCCGTCGACATCCCCGCCGACCTCGGGCGCGACTGGGTGCGCCTGCTCGGCGCGATGACCGCGGCGGAGCCCGCCGACCGGCCCTCACCGACGGCGGTCGCCGCCGAGCTGCGCCTGCTGCGCGACCCCGAACCCCGCTGACCTCCCGGGCCGCCGGCCCGGTCGGCGCCCCGCCGGGGCTCAGACGTGCGCCGGCGCCAGCGCGTCCGCGATCTCGTCGGCCCAGCGCGCGACCGCGGCCATGTCGCGGTGGTCGCCCTCGCGCGCGCGTGCGGCCGAGATCGTCGCCCGCTCCGCGAACGACAGCACCGAGCGGTCGAGCCGCCCGTGGAAGCTGCGGTGGCCGCGCGCGCCGACGCGCTCGGCGAGCGCCCGGATCTCGTGCGGCGAGTTCGCGCTCGCGGCGGGCTGGGTCGCGAGGCCGGACGACAGCAGCCACACGGGTCGCGAAGCCAGCTCGTCCGCGAGGCGGTCGGCCAGGTCGCGGGCCGCGGGCATCCAGTGGGCGACGTACACGGCGGAGCCCAGGACGACGGCGTCGACGCCGTCGAGGTCGGTGACGTCGTCAGGAGCCGCCATGGTCACCTCGTGACCGCGCTCGCGCAGCGTCCGCGCGACGACCTCGCCGATTCCCCACGTGCCCCCGTGCCGCGAGGCGATGGTGACCAGGATCCGCATGCCCGCTCCCTCCGTGTCGCCGTCCGGCCCTCGGACGACTCATCCATGGTCGCCCGGCCGTGGCCTGCGTGGATGGGCCCGAGGTCCTGAGAGACGAGCGTCACGACGGGTCGGGGATGCCCGGTTGCGCGGCCCGCAGCTTGTCCGTGAGGCGGCGGAGCTCGGCGAGCTCGTCCGCGTCGAGGGCGCCGCCGACGAGCCGCCGGATCGACCGCACGTGGCGGCGCCCGATCTCGCGCTGCACGCGCTCGCCTTCGGGGGTCAGGGTCACGGCCACGCCCCGCGCGTCGCCCTGCACGGGCCCGCGCACCACGAGGCCGGCGGCCTCGAGCCGCTCGACCATGCGGGACAGGCTCGGCTGTGTCAGCAGGCTGCTCTCCCCGAGCTCCTTGAGGCGGGCCGTGAGGCCGTGGCACCGCGACAGGGTGAACAGCACGTCGTACTCGCGGATCGTCAGCGGGTCCCACACGTCGTCGCGCTGGAACCGGCGCATGAGCGCGACCTGCGCGCGGAACAGCGCCTCCCACGCCTCGGCCGCCTCACGCGTGCTCGCAGCGCGTCCGACCGGTCCCTCGACCATCGACTCCCCCTCCGGCGATCGCAACGCCGACGTTATCGAAACTGCAGGCCACGGCCTGCCGAAATGATTCAGCACCTCCCCGGCGAACGCATGCCACGAGCAGTGTGCACGCGGCATCCGCACCATGAGGAGGACTCCATGCCCACCACACCA
>NZ_JAPESW010000039.1 GCF_028527925.1 Cellulomonas fimi
GCGGCAGCGAGTGCGCGAGGACGGCGAGGCAGAGCGCGCCGCCGAACAGCACGACCAGGTCGATCGGCTTGGACCGCACGGAGATCGCGACCGGGCCGGGCGAGGGCCGGACCGCCCGCACGACGCCTCGCCCGGCGAGGGCGCGACGAAGATCGGTGTGATCGCCGTCGGCCCGAAGGACGACTTCGGCTACAACCAGGCGGTGTTCCAGGGCGTCGAGGCGCTGCGCGACGCGTTCCCCGACGTCGAGGTGCTCGACGCCTACAACATCCCCGAGGACGACACCGCGGCGACGACGATGGAGAGCATGGTCGCGCAGGGCGCGACGATCATCTTCGCGACGAGCTACGGCCACCTCGACGCCGCGAAGCAGGTCGCGGCGGCCCACCCCGACGTGGTCGTCGTCCACCAGGGCGGCCTGCTCGACCCCGCGCCCCCGAACATGGGCACGTACTTCGGCAGCGTGTACGAGCCCGTGTACCTCGCGGGCATCGCGGCCGGCGCCGCGACCACCACGGGCAAGCTCGGGTACGTCTACGCGATCCCCATCCCGCAGACGCTCGCCAACATCAACGCGTTCACGCGCGGCGCGCAGTCGGTCCGGCCCGACGTCGAGGTCACCGCGGTGTCGACGACCAGCTGGTGCGACCCGGCGACGCAGGCCGACCGCGTCGCGTCGCTGCTCGCGTCAGGCGTCGACGTCATGACGCAGCACCAGGACTGCACGAAGACGATCATCGAGGCCACCGAGGACGCCGGCGCGTTCACCGTCGGGTACCACGCGGACGCGTCGAGCCTCGCTCCCGAGGGGTGGCTCACCGGGTCGGAGTGGGACTGGGGGCCGCTCTACACGGAGATCGCGCAGACGGCGATCGACGGCGAGTTCGTCGGCAGCGACTTCAACGGCAACTACCGCGCGAACATGGCGAGCGGCGCCAACCCGTTCGTGCAGTCGGTGTTCGGCCCGAGCGTGACCGCCGAGACGAAGGCGCTCATCGAGTCCGCCGCGGCCGGGCTCGAGGCCGGCGGCAGCCCGTTCACCGGCCCGGTCGTCGCGCAGGACGGCACGGTGAAGGTGCCCGAGGGCGAGACGCCGCCCGTCGAGACGATCGAGCAGATGGACTACTTCGTCCAGGGCGTGAAGGGCACCGTGTCCTGACCGTCCGCCCGCCGCACCGCACGTCCCGCCGCCGGGGGCCGAGGCCCGGTCCCCGGCGGCCGACACATTTGGGGGAGCGATGCACCACCACGTCAGCGGGACGACGCCCTACCCGTGGCCGTACGACGGCGACCTGAGCGGCCCGGGCACGGCGCTCCTGGTCGTCCTCCCGTCGGAGGACGGTCTCCCCGGGCCGGTCGACGCGCAGGTCCGTGCGCTCGGTGCCGCGATGCGATCGGCCGGAGGCTCGGTCCTCCTGGTCCGGGCGGCGGCGCCGTCCGTCGTCGCCCCGGACGACGCGGCCACGCCGGCCGGCACGACGCCGCCCGACGACCTCGCCGACGTCGCGCTCGACGCGGGCGGGATCGACGCCTTCTACGCGAGCGACCTCGACCTGGTGCTGCGCACGCGCGGCGTCCGGCGGCTCGTGCTCGCGGGCGTCGGCCTCGAGACGTGCGTGCACTCGACGATGCGCGACGCGAACGACCGCGGCTACGAGTGCCTCCTGGTCGTCGACGCGTGCGTCCCCGTCGACCCCGACCTCGTGGCGGCGGCCGTGTCGAGCGTCGAGATGTCCGGCGGGATCTTCGGCGCCGTCGGGCGCACCGCGGCCGTCGTCGCCGCGCTCACGACCGTCCCTGTCAGCCCCGTCCCCACGTCTGGAGCCCTGTCATGACCGAGCAGCTCACGACCGCGACCTCGACCGCGGTGTTCGGCCCCGTCGACGCCGACCCGTACGCGTGGCCGTACGACGGCTCGTTCTCGCCCGCCACGACCGTCCTGCTCAACATCGACTGGCAGCAGGACTTCTGCGGCCCGGGCGGCTACGTCGACGCGATGGGTTACGACCTCTCGCTGACGCGCGCGGGCCTGGAGCCGACGGCCCGCGTCCTCGCGGTCGCGCGCGAGCTCGGCTTCCACGTGGTGCACACCCGCGAGGGGCACCGCCCCGACCTCTCGGACCTCCCGGCGAACAAGCTGTGGCGCTCGCGCCGGATCGACGCGGGCATCGGCGACCTGGGCCCGTGCGGTCGCATCCTCACGCGCGGCGAGCCGGGGTGGGAGATCGTCCCCGAGGTCGCGCCGCTGCCGGGCGAGGTCGTCATCGACAAGCCGGGCAAGGGCTCGTTCTACGCGACCGACCTCGACCTGGTGCTGCGCAACCGCGGGATCACGCACGTGATCCTCACCGGGATCACGACCGACGTGTGCGTGCACACGACGATGCGCGACGCCAACGACCGCGGCTACGAGTGCCTGCTGCTGTCGGACTGCACGGGGGCGACGGACTACGGCAACTACCTCGCGGCGCTCAAGATGGTGACGATGCAGGGCGGCGTGTTCGGCGCGGTCGCGGACTCCTCCGCGTTGTTGCGCGCGCTCGAGGCGCCCGTGGGGTGATCCGGCGGCGGGCGCCCTTGAGGCGGCCCGGCTCGACGCGCGGTCCCGCGGGGCGCGTGCTGCACTGGTGAGCGGCGTCGCGAGATGTCCGGTCCGTGCTCGTCGGACCGATTGACCCGAAACCCTTGCTGCAACTTGCAGCAAGAATGTACGGTCGCGACGTCCCGCCACACCGCCGTGCCGGGCCGACGAAGGAGTCGCCATGTCGCGCCGCCCCTCTGCCCCTCCGAGACACCGCACGCCCCGACCTGCCCGCCGGACCGTCGCGGGCGTCACCGCCCTGACGCTCGCCACCGGCCTCGTCGGTACCGCCGCACTGGCGGCGGCCGCCCCCGCCACCGCCGCGGCCACCAGCGCGGCCCTCGTCGGCAGCCTGCAGTCCGAGCTCGGCTGCGCCGACGACTGGCAGCCCGCCTGCGACGCGACCGAGCTGACCCCCCTCGGCGACGGTACGTTCACCGCCGACTTCGAGGTCCCCGCGGGCACGTGGGAGTACAAGGTCGCCCTGGACGACACGTGGGACGCGTCGTACGGCGTCGACGGCTCGGGCGACAACAGCCCGCTCGTCCTCGCCGGCACCACGACGCTGCGCGTGACCTACGACGACGCGACGCACCGCACGTCGGTCACGCCCCTCGGCCTGGCAGGCGGCTACACGGACGAGGACGCGGACCTCGTCGCCGAGCCCGTGCGCGACCCGGGCGCCGGCAAGAGCTTCTACTTCGTCATGACGGACCGGTTCGCGAACGCGGACCCGTCGAACGACACGGGCGGCCTGACCGGCGACCGGCTGACGACCGGCTTCGACCCGACCGACAAGGGCTTCTACCAGGGCGGTGACCTGGCGGGCCTGCGGGAGCACCTCGACTACATCGACGGGCTCGGCACCACGGCCATCTGGCTGACGCCCTCGTTCAAGAACAACCCCGTGCAGGGAACGGGCGCCGACGCGTCGGCCGGGTACCACGGGTACTGGATCACGGACTTCACGCAGATCGACCCGCACCTCGGCACCAACGCCGAGCTCGAGGCGCTCATCGACGACGCGCACGCGCGCGGCATCGACGTGTACTTCGACATCATCACGAACCACACCGCGGACGTCATCGACTACGCCGAGGGCACGTACGACTACGTCGAGCAGGACGACGAGCCGTACCGCACGGCCGACGGCACGCCCTTCGACCCGGCCGACTACGCGGGCACCGACGACTTCCCGGAGCTCGACCCCGCGACGTCGTTCCCGTACACGCCGGTGATCGACCCGGCCGACGCCGACCGCAAGGTCCCGGCCTGGCTCAACGACCCGACGGTCTACCACAACCGCGGCAACTCGACCTGGACCGGTGAGTCGGTCACGTACGGCGACTTCTCGGGCCTCGACGACCTCATGACCGAGGACCCGCGCGTCGTGCAGGGTTTCGAGGACGTCTACGAGGCGTGGGTCGACCTCGGGATCGACGGCTTCCGCATCGACACCGCGAAGCACGTGAACTTCGAGTTCTGGCAGCAGTGGGCGACCGCGATCGGCGAGCACGCGGCGTCGGTCGGCAACCCCGACTTCTTCATGTTCGGGGAGGTGTACGACGCCGACCCGGCGAAGCTGTCGCCGTACATGCGCAAGACGGACATGAACGCGGTCCTCGACTTCACCTTCCAGTCGGCCGCCGCGGGGTACGCGGGCGGCTCGTCGTCGGCCGAGGCGCTCTCGACGCTGTTCGCGGGCGACGACTACTACACGACCCCGACGTCGAACGCGCAGGCGCTGCCGACGTTCCTGGGCAACCACGACATGGGCCGCATCGGCTACTTCGTCAAGAACGCGAGCAACCCGCAGGCGCGCTCGCAGCTCGCGCACGCGCTCATGTACCTGACCCGCGGCCAGCCGGTCGTCTACTACGGCGACGAGCAGGGCTTCGTCGGCGACGGCTCGCTCAACGGCACCGACAAGGACGCGCGCCAGTCGCTGTTCGCGACGCAGGTCGACGAGTACGCGGACCAGGCGCTGCTCGACGGCACGACGGCGGGCTCGGTCGACCGCTACGACACCGACACGGTGCTGTACGAGACGATCGCCGACCTCGCGGCACTGCGGGCCGACACGCCCGCGCTGCGGACCGGTGCGCAGATCGAGCGCTACTCCGACGGCAGCGTGTACGCGTTCTCGCGCGTCGACGAGTCGGAGAAGGTCGAGCACCTCGTCGCGCTCAACAACGGCACTGCCGCCGCGACGGTCACGGTCGACACGCTCACCCCCGGTGCGACGTTCACCGGGCTGTACGGCACGACCGGCACGGTCACGGCCGCGGACGGCACCGTGTCGCTCACGATCCCGGCGCTGTCGGCGGTCGTCCTGCGCGCGGGCACGACGGTCGGTGCCCCGGAGACGGCCGGCCCGATCGCGCTCGACGTGCCCGGTGCGGGTGCGGCCGTGAGCGGTGTCGCGCCCGTCGGCGCCGACGTGGCGGACGACGTGTGGAGCCAGACGTCGTTCTCCTACCGCGTCGTGGGTGACGACGAGTGGACCGCGCTGGGCACGTCCGAGACGACGAGCCCCCGGGTCTACCACGACGTCACGGGGCTCGCCCGGGGCGCGCTCGTCGAGTACCGCGCGGTCACGGTCGACGCGGCCGGCCACCGGTCCGCCGCGTCGTCGTTCGCGAGCGTCGGCATCCGGGTCGACGGCGACGAGGACGGGGGCACCGACCCCGGTGACCTCGTCGTCTCCGTGCCGGGCAGCCACAACAGCGAGATGACCTGCGCGGGCGACTGGGCACCCGCGTGCGAGGCCGCACGGCTGACCTACCGGGCGGACGGGGTCTACGCGGGGACCTTCACGCTGCCCGCCGGCACGTACGAGTACAAGGTCGCCATCGGCGGCACCTGGACCGAGAACTACGGCGCGGGCGGTGTCCGTGACGGCGCGAACGTCACCTACACCTTGGCCGCGGCCGGTCCGGTGACCTTCTACTACGACCCGGTCACGCACTGGTTCACGTCGACCGCCCAGGGCCCGATCCTCACGGTCCCGGGCTCGCACAACTCCGAGGTGGGGTGCGCGGCCGACTGGTCGCCCGACTGCCTGAAGACGTGGCTGCAGGACCCCGACGGGGACGGCACCTACACCTTCACGACGGACGTCATCCCCGCCGGCTCGTACGAGGCGAAGGTCGCGCACGGCCTGTCCTGGGACGAGAACTACGGCGCGGGCGGTGCGCCCGGCGGCGCGAACATCCCGTTCACGGTCCCCGGCGGCAAGCCCGTGACGTTCTCCTACGTCCTCGCGACGCACGTCCTCACGATCGAGGTCACCGACCCGCCGCTGCCCGGCACGGGTGAGGAGCGGGCGCAGTGGATCGACGCGGAGACGATCGCGTGGCCGGCCGAGTGGGCGACCGACCCGGCCGCCTCGACGTGGCACCTGCACGGCGCACCCGACGGCTCGCTCGGCGTGACCGACGGGGCCGTGTCCGGCGCGACGACGACGGTCGACCTCACGTACGACGCAGGCGGGCTCAGCGACGCGCAGCTCGAGCGCTTCCCGGCGCTCGAGGGCTACCTCGCGCTGCACGTCGACGCGTCCGCCGACGAGGCCCGCGAGCTGCTGCGCGGCGAGCTCCTCGTGACGCAGGAGGCCGCCGACGGCGCGCTCCAGGCGGCGACCGGGGTGCAGATCCCGGGCGTGCTCGACGACCTCTACGCCGACCAGGCGGACGACCGCGCGCTCGGCACGACGTGGCGCAAGGGCGTCCCGACGCTCGCGCTCTGGGCGCCGACGGCCCAGGACGTGAACCTCCTCCTCTGGCCCGCGAAGAAGTCGGGCGGTGTCGACACGAGCGGCGAGCCGCAGTCGGTCGACGCGAAGCGCCAGGAGGACGGCTCCTGGACGGTGGAGGGCGCGAAGAAGTGGGCCGGTGCCGCCTACCTGTGGGAGGTCACGGTCTACGCCCCGACGACGGACGCCGTCGAGGTCAACCGCGTGACCGACCCGTACTCGGTCGCGCTGACGCTGAACAGCACGCACTCGGTGCTGGTCGACCTGGCGGACACGCAGTACCGCCCGAAGCAGTGGGAGAAGACGAAGCAGCCGGTCGTGCGGCCCGTCGACCAGACGATCTACGAGCTGCACGTGCGGGACTTCAGCATCTCGGACCCGACGGTCCCGGAGGCGAAGCGGGGCACCTACGCCGCGTTCGCGACGGACGGCGCCGGTCGCCGGCACCTGCGTGAGCTCGCCGACGCGGGCCTCACGACCGTGCACCTGCTGCCGACGTTCGACATCGCCACGATCCCTGAGGACCGTGCCGACCAGGCCGTCCCGCAGTGCGACCTCGCGTCGTTCCCGCCGGACTCGCCCGAGCAGCAGGCGTGCGTCACCGCCGTGGCCGCGCAGGACGGCTTCAACTGGGGCTACGACCCGCTGCACTGGACGACGCCCGAGGGCTCGTACGCGGTCGACGCCGACGGGGGAGCGCGCGTCGCGGAGTTCCGCACGATGGTCGGGGCGCTGCACGCGGACGGCCTGCAGGTCGTGCTCGACCAGGTGTTCAACCACACCGCCGCGAGCGGCCAGGACCCGAAGTCGATCCTCGACCGCGTCGTCCCCGGCTACTACCACCGGCTCAACGCGACCGGTGCGGTCGAGACGTCCACGTGCTGCCAGAACGTCGCGACCGAGCACCGCATGGCCGAGAAGATGATGGTGGACTCGGTCGTCACGTGGGCGAAGGACTACAAGGTCGACGGGTTCCGCTTCGACCTCATGGGCCACCACTCGCGGGCCACGATGGAGGCGGTCCGCGACGCGCTCGACGACCTGACGCCGAAGAAGGACGGCGTCGACGGCCGCAAGGTGTACCTGTACGGCGAGGGCTGGAACTTCGGCGAGGTCGCCGACAACCGGCTCTTCTACCAGGCCACGCAGGGACAGCTCGGCGGCACGGGGATCGGCACGTTCTCCGACCGGCTGCGCGACGCCGTCCGCGGCGGCGGCCCGTTCGACGAGAACCCGCGCATCCAGGGCTTCGGCTCCGGGGCGTACACCGACCCGAACGGCGACGCCGTCAACGGTTCCGAGGCCGACCAGCTCGCCCGCGTCCAGCACGCGGCGGACCTGGTGCGGCTCGGGATGGCCGGCAACCTGCGTGAGTACCAGCTGCTCGCGTCGGACGGCACGGTGAAGCGGGGCGACGAGCTCGACTACAACGGCCAGCCCGCGGGCTACGCGGACTCGCCCGAGGAGGTCGTCACCTACGTCGACGCGCACGACAACGAGACGCTGTTCGACGCGCTGACGTACAAGCTCCCGCAGGCGACGACGATGGCCGACCGCGTCCGGATGAACACCGTGTCGCTGTCGACCACCGCGCTCGCCCAGACGCCGAGCTTCTGGCACGCCGGCGCCGACCTGCTGCGCAGCAAGTCGCTCGACCGGAACTCCTACGACTCGGGCGACTGGTTCAACCTGTTCGACCCGTCGAAGCAGGACAACGGGTTCGGGCGTGGCCTGCCGCCGCGTCCCGACAACGAGGCGAAGTGGGCGTTCCAGCAGCCGCTGCTGGCCGACCCGGCGCTCAAGCCGACGCCTGCCGACATCCAGGCGGCCTCGGCGGCGGCCGACGACCTGCTCCGGCTGCGGTTCTCCACGCCGCTGTTCCGGCTCGGGTCGGCGGACCTCATCGAGCAGAAGGTCACGTTCCCCAGCTCCGGACCGCAGGCCACCCCCGGCGTCGTCGTCATGCACGTCGCCGACCAGGGCGGCTGGGACCGCGACACCCGACGCTGGGACAAGGACGTCGACAAGAAGCTCGACGGGTTGCTGGTCGTCGTCAACGCCTCGGACGAGGCGACGACGCAGACGATCGCGGCGCTCGCGGGTGACCGCTACACGCTGTCGACGATCCAGGCCCGCGGCAGCGACCCGGTCGTCAAGGGCACCACGTGGGACAAGGCGACCGGCACCGTGACGGTGCCCGCGCGGACCGTCGCGGTGCTCGTCGAGAAGGACTCGGGCCACGGTCACGGGCCGTCGCACCACTGGTGGGACGACGTGCAGGAGTGGTTCGGCACCGGGCCGGCAGCCTCGTGGAGGTGGCTGATCGGCTGGTTCGGCGGCTGATGTGGTCGCGGGGCGGGCGATCCGCAGCGCCCGCCCCGCGCCGCCGAACACGAAGGGCCCGCACCTGAGGAGGGGTGCGGGCCCTTCGTCGTGCTCGGGGTTTCACTCTTTCGATACCGGCGGGTAGCATCCGAGTCGCAATGCCAATGACATCAGTCATCCGCCTATTCACCGGAGCTGTGACATGAGACGCATGCACAGGAAGACCCTGGTCACCGTCGGCGTGGCCACCGCGCTCGTCCTCGCCCCCGCCACCGCCCAGGCCGCGAGCAGCGAGCCCGACGTGGGCGCCCCCGCCCCCGTGACCGCGCCCAAGGTCGCGAACGGTGTCCTCGCCGCCATGCAGCGCGACCTCGGGCTCTCGGGCAGCGCCGCCCGCGACCGGCTCGCGTTCCAGGCGGGCGCCGCCGAGACCGAGCAGCGGCTGTCCGCCCGCCTCGGTGCCGACTACGCGGGTGCGTGGGTCGACGCCAAGGCCAACGTCCTGCACGTCGCCGTGACCGACGCCGCCGACGGCCCTGCGGTCCGCGCCGCCGGCGCGCGGCCCATCGTCGCCCGGCACTCGCTCGCCGACCTCGACGGGTACAAGGCCGGGCTCGACGCCGCGCTCGCCCCCGTCGCGTCGACCGTGCCGTCCTGGTACGTCGACGTCGCGACCAACTCGGTCGTCGTCAACGCCACCGCGGGCGCGGTCGCGCAGGCGCGTGACCTCGTCGCCTCCGCGGGCGTCCCGACCGACGCCGTGAAGGTCGTCGAGACGGCCGAGGCGCCGCGCACGTTCATCGACGTGGTCGGCGGCAACGCGTACTACATCGGCGGGTCGTCGCGCTGCTCGGTCGGCTTCGCCGTCACCGGCGGCTTCGTCACCGCCGGGCACTGCGGCCGCACCGGCGCGACCACGACGAGCCCGTCGGGCACGTTCGCCGGGTCCAGCTTCCCCGGCAACGACTACGCGTGGGTGCGCGTCGCGTCGGGGAACACGCCGATCGGCGCCGTGAACAACTACAGCGGCGGCACCGTGGCCGTCGCCGGTTCGACGCAGGCCACCGTCGGCTCGACGGTCTGCCGCTCCGGCTCCACGACGGGCTGGCGCTGCGGCACCATCCAGGCGTTCAACGCCACGGTCAACTACGCGCAGGGCAGCGTCACCGGCCTCATCCGCACCAACGTGTGCGCCGAGCCCGGTGACTCCGGCGGCTCGCTCGTCGCGGGCAACCAGGCGCAGGGCATGACGTCCGGCGGGTCCGGCAACTGCTCCTCGGGCGGGACGACGTACTTCCAGCCCGTCAACGAGGCGCTGTCCGCGTACGGCCTCACGCTCGTCACGTCGGGTGGCGGCCAGAACCCGCCGCCCACCGGCTGCACGGGCTACGCGCGCACCTACACGGGCTCGCTCAGCACCGGGCGCTCCGCGATCCAGCCGACCGGCAGCTACGTGACCGTGTCGTCGAGCGGCTCGATCCGGCTGTGCCTCGACGGCCCGACCGGCAGCGACTTCGACCTGTACCTGCAGAAGTGGAACGGGTCGTCCTGGGCGTCGGTCGCGTCGGCCACCTCGTCGAGCGCCGACGAGACGATCACGTACAGCGGGACGGCCGGCCAGTACCGGTACGGCGTCTACGCCTACGCGGGCTCCGGCTCGTACACCCTCGGCGCCACGACGCCGTAGGGGCTCCGACCCCCTCGGCGCCACGACGCCGGAGGGATGCATGACGACGGGCCCGCACCGCAGGGGGGTGCGGGCCCGTCGTCACGTCCGCTCGGTCAGGCTCGGGCGCAGGCCCGGCCGTTGAGCTTCAGGTCCGCAGGCGGCGGGTTGCTGCCCGTGTGCGTGGCGTTGAAGCCGATCTGGACGCTGCCGCCCACAGGGATGTTCGCGTTCCACGCGGCGTTGTTCGCGACGACCACATCACCCGTCTGCGTGACCGTCGAGCTCCACGCCTGCGTCACCTTCTGGCCCGCGGTCCACCGCCACGTGAGCTGCCAGCCGCTCGCAGGCGCGTAGTCCAGGTTGGTGATCGTGACGTTCGCGGTGAACCCGGTGTTCCACTGGTTGACAGTCCACGCCACGGTGCACGTCGCCGGGCCGGAGGTGGCCGTGGGCTGCGGCAGCGTCGGCCAGTCCGTCGGGACGGGCGGCGTCGGCGTGGTCGCGGTGGGCGTCGGGACGGGCGTGGTCGGGGCGGGCGTCGTCGGCGTGGGGGTCGGTGCCTGGTCGAGACCGAAGAACCGGATCGCGGCCGCCGCGTCGACCGGCAGGTTGTGGCCGACGCCGGACAGGCTGTTCGCCTCGATCGGCGCGCGGTCGCCCGTGCCGCCGAACCGCGAGCGGGTGGTGGTGCCGATCGTCTCCCGCGACGACGGCGTCGCCGAGACGCCCAGCACGTTCGTCCACTGCTTGACTGCCTCGCCGTGCTGCACGTAGCTGAGCGTGTCGTCCTGCGTGCCGTGCCACAGCTGCACGCGCGGCCGTGGCCCCGTGTAGCCCGGGTAGGCGGCCCGCGCGAGGTCGCCCCACTGCTGCGCGGTCCGCGTGAGCCGGCCCTGGGCGCAGTCGCTGTTCCAGCCCGCCTGCGACGTCGTGCCCGGCGGCGGGCCGGACGTCGAGAAGCACGTCGCGGGAACGCCGGCGAACGCCGACCCGGCGGCGAACACGTCGGGGTACGTCGCGAGCAGGACCTGCGTCATCATCGCGCCGGACGACGTGCCGGTCGCGAACACGCGGCCCGTGTCCGTCGTCCACCGCTGCTGCACGTGGCGGACCATCGAGACGATGCTCGTCGGGTCGCTCGCGCCGCCGTGCGTGAGCGCCTGGCTCGACGACACGTCGAAGCACGACCCGGGCCGGTTGGTCGACGGGTACACGACGATGTAGCCGTACCGCGTGGCGAGCTCGTCGAACTGCGCGCCCGAGAACATCGCCTGCGCGGACCCGGTGCAGTAGTGGTTGACGACGAGCACCGCGGGCCGGGCGGGGAGGTTGTCGGGCACGAAGAGGAACATCCGCAGCCCGCCGGGGTTGCTGCCGAAGCTCGTCACCTCCTGCAGCGACGCGGCGCGCGCCGGCGTCGCGGACGTGAGCATGGTGGCGAGCAGCCCGACCAGCGCGGCGGCGAGTGCCGCGAGCACGGCGAGGGACCGGCGCAAGGGTGCGCGCGTGGCTGTCATCGAGTCCTCCTCGACCCAGGGATGCGGGAGCCGGCCCGTCGCGACGGGCGGCTCGTCGAGCATCCGTGAGGGGCAGGGAGGGGTCAACGCGGCCCGGGTCGGCGAAACGATTCGCCGTGCGCCGCTGACCTGCGGCGACGCGTCAGCGGTCGGGTGCGCGCCCGCCCGCGCCGGGCGTCAGCGGAAGACGATCGTCCGGTGCCCGTCGAGCAGCACGCGGTGCTCGGCGTGCCACCGGACGGCCCGCGCGAGGGCGCGCCGCTCGACGTCCTGCCCGAGCGCGACGAGGTCGTCGACGGACCGCGTGTGGTCGACGCGCTCGACGTCCTGCTCGATGATCGGCCCCTCGTCGAGGTCGCCGGTGACGTAGTGCGCGGTCGCGCCGATGAGCTTGACGCCGCGGTCGTGCGCCTGCGCGTAGGGGCGGGCGCCCTTGAACGACGGCAGGAACGAGTGGTGGATGTTGATGACGCGGCCCTCGAGGCGGCGGCACAGGTCGTCGGACAGGATCTGCATGTAGCGGGCCAGCACGACGAGCTCGACGTCGAGCTCCTCGACCATCTCGAGCAGCCGTGCCTCGGCGGCGGCCTTGGTCGCCGACGTGACGGGCACGTGGTGGAACGGGATGCCGTAGAACTCGGCGAGCGGCGCGAGCGTCGTGTGGTTCGACACGACCGCGACGAGGTCGACGGGCAGCTTCTCGGACCGCTGCCGGAACGCGAGGTCGTTGAGGCAGTGCGCCGCGGTCGAGCCCATGACGAGCGTGCGGACCGGCCGGCCGACGACGTCGAGCGACCACGTCATGGCGAACGTGCGCGCGACGGTGGCCATCGCGCCCTCGAGCACCTCGCGCGGCGCGAACGCCGACACCTGCACGCGCATGAAGAACAGCCCCGACAGCGGGTCCCCGAACTGCTGCGACTCGGTGATGTTGCCCCCGTGGTCCGCGAGCACGCCCGCGACGGCCCGGACGATCCCGGGACGGTCGGGGCAGGACAGGGTCAGGACCCAGTGGGTGGGCTCATCTGCATGCTGAGACGCGGCGTCGGACACGACCCCGAGAGTAGTGCGCCCGCGCGGCGTGCTGAGACGATGGCGCCATGACGCAGGCCGACCTGGACATCCGTACGGTCACCCTCGACGACGCCGGAGAGCTCCTCACGCTCCGCCGCGCCGCGTTCGTCACCGAGGCCCAGCAGTACGGCGACCCGAACATCCCGCCCCTCACGCAGACCCTCGACGAGCTCCGCGACGACCTCGGCGCGGACGGCGTCATCACGCTCGGCGCGTGGTCCGGACACCGCCTCATCGGCTCGATCCGCGTGGTCATCGAGGGCACCAAGGCGACGCTCGGCCGCTTCGCGGTCGCGCCGGACCTGCAGGGCAAGGGCGTCGGCACGCGCCTGCTCATGGCGATCCTCCCGTACCTGCCGGACGGCATCGAGGAGGTCTGGGTGTTCACCGGGCGCGACTCGCTGCACAACATCGCGCTCTACGAGAGCCAGGGCTACGAGCACCAGCACGACCAGACCGCGGGCGACCTGACGTACGCGTACCTGCGCAAGATGCTCGGGGACGACGACCGCGCCGAGGCCTGACGCGTGACGTCGGGTCGGCTCCCGATCGCGGGTGCCGAGCTCGCCGGGCGTCCCGTCGACCCCGCGATCGTGCCGCACGTCGTGCAGGGCATGGGCGGGGTGCGCGAGGTGGTCTGGCGCAACGAGCTCGGCGGCCTGACGTTCCTGCTCGACGATCCCGAGCGGTTCGTCAAGTGGGTGCCGGCGGGTGTGCCGCTCGACCTCGAGGCGGAGGTCGCGCGTCTGCGCTGGGCGGCGCCGCTGACGCCGGTGCCGACGGTGCTGGAGGCCGGGTCCGACGACGAGGGGTCGTGGCTGGTCACGCACCCGCTGGCCGGTCGCAGCGCGGTCGACCCGCGGTGGGTCGCCGAGCCGCTGACCGCGGTCCGCGCGATCGGTGCCGGTCTGCGGGCGCTGCACGACATGCTGCCGGTCGAGGACTGCCCGTTCGACTGGGGTGTCGACGCGCGGATCGCGGCGGCCGACGCCCGCGAGGGCGGCCCGTCGGCGGAACGCACCGCGCTCGGACCGCCGCCGCCGGTCGACCGGCTCGTCGTGTGCCACGGCGACGCGTGCGCGCCCAACACGCTGCTCGCCGACGACGGGACGTGGCTGGCCCACGTCGACCTCGGGGCGCTGGGCGTCGCCGACCGCTGGGCCGACCTCGCCGTCGCGACCTACAGCACGATCTGGAACTACGGCCCCGGGTACGAGGAGCCGCTACTGGACGCCTACGGGATCGCGCCGGACCCCGAGCGGACCGCCTTCTACCGCGGGCTCTGGGACGCCACCTGACGCCGGGTCGGCGGCGGGGGCGCCGCCTCTCGACCGGCGGGCGCGGAGCAGGCGGTCGACGGCCGGTTGACCCAGCACGACCCCGGCGAGCACGACGACGATCCCGGTGACCTGCAGCGGGCCCAGGTGCTCGCCCGCGACGAGGACGCCGACGAGCACCCCCGCGACCGGGTTGAGCAGCCCGACGAGCCCGACCGTCCCGGCCGGCAGCCGTCGGAGCCCGCTGAACCACGCGAGGTAGGCGACGGCCGTGGCGACGAGCGAGACGTACGCGAAGCCGGCGACCGCACGCCCGTCGAGCGCCGGGGGAGCGCCTTCGACGGCGACCGCGAACGGCACGAGCACGAGCCCGCCCGCGATGAGCTGCCACGCGGTCGACGAGACGACGTCGACGCCGTCGGCCCACCGCGTCGCGAGGACGAAGCCGACGCTGGACATGAGCATCGCCGCGACGGAGGCGGCGACGCCGAGCGGACGGATCTCCCCGCCGCCGGTGAGCAGCATCGCGGCGACACCGATGACCCCCAGCCCGGCACCGGCCAGCGCGAGCACGCGCGGCTTCTGCGCGAGCAGCGCCCACGCGACGAGCATCATCACGACGGGCGCCGTCGCCATGACGGTCGAGGCCACGGACGACGGCAGGAGCTGTGCTGCCACGTAGATGAGGGCGAAGAACGCGCCCATCGAGAGCGTGCCGAGCACGAGCGACCGCCACCACCACGAGCCGCGGGGGAGGCGTCGGACGACGAGGAGCAGGACGAGGCCTGCGGGGAGCGCGCGCAGCACGGCGCCCCAGAGCGGGGCGTCGGCGGGCAGCGCGTGCTTGGTCACGTAGTAGGTGGTGCCCCACGTGAGCGGCGCGACGGCCGTGATCAGCGACCAGCGGAGCGATTTCTCTTCCACGGAAGACAACATACCTTCCATGGAAGATAAGATCGACCCATGACCGACGTGGATCCGACGCCCCGCACCGCCGCGCGCGTCGCGCGCTCGTCGTCGACCGGCCCGGACGGCGGCCCGGACCGCCTCGACCGCCTCGACCTGATCCAGGCCGCGTGGCGGCACGAGCGCCCCGACCTCGACGTCCGGCCGCAGGGCGTCATCGGCCGCCTGAGCCGCGTCGCCAACCACGTCACCGACGAGCTCGTCGCCGTCTACCGGAAGCACGGGCTGGGGGAGGGCGACTTCGACGTCCTCGCCACCCTCCGGCGTGCCGGTGCGCCGTACGAGCGCACGCCTGGCGACCTGTGCGCCAACACCCTCGTCACGAGCGGCGCCATGACCAAGCGTGTCGACCGGCTGGAGGCCGCCGGCCTGGTGACGCGCCGGGTCTCGGAGCGCGACGCGCGCGAGCGTGTCATCGCGCTCACCCCGCGCGGGATCGAGGTCATCGACGCCGCGTTCACCGACCACATGACCAACGAGCGCCGCCTCCTCGACGCGCTCGACCCGGCCGACGTCGAGCAGCTCGAGCACCTCCTGCGCCGCTGGCTCGCCGTCTTCGAGCCCCCGGACGGCTCGTAGCCGGACCCACCCGCGGCGTCCCGCGGCCCTACGCTCGCCGGATGATCCGGTTGCGCGACGTCACGTTCCTCGTCCACGACCACGACGAGGCGCTGACGTTCTTCGTCGACGCCCTCGGGCTCACGGTCCGCCAGGACGAGACGTTCCCCGACGGGTGGCGGCGCGTCGTCGTCGGACCTCCCGACGGTGGCACCGGGCTCGTGCTGGCTCTCGCCGGTGACGGCGCCCCTGTCGGGCGGCAGGCGGGCGGCGACGTCGCGTTCTTCCTGGAGACGGACGACTTCGCCGACCAGCACGCGCGGATGACCCGGCACGGGGTGCGGTTCCGCGAGGAGCCCCGCCACGAGACCTATGGCACCGTCGCGGTGTTCGAGGACCTGTACGGCGGTGCGTGGGACCTCATCGAGCCGCCTGCTCGCTGACGACGGTCGACGCCCCGACGGTGCGTGGATACCTCTGACGACCCGAGCGTCGGTGTTGCTAGGCTCTGCTGGTCGCGACTGGCGCAGCGGGTGGGTCACCACCGGGGAGCGACGAGCAGCAGCAGACTTCGGGTCGGACGCCTGGGCCCACGGTCACCACACCAGCGAGAGTGTGTGCGTGCCCGCCCGCGTGCCGGTACCACCTCTCCCGTCACGAGAAGATCCGTCCGCTGATGCCCCAGGGAGTCGCCCGATGAGCGCCGACAAGACCCCGATCCTCGATCAGAACATCTCCGAGCTCGACCCGGAGATCGCCGCCGTCCTCGACGGTGAGCTCGCCCGCCAGCAGGGCACGCTCGAGATGATCGCCTCCGAGAACTTCGTGCCGCGCGCGGTCCTGCAGGCGCAGGGCTCCGTGCTCACCAACAAGTACGCCGAGGGCTACCCGGGCCGCCGCTACTACGGCGGCTGCGAGCAGGTCGACATCGCGGAGAACATCGCGATCGACCGCGCGAAGGCCCTGTTCGGTGCCGAGCACGCGAACGTCCAGCCGCACTCGGGCGCCACCGCCAACGCCGCCGTGCTGCACGCGCTCATCAACGCGGGCGACAAGATCCTCGGCCTCGAGCTGGCGCACGGCGGCCACCTCACGCACGGCATGAAGATCAACTTCTCCGGCAAGCTCTACGACGTCGCCGCGTACGGCGTGGACCCGCAGACGTTCCGCATCGAGCCCGAGGCGATCCGCGCGGCCGCGCTCGAGCACCGCCCCGACGTCATCATCGGCGGCTGGTCGGCCTACCCCCGCCACCTCGACTTCGCCGCGATGCGCGAGATCGCCGACGAGGTGGGCGCGAAGCTCTGGGTCGACATGGCGCACTTCGCGGGTCTCGTCGCCGCGGGCCTGCACCCGTCGCCGGTGCCGCACGCGGACGTCGTCTCCTCGACGGTGCACAAGACGATCGGCGGCCCCCGCTCGGGCTTCATCCTGAGCCGCGAGGAGTACGCCAAGAAGATCGACTCCGCGGTGTTCCCGGGCCAGCAGGGCGGCCCGCTCATGCACGTCATCGCCGCCAAGGCCGTGTCGTTCAAGGTCGCCGGCACCGAGGACTTCAAGGACCGCCAGCAGCGGACCATCGACGGTGCGCGCATCATCGCGGACCGCCTCACCGCGACCGACGTCTCGAACGCGGGCGTCTCGGTCCTCACGGGCGGCACCGACGTGCACCTCGTGCTCGTCGACCTGCGGCACTCGGACCTCGACGGCCAGCAGGCCGAGGACCTCCTGCACGCCGCGGGCATCACCGTGAACCGCAACGCGGTGCCGTTCGACCCGCGTCCCCCGCGCGTCACCTCCGGTCTGCGCATCGGCACGCCCGCGCTCGCGACCCGCGGCTTCGGCGACGCCGAGTTCACCGAGGTCGCCGACATCATCGCGACCGCGCTCGTCGGCGGTGCGTCGACCGACGTCGAGGCGCTGCGGGCCCGTGTGGCGAAGCTGGCCGAGGCGTTCCCGCTGTACTCCGGCCTCCAGCAGTACTGAGGCGGCGCACATGACGGCACAGATCCTCGACGGCAAGGCCACGGCGGCGCGCATCAAGGGCGAGCTCGCGGAGCGCGTCGCCGCCCTCGCGACCCGTGGTATCCGCCCGGGCCTCGGGACGCTGCTCGTCGGCGACGACCCCGGCTCGCGCTGGTACGTCGAGGGCAAGCACCGTGACTGCGCCGAGGTCGGCATCGCGTCGATCCGGGAGGATCTCCCGGCAGACGCGACGCAGGAGGACATCGAGGCGGCGGTCCGTCGGCTCAACGAGGACCCGGAGTGCACCGGGTTCATCGTGCAGCTGCCGCTGCCGCGCGGGATCGACACCAACCGCGTGCTCGAGCTCATCGACCCCGACAAGGACGCCGACGGCCTGCACCCGACGAACCTGGGGCGGCTGGTCCTGCGCGTCAACGAGCCCGTCACGAGCCCGCTGCCGTGCACCCCGCGCGGCATCGTCGACCTGCTGCTGCGGCACGACGTCGACCTGCGGGGCGCGGACGTGGTCGTCGTCGGGCGAGGCGTGACCGTCGGCCGGTCGATCGGGCTGCTGCTCACCCGGCGGGAGATCAACGCGACCGTCACGCTCACGCACACGGGCACCGAGGACCTCGCGGAGCACACCCGCAACGCCGACGTGATCGTCGCCGCGGCGGGCGTGCCGGGGATCATCACGGCCGACATCGTCAAGCCGGGCGCCGTCGTCATCGACGTCGGCGTCTCCCGCGCGACCGACCCGGAGACCGGCAAGAGCCGCGTCGTCGGCGACGTCGACCCCGGCGTCCACGAGATCGCGTCGTGGGTGTCGCCCAACCCGGGCGGCGTCGGGCCCATGACGCGCGCGATGCTGCTGAGCAACGTCGTCGACACCGCGGAGCGGCTCGCGGGCTGATCCGCCCGCCCGGTCCGACACCGGCCCCGGTACCCCGATGAGTGCGGGTACCGGGGCCGGTCTGTCGGGAGGAGAGTGGTCGACGACGAGATCGACCCGCCGCATCCCGGGAGGACCCACCATGGGCATCGTCCAGCCGCACCTCTGGTACCACGACAACGCCGTCGAGGCCGCGGAGTTCTACGTCTCGATCTTCCCGAACTCGAAGATCACGAACGTCGTCCACGCGCCCGCCGACATGCCGGACGTCAAGAAGGGCGACCCGTTCCTCGTCGAGTTCGTGCTGGACGGCATGCCGGTCACGGCCATCGCCGCCGGCGCCTCGCTCACGCTCAACGCCGCGTTCTCGTTCCTCGTCGACGTCGACGACCAGGAGACCCTCGACCAGTACTGGGACGCGCTCCTCGAGGGCGGCGGCGAGGAGGTCGCGTGCGGCTGGCTCACCGACCGCTACGGCCTGTCGTGGCAGGTCGTCCCGCGTCAGCTCGCGATGTGGACCATGTCGCCCGATGCCGACCCCGAAGGTGCCGCACGCGCGACGCAGGTGATGCTCACGCAGAAGAAGCTCGACATCGCCGCGCTGGAGGCCGCCTACCGCGGCGAGTGACCACCGCGTCGTCGACGGGCCCGGCGGGAGGGCGTCGGGCCTGTCGGCGGCGTGGGGTTGGATGGTGCGGTGCTCACGATCGCCACCGTCAACGTCAACGGCATCCGCGCGGCCTACAAGCGCGGCATGGGGGAGTGGCTCGAGGCGCGCAAGCCCGACGTCCTGCTGCTGCAGGAGGTCCGCGCGTCCGACGAGATCCTCGCCGACCACCTGTCCGCCGACGAGTGGCACCTCGCGCACGAGGCGTCTGAGACGAAGGGCCGCGCCGGCGTCGCGATCGCGTCGCGCCTGCCGATGGACGCGGTGCGGATCGGGCTGAAGACCGGGGTCACGGGCGACACCGGGCGGTGGGTCGAGGCCGATCTCGCGGTCCCGTCGCACGACGGTGCTCCCGCGCGCAAGGTCACCGTCGTCTCGACGTACATCCACTCGGGCACGCTCGGGACCCCGTCGATGGACGAGAAGTACGCCTTCCTCGACCACGTCACCGCGCGGCTCGGGGACCTCTCGCGGGACGGCGGGTACGCGGTCGTGGCGGGCGACCTCAACATCGCGCACCGCGAGGCGGACATCAAGAACTGGAAGGGCAACCTCAAGGCCGCGGGCTTCCTGCCGCGGGAGCGTGCCTACCTGGACCGCTGGTTCGACGACCTGTCGTGGCACGACCTGGGCCGCGAGCTCGGCGGCGAGGGGCCCGGCCCGTTCACGTGGTGGTCCTGGCGGGGCAAGGCGTTCGACAACGACGCGGGCTGGCGGATCGACTACCAGCTCGCGACGCCCGACCTGGCCGACGCCGCCGTGAGTGCGACCGTCGACCGGGCGCCGACCTACGCCGAGCGGTTCTCCGACCACGCGCCGCTGGTCGTCGAGTACGACCTCTGAGGGCCCCGTCGTCGCCGACGGCCGGTGCGGTGCCCCGAGAGCCGCCGAGCGGCCTCACGCCGTCGGCGTCGTCGCGTCCTCGTCGGTCGGCGCCTGGCCCGTCGGGGCGTCGTCGGGGCGCGGCAGGTCACGCATGCGCAGCAGCGGCGAGAACACGACGGGGATCGTCGACAGCAGCGCGCCGCCCGCGCACACCCACAGGGTCGGCACGACGCCGATCTGCGTGCCGAGCCACCCGCCCAGGATGCCGCCGAGCGGCATGGTGCCCCAGACGAAGAACCGCACGGACGCGTTCATGCGCCCGAGCAGCGCGGGCGGGCACAGCCGCTGGCGGAAGGACACCTGCGCGACGTTGTAGACGACGACCGAGAAGCTGAACAGGAAGCCCCCGGCGATGAGCATGACCTGCGCGGGCAGGTCGACGACGACGGCGAGCGGCGGCAGCGCGGCGGCGGGGACGAACAGCAGGGCGGACAGGGGGATGATCCGCCCCTCGCCGACCAGCCGCGCCAGCCGATCCGCGGCCACGGCACCGACCAGCCCGCCGATCGCCCCGGCGGACATCACGGTGCCGAACGCGGCGGTGTCCAGGCCGAGGACGCGCAGCGCGTAGATCGCGCTGAGGGCGCCGGCGGCCGTGCCGAAGAGGTTGCCGATGCCGGTGCACGCGACGATGCGGCGCAGCAGCGGCTGGTGCACGACGAACCGCACGCCCTCGGCGATCTCGACCCGCAAGGGCCGACGGGTCTCGGGCGCGGGCGGCTGCTCGCGGTGCCGGATGCGCCCGACGGCGAGCGCGGACACGAGGTAGGTGACGACGTTGACGGCCATGAGGACGGGCGCGGCGACGACGCGCAGGAGCGCGCCGGCGATGGCGGGTGCGACGACCATCGCGACGGACTGCGTCGACTGGAGCTTGGAGTTGCCCTCGACGATGTGGTCGAGCCCGACCAGCCACGGCACGTAGCTCTGGTGGGCGACGTCGAAGAACGTGCTGCACACGCTGATGACGAGCGCGGCCCCGATGAGCAGCGGCATCGAGGCGTGGCCGGTGAGCGCGGTGACGACGACGACGCCGAGCACGAGCGCCCGGACGAGGTCGGCGTTGATGAGCACGTTGCGCTTGCGCATCCGGTCGACCCACGCGCCGGCGGGCAGACCGATGACGAGGAACGCGAGCGTCTCGGCGGCGCTGAGGACGCCCATCTCCCACTCGGTCGCGGCGAGCGTGTCGACCGCGAGGACGGGGAGCGCGATGACCGTGAGCTGCGTGCCGAGCTGACCGAGCGCGTCACCCGTCCACAGCCGGCGGAAGTCGGCGTGGTGGATGAGGGACCGTCGCGGGGCGGTCTCGGCCGTCGCCGGGGCGGGGGAGGGGGTCGTCACGGACCCAGGGTGGCGCGAGTGATTGGGAAAAGTCAATCAGTGTGCGAGAGTGGTGGCATGAGCACGCGCGACGGGTCCTCGACCGCACGCTCGCGCGTCGCGGACGCGCCCGCCACGGTCGACGCGGGCGCCCTCGCCCACGAGGTGCAGGGCGGGTCGCTGCCGCCCGAGCCGCCCGGCCTCACGGTCGACCCCGACGCCGACGCCCGCGCGCTCGCCAGTACGCTGCGCCTGCGGATCCTGCGCCTGTGCCTCGACGAACCGCGCACCAACCGGGAGATCGCGACGGCCCTGGACCGCAACCCCGCCACCGTGCTCCACCACGTCCGCACGCTCGTCGACCGCGGCTTCCTCGTCGCCCAGCCGGTCCGCCGCGGCACCCGGGGGTCGCGCGAGGTCCCCTACCGGGCGACCGGCCGGACATGGCAGCTGCGCGACCAGGCCGGTATGGGCCGCACGCTGCTGAACGCGTTCTTCGAGGAGGTCGCGCTCGTCGACCCGGAGACCGTCAACCTGACGCGCCTCGGGCTGCGGCTCGACGCCGACGGGTACGCCGAGCTCACCGCCCGGCTCGGGGAGCTCGCCGACGAGTTCGCCGCGCGTCCCGCGACCCCGGGCGGCACGGCGTACTCGCTGTTCGTCGCGGTCCACGAGGACGTCACGCGCGACGCCGGCGGGCGGCCGCCCCGGGACGAGGACAGCCGCCCGCCGGCCGCGCGTGAGGGCGCCTAGTAGCGGATCGCGTCGATCACCTTCACGCGCACCGCGAAGAGCGCGGGCACCAGGCCGGCGAGCGCCCCGACGAACGTCGCCGCCGCCATGCCGACCGCGGCAGCGGAGAACGGGAACGGCGGCATGTCCTGGATGCCGCCGCCGAACACGCGGTCGACGGGGATGTTCTTGACGATCGCGACGGCCAGCACGACGCCCACCAGCCCGGCGACGACGGTCGCGACGACCGACTCGAGCATCACGCCGAAGAACACACGGCTCGACGTCGCGCCGAACGACCGGCGGATGCCGATCTCGCGGATGCGGTGCCGCACGGTGACGAGCGCGATGTTCACCAGACCGAGCCCGCCGAGCAGCAGCGCGAAGCCGCCGACGCCGATCCCGACCCACTTCGTGGCGCCGTCGATCATGCTCGGGTCCCAGTCGTTGTCGCTCGACCACACGTCGAAGCCGGGAACGGCCGCCTGCACGTCGCGGGTGATCTGCTTCTGGAGCGCGCGGTGCTCCTCGCGCGGCACCCAGGCCATGAGCTCGGGCAGCGGCTGCCACGGCCCCATGCTCGCGGCGGCGTCGTCACCGGCACCGGTGAGCCACCGCTCGTACTGGCCGTAGAGCACGAACGCGCTCGGCATGGCGTCCGGGTAGGGGTCGGCGGTCACGCCGACGATCGACGCGAGCACGGGGTGGTCACCGCCGACCTCGACGGTCGGGTGCGACGACAGGTCGGCGTGGCCGAGGGTCCGCAGGAACGTCTCGTTGACGACGAGCGCGGGCGCGTAGGCGCCCTCGTCGGCATCGGTGAACCAGCGGCCCTCGTCGGGCACGAGCCGCATGAGGGTGCCGTACTCCGCGTCGACCGCCTGGAGCTCGATCGGCTGCGTGCCGTCGGGGAACCGCGCCTCGACGTTCGTGTAGAAGCGGCGGCTCGCGTGCTCGATCCCGTACCGCTCGAGCGTCTCGCGGTACGTCGCGTCGAGCCGGGCGGTGTCCGCCTGCGCGCTCTCGGTCCGCGGGCTCGCGCTGAACGTGATCGTGACGGAGCGGCCCGTCTGGCGCTCCTGCTGCTCGCTGAAGGACTGGCTCAGCATCGAGACGACGGCGGTGACGCCCGTGATCGCGGTGACGGCGCACGCGACCCCGATGAGCGCGAGCAGCACGCGCAGCTTGTGGATGCGCAGCTCGTCCCACGCCTCGACGAGCGCGCCGACGATCCCGGTCATGCGTGGACTCCCTGCACGTCGTCGTCGGTGCTCGTGGAGGTGCCGGGCAGGAGGCGTCGTTCGACGGCGCCCCCGCGGTCGGCGACCTGCGTCGGCACGTCGCCGACCCAGTGCGAGCCGGTGTCGAGCGTGATCGGCACGAGCACGCCCTCGGCCAGCCGGTACTGCCGCTCGGCGCGCGCCGCGACGGCGAGGTCGTGGGTGATCGTGACGAGCGCGGCGCCCGTCTGCGAGGCGATGTCGTCGAGCAGGTCCATCACCTCGCCACCCGTCTCGACGTCCAGGGCGCCGGTCGGCTCGTCGGCGAGGATGACGCGCGGCCCCCGCACGAGGGCGCGGGCGATCGCGACGCGCTGCTGCTCACCGCCCGAGAGCTTCTCCGGCATGGTGTCGAGCCGGTCGCCGAGGCCGACACGGTCGAGCATCTCGGCGGCCAGGCGCGTGCGACCCCAGAACTGCTTGCCGCGCGCGTACAGCAGCGGGGCCGTGACGTTCTCGAGCGCCGTGCGGCCCGGCAGCAGGTTGAACTGCTGGAACACGAACCCGAAGTCGCGCCCGCGGCGCACGGTCCGGGTCCGGCTGGACAGACGCTGGATCGGCACGCCCTCGAGCAGGTACTCGCCCGTCGTGGGTGCGTCGAGCAGGCCCAGGATGTTGAGCAGGGTCGACTTGCCGGTGCCGGAGCGTCCGACGATCGCGACGTGCTCGCCCGCGTCGACCGCGACGGTCACGCCGCGCAGGATGTGGAGCACCCGGTCGTCCGGGAGCACGACGGACCGCGTGACGTCGGTCAGCTCGAGGAGGCTCATCCGCCGCACACCGCCGGGTCGTACTGCGCCGGGTCGTCGCAGTCGACCTCGCCGCCGGCGCCGCCGGGCACCGGGATGAACTGCAGGACCGTGTCGCCGAGCGCGAGCCCCTCGGTGATCTGGACGCGCTTGCCGTCGGTCAGCCCGAGCTTCACCGCACGCTGCTCCGGCTCCTCGCCCTCGGCCGCGACGACCCAGACGTTGCCGTTCTGCACGCTGCCCTGGACGGCGGTGACGGGGACGACGACGGCGTCCAGGGCCTCACCGTTCGTGACCTGGAGCGACGCCCCGAGGCCGGCGAACGCGGTGACGCCCGCGGGGATCGCGCACGTGAGCGCGCCGGACGTGCTGGTCGTCGCGCCGTCGTCGGGCTGCTGCCCGCCGGTGCTCGTGGGGGCCCCGATCCGCAGGCCGGTGCACTCGAACGGTGCCGGGCCGCCGTTGAGCGTGACCTGGGCGGTGGTCGGTGCGCCGATCAGGCGGTACTGCTGGTCGGGTGTCAGGGTCCCGCTCACCGAGAGCGTGCCGGGGGACACCTTGCCGACCTCGTCGCCGACCGCGACGACCTGGTCCTTGAGCGTCGGCATCGCGAGCGTCCCGGCGACGGGCGCCTTGACCACCTCGACGGTCACCTTGGGCTTGCGCTCGGTCGTCGTCTGCTCGCCCGTCACAGGGTCGGTCTTGACGATGGGGTCCTGCGGGGTCTCCTGACGGATCTCGAGCAGCGGCGTGCCCGCCTGGACGGCCGCGCCGTCGGCCACGAGCACCTTCGAGACGGTGCCCGCAAGCGTGGCGCGGACGACGACGGCGGGGTCCGCGACGACCGCGCCCTGGACGGTGACGACGTTCGTGATGGTGCCCGACTCCGCCGCGACGGTCGGCTCGGACACCGATCCGGTCGGCACGAGCGCGTCGCTCGTCGTGTCGAGGTCGGCGCCGTCGAACGCGATGCGCACGAGCGCGACGGCGATGACCGCCCACACGAGCAGTCGCAGGGCGGGGAAGATGATCCGGCGGGTGACGCCCACGGGTGGACTCCTCGCATGCAGGTGGTGGGGTGCGGAGGAACGGTACTGAGCCCGACCCGGGACGCGGATCCACTCCTGGTATGACATCCGTGTTACTCCGCGCCGAACACTACTGCGCGGCGCGTACTAGCGCCACCACCTGCGGGATCGCGTGTCTCAGACGTCCCTAGCGCCCGTGCTGGAGTGTGTGTCGGTGCCGGGACGGACCGAGACGCGCAGGGACGCGACGACTCCGCGGCGCCGCCCCGCGGAGGCGCGGCGACGACGTCGGACCGTGGGGCGACAGGGCGCACGCGTCGCGCGCGCCGGTGCCGTTCCGCCCCACCGATCTCCCGACGCGCACGGCACCGCGTCGGCCGGTCAGGCGGCCGGGCCCCCGGGGAGCGCGACGGAGAACGCGGGGGCGTGCAGACCCTCGGCCGCGAACGCCGCGTCGACCGCGGCCGCGACGGCTTGGACGGCGTCGCCCTCGACGAGCGCGATCGCCGACCCGCCGAAGCCGCCACCGGTCATGCGTGCGCCGAGCGCGCCCGCGGCCCGTGCGGCCTCGACCGCGACGTCGAGCTCGCGGCACGACACCTCGTAGTCGTCCCGCAGCGACGCGTGCGACGCGTCCATGAGCGGGCCGACGTCGCGCAGCCGGTCGGCGTCGAGCAGCGCGACGAAGTCCTGCACGCGCCCGATCTCGCGCACGACGTGCCGGACGCGGCGGACCTGCACCGCGCCGTCGTCGGACCCGTCCTCGAGCGTCGCGAGCGCGCCGTCGAGCGCGTCGCCGTCGATCTCGCGCAGCGTGCCGACACCCAGGCGTGCCGCGGCGGCCTCGCACGCCGCACGTCGGGCCGCGTACTGACCGTCGACGAGCGCGTGCTCGGCCCGCGTGTCGATCACGAGCAGCGCGAGCCCGTCGGCGGCGAGGTCGAAGGGCACGTGCCGGACGGACCCGTCGAGGCAGTCGAGCAGGAGCGCGTGCCCGTCCCGTGCGCGCAGCGACGCCGCCTGGTCCATGCCGCCGGTCGGGGCGCCCGCGATCTCGTTCTCGGCGCGCACGCACGCCGCCGCGAGACGCGCACGACCCGCGTCGTCCGGCTCGCCCGAGGGACCCGCGAGACCGAGGTCGTGCGTCGCGTCGAGGGCCACGGCGACCGCCGACTCCAGCGCGGCCGACGACGACAGGCCCGCGCCGAACGGCACGCACGAGTCGACCGCGACGTCGAACCCGCCGACCGCGCGACCCGCCTCGCGCAACGCCCAGGCGACGCCCACGACGTACGACGGCCAGCCGTCGACCGTGCCGGGCGCCACGTCGGCCAGGCGCACCTCGCGCAGCCGGCCGGCATCCTGCGCGGACACGAGCCGCACGAGGTCGTCGTCGCGGCGCCGCACGGCGACGTAGGTGCGGTGCGGCAGCGCGATCGGCAGGCACAGCCCGCCGTTGTAGTCGGTGTGCTCGCCGATGAGGTTGACCCGGCCCGGAGCCGACCAGACACCGTCCGGCTCGACGTCGAACGAGGTCACGAACAGCGTCCGCGCCCGCTGCGCACCCTCCTCGGGCGACCACGCGTCGACCCACGTCCCGGCGCTCATGCGAGGTCCTGGAGGCGCGCAGCGATGCGCTCGGGCGTCGTGTCGTTGACCCACGCGCCCAGGCCCGACTCGATGCCGGCGAGGTACTTCAGCTTGTTGGGCGCGCGCAGCACCGAGAACACCTGGAGGAACAACCGGGACACCTCGCGTCCGTCGTGCACGGGCGCCTGGTGCCAGCCCGCGATGTATGGCAGGGGGATCGCCGACTCGTCGTCGACGAAGAACAGGTCGAGCCGCCGCAGCAGCTCGAGGTAGACGTCCGCGAGGTCCGCGCGCTCGGCGTCGGTGAGCGCGGGCAGGTCCGGGACGTCGCGCCGCGGCGCGAGGTGCACCTCGACCGGCCAGCGCGCGGCGAACGGCACGTACGCGACCCAGTGCTCCGACTCCAGGACGACGCGCGTGCCTGCCCGCAGCTCGGCGTCGAGCAGGTCGCGGCCCAGCAGGCGACCCGTCGCGTCGTGGTGCGCACGAGCCTGGGTGACCATCGCGGCCGTGCGCGGAGCGAGGTACGGCAGCGCGTAGATCTGGCCGTGCGGGTGGTGCAGCGTGACGCCGATCTCCTTGCCGCGGTTCTCGAACACGAACACCTGCTCGATGCCCGGCAGCGCCCCGAGCACCTCGGTGCGGTCGGCCCACGCCTCGACGATCGTGCGCATGCGACGCGGGCCGACCGTGCGCAGCGACTGCGTCGGGTCGGACGAGAAGCACACGACCTCGCACCGCCCGGCCGCCGGGCGGACGGTCCACAGGTCCTCGCCGTCGGCCGCGGTCGGCACGTCGACGACGCCCGGCACCGCGAGCAGCGACGGGAAGCGGTTCTCGAACACCACGACGTCGTAGTCCGTGTCCGGGATCTCGCCGTCCTGGTAGGCCGCACCCGGGCGCGCCGGGGCGAGCGGGTTCGCGTCGGCCGGGGGCAGGAACGTGCGGTTCATGCGGTGCGCGGCGATCGCCACCCAGTCGCCCGTGAGCGGGTCCCGCCGCAGCTCCGGCCCGGTGATCGGGTGCGCGACGCCGTGCTCGTCGACGACCGGCGCGAAGCGGTCGGGCAGCGGGCGCGGGTCGTCGAGCCGGCGCGTCGCGGCGCCCGAGACGTACGGCTCGCTGTCGTCGAAGTAGACGAGCTCGCGGCCGTCGGCCATGTGCGTGACCGTCTTGCGGACGGCGGGCGGGGTGGTGCTCACGGGCGCTCTCCGGGGTGGTGGTGGCGGGTCCGGTCAGGGGGCGACGGGTGTCGCGGTCGACGTGCGGCCGTGCGCGACGGGGGTGCGGGGACCGTCGCCGTCGCGGTCGCTGCCCGCGTCGGTGGAGGCGGCGGTTCCTGCGGTGCTCTCGGCCGTCGGGGCGAGCTGGAGGCGGGTCGCGGCACCGACGGCACGGCGGGCGTCCGCGGGCAGGCGGTCGTCGCTCAGCACGAGGTCGACCTCGTCGAGCGTGGCGATGCGTGCGAGTCCCGTGACGCCCCACTTGGTGTGGTCGGCGAGGACGGTCGTGGCCGCCGCGGCGGCGATCAGTGCACGGTTCGTCGCGGCCTCGGCGAGGTTCGGCGTCGTGAGACCGTCCGCGTCGACGCCGTGCACGCCGAGGTAGGTGCGGTCGACGCGGAGGCGCGCGAGGGCCTGGTCGGCGACGGGCCCGACGAGCGCGTCGGACGGCGTGCGGACGCCGCCCGTGAGGATGACCTCGAGCCGGTCGTCGCCGGGCGCCGCGCGGTGCAGGACGTCGGCGGCGCCGACGGCGTTCGTCACGACGGTGAGCGGCCGCAGCGTGGGGGTCGCGGCGATCAGCTCGGCGAGCAGGTGCGTCGTCGTGCCCGCGGACAGCGCGACCGACTGGCCGGGCTCGACCGTCGCCAGCGCGGCGCGCGCGATCGCCCGCTTCTCGTCCTGGGCCCACGTGCGCTTGGCCTCGAAGCCGGGCTCGTCGGTCGGGCGGCCGCCCGTGTCGGGGGCCACGGCCCCGCCGTGCACGCGACGGACCAGGCCCGCGCGCGCGAGCTCCGCGATGTCGCGCCGGACGGTCATGTCGGAGACGTCGAGGCTCGCGACGAGGTCAGCCACCCGGGCCGCGCCGTGCGCCCGGACGACCGCGAGGATGTGCTCCTGCCGCTGGCTCGCCAACACCCCGACATCATCACACACAACCGAACAACTTCAAACACCCACCGGGTGATGCCGAGGCCTGAGTGAGAGAGCCGCTTGCCGATACGGAGGCTTCGCCTCGTCGGTGCGACATCAATGTCTCGGTGCCGCGGCGAAGTCGCGTCGTGGCCGACCGGTCACCGCGGACGGCTCCGTCGGCACCGCCGGCGGGCGACCGCCGGGTCGAGCAGCAGGGCGGGGCGAGCTCGGAACGAGCGGGTGCCGATCCCTGACGGGCACTCACTGAACCGAACCCTCGGGGTCCGCACACGAGGGCGCGAGTCGGTCGACGCGCGGCCGGAACCGCCCGACGCGCGCCGGCGGTCGAGCTGCTCGGTCAGCGGGCGGACGGCGTGAGGCCCAGGGAGCGGCCCGCGAGGTTGCGGCGGCGGGACGACAGGCCGCGCGCGACCTCCCGCAGCGCCCGGGCGGCGGGGGAGTCCGGAGCGGACAGGACGACGGGCGTCCCCGCGTCGCCCGCCTCGCGGAGCGTCACGTCGAGCGGCACCTGGCCCAGCAGCGGCACGTCGCCGCCCGTCAGCCGGCCGAGGTTCTCCGCGACCCGCGCGCCGCCTCCGGACCCGAAGATCTCCAGACGTGAGCCGTCGGGCTGCTCGAGCCAGGACATGTTCTCGACGACGCCCACGACGTGCTGGCGCGTCTGCACGGCGACGGACCCGGCGCGCTCGGCGACCTCCGCGGCCGCGGCCTGCGGGGTCGTGACGACGACGATCTCCGACCCCGGCAGCAGCTGCGCGACCGAGATGGCGATGTCACCGGTCCCGGGCGGCAGGTCGAGCAGCAGGACGTCGAGGTCGCCCCAGAACACGTCGGCGAGGAACTGCTGGAGCGCGCGGTGCAGCATCGGTCCGCGCCACACGACCGGCTGGCCCGGCGGGACGAACATGCCGATCGACACGACCTTCACGTCGTGCGCGACGGGCGGCAGCAGCATGTCGTCGACCTTGGTCGGCGGCCGCGTCACGCCCAGCATGCGGGGGATCGAGAACCCGTAGATGTCCGCGTCGACGACCCCGACGCGCAGCCCGTCGGCCGCGAGCGCGACCGCGAGGTTCGCGGTGACCGACGACTTGCCCACGCCGCCCTTGCCCGACGCGATCGCGTACACCTTGGTCAGCGACGTCGGCTTGGCGAACGGGATCTCCGGCTCGGCGTCCGTGCCGCGCAGCAGCGTGCGCAGCGCCTGCCGCTGCTCGGCCGTCATCACGCCGAGCGCGACGACGACCTCCGCGACGCCCTCGACCGCCTGCACCGCCGCGGTCACGTCGCGCGTCAGGGTCTCCTTGAGCGGGCAGCCGGGCGTCGTCAGGTCGACGCCGACGCGGACGCGCGCGCCCGCGGGTGTCGCGTCGACGTCCACCGACCGGACCATGCCGAGGTCGGTGATCGGGCGGCGGATCTCGGGGTCGAGGACCGTCGCCAGCGCGCTGCGGACGGCCGCGTCCAGGGTCGTCGGGTCGGGCTGGGGCATGCCCTCATCGTAGGTGGCGCCGCGCAGGTCCCCGGGACCAGGGTCCTGCAGCCCGGGTCCGACGCCGGGCGACCGTGCGACAACTCCGCGCGGTCAGGCGGGCCGGTCCGCCCGGTCCTCGCCGGCCCGTTCCTGCTCGGCGCGCTCGCGCTCGGCCTCGCGCTCCTCGGCGAGCTCCTCGAGCAGGTTGCGCAGCTCGGACCGGACGAAGTCGCGCGTCGCGACCTCGGACAGCGCGATGCGCAGCGCCGCCATCTCCCGCGCGAGGAACTCGGTGTCCGCGAGGTTCCGCTCGGCGCGCTGCCGGTCCTGCTCGAACTGCACACGGTCCCGGTCCGTCTGCCGGTTCTGGGCGAGCAGGATCAGGGGCGCGGCGTACGACGCCTGGAGCGACAGCACCAGGGTGAGCGCGGTGAAGCCCAGGTCGGCGGAGTCGAACTGGAGCTTGTCCGGTGCGAGGGTGTTCCAGCCGATCCAGACGACGCAGAACACCGTCAGCCAGATGATGAACCGCGGCGTGCCGAGGAACCGCGCGATCGACTCCGACCACTGCCCCTGACGCTCGGAGTCGACGCGCGGGCGCGGCAGGAGCACCCGCCGCGTCTCGCGCGGCTGGTCGAGCCGCTCAGCCACGACCGCCCCCGAGGCGTCCCGCCGCGGGCGTCTCCGGCGTCGCGGGGACGATCACGCGCGGCTCCTCGTCGGTCTCGCGCCAGTCCTCCGGGAGCAGGTGGTCGAGCACGTCGTCGACGGACACCGCGCCGAGCAGGCGCTTCTCCTCGTCGACGACGGGCAGCGCGAGCAGGTTGTACGTCGCGAGCTGGCGCGTGACCGACATCAGCGGGGCGTCCGCCGGGATCGCCTCGACGTCGGTGTCGACGATCGAGCCGATCGCCTCGTGCGGCGGCTCGCGCAGCATCCGCTGCAGGTGCACGACGCCGATGAACCGGCCCGTGGGCGTCTCCAGCGGCGGTCGCGCGACGAACACCATCGACGCGAGCGCGGGCGCGAGGTCCTGCCGACGCACGTGCGCGAGCGCCGCGGCGATCGACGTCTCCGGTCCGAGGATGACCGGCTCGGTCGTCATCAGACCACCCGCGGTGTTGTCCTCGTACGCGAGCAGACGTCGGACGTCCTTCGCCTCCTCGGGCTCCATGAGCTCGAGGAGCTCGGCGGCCTGCTCGTCGGGCAGCTCGCCCAGCAGGTCGGCGGCGTCGTCGGGCTGCATCGCCTCGAGGACGTCGGCGGCCCGGGTCAGCTCGAGGCCCTGGATGATCGCGACCTGGTCGTCCTCCGGCAGCTCCTCGAGCACGTCGGCGAGGCGCTCGTTGTTCAGCGCGACGGCCACCTCGAGGCGGCGGGTCGTGCCCAGGTCGTGCAGCACGTCGGCCAGGTCGGCGGCCTTGAGGTCCTCGTACTGCGCGAGCAGCAGCTCGGCTCCCTGCGCGGTCGTCGACGTGCGACCCAGCGCGATGACGCCCTCGACCGGCACGAGCAGCGTCTCGCCGCGGCGCCGCAGCAGACCCGTCTTGCCCGCGGGCCGGCGCCGCACGAACACCTTGGTGACGAGCCAGTCGCCGCCGCGCTGCAGCTCGATCGCGACGTCCTCGACGGTCGCCTGGCCCGAGCCGTCGGCGAGGTCGACCGTGCGGTCCAGCAGCTCGCCGACGACGAGCGTCTCGGTCGCGCGCTGCTCGAACCGGCGCATGTTCACCAGGCCGGTGGAGATGACCTGCCCGGCGTCGATCGCGGTGACGCGCGTGAGCGGCAGGAACACGCGGCGGCGGCCCGCGACCTCGACGACCAGGCCGACCGCGCGCGGGGCGCCCTTGGGGCGGACGAGCACGACGACGTCGCGCACCCGCCCGACCTCGTCACCGAGCGGGTCGAAGACGGTGGTGCCGGCGAGGCGCGCGACGAAGACCCTGGTCCCGACGCTGCTCACGGCGGCAAGCCTAACCGGGCGGGACCGCATCGGCTGGTGGCATCCGTGCGCGCCGTGGGGGAGGATCGCGGCATGTCGTTCTCGGGTCCGCGCGTCCCCCGCACCCCCACGCCGCCGCAGGGCGAGACGGTCGCGTCGTACGCGACCTACCTGGAGGCGCAGCGCGCCGTGGACCACCTGGCCGACAAGGCGTTCGCGGTGCAGCTCGTGACGATCGTGGGCACCGACCTGCGCATGGTCGAGCGCGTCACGGGACGGCTGTCCTACCCGCGCGTCGCGCTCGGCGGCTTCGTGTCGGGTGCGTGGTTCGGCCTGTTCGTCGGCCTCCTGCTGTCGCTGTTCAGCCCTCCGGGGTCGAGCAGCCCGTTCATCCCCGCGATCCTCATCGGCGGCGCGTTCGGCCTGCTGTTCTCCGTCATCACGTACTCGTTCTCGCGCGGGCGCCGTGACTTCACGTCGTCGAGCCAGATCGTCGCGTCGTCGTACGCGGTGCTGTGCCAGACGGAGCAGGCGCACAAGGCCCGCGAGCTGCTGCGCGAGGTCGGCGGCGTGCAGTCCGGCTGGCCCGCGCGCCCGGCGGCCACCCCGCCGACCCCGGTGTCCGACCCGGCCGCGTCCTACCCGCCGCCGGCGCCGTCGACGACCCCGCCCGTCGCGTCGCCCAGCGTGCCGCCCGTCGCGCCGCCCGCACCGCAGCCGCCGGACCCGCAGCCGCCGACGCCCCCCGCGGGCGACGCCGACGGCCGCTGAGCGTCAGCGCCCGAGCAGGCCCTGCATCCACGCCTCGACGGCGTCGGGGTCGCGCGGCAGCGCGGCCGAGAGGTTCTCGTTGCCGTCGGCCGTGACGAGCACGTCGTCCTCGATCCGCACGCCGATGCCGCGGTACTCCTCGGGCACCAGCAGGTCGTCGGACTTGAAGTACAGGCCGGGCTCGATCGTGAACACCATGCCGGGCTGCAGCTCCGCGTCCAGGTAGAGCTCGGCGCGGGCCTGCGCGCAGTCGTGCACGTCGAGGCCCAGGTGGTGGCTCGTCCCGTGCACCATCCACCGCCGGTGGTGCTGGTTCTCGGGCTGGAGGGAGTCCTCCGCGGAGACGGGCAGCAGGCCCCACTCCTCGAGCCGTGCGGCGATGACGCGCATCGCGGCGTCGTGCACGTCGCGGAACTTGGTGCCGGGCTTCGCGACCGCGAACGCGGCGTCGGCGGCGTCCAGCACCGCCTGGTAGACGCGGCGCTGGACCTCCGTGAAGGTGCCGTCGACGGGCAGCGTGCGCGTGACGTCGGCGGTGTAGAGCGAGTCGACCTCGACGCCCGCGTCGACGAGCACGAGGTCGCCCGCACGCACCGGGCCGTCGTTGTCGATCCAGTGCAGCGTCGTCGCGTGCTCACCCGCGGCCGCGATCGTCTCGTACCCGACGGCGTTGCCCTCCTGGCGGGCGTGCCCCACGAACGTGCCCTCGATGACGCGCTCGCCGCGGCGGTGCTGCTGCGCGGCGGGCAGCGCGCGCACGATCTTCTCGAAGCCCTCGATCGTCGTGTCGACCGCGAGGCGCATCTGCTCCACCTCGTAGGCGTCCTTGAGCAGCCGCAGCTCGGACAGCGCCTCGGCGAGCTTCTCGTCGCGCTCACCGGCGGCCTCGGTCGCCCGGATCTCCTCGACGACGTCCTCGACCGCCTCGTCGACGTCCGGCACGACGAGCACCTGGACGCCGTCGGCGCCCGCGTCCTTCGCGAGCGCGTCGCGCAGGTCGTCGAGGTGCGCGGTGCGGATGCCGGTCTCGGTCTCGACGTCCTCGAGCGTCGGCCGCGCGCCGACCCAGAACTCGCCGTAGCGGGAGTCGGAGAAGAACTCCGCGGTGTCGCGGCCCGCCAGCGGGCGCAGGTAGAGCACCGCGCGGTGACCGGACCCGCCGTCG